>DDSC01000002.1:0-30716 GCA_002343265.1 Micavibrio sp. UBA2400
ATCATATCGTGCTGTTCTCGGGCGATGGGGACTTCCGCTCGCTACTCGAGGCGGTACAGCGCAAGGCTGTGCGCGTCACTGTTGTCAGTACCATGCGCAGCCCTACGCCGATGGTGTCGGACGAGCTGCGCCGTCAGGCCGATATCTTTATCGATCTGGTCGATCTGGCCCCTTACATCAGCCGCCCGCGCCGCGACCCGGCTCCGCAGCAGCAGATGGCGGAAGAGGGCGCCGAGGCCTGAGTCTTTTATCTTTTTAGATGGGGCCGGGGGCGACTCCGGCCCTGTTTATTTTGGTGAATCATTCCTTAATTCCAGTGGAAATTTAATTACTGTTGATCGGCCATCGACCCTAACAGATTCACATTTTGGTAAGCATAATGCCGCAAGGTGAGAGATAAGCGGGAGGAACCCGCACACCTTTTGCAGTTCGGTCTGGATCATGAATATCGACCTTATCGCCGGGTCCCGCGTGGCCCCCTGTATCGCGCATGACGCGCCCTTTAACGCCAATCCGCTATGGGTGCGTTATGAGGCGGGGCCGCGCCAGCTGAGCATTGTGTTTGACGATGGTCAGGCCCGTCCGCTGCCCACGCCAGTGAATGACCAGATCGCCGGGCATCTGCAATGGGCACGCAAAATTATGCTGGTTCGCCTGCATGAGGGCCGCCCGGTTGAAGGATTTGAATGCCACCTACGCAAATTTGATGAGGCCGGACGTGAGCTTGCCACTGCCTAAATCCCAACTCGACAGCTACTGGCAGGCGCTGAGCGCCAATCCGGTGGTGCAAACACTTGACGGTCATGGTGTGAACGCCAAGTTCGAAGCCGCGCCAGCAGCGCGGGCGGCCATCGCAGCGCCTCGCCTGCGTAACGATTTCAATCTCTAAAGTTAGCGCGTCAAGTCGCGGCTGAGCGCGAGGCGTACCGGCTTGCCTTGGGCCAGTATGCCGCGATACACCGAGACGGCTTCGTTCACCCGCATAACGTAATTGCGGGTTTCATAAAACGGAATCGCTTCAATCCAGTCCATTGCCCGCCAATAGGCTGGTTCATTATTCTGCGCTTTGATCGGCAGCCGGGGCGAGGTTGGGGAGCCAAAGCGATTGAGCCATTGGCTTACCCGCGCCGGACCCGCGTTATAGGCCGCCGCCGCCAGAATGTACGAACCACCAAAATCATCAAGCTGGCGTTGCAGATAGGCGCTGCCGAGCGTCACGTTATAGGCCGGATCGCTGGTCAGGCGGTCGGTACTCGGCTTCAGTCCCAAGGCCTGTGCCTGTTTCTTGGCTGTGGCCGGCATCAATTGCATCAAGCCCATGGCCCCGGCCGGGCTGACAACACGGGGATCAAAGGTGCTTTCCTGCCGGATGATGGCATGGATCAGTGCCGTCTCCGGCTGGGCAGGAACGCGGGGCAGGGTCGGGTAGCCGATTTCGCCAGCCAGAAAACCCTGCACGCCCACACGCTTGGCGACAAAGGTGGCCAGATCATCGCGGCCAAGGCTCTTGGCTAGCTCCAAGGTTAGCGTTGCATCACTTTGCGATTTAACGGTATTGGCGATGGCCAGAACAAACGCCTTGGTCAGGTCGGTCAGGCCCGCCTGCTGGGTAACACGCGCGGCCCGCACGAGGGGCAGGGAGTTAAACTTTTTGCGCTCATCCCCACTGACATCGGCCAGCTTGGGTATGCGGATTGTAACCTCGCCATAACGATCCAGCGCCGCTGCCTGACCATAAAAGCTGCTGCCACCGGATTTCGCAGCCGTCTCCAGCCAGCTATGGGCAATGTCCGTCTTTCCCATCGCCAGAGCGGTTCGTCCCAGCCAGTAGGCTCCGCGCGCGCGCGAAATGACGGAGGTTGAGCTTTTATACATCGCATTAAAGTGCGCCCAGGCGTTTTCCGGCAGTCCGGCAAAGCGCAGCGCGATCCAGCCAGCCAGCCACTCGGCATCGCGGGTGGATGGCTCATCCAGCGGATCAACCCCATGCTCGCTCGCCACCTTGTAGGCCATGGCGGTCTCACCGATCTCGATCAGGTCGCGGGCCACCATATCGCGCACTTTGAAGGCGTAGCTGCTGTCGCCGTGCGGTTGCAGGGCATGTTTGAGCAGTACGCGGCCTGCTTCGATCGGACGATCGGTAAACTCCAGCCAGCGGGCATGATCGTAGATAAAACCGGTATCCCGCTGGTCTTCCTCGCGGATGCTGGCGATGCGGGCATCGGTCTTGTGGATCACGCTCGCCGAAAGCGTACCGCGGCCCTTGCGCATCTGTTCCATCAAGTGCAGACGCACGGCATTGGCCTGCCGGTGTCCGCTTCCCAAGGGAATGGCGGATGCCAGTGCTGTCCGCTCGGTCATATCTTTGGCGCCATTCGCCCCGATAATCAGACGGTCATTACGCATGTGTAGGTCAGCCTCATCCAGGCTGTCTGCATAGCGCTTGAGCAGCTCCGTCTGCTCGCGCACGGACAGGGTGCCGGTGCGCCAGAACTCTTTGACGGCTTTTTGTGCTTGCCCATGCTGGTCTGTGCGGCGCAGGGCCGTCACATAGGCCTCCAGCCCGCGCAGCGACTGAGGCGGCGTGCCGGAAAAAAAGGCCAGAAGATCGCGGTCGCTTTCACGGCCCGTAAGCCGCTTTTCGGCCAGCTTGGTCAGTTGATCGCGCCGGGGCCAGTCCGGATAACGCTCGGTAAAGCGGACATAGGCCGTGAAATCGGCCCCATTATTTTCATTTTGTAGGTAAATCCAGGTGGCGATGTCCGTGGCAATCGGGTCCGATTGTGCGGCAGTAGGGGCTGGGCTACGGCTGCTGGCGGCAGCAACACTGGCCTTAAAGGTCGCCAGTTCCCCGTTGGTCAGCTGGGCTGCGCTGGGCAGGGCCGTGAGGAGCGAAAAGACCAGCGCCAGACCGGAAAGCTTGCGGCGCAGCGCCGGGCGGGCTACAACCATGACCATGTCAACGATCTCCCGTAAGCCGATCATCTTCTACGGAATCCTATCTGCTCTGCGCACATTCTTCAAGGTGACTGCGCAGGATATGGGAGCGTTCGCTCGCTTTGTCGAGAGGCAAGTGTGCTGAGATGACCGCGCCTAAAGAGCATGATCCCGAACGCTACAAAATGGCGGCGCAAAACCGCAAGGCCCGGCATGACTATGCCATCGAGCAGACCATCGAGGCCGGGATTGAGCTGAAGGGAACCGAGGTTAAAGCCCTGCGGGCAGGGAAAGCGCAGATTACCGAATCCTATGCTACCGAGCGCGAGCGCGACCTTTATCTTTATAACGCTCATATCCCCGAGTATGGCCTGGCGGCCAAAGGGCAGAGCCATGAGCCGCGCCGCCCGCGCCGCCTGCTGCTGCACCGGCATGAGCTGAACAAGCTGATTGGCGCCATCCGCAAGGACGGCATGACGCTGGTACCGCTCGACATTCACTTCAATCCGCGTGGCCGCGCCAAGCTGACCCTCGGTCTGGCCAAAGGCAAAAAGAAGGCCGACAAACGCGAAGCCATCAAGGCGCGGGAGTGGGACCGCGAAAAAGCCCGCTTTATGAAAAACAAAGGGCGGGAATAGTAGCTTACGAGCTCCCGTTTAATGAGGTTCAACGCTAGTGGTGATAGTGATGCCGTTATTCAGCGAAATTAAGGCGTTATTTGAGCTTTGTGAAAAGATCAGAGCTAGCCCTTGGTTGGGGCAGAAGTATCAAAGATATAAGGCTGACCAGCACTTTGCTATTGATAAATCTTGGAAAGAAAGAGCTCTTTTGTTTGGGTCGGTAGTAGTTTTAGTCATGCTATTTACTTGGTATTACGCAGCGCCTCAAAATAGCGAAGACGCCTCTCAGGCCACGATTTCAGTTACGTCGCCAGCCAATAACGTACAGCCGCAGCCGAAATGGCAGATAAAGGCATACAGTGTTTTACAGGAATATTTTAGCTTTCAGTTACAGCGTGACCCATACCCGAAGCCGTTTACTGCTTTTGTTTCTTCTTCAGATGGAAACAAGGCACTCGTTGGCGAAATTTCTCAAGCGCTAACAAGCGCTTGCCTTATGGCAAAAGAAAATTTCAGCAAAGGCGAATGGAAGCAGGCGAGTCGGGAGTGCCGTTCCAACAATCCGTCAGATGATGAGTGTAATCATCAAGTATTCGTAGAAAATAATAGGGTAATGCCGATGGATTGTCCAAATGTCTTTTCAGACTTAAATCCCAACCATGACGCTGATTTTACCTATCAATTGCCACCGCCGCCAGACTCCCGTGTCATCATTCACCACATCTCAAACTCGGGATTGGAAAATGAACTCTACGATCTGCTCCGCAGCGCCATTCCCTGCCTGAATCTGAGTCGAGGAACAAAAATTCCCGCCAAAATTATAAAAGATAGTGATCCCTCAACTTTTTATTGGATCGAAATTGGTAATGGTAACGTGTTCGATGGCGCGGAGTGCGAGTAGTCTAGGACTTTAATCCTGCCGAGCGAGGCGCTGAGCTTAACCCGGCGCAGCGTTCATCAGCGCGCGGTATCCGGTGCGGGTGGCAGCTTGGCTGGCCTTGCGCATCAACTCGTTCATGCCGGACTTTTCCGCCAGCTCGTTCCAGCGTTGTCTGGGTAAGCCACGGTCGAGAAAATCGTCATACACACGAGCGGCGAGGGACCAGTACAGCGTTGCCATGGTCTGCAGGCGAGGGTCAGTTTCTGGTTGGGGTGTCTGGCTGGCCTGCCGCATAAATCCGGCATAGACTCTGGCAAGGCCGTTCATACGGTTCATCAGGATGATTTCGGGCGGGATATCGGCGAGATTCGTCACGTGAATACCTTTCGTTTGGTTAAAGCTGGGTCGATTTGGTAAAAAGCGAGTTAATTTCCCTTAAGAAACTCTTGCATGGCTGCTCGAAACCGGGTTATAGTCTCCGGATCGGCGCTAAGACCGTGATTTTGTTTCGGAGTTTGTAAAATGGCCCGCGTAACCGTAGAAGATTGCGTTGAACTGGTTCCCAACCGCTTTGAGCTGGTTTTGATGGCGGCCCAGCGCGCCCGGGACATTCACTCGGGTCAGGATATTCAGGTCGAGCGCGATAACGACAAGAATACCGTGGTCTCTCTGCGCGAAATTGCCGAGCAGAAGATCAGCCTGGAGTCCCTGCGCGAAGAACTCATCGCCGGGCACCAGCGTCCGCCTGAGGTGGATGATGCCGATGAAGAGATTGTGGAACTGATGGCTGGTGAAGCTGGCTATCAGGGTCCGGCCCTGCCGGAGGGTGAGGCCCTGCCCGAGGGTATGAGCATGGACGGTGAGGATGAGGACGAGGGCGATGACGCCGCCGTTGATTCCGCTGCCGGAGATGCAGACGACGAGATTTGAAATTGGTTTGAAATTCGGACCCGGCTTAAGTCGGGCCTAATAACAGAGCAGTGGAGGATTCGATGTCTTCGATGAATATTGAGGCTATCAACGCCGTTTTTCGTTGGCAGGAACAAACCGGCCGATCCATTTTAGATCCGGGAGCGTTGGCATCTACCGCGCAGAATTCGCCCCCGGTGGCTGTTGTTAAAACAGCATCCGCTGTCCATCGTCAGGCTGCTACGTCCGCGGCTACCCCCCCAGTAGCACCTGCTCGCCCTGCCAACGCGTTAGCCACGGTCGCTCCTATGACGGCCCGGCCTGTGCCGTTTGTGCCGGGGCCTGACCTCTCACCGGAAGAGATTGTCACGCAGGCCCTTCCGATTGAGCAAAATACAGCCGATGTGTCCGGGTTTTTTGATGCCTTGGCCGAGCAGCCAGAGCTTCGCCAGGCCGCCCTTATGGTGATCGCGGACGGTAAAGCCCCTGCGGGTGACACGCTGTGGCAGCTAGTGGGTGAGTTGCATAGTCCCAAGCCAGCGCCTGAGAAAAAAACAGGTGTACGTCCGCTGTGGGGGATAGGCTAACTCACTGTTTCGTCTCCAAACACAAGCATAAAAGGGAGATCAAAAAATGGGCAAACACGCAGGACCTTCGCAGCGCGCGAAATACTACTTCAAAAGTCAAAAGGTCAGCCAGAGCATCCAGCAGGGCGAGAGGGTTGAATCACATCAGGACCGCGCCCGCCGCTCTGACCAAGCTAACCATCGGGGTGACCAGCAGGAAGCAAGCCTTCGACAGCTTGTTACGCATCAGCGCCGTGGCCCCGGATAGTCAACGCCCTGCGTATCTGGGGTGTTTTAATACCTGGTTTGCGCTAGATTAGCTCTACGATGATGCGACAATACGAGCTGGTCGAGCGGGTAAAAGCCTACGACCCAAATGCCGACGAAGATCTGATTAACCGCGCCTATGTGTTCGCCATGATGGCGCACGGCTCGCAGTTGCGCGCCTCGGGCGATCCCTATTTTTCCCACCCGCTGGAAGTGGCCGCCATTCTCACCGAGATGAAGCTCGACACCGCGTCCATCTGCACCGCGCTGTTGCACGATGTGGTGGAGGATACCGGGGTGCCGCTGAGTGAAATCGAAAAGCTGTTTGGCAAAGAGATCGCTCGGCTGGTTGACGGTGTAACCAAGCTCGGCAAGCTTGAGCTGCAAGAGAAGGGGGCCGAGCAGGCCGAAAACTTTCGCAAGCTGCTGGTGGCGATGAGTGAGGATATCCGGGTGCTGCTGGTCAAACTGGCCGATCGTTTGCACAATATGCGCACGATGCACCACATTCCCAGTGAAGAAAAACGCCGGAAGAAATCACTGGAGACACTTGAGATTTATGCGCCGCTGGCCGAGCGTATCGGTATCAATAAGGTAAAAGATGAGCTGGAAGACCTCTGCTTTACCTACATCAACCCCGAGGCGCGGGCATCCATCATGTCCCGTCTTGAGCAGTTGCGTGCGCATGGTGCCGATACCGTACCGCAGATCATTGCGGGTCTGAACGAGGTGTTGGCCGAGGGCGGGCTGCCAAAGGCTGAGGTGTTCGGGCGCGAGAAGCGCGCCTATTCCATCTGGAGCAAGATGCAGAAGAAGGACATTACCTTCGAGCAGCTTTCCGACATCATGGCGTTTCGCATTATCGTGCCGGATATCGGCGAGTGCTATCACGCGCTGGGTATCATCCATTCGCATTTCCCGGTCGTGCCGGGCCGGTTCAAGGATTATATCTCTACCCCCAAGCCCAACGGCTATAAGTCACTGCACACCACCGTGATCGGACCGATGAACCAGCGCGTTGAAGTGCAGATCCGTACCCGCGAGATGCACGAAATCGCCGAACTCGGTGTGGCGGCCCACTGGGGCTACAAAGAAGGCAAGCCCGCGGGTGATCATCAGCAGTATCGCTGGCTGCGCGAACTGCTGGACATTCTCGATCAATCCAACAAGCCGGATGAATTTCTGGAGCATACCAAACTGGAGCTGTTTCAGGATCAGGTCTTCACATTCACCCCCAAAGGCGCGATCGTGGCGCTGCCGCGTGGGGCGACGCTGGTTGATTTTGCCTATGCCGTGCACAGCGCGGTGGGCGATCACTGCGTCGGGGCCAAGGTTAATGGCCGCATGGTGCCGTTGCGCACGGTCCTGCGCAATGGCGATCAGGTTGAGATCATCACCAGCAAGGCGCAAACCCCCTCGCCGGAATGGGAGCGTTTTGTTGTTACCGGTAAGGCGCGAGCGCGTATCCGCAAGTATGTCCGCACCCAGCAGCGCGACCAGTATGCCGGACTGGGCAAGGCGATGCTGGAAAAGCTGTTCCGTCAGGAAGGCTATGAATATACGGAAAAGGCCATTGAGGGCATTCTCAAGGTGATGAAGTTTGAGGAGGTGGATGACCTGCTGGCCTCGGTCGGCTCGGGCTTTACCACCGCACAGCAGGTCTTTAACGCCGTGTTCCCCGGCCATCGCTCCCAGCAACTGGCGGAAATCGAGGCCACCAAGAAGCGCCAAACAGTGGCTCGCAGTGCCGACCAGCCGGTGGCTATTCGCGGTATGATTCCGGGTATGGCTATTCACTATGCCCGCTGTTGTCATCCACTGCCGGGTGATCGTATTGTGGGGATTGTGACAACAGGCAAAGGCGTAACTGTTCATACCATTGATTGTGAGACACTGGAGTCGTTTGCCGAATCGCCGGAGCGCTGGCTGGATATCGCGTGGGATAATCAGGCCGCTGGAAACGAGGTTATCGGCCGGATTAACGCTACGGTAAGCAACGAGCCGGGAGCGCTGGGAACCATCGCCACGGTCATTGGCAAGAATGGCGGCAATATCAACAATCTCAAGTTTACCAATCGATCACAGGATTTCTTCGAGATGCAGATCGATATTGATGTGGCCGATGTGAAGCAACTCACCAATATCCTTGCCGCCCTGCGCGCGACGCCAGTAGTTAACGCGGTCGAGCGCACCCGCGGTCAATAAGGCAAAGGAATCAGTTGCAATCCCCCCCGTTAAAACGCTATCAAGGCGCAACAGGGAAGGGTAGCCATGGCCAAGCAGCTTGAGGAATCAGACGCGTTAAATCCTTCCTCAGGCTTTATTGATAAACGGGCTCTCCGGGCAGCACGACGGGCGGAAAAGGCAGCCCTTTTGGCCGCCGCGGCTTTGAACAAAAAACCGGCACAGCGGCCACCATCCCCCCGTGTTACACTTTCAACCCCGCAGCAGGAACAAATTCGCCGCCAAGCCGATGCTTGGTTTCGTGTCCTCAGGAACAGTTCTGATTGTACCGAAGATGAAAAGGGCCGGTTGCTACTCACGGGCAAGCGTTCCGTAGCGCAAATCCTTGGTGACGTTCGAGCGGACCTTGATGGGACGGAGCCGATCACAAAAACACGGCTGCAAGAGGTGCTACGCCGTGCCATTGTGACGGACTTGCGTATTCGGCGCCGACAGTCGCTCGCTCCCAAAGCGCGCTTGCCGCGCCCTGTTGCAGAAGCGGCACCGGCGAAGCCTCGCGTAGTTAAGTCGAAAAAAGAGCCAAAGCATAATGAACCGGATGTCCGCCGACAGCGCCGCGATGAGCGTCGTGCGCTTTTGGAATGCGCCGATCCGCTCGCCATACTAACAGCTACCGAGCATCTTGAACGCGAGGGTGACTGGTACAGGGCGGCGACCCTGCTCCTGCAGCTGGGGGATGAGCGGATTCCGCATCTGGCGCGTATTGGGCGAAATTTTCTCAAGACTGAGGCGTTCACTGAACTCACGGGCAATCTGGCTCCGTATATTGGGCGGGGCGGTGTTTCAGCAGAAGTACCGGTTCTGGTTGGTATCGCTCGACTGCATCTGCATCAGTATGAACGTGCGGTGCGGGCGGTGGAGCCATCGCTACAGGATGCTGATTGGGGGGCGCAGGCCCGTATTATCGCAGCTTGCGGTCTGCTGATGCAAGAGCGGCCTTGGTTGGCGCGCGAAATTCTGGAACCTGTACAATCGCCAGTACATAATCAACTGCGTCTGATGGCCGAATTGTCGGTTGGCCTGCTGGCCGAGGACACGGCCGCTGTCGCGCAAATGCTGGATCAGCTTGAGCAGCCTGTCCTGACTCGCGAGCTAACAGGCTGGCAGCTAAATCTTGATGCCGATTGGGCCAAGGAGAGCGGCATTCCACTCACGTCACTTAAAGTCGGCCCGGCCTCCTATGCCAAATCCGTGGTTGTGGCCGAGGCGTTGCTAAGGTTGAACCAGCCTGAGCAAGCGGTAATGCAGGTCTTTAACGTATTACGGGTGCCGACACCTGTGACTGCACATGAAAATCAGATGTTTGTGCGTGGCCACGTGGCCAAGGCCAAGGCGTATCTTGAGCTGGCCAGTCAAGCTACTGGATGTGCTCGTGCGCAGGGACTGGATGAGGCCTTTGCGGCGTGCGCCCGCGCTGTGCACAAGCGCCCAACAGATCGTGAGCTGTTGCAGCTGGCAGCGGATATTTCTGACAGCTCGGGCAGCCTTCAACACCGCGCAGCTCTGGCCATCTTGCTCACAGAGGCGCAGTCCGTTCCGGAAACCGTAAAAGCCGCCGCTGAGGCGTATGAGCCCGTGGCCGCAGATCTTGAAAAAGCTTTCCGTGAGAGAGGGTTAGCCAAAATTGAACGTCCACCACATCGGCCCTCGCTCGGGAGTCGTCGGGTTGGTGGATTCAACTTTGTACGCTCATGATTATCGGCATTGGACACGATCAGATCGATATGCGCCGCCTGAAGGCTACGCTGGACGAGTTTGGCCAACAGTTTCTGGACCGCACCTTTACGCGAGCCGAGCAGGCCCGCGCCGCCCAAAAACAGGACCCCATACCCACTTATGCTCGCCGTTGGGCCGCCAAGGAGGCCTGTGCCAAGGCTCTGGGCACGGGTATTGGCGCACGGGCCTACCTGACCGACATCGCCGTAATCAATCGTCCAAGCGGACAGCCGGCGCTGGAATTATCGGGGGCGGCCGCAGCGCGACTTGCAGCAATCACGCCAATCGGGCATAAAGCCTTTATTCATCTGAGCTTAAGCGATGAGCCGCCTCTCGCTTCGGCTTTCGTGGTCCTTGATGCCTTGCCCGAGTAACGCCATGTCCGATCATTTTACTGATGTCACTGCGCAAACCGGAAAACCGGACGGGTTCATTGAGTTTCTCAAGACTATTATCTACGCAGTGCTGCTGGCGCTACTGATCCGTAGCATTGTGTTCGAGCCCTTTAACATCCCGTCCGGGTCTATGCTGCCCAACCTGCTGGTGGGTGATTATATTTTTGTCAGTAAGTATAGTTACGGATATAGCCGCTATTCTTTCCCGCTGGGTGTCGCGCCGATCAAGGGGCGTTGGTGGCCCGGTGGAAAAGCAGGAGGGCCACCTCGCGGTGCTGTTGTTGTGTTCAAGCTGCCGACCGATAATTCGACCGATTATATCAAACGCGTGATAGGGCTGCCGGGTGATCGCATTCAGGTGATCAGTGGCCGCCTGTATATTAATGGCACTAAAGTCGAGCGTAAACTGATCGGGACCTTTACCGCGAAGGGGCCTTATGGCGAGGTACAGACGCTGCAGCGCTATGAAGAGACTTTGCCCGGTGGCATGACGCACGAGATTATCGAGGTCTCGGATGATCAGCCACTTGATAATACGCCGGGGTATACCGTGCCACCCGGTCATTATTTCATGATGGGCGATAACCGGGATAATTCCCAAGACAGTCGGGTGACTTCCCGGGTTGGTCCTGTGCCGCTTGAGAATATATTGGGTCCGGCCCGTATCCGCTTCTTGTCCTTGGGGGATAGCTTCAGCATTTACCAACCGTGGACATGGCCGGGTGGGGTGCGCTGGAACCGCCTGTTTGGCGCGGTCGAATGAGTCCCACTCTGCTTGGCTATCGTTTTTCATCGCCCGATCTGGCGCAGGCGGCGCTGCGCCACCCCAGTGCGCCGGGGGCAGTCCGCGGGCAGGTTCCGGCCTTTGAGCGGTTGGAGTTTCTGGGCGATCGCGTGCTGGGGTTGATCATCGCAGACTGGTTGTTCGATTTATATCCACATGAGGCCGAAGGGCCTTTGTCGCGCCGTCTGGCCGCGTTGGTCCGGGCAAGTACGCTGGCGGAGATTGGGCGCCGGGCCGGATTACCTGAACAGGTGCAACTCGCCAGTAATGAAGGGGCCAGTGGCGGCAGCGCCAATGATAATATTGTTGCCGATGCACTCGAAGCCGTGCTGGGTGCCATCTATCTGGATGGGGGGCTTGAGCCAGCCCGGGCAACTGTCCGCCACTTGTGGGCCGAACTGATCCGGGCCGAGCCGACGGCGGAGCGGGATGCGAAAACCCGTTTGCAGGAGTGGGCGCAGTCGCGCGGAACAACGTTACCGCGTTATGATGTGGTCCAGCAAAGTGGTCCGTCACACGCGCCCATGTTTGAGGTTAAGGTAGTCCTGCCGGACGGCCGTACGGCGCAGGGGCAGGGTAGCAGCAAGCGCCAAGCCGAGCAGGCGGCAGCAAGGAATTTTCTCGATCGACTGGAGCTCAAACATGACTAAGCACCGCTGCGGCTTTGTCGCGCTGCTCGGCGCGCCTAATGCTGGAAAATCGACTCTTCTCAATGCGCTGACGGGTAGCAAAGTCTCAATTGTCAGTGCCAAGCCGCAGACGACCCGCACGCGTGTTTTGGGCATTTGCGTAGAGGGGGCTAGCCAAATCATCTTTACCGATCTGCCTGGTGTTTTCAAACCGCGCCGCAAGCTCGATCACGCGATGGTCGAGGTGGCTTGGGGCAGCGCGCTGGATGCGGATCTGGTTCTGGTCTTGGTCGATGCCGCTCTGCCCAAAATGGCGAAGGAAACTCAAGCTATCCTCGATTGGCTGGCCGAGCAGAAACGCAAGGCGGTTCTGGTTCTCAACAAAACCGACAAAGCCGACAAGGCAGCGCTACTGGCCCTCACCCAACAGCTTAACGCGACAGGTCATTTTACCGATGTTCTGATGATCTCGGCTGCCAAGGGCGATGGTGTTGGTGATCTGCGGGCACTGGTTGCTGCGCGAGTACCCGAGGGCATCTGGCTCTACCCCGAAGATCAGCTCACTGATATGCCGGAGCGGCTCTGGGCGGCTGAAATTACCCGTGAGCAGGCCTTTCGTCAGCTGGCGCAGGAACTACCCTACCAGATTGCGGTGGAAACAGAGAGTTGGGAGGAGCGCAGCTCCAAGCTGTCGGTGGTGAATCAGATCATTTATGTACAGCGCGATACGCAAAAAGCGATCGTGCTCGGTAAAGGTGGCGCGCGCATCAAGGCGATCGGTACTGCAGCCCGCCTTGAGATGGAAAAAGAACTTGAGCGTAAAATCCATCTGACCCTGCACGTAAAAGTTAAGGAAAACTGGACTGAAGATACCAACTTCCTGCGGTCACAGGGGCTGCTTGAGCGCCACTAACAGTCCACAAATTTATTTTTCCGCCGCGCTTTACATCTGGCTGTGAATCAGTCATTCCATCCTTATCATGGTTGAATGGCGCGATGATGCGATTGTGTTAGCGGCTCGTCCGCATGGTGAAACCGCAGCGGTGGTGAGCCTGCTCACCCGTCGGCATGGCCGTCACGCCGGCCTTGTGCTGGGCGGGCAGTCCCGCCGGACCGCCGCCATCTTGCAGCCCGGTCAGCAGGTCGATGCCAACTGGAAAGCCCGGCTGTCCGATCAGCTTGGTCATTATGCGGTCGAGCCGTCTGCACCCTATCCCGCCCGTATTCTGGAAGATCCGCTGGCGCTCGCCGCCCTGACCTCGGCCTGCGCTGTTACAGACGCAGCACTGCCAGAGCGGGAAGGTCATGCGGCCGTGTACGAAGGGCTGCTCGCCCTGATCGATATGCTACCCACTTCGGCGGGCCTCTATGCTTATATCCGCTGGGAGCTGGGTCTGCTGCGCGAAGTTGGCTATGGGATTGACCTGACCAGTTGTGCAGTGACCGGTGTTACCGATTCACTCTCCAATCCGCTTTCCTACGTCAGTCCCAAGACCGGTAAGGCGGTGAGTGCTAGTGCTGCGCAAGCCTATCAGGACAAGCTGCTGCCGCTGCCGGGGTTCCTGTGTGGGCGTGGTGAGCCCAGTCCGCAGGCTCTGCGGGATGGCTTTAAGCTGACAGGCTTCTTCCTCGAGCGCTGTGTGTTCGCGGTCCATCATCAGCCGCTGCCAGCGGCGCGGGCACGCTTGCTGGATCGGCTGGAGCAGCTTATGCCGGTCGCGGCGTAGTACCGGCCCTGATCCGGCGTAGTCTTCTAAGGAATAATAAAGTAGCCTGCGGGTCTAGCCGTGAGCCGGTGAACCGGGCCCGGTGCTGCTGCAGCTCAGTTGGCTCGTGGGGTATGGCCAGTTCGCGCATGGCGCCGGTTGGACGTGCAGGAGCTTCAACAAGTGGCTCCTCGTGCTTTTGAGGGGATGCCAGATTGCCAATAATATCCGGGGCCGCCTTATCGTTTGCCGCCACCATGGCCTCCAGCATTGCATAAAACCGAGCGCCGCTCCTGTAATAAATTCCTGCTGACTTTTCAGAGCGGGGCCGAAACGGCAGAACGCCCGCTACCCGGTCATGCGATTGTGTCCACTCGATGATCCCACAGGTTGCGCGTGACAGCTCGTTAGCCATTAGACCCGCTTGGGCGACCGTCATATCAGCGACCACATCGGTTGGCAGGTACAGCAGTTCATAGATCATATCCGGTTCGGTATCTTCGTGCCGGAGGGCGGCTGTTACGGCTTTCCAGCCCATGTAGCGCAGGTCAAAGCGGCCACGCCAGCGATCCAGAGGTATATCGCGCAGATGGGCAGCGATATCCACTGCCGGGAAGGTACTGACCTGCGCTTCAATACCAAGCGGCACCCACGGTGAGCGGGAGTCGGTATAGTTCTGGTATTCATTGGCTCGCAAGAAAGCGTAATAAAGAGTGCTCATGGCTTGGGAGCCTCAGGGGGCAGTTGGCTGGGGTTATTGGCCCTAGCCTTTCTGAGACGCTGTAGGTAGGCAAAGGTTTCACCAATCGTCATCCCTCGGGGGCGAGCTGTCCGCAGCCGTCTGGCTTGCTGGACGAGTGTTGGCGCAGGGGCCGTTGGGGCGATAGCCCCTGTATTTAAGCGGGGTGGGACAGTGATCTCGTTTTGCTGCGTTATTTGTGCATCTTCCCGTGCCAGCGCGGCGGCGCGGTCCAGCTTTAACTGCTCAAGACGCTGGAAATAGGCCGCTCCGCCTTTATAGAACAGCGCCGCCTCCGGGTCGTTTCTGGGCAGTTCAGTGATCGCGATATCCACGAGTTCGTAGCGCTGAACGCGCGGACAATGTTTGAGTAAAATACCCTCGTTGATATTGTAGATCAACTCACACACCTCGGTCTCGGTCAGGTGCGGAACGAGCCGATGGGGTATCCGGACTACCTCATAGAGGGTTCTGGGCCTTGGATAAATGCCGCTGTGCAGCGCCGCTTGGAGCATCGCTTGTTGCAGGAGCGGGTCTTGGTTAGGCTGCCACAGATTGGCTGCGCTTGGGCCGTTGGGATATGCGAGAAAGCTGTAAGGATGGCCAGCGGCGTTTGGCACGTAGCGCGTGGGGTGCCAATTCCGCACCAGCGCAGCGCTGGGATGTAGCTGGTGGACCCGGTAGAAAAAATAGCATGGCTCAAGTGGTATTGGACTCATTCCCGTTTTCTCCCTGTGTTGGGCTAACAGTAGGAGGGATTACTGCGAATCACAATGAGAAAGACAAGCTTTCCTTGACGCTGGGGGGCGGATGCATTAACCATTCGCCGTTATGTCTGATCTTGATCTGATTACCGATAAGCCCCTGTCTGCCGCTCTGTCCGAGCGCTATCTGGCCTATGCGCTCTCGACCATCATGTCGCGCTCTCTGCCCGATGTGCGTGATGGTCTTAAGCCGGTACACCGCCGGATCTTATTTGCCATGCGCCAGTTACGGTTGGCGTCCAACGAGCCAGCCCGCAAATCGGCCCGCGTGGTGGGTGATGTCATCGGTAAGTATCACCCGCACGGTGACCAGTCCGTGTATGATGCCATGGTGCGGCTAGCGCAGGATTTTGCCCAGCGCTACCCGCTGGTCGATGGGCAGGGCAATTTCGGTAATATCGACGGCGATAATGCCGCCGCCATGCGCTACACCGAGGCGCGCCTCACCGCCATCGCCGAGTTGATGATGGAAGGGCTGGATGAAGACGCCGTCGACTTCCGCCCGACCTATGATGAAAGCGGGACTGAGCCGGTCGTGATGCCAGCCGGGTTCCCCAATCTGCTGGCCAATGGCTCGGCCGGCATTGCTGTGGGCATGGCCACCTCGATCCCGCCACATAATGTGCCCGAGTTGTGCGATGCTCTGCGCCACCTGATCGCCACGCCCAATTGCACGATTGAAAAACTGGTCAGCCATGTCAGTGGGCCGGACTTCCCGACCGGTGGCGTGCTGGTTGAATCGCGTGACAGCATCCTTGAGGCTTATAAGACAGGGCAGGGCGGATTTCGTGTCCGCGCCCGCTGGGAAAAGGAAGATTTAAAGGGCGGCGGATGGCAGATTGTCGTCACCGAGATTCCTTATCAGGTACAGAAATCCCGCCTGATCGAGAAGATCGCCGAGCTGCTGCAGGCCAAGAAGTTACCTCTGCTTGACGATATTATTGATGAGTCTGCCGAAGATGTGCGGTTGGTACTGGTGCCCAAGAGCCGCAATGTCGATCCGGTTCTGCTGATGGAAAGCCTGTTCCGCGTCAGCGATCTGGAGAGCCGCTTCTCGCTCAACATGAATGTGCTGGACGCCACTAATACGCCGCGCGTGATGAATCTTAAGGAAGCGCTGCAAGGGTGGCTTGATCACCGGCAGGTGGTGCTGGAGCGCCGCTCGCGCTATCGCTTGGGCAAGATTGAGGATCGGCTGGAGGTATTGGGCGGCTACCTGATCGCTTATCTTAATCTGGATGCTGTCATCAAGATCATCCGGACTGAGGATGAGCCCAAGCCGGTCTTGATGAAGAAATTTGACCTGACCGAAAATCAGGCCGAAGCCATTCTGAATATGCGTCTGCGCGCTCTGCGCAAGCTTGAGGAAATCGAGATCAAACGCGAGGACAAAGCCTTGCGTGCGGAGCGGACCGAACTGAAGGCCCTGTTGGCCGACCCGGCCAAACGCTGGGCCAGAATTGATGACGAGATCAAAGCCATCAAGGAAAAATTTGGTGCCCGTACACCGCTGGGCAAGCGCCGCACCAGCTTTGCAACTGCGCCGGACGTAGTGGATGTGCCAGTGGATGCCTTCATTGAGCGTGAGCCGATTACTGTGTTGCTATCCGAAAAACTCTTCATCCGGGCGGCCAAAGGCCATCTCGATGATGTGTCGGACATGAAGCACAAAGAGGGCGATCGTGAGCGATTTGCCGTGAAGTGCGAGACAACTGACAAGCTGTTGGCCTTTGCGACGAACGGGCGTTTCTATACGATATCGTGCAATAACCTGCCGTCTGCCCGCGGCTTTGGCGATCCGCTGCGCCTGACGATAGAGCTGGGCGAAGATGCGGATTTCATCGCCCTGCTGAAGTTCGAGCCGGGCAAGGAGTATGTTATCGCCAGCAGCGATGGCCGCGGCTTCCGCGTCAAGTCGGATGATGTGCTGGCACAGACCAAGAATGGCAAAGTGGTCCTGAATGTCGAGACGCCGGAGGAAGCCCGCGCGATCTGCGAAGTGAAAGGGGACCATATTGCGGTTATAGGCGAGAACCGCAAGTTGCTCATCTTCAAGCTGTCCGAATTGCCGGAAATGTCGCGCGGCAAGGGTATTACCTTGCAGAAGTACAAAGACGGCGGCTTGTCAGATATTACTACGCTCAACCTCAAGGACGGTTTGAGCTGGAAGAGCGGGGCGGGTGTGCGTACCGAGACCGCAATCAAGGAATGGGTGGGGGAGCGCGCTCAAGCCGGACGCTTGCCACCACAGGGGTTTGCCCGCAGCAACAAGTTTGGTGTTTAACCGGCGACCACGGAGGGAAGAATGTCTGGATTAGCCCGTGTCTTACTGGATGTCGTCGCTCTGCTGATCTTTGTCATGCAGATCATGGCCTTTTCGCTCAAGCGTGATAATCACTATAAGTACACCTTATGGCCGTTGGCGGTGCCGCCGCTCTTGTTGGCTTATGTCTTGATCACGCCGGCCATGGCGACTGGCCGGGCATTGAACCTGACGCCGTTTGAGCTGCAGACCTTGGCCTATCTGGTTGCAACCTTTGTCATGGCATTTGCCTCACGACTGAAGGACCAGATGGGACAGGCCGGGTTCTGGATCGCCTCCGTAATGAATTTGGGGGCTGTCGCGTATCTGCTGTATTTTTCCCGTATTCCTGGTTAATCGCCCGATTGAGGCGGCGTGAAGGAGGCCCAGCCACTTGGGCCCAGAGCTTCCAGCGGTTTGAAGCGGGCCTTGTAGGCCATTTTGCGGCTGTGCGCGACCCAATAGCCCAAATAAACATAAGGCAAGCCAAGCTGTTTTGCTTGCTCAAGCAACCTCAGAATCAATACCGAGCCCAAACTGTGGCGCTGCCAATGTGGAGCACAGGCGAAGAACGAGTAAACCGCCGATAACCCATCGCTCAGTTTATCCGCCAGCATCACCCCCACCAGTTCCTGCGTGGGCGCTCGCAGTTCCAGTAGTAACGTTTCCGACTGTCCTTCGAGCAGCATGGCGCAATAGTCATCATAGGTCATCCCCGCCATATCGCTATCGGTATGACGTGCTTGCTCATAGGCGCGGAAGAGATCAAACTGCTCGCGCGTAGGCTGTGTGAGTACAGCGCTGTCAATCAGACCCTGGCTCCGCCGGGCCGTCCGCTGCAAACTGTCGCTTAAGGCGAATTGATCGGATGGCACGCGCACCGGTACGCAACCCACGCAGCCGGGGCAGGCCGGTTTATAGATGATATCGTGGCTACGGCGGAACCCCGCCTGTGAGAGACGTGAGTTGACCTCGGTCGCATCGGGCCCCGACAGGCGGGCGAACAGCTTGCGCTCAATCCGGCCCGGCAGGTAAGGACAGGGGGCTGGGCTGGAGCGGTAAAACTGCAGCGGAATCAGTTTCTGGCTATTCAGGACTGACATGCTTCAGCCTAACATTCTCAGGGCGCGCCCGTCGAGGGCGTAAAGGTGAAAAGCGCGCCTAAGGGGCATCGGTGGCTACGCCAGCCGGCTCACGCGCAACCGGGGGGCTACCTAGTGGCTTCTCGCGCAGCAGGATGATGGACAGGCGGCGGTTGCGCGGGTCTTCCGGATCGTCTTTGATATACGGTTCCTTGTCAGCCCGCCCGACGACGGTGGCAATACGGGTGGGATCAATGCCGCCACCAAACAGCTGGCGCCGGGCGGCATTGGCGCGATCGCTCGACAGCTCCCAGTTGGTATAGGTCGAGTTCGGATTGCTGAACTGGACCGCATCGGTATGGCCCGAGATTGAGAGTTTGTTCGGCAATTTGCCAACCGCGCGAGCAACCAGATCAATCAGCTCCTTGGTGCGATCCGCCATGATGGCACTCCCGCGCGGGAACATGGAGTAGCCTTCCTGATCGACCAGCTGGATGCGCAGCCCTTCCGGGGTCTGGTCGATGATGAGCGATTTGTGCAGATCAGCCAGCTCGGGCACGTTCATGATCGCCTCTTTCAGCTCCTTGGCCACCTCGTCGAACATCTTCTGCTCGCGCTCGGCAATCGCTTTATCGATTTCGTCTTGGGTTGGCTTGTCGCTGGGTTTGTCGTTGGGCTGTGTATGAGGCTGGGTATTGGGCTGATCATGCGGTTGCGTATGAGGCTGTTGATCTACATTGTCGTTTTCTTCAGGTGATCCGCTTTCCTCATCTTGAGTGATTTCGAGGCTCACCCCCTCCGTAGGAACCGGATCGGCTACCGCAAGCGGTGAATTTTCAGCAACACTGGAGCCGGGCACCGTCACCGTCAGTCCGCCCAGCACGCCACCCGCGCCACTCGCCACCTCGGTGGAGGCGGTTGAGGGTGTGAAATAGTCGGCAATACCGTTCTTTTGCTCTTCCGTCGTGACGTTGAGCAGCCATAGCAGCAGGAAGAACGCCATCATGGCGGTCACAAAGTCGGCATAGGCCACCTTCCAGGCGCCGCCATGGTGGCCATGGCCATGCGCTTTCTTGCGCTTGATGATGATTGGGGCGGGGCCGCCTGAAGGTTCTGCCATAGTTCTCCCAAGCTGCGCCAAGAGTGTTAATTTCTTTTTAAGCAGACGAGGCCAAAAACAACCGCTATAAGGTCGCCATGAGCATTGATTCGGCTGATTTTCGACGCGTTATGGGGCGTTTTGCGACCGGTGTGACTGTGGCTACAGCCGCGTTGCCAGATGGCCGCCGCGTGGGCCTGACGGTCAACAGCTTTGTCTCGGTATCGCTCACGCCGCCGTTGGTACTGTTCTGCTTGCATGAAACCTCGGTGGCGCAGGACGTTTTCGGACAGGCGACGCACTATGCCATCAATATTCTGGCGCAGGATCAGGAAGCGGTTTCCCGTGCTTTTGCCCAGCGCGGGCAGGGGGCCGAGCGCTGGCAATCCTGCACAAGCCGATTGGGGATCAGCGGTGCGCCGCTCCTTGAGGGGGCCTTGGCCACCATTGAATGTAAAATTACCCAACGTATTTCCGCGGGTGACCATACTATTTTGCTCGGTGAGGTGGTCCATTTACAGGCCCATGAGGGCACGCCGTTGTTGTATTGGAGCTCAAGTTACCGGAAATTTGTTGGTTAATATCTGAAAACCATAAATCGCGTTATAATCCTTACCAGCTGGTAACAAACATAGGTCACACTGAGGATTATGCAGGACGAAGACGTCACCAGCGGCTTGCCGCCGACTGAATATGCCGATGCGCTGGAGGTTGCCAAAACATTGGCGCCCGATGCGCCACTGCACCTGCTGCGCCCGAAAATGATCTATATGCGCACGCACCCCTTTCTCGATAACTTTCCCGGCACCACTGCCTATGCGGTGCGCGCCAACCCCGAGCCGAAGGTGCTGGGCGAAGTTTTTTCCGCCGGGATTGACTGGTATGCCTGTGACACCTTGGCCGAGATCGAAACAGTTGCCCGTCTGTTGCCCGATGCGCGCCTTTTGTTCATGCATCCCATCAAGGCGGAGCAGGCGGTGGAACAGGCCTACCGTAAGCACCGCATTCGTGACTTTGTGATCGATCACCCGGATGAGCTGCGCAAAATCCGCGCTCATGCCGGGACGGATTGCACCTTGATTGTGCGTGTCACCGCGCCCGCCGGGGCCTTGCAGTCGGAGGGATATCGCTATGGCTGCGAGATCGATAAGGCCGTTTTTCTGGCGCGCGAAGTGGTGGAGGCCGGGTTCAAGCTGGGTCTGTCATTTCAGCTTGGTTCGCAGGTTCTAAGTCCGGCGCTGTATGATGAATCCTTTCTCATTCTGCGCGAGGTTATGTACAAAGCCCGCTTCATGCTGGACCTGCTATGTATCGGAGGTGGCTTTCCTTCTATTTACGAAGGTTTGTGGCCACCACCGCTGGAGGAGTACTTCAAGGTGGTCGGGCGGGGCCTTGCGCGCCTACATTTGCCACGCACCTGCCGGGTCTTCTGCACGCCGGGTCGGGCGCTGGTGGCCGACAGTGTCGCTGTTCTGGTTCGTGTTGAGCAGCGCCGCGGGCAAATGCTCTATATCAACGATGGCGTACTTGGCAGCCTCAGTCAGATCAATCTGCCTTGGTGCCAGGCGCCGGTGCGGCTGATCCGCCCGCAGGGCCGCCCGCCGCGCAGTGTGATCCATAAATACATGTTCTCGGGTCCCGCCTGTCATGGTGAGGATATCATGCCGGGTCCGTTCTATCTGCCTGAGGATGCCCGCGCGGGCGATTATATCGAGATCGGGCAATGTGGAGCTTATGCGGGGTCCCTAACCTCGGCCTTTCACAGCTTGCCGTGGCCCGAGATGGTAACAGTGGGAGATGACCCGCCCATTCCCCGCAAAGCCGAGGAGCTGCCGGAGGATTACCATTCCGGCAATTATGAGCCGGATGAAGACGATGATTTTCTTGACGATGATGAAGGCAGTGCGCCGCCTGTAGATGACGATTTGCGCGATTATGATGATGTAACGCGCTCCCCGGCACGGCGGCGCTGATGGAGCAGAACACTTATCTGGGTCTGTCGGTCGCCGGATTCCACCAGCTGGCCTATAGTAGTTGGGGGCAGCCGGGTGGGCGGGTGACACTCTGCGTCCATGGGTTGACCCGCAACAGCCATGACTTCGACTATCTGGCCGCGCAACTAGCCGCGCGTGGCCGTTTTGTGGCTTGTCCTGATGTGGTCGGGCGGGGCCAGTCCGACTGGTTGCCGCGGCCCGAATTATATGGTTATCCGCAAGCGCTCGCCGACATGACCGCTTTGCTGGCCCGTCTGGGCGCGACCGAGGTCGACTGGATTGGGACGTCGATGGGCGGGTTGATCGGCCTCATGCTGGCGGCGCAACCGCATACACCTATTCGCAAACTGGTCCTCAACGATGTTGGGCCGTTCATTCCCAAGGCCGCGCTGGAGCGGTTGGCGGGCTATGTAGGCAGTAACCCCCATTTTGCCGATCTGACGGAAGCGGAAGCTTACTTTCGCCGGGTGCACGCCCCCTTTGGCATCACGCAAGATGAGGACTGGCGGGACCTCACCCGGCATTCAGTGCGGGTTGATCCGGCGGGTGGGTATCGCTTGTGCTATGACCCTGCGATTGCGCACGCTTTTGCCGGACCGCTGGTCGATGTTAATCTTTGGCCGCTGTGGGATCTGCTCAACATTCCGGTTCTGGTGCTACGTGGGGAAGAGTCCGATCTGCTTTTGCCGGATACCGCTTTGGAGATGACCCGGCGCGGCCCGCGGGCACAACTTGTTCAGTATCCCAACTGCGGCCATGCGCCGGCGCTCCTTGATTCAAGCCGGATTGAGCCTATCTTGATGTTCCTTGATGGCCCGCGCGCCACGTCCGGCTGAAAAAAGCAAGAAAATAAGTCTTGTTAAGCAGCGATTAAAGGTGTCCTCCTAGGGTGGAGGAACAACAGGCAGGTTTTCGTGATTCTTCTTCGCTCCCTTGCATTTCTAACCGTTTTTTGTGGTGTTGGTAGTGTCGCCTTCCTCAGTTGGCCGCAGCATCTGCAGGCGCAAAGCGTGTCGGCCGCCACGATGCAAGAGGTGCTGGCTGCGCCTGCCGTCACAGTGGGTGCGTTGGTGCTGGATCGGGCGGCACTGAATGCCGTTTATACGCAGACCAATTATGCGTTGCTTTGGGGTGATGCTCGCCGTCGGCAGGTTGCACTTAGCACTCTTGAAGCTGCTGATGCGCACGGGTTAGTTCCTTCTGACTATCACGTTAGCGAGATTACGGCGGAGCAAAACCCGCAGCAACTGGATCTGCTCCTGACAGACGCGCTCATGCGCTATGCCAGTGATGTGCGGGTCGGGCGCGTCAGCCCGCGGCAGGTGAAGGGGGAACGCTTCAGCCCGTCACAGAAAATTGATCCGGTCGCCGTGGTGCTCGAAGCGGCCAAGGCGAGCGATCTGAAGGGCTATCTGGAGGGGCTGCCACCGCAGTCACCGGTTTATCGGGGCTTGCAGATGGCTCTGGCGAAGCTGCGCTCGTGGGAAGCGCAAGGTGAGTGGCCCAAAATCAGTGAGGGGAGCAAGCTGGAGCCGGGCAAGAGCTCGCCGCGCGTGGTCCAGTTACGTAAACGTTTGGCTGCGACGGGCGAGCTGGCTGAGGCGGTCAATGATGATAGCCCGCTCTATGATGATAAACTGGCACAGGCCGTGCGTCTCTATCAGGATCGTTCCGGTCTGGAGCCGGATGGTGTCGTGGGCCGGGCAACCGTTGCCGCACTCAACGTACCGCTCAGCCGCCGCATTGCGCAGGTGAAAGCCAATATGGAGCGGTTACGCTGGCAGCCCGCGCAGCTAGGCTCGCGCTATGTCTTCGTCAATATCCCGGCCTATCAGCTGGTTGCTGTAGCTGATGGTAAAGTGCAGTTGAACATGAAGGTCATTGTCGGGCGGCCCAAACGGCCCAGCCCGGTGTTTGCTGATCTGATCCGGATGGTTGAGTTTAACCCGGACTGGCATGTGCCGCCTACGATTGCGCGCGAAGATGTTCTGCCGCACCTGATTGAGGATCCGAATTACGCGCTGGAACACAAAAATGTCCGGATTTATCAGGCCGGGGTAGAGGTTGATCCACATACGGTTGACTGGACCACGGCCAACATCCGGGACTATCGCTTGCGGGCGGAGCCGGGGCCACGCAATCCGCTGGGCACGGTGAAGTTCTTGTTCCCCAACCGGTTTGATGTGTATCTGCATGATACCAATGAGCGTGAGCTGTTCCGCAAGGACGTGCGGGCGATCAGCTCGGGCTGTATTCGTGTGGCCGATCCGGCTGCCCTGACCAACTGGCTGTTGACCGCTGATCGCAAGGACTGGAGCGAAGCCAAACGCACCAAAATACTTGATAGCCGCAAGCAAACCCGACTCATCCTGAATACGCCAGTGCCGGTCTATCTCTCTTACATTACAGCCTGGATGGGGGCAGGGGCGCAGCCGGTGTTCCGGGACGATATTTACAATCAGGATGGAGCATTGATCGCTGCGCTTGCCGCCGTTGAGGCCAAAAGCCGTCGGGCCGTGGCGACCATGGTCCGGGCCGGTGATGGCTCCGCCCCGGTTAATGAAGCCAGTGTCCCGGCGGAAGAATTACAGAAGGCGGCGCCTTAAAAGCCATTATTGATCTCCTTTATCAGGCGGGTTCCTTCTTCCGGGGTAATTTCCTTACGCTCAATCCGGCGCATAATGGTTTCAATGCGCTTTTCATCCGCTTCGCGCAGGCTGTTCAGTTCGCGCACCAGTTCATCAATCCGACGGCGTACCGTGGGGTAACTGATCTCCAGCCGGGCACCCAGCTCCTTCAGATTACCGCTGGCCAGAATAAACTCCTCCGCTAGGGCTTGCGAAAGCGGCTTAAGGCGGGCGAGGCGTGGGGGCGTAAATTGACCCTCAACCCTCAGATGGCAGGCAGGGCAGCTCAGCTGAGTGCTGACAAGACCTGTATCGCAAGATGGGCACGTTTTCATAAAATATACTATGACATAAATAAAATTGAATTTTCAAGTTAAAAATATAACTATAATGTAGTTAGATATGAATTATAATACTTCAAATCTTGACAATCCATATATTCAATAGGCGTATTTCAATAAATATATAGAAAACAATTAGTTATCTAAAAAATACGCAATTATTTCGCTCTCTAACAAAATTTAGGGTTGCGGCGACTCTTACCATCCTGCTAGACATTCGTCGCCCAAGGCCTATGGCCAGAAAGGCAAAAGACCGTTAAGGTGAACACGGTCCTAAAATTGGAGAAGGTTTTAGAGATTGGTATGAAGACCATCTTAGACCTTCGCAAGTAGTCTGGTTGATGTACCGATCCGATTACTTGTGTAACCTAGCCCAGGAACCACGGATGACTGCACAAGCCCCCGCGATTACTGAACAAGTTTCCAACATCACTTCCCGCCGTAATTTTCTCCGTTCCAGCCTGACCGGGCTGGTTGGTGTTGCGGCTGGATCGGCCACTTTGCTCGATACCGATGACGCCGCTGCAGCTGAAACCGTGCGACGCAGCGAGATCCTGCTCGCCTCTTTCGGCGGTGGGGCGCGCACTTTGTCATTCAAGAATACCCATACCGGCGAGGAGCTGACCACAACCTACTGGCGTGGCGGGAGCTATGAGCAGGCGGCGCTTGACGAGATCAATTACCTGCTGCGTGACTTCCGCACCGGTGAAGTTCACAACATTAACAAGGGTCTGCTGAACCTGCTGACCGCTATTCGTCGCCAGACTGGCGTTTCGGCTCCCGTTAACATTGTTTCGGGCTATCGCTCGCCCAAAACCAACGCCATGCTACGCCGCACGCGCGGTGAGGGCGTGGCTCGCCAGAGCTATCATGTTAGGGGTATGGCGATCGACTTGCGTCTGCCCGGCTATTCGACCTCCAGCATCGCCCGTCAGGCGCGGAGCATGGCGGTGGGTGGAGTCGGTTTTTACAGCAGCAGCGACTTCGTGCATGTTGATGTCGGCCCGGTGCGCACCTGGTAATTAAATTACCTTACGCGACCTTACTAGCAAAATACCACCAAGAACTACCAGCATAAGCCCGCCCAGTGTGGCGGGCTTTGGCCATTCCGCGAACAGCAGCGCACCATAGGCAGCGCCCCAGAGGGCCTGCGAGAACTGGAACGGTGCCAGCAGCGGTGCGGGGGTTTTGCGGGCAGCCACCAGCAGCAGAATATGAGCACCCCCTTGCGCCAACGCACCAAGCGCCAGCAGGCCGAGCGCGGGCAGGGTAACCGGGGTGAATTCAGGCATCGTAGCCACATTGAAGAGAAGCAGAGCAACGAACAAAGACAGCAAGAGGCTATGGCCGTTACCGCTTTGCCCGACCTTGCGCAGGATGAGAATGCGAAGAGCTGCCAACACTGCGGCTGCCAAGGCAGCCAGATGGCCCACGCTCAACGGGCTAGTGCCCGTGCTTGGCCAGTTTGCCAGCAGCACACCCGCAAAGCCGAGCAAGATGGCCAGTCCTTGCAGAAGTGTGAGTCTTTCCTTCAGCCATAAAGCGCTAAGCAGCGCCACCCATAGCGGCGCGGTAAAGAAAATCGCGTAACTCTCCACCATATAAGTGAGGGTACGAAAGGCATAAAAGGCAGTGCCAACTTCACCAATCCCGATCAGGGCGATGAGTGCCGTCAGCCCCGGATGCTGCGGGCGTAAATTTTTCCACCCCCGCTCATAGGTAATGAAAGCCAGAACAGGCAAAAGCGCCCCAAACACGACACCGGCAATCACCTGCTGCTGACTATAGCCATGCTGCATAAGCAATCGGCTCAGCGCATCGGCGGTCGAGAGAAACAGATAAGAGAAGAGGGCGAGCAGGAGAGGTTTATACGATAAAGACATTCTTTTCCTTCTTCCCCCCCCCACCCCCCTAGCAACTCGGGGGAGGGCGGTATTATATCTCCTCATCACCCAGCGCCAGCGTGGTTGTTGCTGCGCTCTTCAGGCTGTGGGCAAGGGGGAGTGTGGGCGGCAGTAGCTGTTCGGCATAGAAGCGGGCGGTGACCAGCTTGGCGTTATAGAATTTGGCATCGCCCTCACGGTTGGCTAGTGCCTCTAGCGCTTTGTGCGCGGCTTTAGCCATCATCACGCCACCTGCCACCTGCCCGAACAGCTTGAGGTAGCTGGCCGCAGCGCACGCCACCGCTTTCACGTCGCTCTGGCTAACCAGATAGTCGGTCGCGCCTTCCAGCGCGTCCAGCCCGCTGTGCACATGAGCGGCAATCACCTCGGCGTCATCACCCTTATGGTGTTTGAGTGCGGCGCTGATGGCTTTGCCTTCGGTGATAAACGCGCGGGCGGCTTCGCCCTTATCGCGGCCAAGCTTGCGAAAGACCAGATCATTGGCCTGAATGCCGTTGGTGCCCTCATAAATACAGGCAATTTTGGCATCGCGGTAATGCTGGGCGGCTCCGGTTTCCTCGATATAGCCCATGCCGCCATGGATCTGCACACCAAGGCTGGCGCACTCCACACCAAGGTCGGTACTCCACGCTTTCACCACGGGAGTGAGCAGATCAACGCGGGCCTGCGCCGTAGCATCGCCCTTGTGTTTTGCTTTATCGAGCGCCGCGCCAGCGTGATAGGCCAAAAGGCGCATCGCCTCGGCATAAGCGCGGATCGTCAGCAGCATGCGTTTCACGTCGGGATGCCTGATGATTTTAACCGGGGCTCCTTTGGGATCGGCTACATCACGGCTTTGTACGCGGTCGTTGGCGTACCAGCGCGCTTGCTGTAGCGCGCGCTCGGCCATGGCAAGGCCCTGCAGGCCTACGCCAAGACGGGCGCTGTTCATCATGATGAACATATATTCAATACCGCGGTTTTCCTCGCCAATCAGCCACGCCTTGGCCCCGCCCTTATCGCCATAGCTCATCACCGCGGTGGGCGAGCCGTGAATGCCCATCTTGTGCTCGAGGCTCACCGCACGAACATCATTGCGCGTGCCATCGGGCATCACTTTCGGGCAGGCGAACAGCGAAATGCCTTTAATACCCGCCGGAGCACCTTCAACTCGGGCTAACACCATGTGGATGATGTTGTCGGTCAGGTCATGCTCGCCGTAGGTGATGTAGATTTTTTGTCCGCTGAGCAGATAATGATCGCCGCTCTTCACGGCTTTGGTGCGCAGTGCGCCAACGTCCGATCCCGCTTGTGGTTCGGTCAGCTGCATGCTGCCGGTCCACGCGCCCGTAGTGAGCTTTTCCAGCATCCACGCCTTTTGCTCAGGCGTGCCATGGGTGGTGATGGTTTCAACCGCGCCTTGGGTGAGCAGAGGGCAAAGCGAAAACGCCATGTTGGCGGTGCCCCACATCTCCTGCAGGGCAAAGCTGATGGTCCACGGTAGACCTTGCCCGCCATGATCGGCGCTAAAGGGGGCTCCGCACCAGCCCGCCTCCTGCATCGCTTTATACGCCGCCTTAAAGCCGGGCGCGGTGGTCACCGCATCGCCGCTCAGCTTGGCGCCGTGTTTATCGCCGTCGCGATTGGTGGGGGCAATCACCTCGCTGGCCAGCTTGGCGGCTTCTTCCAGCACGGGGGCAATCATGTCGGTGTCCATCAGGCCCAACTCGGGCAGGCCAGCAAGGTCGAGGGCAAAACGGATATCGGCGAGGGGGGGCGTGTAGCTAGTCATGGCGCTATTAACTGGCATATCCCTTGCAATTTCGTTAGCAGGAGGATTTTGCCGTGCCGATTAGCGGACACAGCCAAAGTCAGGCGTTAGGATCAACTCTCAAGTCAAATCAAGGACTTGGCGGAGGGTCAGGGCGTGTGCCCGCGCATATCCTGCAGGCGGTGCAGCAAGCCAGCGCCCGTACCGGGGTCAGTTTTGCCTACCTGATCGACAAAGCGGGTACCGAATCCAGCTTCAACCCCAATGCCAAGGCCAGCACCTCCTCGGCCTCAGGCCTGTACCAGTTTATCGAGAGCACCTGGCTGGATATGGTCGATAAGCATGGGGCTAAGTACGGCCTGTCCGATCAGGCCGCCGCCATTACCCGCACCAAGGACGGCAAGCCGATGGTGGCCAGCAAGGCCGCGCGGCAGGATATTCTTGAGCTGCGCAAAGACCCCAAGGTTGCCGCGCTGATGGCAGCCGAGTTCGCCAAAGACAACAAACAGACGCTTGAGAAAAATCTTGGCCGCAGCGTGGGCGAGACCGAGCTGTATCTCTCGCATTTTCTGGGGGCCACCGGCGCGACGCGCTTTCTTAAAGCGATGGAGCGTAATCCCTCGGCCAGCGCGGCCAGCTTGCTGCCTGAGGCGGCGAGTGCCAACCGTTCGGTGTTTTTTGCCAGCAATGGCAGCAGCCAGACCCTCGCGCAAATCTATAACCGTTTTGACAGCAAATTTGATGATAGCGAAGCTTATGTGGCCGATGCCGCCGCTGCTGCGCTCATTCCTGCCGTGGCGGATAGCAGCGAGAGCTTGGCCTATTCGCGCCAGCCCGGTGCCGTGCCCGGCGCGGCCATGCCGCTGTTTAGCACGCATCTACTGGCAGCGATTGATAGCGGTGAAGAAAGACAGTTCGCCACGCCTAATATGGGCAGTATCGGCGTCTACGACCTTCCGGTGATGCCGCGCCCCGCGTTTGAAGGGTTTGCTTAAACCGCCAGCGCGGTTTCTAGCAGGAACACTTCATCCAGCGCTTCGATCCATTTGGCTTTCTGCTTGTCGGGGGCAAAGCTGCCCTCCAGCGAGTTGCGGGCCAACTGGTAGGCTTCAGCAGCGCCCATGGTGGGCAGAGCGGTGAAGGCGGCGTGGAAATTATCGTTGATATAGCCGCCAAAATAGGCCGGGTCATCGCTGTTGATGGTGGCTTTCAGCCCGACTTCCAGCAGGAAGGCGAGGTTATGGTCAATCATCTTGTCGAACACGCGCAGCTTGATGTTGGACAGCGGGCAGACGGTAAGGGGGATTTGCTCTTTCACCAAACGCGCCACCAGCGCGGCATCCTCCACACAGCGCACGCCATGGTCGATACGCTCGGCTTTCAGCACGTCCAGCGCGTTGCTGATATAAGCGGGCGGGCCTTCCTCCCCCGCATGCGCCACTACACGCAGGCCCATCTCGCGGGCCTTGGCAAACACATGCTCAAACTTCTCAGGCGGGTTGCCTGTCTCGCTGCTATCAAGGCCAACACCGATGAACTGATCGCGGAAGTACGAGGCTTCCTTGAGCGTGGCCAGCGCATCCTCCTCGCTCAGATGGCGCAGGAAACACAGGATATACTTCACCGACAGGCCATATTCCATTTGGGCATCATCGGCGGCGCTGGTCAGGCCGTTCATGATGGTGGCAAAGGGCACGCCGCGGCTGGTGTGCGTTTGCGGGTCGAAAAACACTTCGCAATGCACTACATTATCACTCGCCGCGCGAGTGAAGTAGGCCATGGCCATGTCGTAAAAATCCTGCTCGGAGATCAGCACGCTGGCTCCGGCGTAATAGATATCCAGAAAGCTTTGCAGGTTGGTGAAGGCATAGGCCTGCCGCAGCGCTTCAACATCGGCATAGGGCAGGGTAATGGCATTGCGCTCAGCCAGTTTGAACATCAGCTCCGGCTCAAGCGTGCCCTCAATATGCACATGCAGCTCTGCCTTGGGCATGGCGGTTAGGATATACGACAGACGCTCGGGATGAATGGCGGAAAAGTTAATGGGCATGGCAGCTCCAATAAGGCATAATCCTGCCAACATTAGCGCTGCACCGGGGGCGAGTGCAATCCCTGAAAGTAAAACTAAGATCGTGTGGCTTTCCTGTTGGCTTTTTCGGCTAACTGCCATAACTAGCAAGGGGCAGGGAGCTATAATGTTGAGTCCGCGTCGCAATATCCAACGAGAACCGTATTGGACCAGCCAAGTGATGGAACAGATGCTGACAGATCTCTGGCGGCAGGATCGGCACGGCGCACATGGAGTGCGCCAGTTGCAGCTTGCTGGAGGGGAGATCGGGATCTTGCCTAGTCTGTGTGGGCAGGGGCGGATCGGCCTTGTGCGTTATTATGATTATGTGGCGTTGGCCCACAGTCCCAACATTCCGCTTCGGCTCGCGGCCGACCAGGTGGCGAATGAGTT
>DDSC01000002.1:30986-70236 GCA_002343265.1 Micavibrio sp. UBA2400
CGCGCTGGAACCAGCTGGCCGACCGTCAGGCTGTAACGGTTGTTACCGATCAGTATTATTGTCGCCGCGGCAGTTGCAAGCCGGTGGACGAGGCGCTACCCTTGCAACGCGCCAATGCCAGTACAGCACACGAGTTTGCCGAGCCTATGGCTGTGTGTTGGCTTACGCATACGGGCGAATGGAAGAGGCCGGAATGGTTTGCGCAGGTTCTCCAGCACAGTCAGGCGTTGCTGTGGCTTGAGCAGCGCTCTATTGAGGCTTTCCAGATCTTCACTGATCTCGGTCATGGTCAGCTTCTGCTCGGCCAATCTTGCGGCATACCCGACAAGACTAATGATCTCTTTAACGCGATCGCCAGCCTCAAACATCTGCACCCGCAGTCCCTGCTTAGCATCTGTGTGGATGAGGCAAATGCCAAGTTGAAGAGCAAGGTGCAGCTAAAGGGCTTTATGCCTAAGGATGGACTGCGCTTTAACACTTTGCTGCTGTCTTAACTAATCTTCCCTTGCGTTAGCTGGCGCCAGTCGCTAGCTTTCGGCGCTGGAGGAAGACCCATGCTGAGAGACCCTTGGAATTACGCGACCACTGCCGCTGGGCGAGGCATCAGCTTCATCCTTTTTCAAACAGCAGAGAATCCTGCCCTATTGCGCTTTGCTATGCAAGCATCCATGACGTGGCCTTACCGCCTGGGGCATAATCCTCCCCCCATGAATGCGGCTAAGCAACTGTCTGCGTCAGATGATGTGATGCGTATGATTGCGCGTATGCCCAAGGAAATATACTGGACGATGTCGCAACCGGAAACCCTGTCACTCGCTGTTATCGCCTTTAATCGTGCGGGTGATTTTGCCATGAGCGATAGTCGGGATGGAGCGATTGGGGTGCCGCCTGAGGACGCGGGAGCTGTCGCGAGTTACATCCGGAGCGGACGGACTTCTATTTTTGAGCCTAAGTTAAGGAGATCGTGATGAGCAGCAAACCATGGCTTCAATCAACCACCCATGAAGGGCAGGTTATAAGTTATCTGCTGCACGAAACGGCGGCTGATCCTGCCTTGTTGAAATATGTACTTTCAGCGGCTGTGAAATGGCCCTACCAAGCGCCAAGAGTGTTTCCGCAGAGAGTAGATATTCCGGCCGATACGGTTGAGAAGCTCTCGGCCTCACAGGACTTCATGAGAATTGTACGTCGCATGGGTTATCGGGAATTCCTGAGCTGGACCTGGCCGGAAGATCGCATTTTGAATCTCGCTGCCGATCGATTTAACTTGTTGGGGCAGTTTGTCATGGGGGACGCCCGGGCGCCAGTCACAGAAGTTGGTGCGGATGATGTGCGGGCTATAGCGAAATTATTGTGTAACGGTGGAACACATATGTTTGAATAAAGCTATCTCACCTCTGCGCGCCTGAGGCGGTCATTGATCGCAATGCCCAAGCCGACTTCAGGAACCGGAGCAACTGCAATCCCCGCCGGGGTAGTGGCATCCAGCTGGCGCAGATAAGCAAACAGGTTAGCGGCAGCTTCTTCCAGATCTGCATTTTCTGAGAGATTCAGACTGGTGACGCCAGCGGGCAGCTTGCCGGGGCCAAAGGCCAGATAGGCTTCACCAGCTTGCGGTGTGCGTGTATTCAGCCGTACGGGCGCTGTGGGGGCGTAGTGGCTGGCCAGCATACCGGGGGCGCTAATGGCGTGGTCCGCTTGGGCTAAAGCCACCTTCTGTCCAAGCGTCTCCTCAATCTCCTCGCGCAGTACAGCACCGGGCCGTAGTAAGGTGGGGATGTCTCCACTTAAATCCAGCACCGTCGATTCCAGCCCCACGGCACTGCGCCCGCCCGCCAGAATATAGGCAAAGTCGGGATGTACATTCTCGCGAAAGCTTTCAGCTACATGCTGGGCGGTGGTGGGGCTCACAGCGCCGGAGCGATTGGCGCTTGGCGCGGCCAGCGGCACGCCTGCCGCTTCAATCAACTCACGCGCGAGCGGGTGCGACGGGCAGCGGATGGCAAGGGTATCCAGCCCCGCGCTACAGAGCAGCGAAATCGGACAGTCAGGCAGGCGTTTGAGGACCAGTGTGAGCGGTCCCGGCCAGAAGCGCAGCATCAGCGCGTGGGCAGCCTCATTAAGTGTCACCAGCCCAGCGGCTTCGTCACTGTGGGCAATATGAACGATCAGTGGGTTAAATTGTGGGCGGCCTTTGGTGGCAAAGATCGCGGCTACTGCTTTGTCATTGGTGGCATCGGCCCCCAGCCCATAGACTGTTTCTGTTGGAAAAGCGACGAGTCGCCCCTCCTGCAAGGCCAGCGCGGCGCTGGTCATAGTCATGGTGGAGCGGGGTAGAACTTCAGGTAAATGGGTCATGATGGCTCTTTTTACGCTTGCGGCGGGGCTTGTCCACGCTAGATTGTGGGCATGATTATCACCGTTGCCCAGCAAAAGGGCGGTGCCGGAAAAACGACACTCGCCGCGCAGCTTGCCGTTGCATTTGCCGCCATGCGCCGCAGCGTTGCCACCATCGATATCGACCCGCAAGGCTCGCTCAGCCGTTGGGCCGAGGTGCGCAGCCAGCGCCTTGGTGAGAATAACAAGCTTACCCATGTCAAGGCCACGGGCTGGCGCAGCTCCCAGCAGGCTGAGCAGTTGGCCAAGACGCACCAGGTGGTCATTATCGACAGTCCTCCGCATGCCGAGACGGATGCGCGCCTCAGTGTGCGTGTGGCCGACATTATCCTTATTCCCGTGCAACCTTCACCGATGGATGTGTGGGCCACGCAAGCTACCTTGCAGCTTGCCCGGCAGGAGCGGGTGCCCACGCTCATTATCCCCAATCGCGTACCACCACGCAGCAACATGGCCGAGGGGATTCTCGAGAATCTTGATCAGCTCGGCTCGCCCGTCTCGCGCATTCGCCTTGGCTCGCGCGTGGCCTATGCAGAATCTTTGCTTAATGGTCTAGGCGTGATTGAGTTTCAGCCGCTCTCCACCGCCGCTGATGAAATGGCCGCGCTGGCGCGTGAGGTGGTTCGCAACATGAGTATGCAGCAAAGGAAAGCCGCAGCATGAGTTTAAAAGGCAAAAACGCGATTGTCACCGGTAGCACGAGCGGGATTGGGCTAGGGGTTGCCACGGCGCTGGCACAAGCTGGAGCCAATGTCATGCTTAATGGCTTCGGGACCGAGCTGGAAGTGTCGGCAGCGAAGACGCAGATCAGCAACTGCGGCGTGAAGGTGGACTATTCCGGCGCGGATATGAGCAAGCCTGAGCAGATTGCCGCCATGGTCGCGCAGGCCGAAAAGACGTTTGGTCGGGTGGATATTCTGGTCAATAACGCGGGTATTCAGTACACCTCGCCGATTGAAACTTTCCCGACCGATAAGTGGGACGCTATCATCGCCATCAACCTCTCAGCCGTTTTTCATGGCACCAAGGCCGCGCTGCCCGGTATGCAGGCGCGCGGCTGGGGGCGCATCATCAACATCGCCTCGGTGCATGGTCTGGTCGCTAGTGCCAACAAGTCGGCCTACGTCGCCGCCAAGCATGGCGTGATTGGCCTCACCAAGGTCACGGCGCTTGAGAACGCGGGCAAGGGCATCACTGCCAACGCCATTTGCCCTGGCTGGGTGCTCACGCCGCTGGTACAAAAGCAGATTGACGCCTTGGCTACCAAGGATGGTTTGAGCAATGCCGATGCAGCGATTAAATTGCTCAGCGAAAAACAGCCGAGCAAGGCCTTTGTAACGCCCGAGCAGTTGGGCGCTCTGGCCGTGTTCTTGTGCTCGGACGCGGCCTCACAGCAAACCGGCGCAGCCATTAACATGGATGGCGGCTGGCTGGCGCAGTAGGCGTTCTATTTAAGCTTTTACCTGGTCTTGCCCACATATTCCGCTAAGTCGCGCGGAAAATTTCAGGCTAAGAAAATTAACCATATTTTCTGATTGAACTCGTGCGTCCGGTTTCATAGTTTATCTGCGCATCTAATGCCTAGGAGATTTCTATGGTTACCGAGAAAGCTGAAACCAGCCCCGTAAAAGCATTTAAGGATATCATTACCAATAGTGTGATGCGTGGCATGAGTTTGTATTACCTCGCCTCGATTAACCATCCGGTTAGAACGGCCGCAGCAATGGCGGCTGTAAATTGTATTGGGATTAGCCTCTTGTCTTCTCCATCCCCCCTTGCGCTCGGGTTAGGTGCAGTGTTTGGGGCAGCCTCGGGCGCTTTGCCCAAGTTTTTGGCGGGGACACTAGACATTAGTGGTTCTGATGAAAACATGAATTGGCTGCGTGGCATGGCTAGTGGCAAGATCAAGTACACTGAACTGCGCAGCAGCCTGATCGCTGAATGTAATGCACTAAAAGCGAAGCTTACTGAAAATGCCCAACGGCTAGAGTAGCGTTACTCTAGCGCCCGTGCCGGTTTCAGGTTTCTTAGACGGCGGAACTCGGCATCGGCCCGCGCCATCAGCTCGGCGCGGCGCCACGGACCTTGGCTCGGTTCCGGGGCCGCAGGCTGGGCAGCGTTAAAGGCAAAACTTACAAGTCCGGCTGTCCGGGTGGCTCCTGTTTCTTTGCTCATCTGCACCTCCGAAACTCTGTTCTTGTTAGTTTCACTTTAAAATGAGTCTGTTTCAGGCTAAGGACTCTTTTGTGAAACTTTTGTGACAGAGTCCGAGTCGTAATGAATTTTTTACAGCAGATCCTCCGCGTTGGCTTGGCTGTCGGGCTGGTGACGGGTTTGATTTTGTTCAGCGTCCTGCTCTATGTGTCCGACTTTGGCGGCACACGGGCCCGGCCTGCTGCGGATCCGGGGGCGGAAACAGAGATCGCGATGGCAGAGCCAACCCCGAACACTGATAGCCCAACTGACATGGCCAAGCGCAGCCTGTATTGGGTGTTTGGCCCGCCGAAAAATCCTGATACAACCGCGCCATGATCCGTTTTGAATCCGTTGGTCTGCGCTATGGCACCGGGCCGGAAGTGCTCCGCGATATCAGTTTTGATCTGGCGCAAGGCTCGTTCCACTTTCTCACCGGCCCGTCGGGTGCGGGCAAGTCCTCCCTGCTCCGGCTACTTTATCTGGCGCATCGTCCCTCACGCGGACTGATCACTATGTTCGGGCAGGATGTGATGACGATGCCACGCGATGCCTTAGCACCACTGCGCCAGCATATCGGCGTGGTGTTTCAGGATTTTCGCCTGCTTGATCATCTGAGTGTGCTCGACAACGTTGCGCTGCCATTGCGAGCAGCCGGCCAGCCGGAAGCGCAGGCAATGGGTCATGTCAAGGAGCTGCTTAAGTGGATTGGGCTGGGAGATTGCCTGCATCTCAAGCCGACGGTGTTGTCGGGTGGGCAGCAGCAACGCGTGGCAATCGCCCGTGCCGTTATCAATCGTCCGCGCCTGCTGCTGGCAGATGAGCCAACCGGGAACGTCGATAATGCGATTGCGCTGCGGTTACTATACCTGTTCGAGGAATTGCACCGGCTTGGTACCACCATTGTGGTTGCGACCCATAATGAAGCGCTGATCGAACGGTTCGGGTTTCCGCGACTGCACTTGAGCGAAGGTCAGCTGGTTCAGGAGGCCCGGCATGCCGCTGTTTAGCCGTGCTCGCCCGGTGATCCCGCTCGATCGCGATGCCAGCGGGCGCTATCTCCCGTTCATCATCGCCGGACTGACCGTGCTCGCGACGCTCATGCTGGTGCTCTGCCTGAGCTTGTCTCACGCGGTTAGTGGTTGGCAAAATGAGCTGTCCGGCAAGGTCACCGTGCAGATACTGCCACTGGATAAAACGGCGCAGCCACTCCCGGAGCGGGTTGAAGCCGCGCTGGCCCTACTGCGAGCGTCACCCGTTGTGGCCACTGCCGAGCCTGTTGGTGAGGCCGCAATGGTCCAGCTGCTGGCGCCATGGTTTGGGCAAGGCTCGCTTCCTGACGAATTACCTGTACCTGCACTCATTGATGTTGAGTTGAAACCTGATGTCACGGATATTCATGGGCTGCGCGAAGCTCTTGAGTCCGTGTCAGGGGCGCAGCTTGATGATCATGGCAGCTGGATGCGTGAAGTGCACCGGTTGGCGATGCTCGGGCTGGGTGTCGCCGCGGTGCTGCTGCTGCTCATTATCGGTGCGGCGGTGCTTATGCTCATTCTTTTGGTGCAAACGGCGATGGAAGCCCACCATGAGGTGATCGAACTGCTGCACCTGGTCGGTGCAACCGATGCCTTCATTGCCCGCCAACTCCGCCGCCATATGTTCTGGCTGTCTGTGCAGGGTACCCTGCTGGGCGGGCTGGTAGCGACGGGGCTACTGATCCTGCTCGTCCGCTTTGCCACCCGCGCCGGACTTGACGTTGCGGTTCAATGGCATTTACTGCCGGTCATGCCTACCCTGCTGATTGCTCTGGCCGTTATTACCGCTCACCACGTTGCTCATCGTCGTCTTGGGGAGTTGCCGTGATCTTGTTTGTCCGCTCTCTGCTGTTTCATGTCGGCTTCCTGACGTGGGCGATCATTGCCAACGTAGGGTTGTTGTGGGTTTTGGTTCTACCACGCAAAACTGTGGTCCGGTTCATTACCTATTATTTTCGTGGCAATCTGCCGATTGAGCGCTATTTGGCAGGTATCACCTACGAAGTGCGCGGCCTTGAGAACATCCCCGAAGGTCCCTGTGTGATTGCCAGCAAACACCAGTCAACTTTTGAAACACTGATGATGCACATTTTACTGGGCGACCCTGCCATCGTGCTCAAACGCGAACTGATGTGGATTCCCCTGTGGGGTTGGTATCAGGCGCGGTCCGGCATGATCCCGATCGACCGCGGCGCACATGGCAAGGCCATGCTATCGATGGTGGACAATGCGGGCAAAGCGGTGGCGGAAGGCCGTAAGATTGTCGTCTATCCCCAAGGCACGCGCGTGCGTCCGGGCGTTAGAAAGCCCTATAAGGTCGGTGCAGCAGCGATTGCCCAGCGTTATGATCTGCCGGTCGTTCCCCTCGCGCTGAACACGGGTATGTTCTGGCCCCGGCGCTCATTCTGGGTCTATCCTGGCAAGGTGATTTTTGAATTCCTGCCGCCGCTACCCAAAGGAGGCAGCGTTACAGACATGACCCGTAAGCTGGAGGAGATTCTCGAGCCAGCCTCGCAGCGCTTGTGTGAGGAAGTGACCGCTGTGCGTAATGGTTAGGCGGGTGGAATGGCGTTGAGTGCTTCTTCCATCTCGGCAAAGGTTGGCTGAATCGCGGTCGGGATATTGCCGCGACCGATTTCGACCGACACTTGTGGTGCACAGCCCTGCAGATGGGCCACCAGCACATCACGGATAATCAGGTAAAACTGATGATCGCCTTCGCCGACCAGCTTGAGCTTGCTGGCCATGGGGCCGACAATACCGTAGGCAAGAAATACGCCTAGAAAAGTACCGACAAGAGCCGAACCGATCATACCACCCAGTACAGCGGGGGGTTCGTTAATTGAGGCCATGGTCTTGATGACACCCAGCACGGCGGCGACAATACCCAGCGCGGGCAGGGCGTCGGCCATATTCTGCACCACTTCAGCCGGCTTACCAGCCTCGTGGTGGTGCTTGTCGAGTTGGCGGTTGATATGGTCTTCGACGTGAATGGGGTTTTCAAAGTTCATCGTCATCATGCGCAGAGTGTCGCAAATCAGGTCGATGGCAAAATGGTCGTGAAGAATTTTCGGATACTTACTGAAAATCGCGCTCTCTTCCGGCTTTTCAATATGCGCTTCTGCCGCAATAATGCCCTTGGTCTTGATGAGTTTGCACAGTTGAAACATCAGCGCCAGCAGATCGCGGTAATCCTGCGATTTCCAGCTCTCGCCTTTGAAGACCTTGCCTAAGCTCTTCATGACTTTTTTGACCACTAGCCCCGAGTTACCAAGCAGCATAGCGGAGATGGCGGCACCAAAAATCATCGCCAACTCAAAGGGGGCAGCATGCAGAACCACATCAATGCTGCCGCCGTGGATGATATAGGTCCCAAACACACAGACAAACAGCAGAATAAGGCCGACAATGGCGATCATGAGCGCTCCACAAAACCCGACATGGTTAATGTCGCCGGGAACCCGTTAACGGACTCTTAAGCTGACGGGTTTGGGTTGGACCAGATTTGCCCGATAAGTCTTTGCTAGAGCTGGTTTTCCTGTCGGAGCGTAAAGTTGTTTGCTGGCCTCAATCAGGTGAACTCCAGCTACCGCTCCCAGCCAGCTGGGTCCGCTATGCTCGAGCAGAGGCGCAAGGGTACGCGCAATACGGCCAGCAGAGGGCGGAAAGAAAAGGCCGCCCCGGCTTTGTTCGGGAATAAAGCCATGTGTTTTTAGCAGGTGACGGATTTGACGCTGTGAGAAGGCTGTGCCGTGGCCAAACGGGGTGGCATCGGAGATAGCCCACCAGCCGGTGCGATTGGGAGCGATCACCATCAACCGGCCACCACTGGTCAGGATGCGCCAGGCTTCGTCAAGCAGACGGGCTGGCTGTGAGGCTCCTTCCAGTGCATGGAGCAGGATAACCCGATCGACCGAGGCATCAAGAAGAGGAAGGGCTGTTTCATCGACTAATGCAGTGCAATTTGGCCCTTCACTTGGCCAGGTCACCACGCCTTGGGCCCCGGGCATGAAGGCCAGCACACGGTCGGTCTCGGTCAAAAACGGGCGTAGTACGGGCGTGCCATAGCCAAGGGCGAGAACTTTTTGCCCGCGCAGGTTTGGCCAGAGCGCCTGCACATGGCGGCGCAGCCAGCGCTGCGCCATTTGCCCGAGCGGACTGGTGTAAAACTCGCGCAGTTCAGCGACATCGGTATGCATAAAATCATTGTATCTCAGGCAGATAGAAGCAAATAGACAGTTTTTTAGTAAAACCTGCCTATTCTCGGATGCAGGGAACATAAGGGCACAAAGCCCGTGATTTAAAAAGCCAGTTGAACAGAAAACGTGAAAAACGTGGGGGCGAAGCTATGTCTATTGTCAATGTTGCCAATGAAGATCTTAATCTGCTGGTTGAGCTGGAGAGCGACCTGCACGCCTGCGCAGGTCCCGCCATGGCCTTTACGCTGATGATGCAGCGGCAAGCCTTACGTGATCGCATCAGCTTTCAGCGCTGGTTACAGGATAATGAGTGCCTGAGTGAAGAGATCACCGAGCGCAATGCCCGCGCAACGGCAGTCGCTCAGCTCTCGCGCCGCGCCGCCATGCGGCTGGGGAGTTTTTAAACTCAGGCAGCGACATAGGCGGGGGCTGACGCTACTCCTGAAGCTGCCTTACGCTTGCCCTCAGGCGAGAGTGCATGCAGGTCCCGACCAAGTTTTATCCCCTCTTCAGTTCCGGTCTGGGCGCATAAAATGGCAAAGGCATGGAGTACGCTTATATTGCCATTGAGAGCATGATAAGCAGCTTTTAGAGCGAGCGCCGCCGTGCGTTCAGCGGGCTTCGGCGCGGCACCCAGAAAAATCGGCAGAATATCCTTGGCTTCCCTTGCTTCGTCCATAGGATGGCGCATGACGATCCTGTAGGCGTCCAACTGAGATGCTTCGCGTGGATAGATCACAGGGCCGGGATTAACAGAAAAGTAGCGATCTGTGGGTTCCGAACTCAGCTGGGACGAAATAAAAAATTCACGCCCGGCAAGTTGTGCGCCCGGTTTTAGGGCACCCAAGCACAAGGCATTCACCCGTTTCATAATGGTGCTGGCCAGCGCACAATCGCTATACGCCAAACGGTCAGCGAGCAGGTTAAAGCTATGGGCGACAAAAGTTGGCTTATAGTCCGGATTTGTACTGGCAAGTCTGGCCGCATCCATATGCACCTCTTGCATCAATGCACTGTCATTCGGAAACGCCCTGCAGTTGAGAATGGCTCTGGCGATGACTCTGCGCAGGGGGACAAATTCGGGGTTGTGTGCCGAGCGGGCGTGAAGGAATTGATAGATCGGTACGATGTCATGGTTCCTCGCCTGTTCGGCGGCGAGGAAAAAGAATTCCGGTTTCTGGCGGTGCAGAACAGCCAGCATGTCGGGGTGGCGGTCGCAAAAAGCTAGTACGCGCTCAAAAGTAACATGCCGCCGCCGCGTTATGCTTGGCGGTTGTGACAGATCAACCAAACGTAAACAGAGTGCTTCATAAGTTCTGCTATCCTGTTTTTTCTCTAATCGCCCTGCCAGCCTGTCAAGCGCGGCCTCCATCTTCCGCCGCGCCGCCACAAAATGCCCGGTATAGACATTCGAAACACCTTCCACAGCAGTCAGCCCGCAGAGGGAGCGAAGCTCACTTTTCTCTTCGGCGGTAGTGATTAGGCCATTCGCAAATTTGGCAAGGGCGACGACTTTTTCATGGGATTGCAGAGGCAGGATAAGAGCCTTCACGGCGGCTTTAAAGACAGTCTGTTTCAGGGCCGGATTTTTACCGGCAAGCTGCGCGGCCTTCTTTAATGGCTCTAAGAGCGGCGAGGGTGTTTGATCCCATAACGCCAGCTCTTCGGCTGACTTTGGTGTCATCATCCGCTCCCCGATATCCTGTGCGGTTTGGAGCTGGTACAGCATGCGATAATAATCGGGTGTAAAGAATTTAACGCAGTGGGCTACCAAATTGGCCATGTTATCCCCGATTTTAAAAAATGATGCGCTGCGCACAGTAATGCTGGCTTTTAGCATTCCGGCTCAAGCAACCGCAAACAAAATCATGGTTAATCTGTATTTTAAGGCCTAATCAGGCAAAATATTGGCCGCCATTGAGTGTTAAGGTGCTGCCGGTCATCCAGCCAGCTTCATCAGCGGCCAGAAACACTACAGCGCGGGCGATATCCTCTGGCTTGCCGAGACGGCCGACCGGAATTTGCGCCACGATTTTTTGCAGTACAGCCTGATCCATCGCCGCCACCATGTCGGTCGCGATATAACCGGGCGCAATAGCGTTCACAGTTATACCCTTGCTGGCATTTTCTTGCGCCAGTGCCTTGGTAAAGCCGATCATGCCCGCCTTGGCCGCCGAATAATTGGTCTGCCCCAGCTGGCCTTTCTGGCCGTTGATGGAGCTGATGTTGATGATGCGGCCGAAGCCGCGCTCGCGCATGCCCACAATCACCGCTCGGCTGAGCAGAAAGCAGGAGGTAAGATTGGTATTCATTACCGCATGCCAGCTCTCGGCGCTCATCTTGTGCAAGAAGCCATCACGGGTAATGCCGGCGTTGTTGATCAGAATATCAACCGGGCCAAGTGTCTCGGTGATCTGCTTGATCCCGGCCTCGACCGCCGCTTCATCCGACACATCAAACTTGAAGCAGACAATGCCCGTCTCGGCCATGAACTTGTGTGCCGCGTCCTCATTGCCATGATAGACCGCTGCTACTGCATAGCCCGCTGCCTTCAGCGCCTTGCTGATTGCGGCACCAATCCCACGGGTGCCACCGGTAACAACTGCAACGCGTGCCATGTCTTGCTCCTGTTTTTAAATTCGCGCGGACTAAAGCACAAAGTCAGAGTACTGACCAGTGGATAGCCTGCTCGTTGTGCGGTGCACAAACATAAAATCAGGCCGCTTCCACGCACAGCGCCACGCCCATGCCACCGCCGATGCACAGGGTGGACAGGCCCTTCTTGGCTCCGCGCTTCTGCATCTCGTGCAGCAGGGTGACGAGAACACGCGCACCGCTCGCGCCAATCGGGTGGCCAAGGGCAATCGCGCCGCCATTCACGTTCACGCGGGCAGGGTCCCAACCCATGTCCTTGTTGACCGCGCAAGCCTGCGCGGCGAAAGCCTCGTTCGCTTCAATCAGGTCAAGATCGCTCGCTTTCCAGCCTGCCTTTTGTAGGGCAAGGCGCGAGGCCGGGATCGGCCCACTGCCCATGATAGCGGGGTCAACACCTGCTGTTGCCCAGCTCTTGATAACCGCCAGCGGCTTCAAGCCGCGCTTGGTGGCTTCCGCCGCGCTCATCAGCACCAGCGCCGCAGCACCATCATTGATGCCGGAGGCGTTGCCCGCCGTCACCGAACCATCCTTGGCAAAGGCCGGACGCAGGGCAGCCAACGCTTCCTTAGTTACGCCCGCGCGGGGGAACTCATCGGTATCAACCACTGTGTCGCCCTTCTTGCCTTTAATAATAATCGGGACAATTTCAGCCTTGAACTTGCCCACCTTCATCGCGACCTCTGCTTTGTTTTGCGAGCCAGCGGCAAACTCGTCCTGCATCTCGCGGGTGATCTGCCATTTGGCGGCCACATTCTCGGCGGTCTGGCCCATATGATAGCCGTTAAACGCATCCCACAGGCCATCCTTGATCATGGTGTCGATCATCTCGGCATTGCCCATCTTGGTGCCATTGCGCAGGTGTAGGCAGTGCGGAGCTTGGCTCATGCTTTCCTGACCACCCGCGATGATGATATTGGCATCGCCCATCTTGATCGCCTGATAGCCAAGCGCCACGGTGCGCAGACCGCTGCCGCATAGCTGGTTGATGCTGTAGGCCGTTTTTTCTGCCGGAATGCCCGCCGCAATCGCTGCCTGACGAGCCGGGCCTTGCCCGGCACCCGCTTGTAGAATCTGGCCCAGAATAACCTCATCGACGTCACCACCGCTAATGCCCGCGCGCTTCATAGCTTCAGTAATGGCAATCGCGCCCAGCTGATGCGCAGGCAGACTGGCCAGTCCACCATTGAAATTACCAATCGGGGTGCGGGCAGCAGATACAATTACAACGTCGGTCATGAAAAGCTCCTTTGGGTTTGGCAATAACCTAATGTGCGCCGAGCCACTTGGCTAGCGGCTTCCAGCTTTGCTCTGGGGCGCTGTGGCTAACGATCATACCGATGTGACCAAGCGGCACGCGCAAGCGGCGGCAGTCCGGCAAACGCGCAGCGAGGGCTTCCGCGCTTTCGGGTGGCACGATGCGGTCCTGCTGCGGGATCATCACCAGTGTGGGCGTGCGAATGCTGGAAGGATCAACCAGTTCCTGCGGGGCATTGCGCTCATACCAGTCAATCAGGCAGGTATCGGCCATGGCGCGGGTGAGGGGTACCCCATCATTCAGCCAGTCTTCGAGCGCGACAAAGCTGTCCATTTCGTCCTTGTCCGTCATTTCGGCAAAGCGCACGAATTTCTGCGCCGGGCCGAGAGGGTCGAGCAATGTGAAAAGCGTTTGAATCAGATCAACCGGAAGGTCACCCAGCAGCGGCTGCCATAACCGATACAGCTGCGCGGCGCGTAGGGCGGCAATTTTATTCGGAGCATGAAAATCCCATGGCGTGGCCAGCAGGGCCAGTTGCGCAACCCGGTCCGGGTGCCGCGCGGCCAGCGCCAGCGCCAGCAGCCCACCCATGCAGTAGCCAACCAGCTGGACGGGCGTGTCAATCTGCGCCAGTGCCTTGCCCGCACGGATGAGATAATCCTCAATACTCAGAGTGCCTTCATTGGCATCTGGTGTGCCCCAGTCCAGCAGATACACATGCAGGCCTTGCGTCGTCAGCCAGCGCAGCAAGCTCTGTCGCTCGGTCAGATCAAGCACAGTGGGGCGATTGATCAGCGAAGGCAGCACCAGCACCGGCTGGCCGCGTCCGCCATAATCCATCAAACGGGTCGATCCCGCCTGCCAGATGGCCGGCGGTTCTTTGAGCCTGCGCTGATAAGGGTGGGTGCGATAGCGCTCCACCCCTTGCAAAAACAGGTTGATCTTACTTGCGCTTGCCTGTGCCAGCGCGGGGCCGAGCTGGCTTGCGGGCTGCTGGTTTAACTGGGCGACGAGCTTTTGCAGTTCGGGCTTTGGGTTGCCCATCAAGTTGTTGGGCAAGAGCATCAACCCGCTGGCCGAGCTGAGCAAGCTGCTCAGCCAGAGCTGCCAGTGCAGCGGCAGTGGGCGCGGCCCCAGTCGCAGGGGTGGTGAAGGAGAAGGGCGTGAAGCCATGAGCAGCCTCCGATGAAGCACTGGGCGTAGAATAGGACGTAAAGTTTTTGGCAAAGGCGGCAAAAGGCGAGGCGTAAGGCTGCATCAGCTCGGCCATGCGGCTAGCCCACTGCGCCGCCTCTGGCTGACTCGCCATGGTGGCAACATGCTCCTGCCACAGCTCCAGATAGCGTTTGGCAAGGGCTTCAAGATCGGTGGGTGGGGCGCAGGTCATGTGGTTAACGTAATGCCATTAACACTTTTTGTCACGGCGCTGTTAAGATATGCGGTTTTTGTTGAATTTGCCGCTACACTTTTGCTAAATAGCCGCTTCATCAAGGATTTTTAAATGTCCGAATTACAGTCACAAATTTATCATCCGCCGATTGCCTCTGGCCGCTCGCGCTTTATCACCCATCACCTGATGGTTGATGCGCTGGTCAGCCCACACCAGACACCCATTGAAGTCCAGAACACGCGTGCACGTGACGCGCTGTTTGACTGGGCACGCAAAAAATTCCCTGTCCTTAAATCCGCGATTACCAATAACTGGCAGGATCAGAGCGTGCCGGGCGACAAGGTTTCGTTTGAGGCCATCTCCGGCTACGCGCCGGACGATACCCGCTTGTGGGCCGCGCGTGTGCGTCACGCCTGCCAGCAAACGGCAGATCGCACCTAGGATATCTCGCTCTATCTGGGTACGCCAAAGGACAGGCCGTCGTTTGCGGTTTTGCGCCTCAGCCGTGAGGATAAGAAAAAAGACCTGCTGGTGCCGCGCCTGACCACGCCGCGCGTGCTTAGCGAGATCATCGCGCGGATGGATCTGGCGATTGACGGGCGTGCCGTTGATGGGCGCTATAGTTTTATTCCCAATAACGAAGTGTCGGAGTTTAATCGGCTGATGGATTTCATCAGCAGCCCAGATCGTCAATTACCGGTTCTGGTGTATTGCGCTACCGGGGCTAATCAGCATTTCTTGTATATGGATACGCGTGTCATTGCGGCTGACCTTGCGGGGCTGGCGCATGTGGTGGTGGTCGGGCGTGCCCATGCCTTTGCCTTGGCTGAGCGGCTCGGCAGCGCGTTTGATCTGGAGCAGGGTAATCTACAGTATTTTCGCCCCGGCTTTGGTTTGGGTGAAAATACGACCGAGAATCCGCAATTCAGCCTGCTCCGCTCTCCAGAAAACAGCGGCGTGCCGTTCGTCCTGGCCATGCTCGCGCAAAAGGCCAGCATCAAGCGCATGAGCGGTGAGGAAGCTAGCCTGACCTTTGCCGGGGTGAAACAGATCATCCAAGGACAAAAGCGGGGCACAACCATTGTTCGGCTGGAGCCAAAGCCCGCCCCGCCACCGCCCGTACTCAGCCCGTCTGTTCCTGTTGAGGTGCCCGTTATGGTACCAGAGCCGCAGGCAGAAGCAGCAACCACTTCGGCTGAAATCCTGCCTCTGCGTGAGGAACTCGCGGCACTGACCGCCCAGCTGGCCGAGCGCGATGCTGTTATTGCCAGTCGCGATCAGCAGATTGCCCGGCAAGGCCAAGAAATGGCACGTCAGGGTGAGGAAATTGCCTTGCAAACCGAGCTGCTGGATGAGCAAGCCGGGTTAACCTCAGCGCTACAAACACAGGTGCAGGTGCTGGAAGTGGCTAACCGCACTCTTACTAGCCAACTGCAAGAGACGCAGGCGGACGCCAAAGCCAACGAAAATCGCATCCAGCGGCTGCTGGGCCAAAGTCCGGCGATTGCTAGTGGACGCTTGTTCCCACCCTATAAAGAGCTGCCGGAGTGGGCGGCCGTTGTTGTGCCGAACTTGGTCTTCAGTAAGGAGGCCGAACGCGGTGCGCGGGAAAGCCAATATAAAGACAGTGATCTTGTCTATCAGTCACTGCTGCTTTTGAATGGGCCGTTCTGGATGATGCAGAAGTATGGATCGCAGGACGCCGCGCTGTATGACGTATTCACGAAACAGGCTGAGGCACTCGGGGTGCGTATCGGTTTTTCTGCTGCCAAGACGACTCTAAACTCCAAAAAGTTTGAAGATGAGTATACATTTGCGTTTGCTGGTAGGGCAATTGCAGGCCGATCGCCATTTGCGGCGCGGTAATAACTACGACCCGGCCCGGCAGCTTTGTATTTACTACCACAATGCATTAGTGGGGAGAGACAAGGTTGCGGTTGGCTATCTTACACGTCATCTGGAAAATCGCCTGACCACTTAAAACGCTTTACAGCAATGGCAACATCGCTAGTCTGCGCCGATGTCGCCGCTGCTGCTCTCGCTCATCCTGATTGCCACCACGCTCGCTACGGCCTTCATTTCCGGCCTGATTGGTATGGCGGGTGGCATCATCCTGATGGGTGTGTTGTTGTTGGTATTGCCCGTCGGTCCGGCCATGGTGCTGCATGGCTTTGTACAATTGGTCAGCAACGCGTGGCGGGCATGGTTGTGGCGCAGTTATATCAAGTGGCGGATTGTCGGCCAAAGCTTTCTCGGTGCACTGGGGGCGCTGGGGCTATTCATCATCCTCAATTTTGTACCCGGCAAAATGCTGGTCTATCTGGTGCTCGGGTTGTTACCCTTTGTGCAATACGCTCTGCCGCCCAAGTTGAAGCTGGATATCACCAAACCGGGGCAGGGGCTAATCTGCGGATTACTTGTCACTCTGGCTCAGCTCTTGGCGGGCGTGTCCGGTGCCATGCTCGACCAGTTCTATGCCTACAGCCCGCTCGACCGGCGCGAGCAGGTAGCCACCAAAGCCGCCTGCCAGAGCATTGGTCATATCACCAAGCTGATCTACTTTGGCGGTATTGTCAGTAGTGTGCAGCAACTTCAGGTGCTGCCGTTGTGGCTGTTCCCGGCGCTGATCGTAGCCGCCATGGCGGGCAACTCGCTGGCTGCAAAGCCGCTCGAGAAGCTGAGCAACACCCAGTTCCGCACCATCAGCCAGCGCATTCTGCTCGTGCTGGGCGTGTATTATCTAATCATGGCCGCGCTGCTGATGTAGCAGACTTCATTTCAGCGCTCTGGTGCGCACCATTTTTACAAACTCGGTCACTGCCCGGCGCATACCTTCTTCAAACCGCCCATTAATTTCATGGGGTGTGCGCTGAAGCTGTACTGGCCCATGAATGTGCTCAGTCAAATGCTGAAGGTCAGCGTCGACGTTGAGGCTCTCAGGGATAATCATCATAATACGCGGCAGAGCCAACAGGTTGAACAGCGGGGAAGGGAGGGTCAGCTCCGCCCGAAATCTCTCCGCATAACTCTCGGTGACCGCATAATTACGGCCATCTGTCAGGGCGGCAAAAACAGTCGGAATATCGCCACCCAGATCCGGCGCATGAGCCACCATCATCGGCAGTCCGTGGTAGCCGGAATAGACTTTGATATACTCGCGCTGGGACATGGTGGTGAATCTCCTTACTTTCGTCCCTGAGATAGCAAGAGTGCTTGCGTTAAATCAACACGAATCGTTCTGTTCACCCTCTGGCGAGAGTGTCCTGCCTGTGTTAACCTTTCTTAAGAGGAGACCGCTGACCATGGCTGATCGTAAGAATTCCGCTGTTACCATCAAGAAGTACGCCAACCGCCGCTTGTATAATACGGCGACGAGCACCTATGTCACGCTCGACGATCTGGCCAAGATGGTGAAGGACGGCACCGAGTTTAATGTCTACGACGCCAAGACGGGCGAGGAGATCACGCGCTCGGTGCTGACGCAGATCATCATGGAAGCGGAGAATAGTGGCGGCGGGCTGCTCCCCATTTCCATGTTGCGCCAGCTGATCGGCTTTTATGGCGGTAATGCCATGGCCCCGGTACTGGGAAAATATCTCGAGCAGAGCATGCAGACCTTCACCAGCAATCAGGAAAAGATGCGCGGCTTGGTCAGCCAGATGACAGGCGGCATGTTCCCGGTCAACGCATTGGAAGAAATCGGCAAGCAGAACATGGCGATGTTTGAGCAGACCATGAAGATGTTCAACCCGATGAGCAACGAGAAATCTTTGCAAAGCATGCAAGAGCAGCTAGGTGCGTTTCAGCGTCAGCTGGCTGACCTCATGAAGGGCGGGCATAAGTAGGATGTCCGTTGCACCGGTTTCGGGGTTTACTTTCACCGCACCGCACCTGCGCACTCTCTGGTCATCTGTACGGCGGTTTCCATTTGCGGCTATGTCAGCGGCAGGCTTTGCCCTGCTGCTGGTTCTCAATAATCATGGACTGCTGGTGGCGGTGGGTGACCGTATTGTGCTGCCGGTCGCCTTCGGACTCTTCGCCTCTTTTTTTGCCACGCTGGCTTTGGGCCTGACGGCAGAAGCACAACAATGGCCGCGTGAACGCCTGTGGCTCGCCAATGCTCTGACCATCGTCATGATGATGCTCTGGGTCTTTGGCTTGGGCAGTAAGCTGGGTCTGCCGCATGCCCTGCTGGGCATGGCCCTGTTCGGTCTGTGCATGATTACGCCTCATTTCGGTCGGGCTAATGATGATGCCCTGTGGGTCTTCAACCAGATGAGTTTTTACGGGCTGATGATCGGCGGGATGGCGGCCGGTATCTTTCTTCTTGGTGTGGGGGGGATTCTGTGGGCACTCGCCCAGCTGTTTGGTGCAAGTAGCGCAACGGTGTGGGTCGATTGCAGCATTCTGGTGACAGCGGTGTTCTGGCCGCTCTATGCCATTAGCTTCGTGCCGCGGCTGCCACTGCCCGCCCAGCAGACACCGGGCTATCCGGGACCACTGTCCTTCGTACTGATTTATGTCGCGCAGCCGCTCTTGCTGATTTATGGTCTGATTATCGCGGTCTATGGAGTACAGGTCCTCTTTCTCGGGCATACCCCGGTTGCCAGCGTCAGCTGGATGGTGATGGCTTTTGCGACTGCCGGTGTGGTGTTGCATATGCTGCTCTATCCACTGCGCGGTCTCTCAAACGGACTGGTCAGTTTTTTCTATCGCTACTTTTACTACCTGTTAGTGCCGCTGTTGGGGCTGTTGTTCTGGGCCGTGTTCGTTCGCATTCAGGCCTATGGTGTTACCGAAAACCGCTATCTGGCTGTGCTTGGTGGGGTATGGGCTGCCCTGTTGTGCCTCATCTGGTTGTTGCGCGACCGTTTTCCCCTCTGGATGGCACCAGCCTCGCTAGCTCTGGCATTGTTGCTGGCCAGCTTTGGCCCTTGGGGGGCCGAGGCTACGTCTTTCCGCTCGCAGCAGGCTCGGCTGCAGGCGGTGCTGGGTGATGTCGGCCTGCTCGATGCGGCGGGGCTAAGGGAGAAGGCCAACGCAGAGGTAACTTGGGCGCAGCGGCGCGATCTCTCCAGCCTGCTTGATTTTTTCCATGAGCGGAGGGATGGCGCGGTACCAGACATTCTTCTGCCGGTGCGCCGGACTTCAACCGATCTGGATAGCACAGGAGTCTCGGGCTGGCCCGCTGCGCTGATGCGACAATGGGGATTGGTCTATGTCCCGGCGCATACCCGCAAGGCTGCCGATGCGCTGGCCGAGGGACAGGCGGTGCAGGAAACGCGCAGCCTGTGGTATCAGGCCCGCGAGGGCGGACAGGGGCGCGCCCCTCTGCGCGTGACGGGGTATGATTACGTCCTGCCGGTCAGTAAATACCGCGATGACCTGATGACAGACTGGCCAAGCGCCGTTCCTCTTGGACTGACCTATCAAGGGACGATCATTACCGTGACCAAGTCGGGGGAGACGCTCGGTCAGGTCGATCTTCGCTCCCGGTTACAAGAATGGATCGATAGGTTGGAGGTGAATGCCTATGGCCCCGTCCTGGAGTTCGAGTTGGCTCTTACCTCCGGCAAGGCTCGCCTTTATCTGGAAGGGATTGAGCTGCGTCAGCTCGGGGATCAAGACTGGCTGATTGGTAACGCCAATGGCTGGTTGCTTTACAAACTCCCCTGAGGGGTGTTTGTTGGAGTGTGTGAACAGACTTCTTCTGGCAATCCGGCCCAGCGGCGGGCCAGCGCCGCGAGCGGCTCGAAGGTGGTAATCAGTTCATCGCCTTTATCGGTCAGACCGTAGGTGACTTGCGGCGGCACCGTCGGCTCGATGTGGCGGTAAATCACACCCGCTTGTTCCAACATACGTACGCGCTCGGTCAGCACCTTGGCCGAGATGGTACCCATCTTGCGCTTCAGCTCACCAAAGCGGGTAGGGCCGCTGGTGTGTAATATCCACAGCAGATAAGTCGTCCACGGGCCGCTGATCAGGCGCAGCAGGGCATCAATCGGGCAGCCTAGCGGACTGGGCGGCAGCTGCGGGGTGGCCGATGGGCGCTCAAGAACAGGCATGTCCATAATTTTTATCTCCCTGCATGGGTGAGAGTTACCTGCCGAAAGCAGGTTTATCAAAGAAATCACGTTACTATATGTAACTAAAATAGAAAAAACAATCCCCCCGTGCCGGGCAGGGGCTTAAGCCGTCAGCTCACACAAAGCCGTGCCCGCAGCTGGGCCTTGGCAATGCCGATCAGGGTTGAGTAGCGCTTGGCCTCCGTCAGGGTCATGGGGCGCGTTCTTACAGCCTGTCCACTCTCGTTGGCTTCAAAGGTGACCGCCGATTTTTTCATGAGACGTGCAAGGTCCGGGTTGTTACCCGGTGTAGCCGTGTACCGCGTGCCAAGCTCTCCCTTCTCGTTGAAGGCGATGACGCGGAATACCTCATGCGCGGCAGGTGCCGAACCGTTGCATAGCACGATGCCCATAAAACGCTTGGTTGGCTTGATGCTCATGACAGACTCCCTTGTTCATTTCTCTTACCGGGCAGTCTAGCAACAAGACAGCGCGGCGAAAGGGCGAATTTGCGGATATTGGTTAACAGGGGAGGCGTTAACTATAGCTTTCTGTTGAGCTTGCATGGCCTTATTTGGTAATTTACCTGCATGACCAGCTTATCTCATATTCAGCAGCAAAATCGTGCCCATGCCTTGCAAGACAGTGCTGACTCTCTGAACCGCATGGCGTGGGTTGGCGGCGGTGCTGCCGCCTTTTATCTGGCGATGACACCGCCCACATGGTCGAGCCTTCCTGCAGCCTTTGCTGCTGTAGCGGCGGTCGGGGCTTATGTGTGGTCGGCACAGCGTGACCGTCAGGCCAAACAGGCTTTTGAAATTCTATCACAGCCGCCCGCCCAGTCCTCTGGGTTTGTGAATAATGCGAGTACACCGACATCGTCATTCCTGCCTCAGCCGGATAAAGCCGAAGAATTAATGGAAAAAGCTAGGCAGTGTGAACGCGGAGCTTTGACCCTCAATCTTGCTTATATAGGAGGGTTTATGGTTACTTCAGGAACAACAGCTTCTATGATTAATGGCAGTAGGCCATTATTTGTAACGAGCATGGCGCTGGGTGGTGCTGCTCTTTGCGCGATTAGTCTTGTACGAATGAAACTGTTAGCCCCGTGGTATGAGCGCAAAGCAAGGCAGCAGGTTGCTAACGTCGATTCACCGCACTCACCAGTGCCTTGAAGGACGCCGTGGTGATATCGCCATCAATCGCCGCGCCCCAGCGGGTGACACCGCCCACCACAGCCTCAATATAGGCGGCGGCGCGGGCGTCACTCCCGCTGCTGAGTGCGTGTTCGTGATAGGCGCTGATTTCAATCGGTTGGCCGATCTCAGCGCTGAGCGCATTGGCGACGGCCGCGAGCGGCCCGCTGCCTTGGGCGGTGACAGTTTTGTGCTTGAGTTTTACCTCTAGCGTACGCATTCCCGCGCCGGGGCCGGGCAGGTCGCTATAGCCTACCAGCTCCAACGCACCGGGTTTGAGGTAGGTATCGTCAAACACCTGCCGAATTTGCGCGGCGTTGATTTCCTTGCCCGTGGTATCGGTGATCTTTTGAATCACACCGCTAAACTCGATCTGCATGCGCCGGGGCAGGTCCAGCCCGTATTCGGTATTCAGCAGATAGGCCACACCGCCTTTGCCGGACTGTGAGTTGACGCGGATGACAGCTTCATAGCTGCGGCCAATATCCTTGGGGTCGATAGGCAGATAGGGTACTTCCCACAGGCCGCTGTTGCTGGTCTTGAGCGCGGCAAAGCCCTTTTTGATGGCGTCCTGATGTGAGCCGGAGAAGGCGGTGAACACCAGTTCGCCGCCGTAGGGGTGGCGCGGGTGCACGGGAAGCTGGTTGCAATACTCCACCGTGCGCACAATCTCGCCGATGTCATCGATGTTAAGCGCCGGATCAACCCCTTGGGTAAACAGATTGAGCGCGAGGGTGACGATATCAACATTGCCGGTGCGCTCGCCATTGCCAAACAGGGTGCCTTCCACGCGATCGGCACCCGCCATCACGCCCAGTTCCGCCGCCGCCACACCGGTGCCGCGATCATTATGCGGATGCAGGCTGAGGATAAAACGGTCACGATGCTTGAAGTTGCGGGCGCACCATTCCACCTGATCGGCGTAGATGTTAGGGGTGGCCATTTCAACGGTGGCGGGCAGGTTGAAGATCATGGGGGCAGCGGCAGTTGGTTCCCACGCCTCGAGCACCGCATCGCAAACGTCTTTGGCAAAATCCAGTTCGGTGCCGGTGAAGCTCTCGGGGGAATACTCAAACCGTACGTTCGTTTCTGTCACCGTCGGCACCAGTGCTTTGACCAGACGCGTGCCCTTGACCGCAATGTCTTTAATGCCGGCGCGATCAAGCCCGAACACGACGCGCCGCTGTAAGGTGGAGGTGGAGTTGTACAGATGCACGATGGCATTTTTTGCACCTTTGATGCCTTCAAACGTGCGACGGATCAGCTCCTCACGCGCTTGGGTGAGCACCTGAATGGTGACATCATCCGGAATATGCCCCTCGTCGATGAGCTGGCGGCAGAAATCAAAGTCGGTTTGTGACGCCGAGGGAAAACCCACTTCAATTTCCTTGAAGCCGAGTTTGACCAGCAGCTTGAACATCTTGAGCTTGCGGTCCGGCCCCATCGGCTCGATCAGTGCTTGGTTGCCATCGCGCAGATCAACCGAGCACCACAGCGGCGCTTTGGTAATGCTGCGCGAGGGCCATTGGCGATTGGGCAGGTTGACGGGCGGGAAGGGCTGGTATTTGTGGGTGGGCATCTGGCTCATACGTGCAGGCTAGCCCATATTGCGGGCAAAGAAAACGGGCGCTGACGTGATTCAGCGCCCGTTTGTGTCGACAAATAGAACTTAGCCGAGAACGACCTGATCCAGAGTTGGCAGGTCGATGCGGGCTCCACTGTTATACTCCTCCGGCGGCTCTTCCGAGCAGGGGCCATCGCACTCATCGTTACGCTCTTCGTCAACCGGCTCTTCATCAACCGGCTCCTCTTCCTTTGGCTCTTCCTCCTTGGGCTCTTCCGGCGGGGTTGGCTCCGGCTCGTTCAGTTCATCGGGCTGGTCGGCTTCTTCCGTGCCTTCGTCTTCAGCGGCCGGTTCTTCCGGGGCAGCGTCTTCACCGCCATCATCACCTGCGGCGGGGGCTAGTGCGTTCAGGTCGCACTCATTCTGGCTGGTTTCCGGAAAATCGATCCAGCCGGGTACGCTAGGATCACACGCGATCGGCGCAGCGGCGTGAGCCGGGCTCAGAACCAGTACAGTGGCCAGAGCTGTGCTGGCGAGGATGCCAGACAGGCGAAATGATGATGTCATGACGAACTCCATATTCAGTAAGGGAAACAAAACTGCCGCGACTTTAGCGGGTCGCGGCAGGGGAACGCAATAACAATATCGCGCGAAGAGTATTTATTGGGGAGCCGGGGCTGTAACCGACCGCGGTGTGCCCTTAACCCCTTGAGGCTTCTTGTTTTCCAGCGCTGTCTCGTCGGTCAATGGAACTGCCGGAATGACGGTTTGCGCACCCGACTGGCTGGGCAGTAGGGCAGGAACCTGCTCGTACTCATAATAAGGCTTATACGCACAACCCGATAGAACGGCTATGGTGGCAAGGCCGGAAAAAAGTCGACGCATGAGAGGGGCTCCTTAATTCATACGGTAGGTGTTGACGGCGCGCTGCTGGCTGCAACTCAGTGTGCTGCTCCCATAGGGGAGAACATGGCCCGGGAGCACTGTATAGCCGATCGGGAGAACCGTTCCTGCAGGCAGACCTGCTACCGCCACATCGCGGTCCGCAATGACGGTGCGCAGATTGAACGTACAATCCGCCTGTTTTCTGGGGTCTGTGTAGGTCACGGTGTGCGTATCACCACCCAAACCACGCGGCGCGGGTGAGGGCGCGGGATAGCCTTGGCTTTCCAGATAGCTGCTCAAGGTATGGCCTTGTGCACGCAAGCGACTTGCTACTGCCGGAGTATCGCCACAGATCAGGGCATAGTCGGTGCGCATGCCATTACGTGATACTTCATTTTCCCAACAGGCGCCCAAAAACGCCATCGTCGGGCCAAGTGCAGCGGCCGGAAAGATGCGGTCGCGCTGGATTACCTGACCGGTACCGAACACATCGCCGTACACAGTACTTTGCGGTGCGGGCGTAGCTGAAACCGGCACCGGGATCGGCGGGTTATTCGGGGGAGGGATATAGCCGACGCAGCCACCCAAAGTGGCCAGAGCTGCAGTTGCCGTGAGGGACGAAAGAGTGCGTTGCATTACCAGCCTCCCGGCTTCATCATATTATGATAATGATTGTTTCTGACAATCTCATAGCGGAGCTGTCCGCTGGTAAAGCGCGGGTCACGCGGCTCGCAGCGCCCTGTCACCAGATAATTCGGCTCACCGCTACGCGGGGCGCGAATCTCAATCGGGCTGATCGAAGATACTGTGCAGACATAGGGTATGCCGAGCATTTGCATGGCATCTGTGTTCATGGCGCCGCCATTCCAAGCCCACAGTTTCTTGGGTGGATCAGGTATCTGACACTCAGAAAACAGGGCCGCGTACGGGCCAGCTTGTGACGCACAGGCTTTCAGATCATTGACCGCGAGCTGGCTGTAAATGCGGGTTACCGCTGTAACCGTAGGCGGATTGATCGTCATGGGGCAAACTTTGGTCGGGCTGGCGCCCTGTAGATAAACTTTCTGGCCGGGGACGACGCGCCAACCATTGTAAAAATCCTCTGTTCCCGGGCGGGGGTTCATGAAGGTGTGCTCACCAAGCATGGCGTTCGGGGCACAAACACCCGGTTCCGGCCCGGTTGGCTGCTGCTGGCGCTGGCCGTATCCCCATTGAGCTTGGGCCGCAAGCGTTACCCCGGCGGTTGCCGCTGCCGCCATTAGCTTCAGTGCTGTTGATGTTACTGACATTGCTGGCACTCCTTAAAAAATTCTTACTAAAATGCTCCCCATCAAAGTATTAAACTGCTGTTAAGAGGTCAAGGTAAAACTGGCTGAAATTATGGTAAACGCTTGGAAATCATGTAAAAATTTAGATATATTCATTCGGCATTTCAGATGAATTGGCGCAAAAATCGCGTTAACATTCGGGCCTATATGTGAGATGATGAGCCACGGTTTTATTAGGTCGGCCAAGACTGATGTCGCGAGTTGGGGAGTTGGTCCTGCTTAAGAATCGGCATAAAGCATTTGAGACATTGTCGTTTATGAGTGCGGGAGGGTCGTAAGAATGCGTATCCAGCGTGGCGGTAAGCAATCTTTGCGTAAAAGTGTCTTTCACACAGCTTCCGCTTTTTCCCTTTTTATAGCTTTATCTTTGGCCCCCAAGCCTGCATCGGCCAGTTGTGCCCTCGGCGTTATTCCATTGGATGTGTTGTCTTCGGTCGAAACCTTGATGGAAGATACCGCTGTTTCAGGTTTGATCGTCGCTAATGCTATCGATACTCTGGTTACGGCCGTTAAAGGGTATGCCTATAACATTACAATGTCGGTAGATGCTCAGAACCGTGCCCGTGCTGCGCAGTCGGACGCACGTAATCAGCAGGAAACCAAAGAAGCACTCGCGGAAACCCGCACGGAACTGGCCAAGGAATTCATGCCCTCACTGACGACGTGCCGTGAAGTAAGTTCCCAGCGTCGCTTGGGTAAGGCCGGTGTGATGTACGCCTCCTACCGCACACAGTTGCAAAAAGAAGGTCTGTCGCTCTCCACTGGTGCCCCCGGATCGGATGCTGAAAAGAGTTCTCTGCAGGGGTTCAATAAGCTCTGGACGACCCGTTGCAGCAAATATGCCGATCCCGACAAGATGAGTCCGCCCAATGGTGTGGCCTGTCCAGGGCCGGCAAATGCCGCCTTGCGCGATCTTGATGTGCAGCCGTGGAAGGCGCTGCTGGACCCGGTCCAGTTCTCCAGTCCGGAGCGGGCGCAGGCCGCGAAAGATTCGATCCGTATGCTGACCGAAGTTTCTCCGCCGGATCATGTGCGTGGTGTAGCGCTCACTCGTCCGCAGGGGCAGAATCTCCATATTTTGCGTATGCGTGACGTTGCCCGTATGAACCTGGCCCGTGGCGTTTTGGAGGATGTGGCGGCGATGCGTGTTGCTGATCCAGCCTCTGGACAGTCGCTCAGCCGTCTCGCCCGTTATCAGGAGCTTGTCACAACCCACAAATTTGATCCAGCGACGGGCCAGATGATTGTCGACAAGACCAAAGTGCCGGAGGCTGCCAACGCTGCTGAGGCCGAGAATGCAGCCTTGCAGACGGCGGCGGTACGTGTCGCGACACAACAAGGTCTCATTTTTGAGATCATGCGCGTGGCTGAGCAAATTCTCTCACTTGAGGCGGTTGAGCTTGCCATGAAAGTTGAAAAGAATCGTTCGAGTGCTGTCGGCTCGGCAGCTGGCCGCGTTATGCAATAGGGATGGTCCCGTATGAAATTGATGTCGGATCAGCTCGCGTCTGAATGGCGCCCGGTAACAAACCGGGTTCCGCGCACTGTTCGGTTCGCGCTCGCCGGGTTTATCGGGCTGTCCTGCCTCCTGCAGCCGACTGTGTCTTTTGCCTGCGTCCAGCAGATTATGGGTGCACAGCAAACAGCATCTACACTTGAGGTCACTGCCTTGACGATGATTAAAACGGCATGGCAAAACAAAATTAAAAGCTTTATTCCGGCGATTACAACTCTGTCGTACGCCAATACACAAAATACGGATGCTGAGAACCGCGCTATTGCTACAGTGCCGGATTTGGATGCACAGAGGAAGACCGCACTTGCCCTGTCAGAAACGCGGGTTCGCGATTCCGCTGCGTTCTTGCCATCACCCACAACTTGTGTCGTAGCGACTTTGCAACGTCGGTTGGAAAAAACGACAGCGAACTATCATAGTAGTCGCGATCTCTTCACAAAAGTGGCTACCCGGCAGTCGCTGAATGCTCCTGGCAGCGGGGCGGAGAAGGGTGCGCTTCAGTCGATGACAACCCTGATGGCTAATCGCTGTGGTAAATACGCTAACCCCGCGGCGCTTCAATTACCCCCTGCCGTTGCAGCCCAGTGCCCGGGCACAGCAGATCCCAAGATGGTTGATCTTGATGTGCAGCCGTGGCGCTCAATTTTCTCTGCTCTTGATTTACCAGCGGTCGGTAATGCCGCCATCCATCCACGGACACAGGCTGCCCTAGATACGGTGCGGATGTTAATCGAGCCGGTGGCGCTGGACCCGGTGCGTGGCCTTGCCTTGGCACGGCCTGAGGGACAAACAATTACAGTGAATCGTTTTAAGGACCTTGCCCGTATGAATCTGGCGCGTGGCGCGCTTGAAGACATGATTGCGATGCGGACAGCTTCGCCAGTTGTTAATACCACGGATACAAAAAAAATCAGCCGCATGGCCCGGTTCGTCGAGCTTATCGCCGGGCAGGACGTGACTCCCGCGGCTGTGGGTGGGCCGATGAATTCCATCAGCGCCGCGCAGTCCAGCAAAAACCAGCAACTTCAGGCGCTGTATTCCCGTCTCTATGCCCAGAAGGCGATGTTGACCGAATTTTTGAAATACACTGAGCAGCTGATGGCGATGGAAGCTGCGCACCTGAGTATGATCGTTGAAGAAACCGGTGCCCGGCCACTGGCCGCGTCTGCCGGTGCAAGGGGGCCCTGATGTCTCTCACGTTCGGTCGTACCCAACCAGCTCTTTTGGTGGCTATTCTAACTCTCGCTTTGGGTTTGGTTCTTGTGGCTCCCGGCGCGCGTGCCTCGTCTTGTTCAACCGTCAATAACTGCAAATCAGGATCATCCAAAGCAGCGACATCGGCCAACCAACAATATAAGAAAGCGCTGAATAGTCTTGAGGATAAAATTGAGGAAGATATGCCGCCTCAAGTTGCCGCCGTGCGTGGCTTGAGTAACACGGATACGCAAGATGGGGGACATGCTAATTTTGCTCGCACCGCCAACGCTGATAACACCGCCGCTATGACTGAGTCAGCTATTACTGGCGTTGAGGAGCGTAAGGACTTTTCCCGCTCCTTCGTGCCCTCCTTATCGACTTGCGCTTTAGCAACGCGCAACATTGCTCTATCGAAGCGGGAGTTCTCAAATGCTCAATTAATGCGTCAAAGTATATCGTCACAGCGGGCCAATGACTATCTCCTTAATAAGCCGGGTACCCCAGCCGGAGTGAGCGCACTGGGTGCTTCCAGTCAGATTTTTAAAGACTCGCTTAACGGGTTTTGTGACCCGGCCGTGCTTAATCCTCCGGCGGGCATCACCTGCACCCAGGTTAATGATAGCAAGGGCGAACCGATGGCGTGGCGCTTTGCTCAGCCTTATAAAGCCATTTTTTCGCAAACGGCCATTCCAGAAGATCCGAACAATCATGAGTATAAAGCCGCGCGGATGTTTGCGCGCTTTCTGGTCGAGCCTGTCCCGCCGGACCCTATTCGTGGAGCGGCTCTAGCCCGCGATCAGGGGCGTCTGGCATATCTACATCGTCTGCATGATGTGGCCGCTTTAAGTCTTGCGCACGGGGCCATTGATCGACTGATTGACGAGCGCCTAAAATCCCCAAACGGTGAAAATTCGCTATGGGAAGAACGTCGGAAAGTTTGGTCAGATTTTACACAGGCCCAAAACGATGCCAATGCCCGTGCGGCGCAGAGTGTCGATACCAATTTTGATGATATGCCCGGCGTGCTCCGTGATATCAACCGTATTTACCTTCAGATCTATCTGAATATGGAACGGATCGCAGCGATCAAGGCTACCAAGTTGGCGCGGCTGGTTAAAAGTACATCCGCGGGAAGCCCCGGCGCTGCCGGCCGTATTATGGGGAACTAGGAGATGCCGATAATGCTCAGATCCTCCCTTCGCGCTCTTCGCCGCAAGTCGCTGGCTTTGCTTCTTGTCCTCGCACTGTTACTTCCGATTTTTCCACGTCAGTCTCACGCAGTTTGGATCCCCCCCTGTGAAGCCTATGAATGCCCTGCGGGTGCCGGTATATTCTGGGCTATACACTCCGCGATCATGTTATTTGTTATTACTTTACTTGAAGGATGGATCGCAACCCATATTGGCATGGTAACCTCCGCCTTTAATGGAACAGCCAATGCGGACACAATGAATGCTGATGCTGAAAATCGGTCAGACTCAACAAACATGACCAACGAAAGCATAGTGCGTACGGCCAATACGCTGGCCCAGGAGCGTATCGGTGATTTGCTGGAGACATCGCCTTCGGTTTCTGTGTGTCAGGTTGCTACCCGTCGTCTGGCTGTTCTCAGTGCAAATAGTACAACCCGTAGTCAGGCGCGTATGGCAGAAAGCGCGATTAATCGATTGCTGTCCAACGATCCGGCAACACCCGCTGCCACCGGGCAGGCGGGGTATTTGTCGGCTCGCTTTACAGCCCGTATGGCAAAATACTGTAATCCCGCCACAACCAATGCGCCGGCCAGTGTTGGTTGCACGGCGACCATCGGGGTTGATCGCGATCTGTCGCCGTACCAGAGTATCTTCAGCAAGGCTGACCTCTCAGCACCCGCCGATTATGAAGCGGCAAAAGATGTCGTACTTAACCTAGTTGGCGACAATGTTGTGACCACGATCCGCGGTGCGGCGTTGGCGCGTCCGCAAGGCCAGCTGCTCTCGCTCAAGAATTATTCCGATCAGGCCCGGGTTAATCTGGCCGCCAGTGTTCTGTCTGCCATGGTTGAACGCCGCCGAGATGCCTCTGGCTCTGGTAAAACGGAGGCTGTGGCGGCTAAGGCGGCTTCCTACACTGACAGCTCATTGGAGCGATTGGCCTTTGCAAACGCCTCGCAGGGAAGCTCGCAGACAATGGATACCATCACCCTGCTGATGGGCGAGACGTCCAAACAGATGCTTGATTTCCGGCAGTTTATGGAACGCTGGGCGACCTTACGGGCGGTCGGGCTGGCTATGGATATTCAGGATAGTGGCGCCAAAGGTGTAACAACTGCTGGCCGGGTTATGGGCAACTAGCTGCCCATATCTTGTATGCTGGTCTGAGGTCAGCTGGTTTATCCCTTATATGTTCAGGCAAGCTGCGCACGGGTTAATCCGAGTGCGAGCTGTCTTTATATATGCTATTCAGTAGGTCCTGCAGATTTTTGAGGGAGCTGCTGGACGATGAGGGTTACCGCTGCGTTTTTGGAAAATGACTGCTTGCGCCGTGTCGTTCACGCTGTGGAGACTGCAGGTGGGCAAGTGCGTGTCGTTGGCGGCTGCGTGCGTGATGCTTTGGCGGGGCGGCCACTTGGCGATATTGACCTGGCGACGACGCTGCCGCCTGAGGCTGTCATGGCCACCGCGCAGGCCGCTGGATTAAAGGCGATCCCGACCGGTATTGAGCATGGTACCGTCACCGTAGTGTGTGAGCGGCAGCCTTTCGAGATCACAACTCTGCGCCGTGATGTCAAGACCGATGGGCGCCACGCCGAGGTGGCTTTTACCACGGATTGGCGCGAGGACGCTGCCCGCCGCGACTTCACCATCAACGCACTGTCCTGCACTCTGGAGGGTGAGGTTTTTGACTACTTCGGCGGTGTGGACGACCTGCGTGCAGGGCGGGTCCGGTTTGTGGGCAATCCGCTGCACCGGATCAAGGAAGATGTGCTGCGTATTCTGCGTTTCTTCCGTTTTCAGGCCTATTTTGGCACAGAGGAGCCGGATGGTGCCGCGCTGATGGGGTGCCAGATGCTGGTGAGCCTGCTGCCCAATCTGTCGCGCGAGCGGGTCCGGACTGAATTGCTCAAGCTGCTGGCGGCGCCCGACCCGGTCCCTGTCTGGCGGCTGATGATCCGCAGTGATGTATTTAAATGGCTTGAGCTACCCTTGAGTAACGCCGAAGGGCTGGAGCAGTTGGTCAGTATTGAGACGAAACTTTTTGACCAACTGGCGGAGGATGGTTGGAGGCAGGGCCTTGCCCTGCGCCGTCTATGGGCGGCCTGTAAGGCAAAAACCAATCCGCAGGAGCTGGCTGCGGCCTTACGTCTCTCGAATGATGAGGCGCTGCGCCTTCGGGCCATGAGCACGCCCTTATTGCTGACGGGCGGCGAGGCTGGCCTGCGGCGGCTGGTGTATCAGCATGGGTTACAGGCTGTTACCGATCAACTGATCCTGAGTGGTACCGCCATGCCTGAGCAGCTCAAGGCTTTAGTGGGCTGGACGGTGCCTGTCTTTCCTCTCAGGGGCAAAGATTTGCAGGCGCTGGGGCTGGCGCCCGGCCCGCGCATGGGTGAGTTGCTCCGACATATCGAGGGGTGGTGGGTTGAGCAGGACTTCAGTCCGGATAAGGCGGCTTGCTTACGCTATACTCATACAGTGCTGTAGTGTGTTGCTTGTATCTTTCCCAGTTCTGTCTTGTCAGCTCCCATATTTCAGCTTGTGTGTAGTCGGGGTTTACAAACAATTTCGGAACTGTACCTATGTGCGTTGCACCAACACGCTCTTTGACCCGACGTGATTTATCATTCCCCAGAGCGTTATTAAAAATCAGCTTTTCAAAGCCAAGGTCCTGAAAAGCAAAGTCCGTTACAGGGTACGTGGCCTCGCTCATGTATCCGCGCCCCCAGAATTCACGAGCAAGCCAGAATCCGCGATTTTCAGGTGATCCTTCGCGCCATAAATCAATAACACCAATAAGCTCGTTGGGGAGCTCTTTTAAGCAAATTGCCCATGTCCATCGATCATGACCTTGATTTGGAAGAATTTTATTGCGAACGAATTGCTCAGTCCCATCAGCGGGAAATGGCCACGGTACGCTGGAGGCCAGCTCTCCAATAATCTCATAGCAATTGAAATGTCTGTGCCAGGCAGGAATATCAGTCGCGCAGACAGGGCGGACGCACAGACGGGAGGTTATGAATGTTGGAATCATCTGGGTAACCTTACACTCGCGCGCAGGCCGCCGAGCGGGCTATCGGTCAGGAGCAGGTCGCCACCGTGGCTGCGCGCAATATCCCGGGCGATCGTCAATCCCAGACCCACCCCGCCGGTGTCCGGATTACGGGATTCTTCCAGCCGGACAAACGGGCGTAATACGTCGGCGCGCTTATCAGCCGGAATGCCCGGTCCATCGTCATCTACATGAATAAACAAATTGTTTTCGGTCTCCTCAACCGTTACGGCAACAGCCGAGCCATAACGCAGGGCGTTGCCGATCAGATTACCAAGGCAGCGGCGCATCGCCTGTGGACGTAGCTCCAGCCGCAGCTGTTCGGGCAGGCTGACTTTGATCTCGCGCTCATCACCACGACGGGCATTCGTTACCAGCCCATCAATCAACTCCGACAGGTCAACAAACTCGCTGGCTTCATCGCCTTCGCCTCGGGCAAACGCCAGATAGCCTTCCACCATCCGCTCCATCTCGTGCACATCTTCCTGCAGCTCCTCGATGCCCTTGGCGCGCATCATGGCCAGCTGCAGTTTCATTCGGGTCAAAGGTGTGCGCAGATCGTGGCTAACGCCCGCCAGCATTTCGGTTCGCTGGCGCATTTGCCGCTTAAGACGCTCGCGCATCAGCAGAAAGGCGCGTGCGGCCCGGCGTACCTCGGTGGCTCCCTCGGGTTTGAAGCCGGGCGCATCCTGCCCCTTACCAAAACGTTCGGCGGCATCCGACAGGCGGCGGATTGGTTTGATCTGGTTGCGCAGAAAGAGGGTGGCAATGGCAAAAAATACCAAGGCGCTTCCGCTCATCCAGTACAGGAAAATGGAGGCGGTCGCGCTCTCAAGGCGTCGCTGCGGAATGTCGACCTGCAGCCAGCCGAGCTCGGTGTGCACCTGCACACGGCGAATTTTAGCGGCTTTCTCGGCGTCACGGTCGATGATGGTAAAGCTGTTTTCGGGAAAGCGCAGGGCGAGATGCCGAAAAAGGGCTGCATTGACCATGCCCCGGTTATCGATCTCCTTGCTCATGCCGGTCTGCGGGTCAAGCGTCAGGCGTAGGTCCGTGTGCCGCTCAATCTTGTCGAGCAGTTCCTGCATACGATTAGGCTGGCCGTCAAAGCGGTTGATGAAATCAACGGCAAGGGCGATATCGCCAGTAACGCCATACGCCAGCTTGTTCACCAGATTATCCCAATGGCGGTCAAAGAAAATGAAGGTCGCCACCAGCTGCGCCAGAATGATCGGCACCAGCAGGATCAGCAGTGAGCGTGCGAAGAGCGAGCGGGGCAGGAGGGGGCGCAAGCGCGAGATCATGGATCGGGCCTGAGCACATAGCCTTCACCCCGCATGGTGATGAGATAGCGCGGATTTTTGGGGTCAACTTCGATTTTACGGCGCAGACGGGTGACCTGCACGTCGATGGTGCGCTCATTGCTGGCCAGTGGTTGGCCGGCCACGAGGGCCTCGCGTGAGACAATAACGCCGGGCTGGCTGGCCAGTGCGCGCAGTAACCCGGCCTCTACGCTGGAGAGCCGTACTGTCTCGGTTCCATCCACCAGTTCATCGCGTTCCGGGTCAAAGCGCCAGCGGCCAAGACGGACCTCGGTCAGCGCCGCTGGTTTGGGCTGACGGCGCAGGATGGCGTTGATACGCAGCAGCAGCTCGCGTGGTTCAAACGGTTTAGGCAGATAGTCATCGGCACCAGCTTCCAGACCTTTAATGCGGTCGTCACTGTCGCCGCGAGCGGTCAGCATGAGGACCGGAGTGACATCGCCTTCGGCCCGACGGCGAGCCAGAAACTGTAACCCGGTTTCCCCCTTCATCATGACATCCAGCACAATCAAATCCACACGGAACAGGGCGAGTTTTTCCTGGGCATCCGCAGCATCAACCGCCGTACTCACCGTAAAGCCATGTTCGCGCAAAAAATCGCCCAGCAGCGTGCGCAGGCGCTTATCGTCGTCCACGACCAGCAGGTGTGGCGAGTCGGGGGTGTAGTTGACCGTTGGGCCGGGCTCCGTCATACTGCTGTTCTAGCAAAAGAGGCGGAAAATGGCAGCACCCTTTGACGATCGCGATGGCAGTATCTGGTATGACGGGAAGCTGGTTCCCTGGCGTTCCGCGCAGGTTCATATGCTAACCCACGCTTTGCACTACGGCAGTTCGGTCTTTGAGGGACTGCGCGTCTATGGAGGGCAGATTTTCAAGCTGCGCGAACACACGCTACGCCTCATCAAGTCAGGCGAGATTCTCGGGTTTACCACACCGTTTACCCCCGATCAGATTGACGCCGCTTGCCGCGACGTCGTTAAAGCCCAGAATATCGTTGATGGGTATGTCCGTCCGCTGGTATGGCGTGGTAGCGAGATGATGGGAGTGGCAGCCCAGCAGAGCAAGATCCACGTTGCTGTTGCAGCATGGGAATGGCCCAGCTACTTCTCTCCCGAGGCGCGAGCCAAGGGAATCAAGATGATTATCAGCCCGTGGCGGCGCCCCGCACCGGATACGGCCCCGGTCCATGCTAAAGCGGCTGGCCTTTACATGATCTGCACTTTGGCCAAACATCAGGCCGAGGAGCAGGGGGCGCATGATGCGCTGATGTATGATTATCGCGGTTTTCTGGCCGAGGCGACCGGAGCCAATATGTTTCTGGTCATGGATGGCAAGCTGCATACACCCACGGCTGACTGTTTTCTCAATGGCATTACGCGTCTGACCATCATGGATTTGGCACGCGCACGTGGGATTGAGGTGATTGAGCGGCACATCAAGCCGGATGAACTGGCTAAAGCGCAGGAAGTGTTCCTGACGGGGACAGCCGCCGAGATTACCCCGGTTGGACAGATTGCTGAATACAGCTTCACACCGGGTCGCATGACTGAGCAGCTGACGCAGGATTATACCGCCGCAACGCGGGGCCAGAAGGCTGCTGCTTAATGCATAGTTTTGGCGAGGGAGCGCGTCTGGCAGTAACCTGCGGGCTTGAGCTGCACACGCGCTGGGCGGCCTTCTGGCGCGCCTGTCAGCCATGGGCGTGGATCTATATCGGGTTGAGTGTACTTGATCTGCTGATCTACCCAGCCGGTAATCCTAGCCGTTTAATGAGTCTGTTCTGGGCCTTGCTCTATTTGGGTCTGAACCTGCTGATGAGCTGGAACTGGCAGAATCAACTGGCAGGGCTAGGTCGGCTGGTGGGATGGGATCAGGGGTGGAGCGGACAGCAATTCCGGGTGTATATCGTGACGCAGATGGCCTTGATTATGGGAATGCCATTCGCAGTGGTGTTTGTGGTTGGGCTGCCCGTTCTGCTGGTGATGTACGGTATCGCTGGCGATACGCCCGTGACGATTGCGACGATGATCGGCGCCTGCACGTTGGCGCTGGTCCTGCTGTTCGTCCGGCTTAGTGTGTTGCCCGCTGTATTACTCACCCGTATCTCGCCGCCGGTCGTGGTGGCTTGGCAGACCAGCGGCAAAGCACAATCTTACGTCTTTGGGGCGATCGGGCTGTTTTTGCTGTGCAGTCTGCTGACCTTTGTCCTGTTGGCCAAGCTGACCGAAATCTTATTGGCGGCCAACGTCAGCGGGGCCTCGCTCATTATGCTGCCGCTGGTGCTGTCGGCCGGGTTCTTTTGTATGGGGTGGTATATTCTGCTGGTGCAGCGGCTCTATACCCAGCTCAGCAGTCTTTAGGTCATATGCCGCAGCCCGGATTTGAGGTAATCCCAGCCGGTTACCACCGTAATCAGGGCAGCAATCCACAGGCCAACCTCACCAATGCTCACCCATGGCCAGTTGCCCGGACCCCATGGCCCGACAATGAGAATACCCAGCGCCACCATCTGCACGGCGGTTTTCCACTTGGCGAGGCGAGAGACAGGAACTCCAATGCGCAGCCCCGCCAGATATTCCCGCAGGCCCGAGACCAGAATTTCCCGCATCAGGATGATGATGGCGGCGGGGAGGCCCCAAAAACTCAGTCGCTCTGCGGTGCCAGCCATGGTAAGCAACAGAGCACCCACCAGCAGCTTATCGGCAATCGGATCGAGGAACTTGCCGATCGGGGATTCCAGATTTTGCAGACGGGCAAGGTACCCGTCCAGCCAGTCGGTAATACAAGCGAGGGTGTAGATCCCCAGTGCTGTCCATGCCGCCCAGCTTTGGGCAATAAACATCAACGCCACAATCACCGGAATGGCGATGATGCGCGAGAGCGTCAGGATATTGGGTAATGTCCACAGCATGATGCCATTTTACCGGGCTTGGCTATGCTTGTCGCGCGGAAAATAAGCGAAAAAACCTAGCCAAACAGCTGGCGGGCACCATCGGCAATAAATTGAACCGCCAAAGCAGCCAGCAATACGCCAAACAGACGGGCAAAGACGCTCAGTACGCTTTCACCCAGAAAACGCATCACCCGATTGGCCGCCAGCAAGCAGAGCAGAGCGATTGCCTGCACCGCTACCAGCGCGGCAATGCCGAGATAAAGTGTATCGTTTTCGCTCATGCGCTGGCTGATCAGCACCGTGGCTGTCATGCAACCCGGCCCGGCCAGCAACGGAATCGCCAGCGGGAACACCGCAATATGCCGAGCCTGCTCGACTCCCGGTGGAGTTGCCTCAGCCGTTTCACCATGCATGACCATTTTATAGGCAGTGACAAACAGCAGGATACCGCCCGCAACGCGAAAGGCCGGAACCGTGATGCCGATATGCCCCAGCAGCCAGCTACCGAAAAAAGTGAAGAATAGCAAAACACTAAAAGCGATCAGACAGGCCTTGAGGGCGATAGCGCGGGCCTGCACAGCGGACAGGTTGCGCGCCAGCCCGACAAACACCGCTGCCGTGCCAATGGGATCGACAATCACAAACAGGGTTACAAAGGCGGTGAGGAATTCGGAGAGCATAGAGCCAGTCTATCGGCCTTCGTGGAAAAAGCCATAGATCTTCGCTGCGAGGGACTTGCTGATGCCGGGGACATTTTCGAGATCCGATAGCCCGGCGGCGGCCACATCCTTGGCCGAGCCGAAATGGTGGAGCAGCGCCTTCTTGCGCGCTGGGCCTACGCCGGGCAGTGCGTCGAGCGGATTGCTAACCAGCGCTTTCGCACGCTTGGCGCGGTGCGTGCCGATGACAAAGCGGTGCGATTCATCGCGCAACCGCTGGAGGTAAAACAGCACCGGGTCGTTCTCTGGCAACTGAAAGGAAGGCTTGCCGTTTTGGTGGAAATACTCGCGCCCCGCATTACGGTCTGGTCCCTTTGAAATGGCCACCAACGGCACATCCGAAATTCCCAGTTCGGTCAGCGTTTCGGTAACAGCACTAAGCTGGCCAAGGCCGCCATCAATCAGCACCAGATCGGGCATTTTGCCGTCTTCCAGTGCACGACTAAACCGCCGACGCATGACCTCGCGCATCATGGCAAAGTCATCCCCTGCTGCGCCTTCATCCTTGATCGTAAATTTGCGATATTCTTTTTTGAGGAAACCCTCTGGCCCGGCGACAATCATCGCCCCGACGGCATGGGCACCTTGCACATGGCTGTTGTCATAGACTTCAATCCGCTCGGGGGGGCTATCCAGTCCGAACAGTTCTGCCACACCTTCGAGTAACCGGGCCTGCGTCGCGCCTTCGGCCATGCGTCGTTCCAGTGCCTGTTTGGCATTGCTGCGGGCATGCTCAACCAGTCGGAATTTTTCGCCGCGCTGTGGTACCAGAATTTGGCATTTCAGCGCTTCTTCAAACAGGTCCCGCTCGGCTGGTTCGTCGCTGAGTAAGATTTGTGGCGGTACTGGCCGCCCGGCGTAAAACTGGCCTAGAAACGGGGCGAGGACCTCAGCCACCGGCAGATCTTTCTCATGGCTGGGGAAATAGCTGCGGGTGCCGTAATTGCGCCCTTGCCGGAAAAAGAACACCTGAATGCAGGTTTGCCCGGCCAGCTGTGCCGCCGCAATGACGTCTGCATCCTCTACCCCAACCGCGTGAATGTCCTGCCGACTTTGTATCGTGGTCAGGGCGCGAATACGGTCGCGCAGTTGGGCGGCCTTCTCATAATCGCGGGCCTCGGCGGCGCTTTGCATCTGGGTACCCAACTCGGCCTGAATATCGCTGCTCTTGCCTTGCAGAAAGTCGCGTACCTGCCGCACCTGCTCGGCATATTCGGCGGCAGTCACTTTGCCAACGCAAGGGGCGGTACAGCGCTTGATATGATATTGCAGACAGGGGCGGGTGCGGTTGCCAAACACACTGTCCGAACAATTGCGCAACTGAAAAGCCCGAAACAGGGTGGCAATAGTTTCCGTCACCGCCAACCCGCTGGCAAATGGGCCGTAGTAGGTGGCTTCCTCGAGTTTGCGGGTACCCCGGTGTTTCATCAGCTGTGGAAATTCATGCTTGGTGATGGCGATATAGGGAAAGGCCTTGTCATCGCGCAGCAGCACATTGTAGCGCGGTTGCAGCTCCTTGATGAGGTTGCACTCCAGCAGCAGGGCCTCGGCCTCGGTATGGGTGGTGACAAATTCCATGCTGCGGGTCTGCGCCACCATGCGCTGTAGCCGGATGGGCAGGCGCGTGGGCTGGGTATAGCTCACCACTCGCTTGGGCAAGCTCTTGGCCTTACCAACGTATAGAATATCCCCGCCTGCACTTATCATGCGGTAGACGCCCGGTGTCGGAGGCAGGGTTTTCAGATACCCTTTGATGACCGCAATGCCAGCGGCCAGAGGGGTGGATTCATCGGGTTGGCTCATGCCTTGCTGTCTAACCTGCATCGCGGTCGGCTCCAACACTACTATATCTTGTGGGTGCGACAGGCGAGCGGGGGATGTCCACCAAAGCTGTGGATAACTCTGTGAGTTAGTTTGATACCACTTCTTTTTCTCGCTCATATTCCACGCAAGTTTCATATGTGCCTATTATTTAGCCACATGGGTACATCACTGATTTATTTGTGTTATTTTATTTCGCATTTGATGGATAGAACAGAACACGATCAAAGCAGCGTTACATGGGTAGGCACAGAAAAGCGTGTGAATAAAACGCGTTTTATCTAGGTTTTTTCACCTGAAATTTGTCTTTTTTCTTATTTATCATGCCACTAGGAGAAACAAGTGTGAATGAATCGTAAATTACCGCTAGCT
>DDSC01000018.1:0-8221 GCA_002343265.1 Micavibrio sp. UBA2400
CACCGCGCGCGCCGGGCGCGCGCCCGCCCCGCAGTGAAATACCAGCGGTTTTGTGACCGAGGCTGCCGGTAAATCGGCCGGATCGAACGTTGACAACGGGTAGAGCAGCGCCCCATGGATGCGTTCATTGGCGTACTCGGACGGCTCGCGTACATCAATCAGGGTAATCTTACCCGCTGCCAGCAGGGATTGGATCTCTTGGGGTGTCAGATTAATCAGCATGGCGACTTTCCTTGGTTGGGGTGGGAACAGAACTGGTCGTGCAGCACCTGCAACACCTGCCGGGCAGGCTCACTGGCGATACTGTAATAAACGGTTTGCGCTACACGCTCGGTCAGCACAAGACCATGCAAACGCAACTGGGTCAGGTGTTGAGAAGCATTGGATTGGCTCAAGCCGACCAAATCCGCCAGCTCCCCTACCGACCGTTGCTTATCCATCAGATGACAGATAAGCATCAAGCGATGTGGATTTGCCAAGCATTTCAATAAATTACATGCTTGTTCGGCGGATGCGAGAAGTGAATCTTTATCTATAATCATACTTTATTATATAAGTGTATTATAATATAATGGCAAGAGGATTCTTCTGCATTGCTAGCGGGAGACATCACCGAGAAAGACAAGAGAAAGGATACAATAAATGAACGTAGATCGTGCCGTTATGGCGTTTGCCGGAGCAATGGTGCTGCTCAGTCTGCTCCTGACCCGGCTGGTCCACCCGGCCTTTTTCTGGCTTACCGTATTTGTGGGGGTTAACCTAATGCAAGCCGCGTTTACCGGCTTTTGTCCGGCGGCACGTGTGTTCAAGGCCGTGGGGTTACCACCCGGCCGTATCTTTGACTAGCGTGACTAGGCGACCCTAGCCCTCCGAGCGTGTCTCGGCTAGCTGCCAGTTGGGATCAAGCGCGCGGGTATTACGGCTGAAGGTCCAGCGGTCGGTGACATCTGCGCTCTTGGCCTCATCGCCATCCACCACCTTGCCGTCAGCATCGCGGGTCACTTGGATTTGCTCGCTGACAAAACGCACCGTGACACGGGCTGTATTAAGGACCATGCCCACATCCAGCAGATCAACGCTTTTGACCCGCACGATTTTGGTCTCGAGCGTCTCACGCGCGGCCTGACGGGCGCGAATGGCACCGGCGAAACTGTCATAGACATCATCGCTCAGCAACGGGCGCAGAGCTGCGGTATCGCCCTTGGCAAAGGCGGTCACAATCAGCTCAAACGCGGCGCGCGCTCCAGTCAGAAAGGTCTTTTCACTGAAGTTCGGATCAGCCGCGCGCAACTGGGCCAGTCGCCCGTCGAGCGTATCGGTGTTAAAGCTGGGCGGCTGCGGGATCACGCCAACGGGCTGGTCGTCGCGCACGTCCATGGGTGGAGCAGCTGGCTCCAGCGGCGCTGGGGCCTTCGAGGGGTCAAAACTGAACGGATTGGGCCGCTCACGCTCTTCGCCATGGCGTTCGCCGAGCACGCTGCGCAGGCGATAGAACAGAAACGCCGCGACGGCGGCAAAAATGATGATATCAAACCACAGCACAGCGTATCCTTCTGCTCATCTTTTTGCACAACGGAGGTATGTTACCCCTCCCGGGCGGGGGCGGCAACGGTAATCCGGCTTGCGTTTTGTCCCGTTCCTCCCTACTTAAGGTGCCAGACGCCCTCTGACAAGCGCAGGATATATGCCGGGTTTTTTCTTTTTACTGCTTACCGTAGCTGAAGTCATCACGCTGGTGGCAACCGTCACCCTACTGGGCTTTGGGTTAACCCTTCTGCTGGCCATAGTGGCCATGATTGCGGGCATCGCCCTGCTACGCTGGCAGGGGCTGATGACACTTGAGAAACTGATGACCCGGCTCGAGTTCGGCCAAGCGCCACTGCAGGAAGGATGGGATGGCCTGTGTCTTATGGCTGCTGGCCTCCTGCTCATAATCCCCGGTCTGTTTACCGATCTGCTGGCGTTACTGCTTTTAATTCCCTGGGTCCGCCAGGGTCTGTTCATCATGATCTCGCGCTCGGGCAAGATGAAGGGCAGCTACTGGTTCGATCAGCAGGCGTTAGCCCCGAGTCGTGCACAGGTGATAGAAGCTACGTATGAAGAAGTAGTGATTGACCCCGCCCCACCGCGGACGCCGTAATGCTGGCGCTGGCGCTGGAAAGCAGCTGCGACGAAACGGCGGCGGCGGTGGTGGATGGCAAGGGCACCATCCTCAGCTCAATTGTGTTCTCCCAACTCGCGCAGCATCGCCCTTATGGGGGCGTAGTGCCGGAAGTGGCCGCCCGCGCGCATCTGGAGCGCATTGATGAGCTGACCGCAGAAGCCCTGCACACCGCCAAGGTGACTTTACCTGATCTGGATGTCATTGCATCCACCTGCGGCCCCGGCCTGATTGGCGGTCTGCTGGTGGGTGTGCTCTATGGTCGCGCTCTCGCCAAAGGCAGCGGCAAACCATGGTATGGCATCAATCATCTGGAAGGGCATGCACTCACCGCACGGCTGACGCATAAAGTCGCTTTCCCTTACCTGCTCCTGCTGGTCTCCGGCGGACATACTCAACTGGTCTGGGTCAGTGGCGTTGGTCAATACAAGCGCCTTGGCACCACCCTTGATGATGCTGCTGGTGAGTGCTTTGATAAAGCCGCTAAACTGCTGGGGCTTGGCTATCCCGGCGGACCAGCGCTGGAGAAAGCGGCACAAGGCGGCAATGCTACCGCCTTTGAGTTGCCAACACCGATGCTGGGGCATAAGGACTGCAACTTCTCATTCTCGGGCCTGAAAACCGCGGTGCGGCATAAAGTTGTTGGGCTGGGTACACCCACGCCCGAACAGGTACGGGATCTGGCCGCCGCCACACAGTCGGCCATTGCCCGCACGTTGGCCGACCGCACGGCGCGGGCCTTGGAGCAAGCGCCGCAACGGCCAACCGCACTGGTGGTGGCGGGCGGGGTCGCCGCCAACAGCGAGGTCCGCGCCCGGCTTACCACACTGGCGCAGGGTAAGGGCCTGGAGCTGATCGCCCCCCCACTGAACCTGTGTGGCGATAACGCGGCCATGATTGCATGGGCCGCACTGGAACGCTGGCAGACAGGTATCGGCCCGTTTGATGATGGCCACCCGCGCCCGCGCTGGCCGCTCGACGCCGCGCCCGCTTCGGCCTAAACTCGCTGCTATGGATCAGTATCATTCAGCCAGTATCGGGGTGATCGGCGCTGGGGCCTGGGGTACCGCGCTGGCGATGACGGCGGTGCGCAATGGCCGCGCGACCACGCTCTGGGGCCGGAACCATCAGGACCTGATGGATATCGCCGCACGCGGCGAAAACAGCCGCTATCTGCCCGGTGTGCGCCTTCACCCCATGCCGCATGTTACCGGCGATCTCAGCGCCGCGCTGCGGGCGGATATCATTTTGCTGGTCATCCCGACGCAGGAGCTGCGGGCGATGGCGCCTTTACTGGCGCTGGGCACTCGCCCCGGCCAAGCGGTTGTTCTCTGCGCCAAAGGCATTGAGCGCGGTACCGGCAAGACCGTGACTGAAGTGGTGCAAGAGTTTATGCCTCAGGTCCAGCTCGCGGTACTCTCCGGCCCGACCTTTGCTGATGAAGTAGCACGGGGATTGCCGACAGCCGTGACCCTCGCTGCCGCTGATGCCGCCGTTGCCAGCCGTCTTGCTGCCGCACTTAGTGGCCGCACCTTCCGTTGCTACCCAAGCGCTGACCTGCTGGGCGTTGAGCTGTGCGGCGCGGTGAAAAACGTATTGGCGATTGCCTGTGGCATTGCCATGGGCCGGGCGCTGGGCGAAAACGCCCGTGCCGCGCTGATTACGCGCGGACTGGCCGAACTGGGGCGGCTGAATGCTGCACTGGGCGGACAGCCGGACACGCTGCTGAGTTTGGCCGGGATCGGCGATATCACGCTCAGCTGCAGTTCGGTTCAATCGCGCAACTATACCTTTGGACTTAAGCTGGGGCGCGGCACGGCGCTGGCCGAGATGGAGGCGCATCCGGGCAAGCTGGCCGAGGGACGTTTTACCGCCAGTGCGGTACTGCAGCGGGCGCAGAGCGTGGGGGTGGAGCTTCCTATTTGCGCGGCCGTGGATGCCATTTTGAATCAGGGGGCGGATATTGACAGCACGATTGCGGCGTTGCTGTCCCGCCCGGTCAAGCGCGAGGGTGTATAAATGGCCTACTGGCTGATGAAATCCGAACCCTATGTGTACAGCTGGGCGCAACTGGTTAAGGACAAGAGTAACAACTGGGACGGGGTGCGCAACCACACCGCCAAGCGCAACCTGATGAGCATGCAACTCGGCGATCTGGCCTTCTTTTATCACTCAAACGAAGGGATGGAGATTGTTGGTGTCATGCGCATCAGCAAGCTGGCGCATCCTGACCCCTCGGACAAAACGGGAAAATTCGTGCAAGTGGGTGTCGTGCCTGTCGCGCCGTTCCCCACGCCTGTTACGCTCAAAGCCATCAAGGCCGAGCCACGCCTAGCCGATATGGCGCTGGTAAAACTCTCCCGCCTGTCGGTGCAGCCGGTCACATCCGCGCAATGGAAGTTGATTTGCCAGATGGGCGGTTATAAGGCCTGATTACTGAAGCGCCACCGGGCCGGTGACGGGATTAGCTGCACCACCAGTGCTGGTCACACCCGGCAGATCGGCAGGAATGCGTGATACTGCACCGACCAGCGAGGCCCCGTCATCATATCCAAGGCGCTCGACATCGCAGCGCCCTCCCTCCGCTTCACATTGCAGACGCGCGGCATACAGGGCGGCAGCATCGCTCTCAAAGCCGCAGCTCACGCCCCGCTGCGGCTGCACATCCGACCCGACAAACGCAAAATAGCCGGTCTGACGGCAGAGGGCCAACACGCGATAGTTCGGCCCGCTTGTGCCACGCACAGCGGCATAGACTTCATTCACATCGGCACCACGCGTCCAGCGGGTGACCACTACGCCATCTTCGGTGGCCTCGGTCCAACCCATGGCGGCATGGGTCCCTGTGGCTGTGAGCAGCAGGGCAGCGAGGGCAAGAGTGAAGGTGAGACGCATGAAAACTCTCCTTAAAAACTGCCGCCAGTATGGCGCAATCCGCGCAGACAGGAAAGATCGGAATTTAGCCCGGAGCGGGGGGATCATAAGCCTTCTGCCGGGCAATACGCTTGGCGTGGATGCGGGCTTCCGTCTCGGCTTCAAGGCGACGCAGACTGGCACCGCCAAAGATACGGCCACCACTCGCATCCACCGTTTGCAAGGCCAATGCATGGCTGGTCAGATCAAGACCGGGATATTCCGGACGACGTCGATCAGTGATATCGCCAATGCACAGCCGCCGATCAAAATCCGCGGGCACCACAAAGCCATGACTATCCAGAAACTCAGCCAGATTCACCTTCTGCCAGTCTTTGATACAGCTCTGCATCTCGGTTTGGATCTGGCGGATCAACGTGGGTGTGGTGAGCTGTGTTTCACCATCACGGGTGGCCAGAAGCGGCGGCACGGCCAGAACCAACTTACCGCCCCCCAGATGCCCGGCGACAACCTGCTCATCACGAAAACCGAGTGCCAGAAAACTGCCGAGTACGACGTCATGCGCAAAGCTGTACAGCACGGCGTTGGCGACCTCGCTGCCCAACAGGCCGTTGGCACCGGCCAGATTATGCATGAACGCCGCGATACCCCAACTTTGGGCCTGGGCAGGCAGTTCGCCCATCTGTACCAGCGCGGCAGTATCGTTGGCAAACTGGCCGAAGACGTTGGGCATGACGTCGCCCATCAGCGTCGCCGTCGAGGGATCAATTGGGCTGACCATGCCCAGCACCTTGACCAGACAAGGGGGCGTCACCAGAAGGTGCGCCGCACGCAGGTCCCGCTGCAGGGCGATCAGCTCGCGCTGCTGGGGTAACAGGAAGGCGCCATCGCGATCAAACACCGGTGCGGCGTCGGTCTCACGGGCGTTCTCGGACAGATATCCGGCGTAAGGCCCCTCAATCAAACGGGTAAAGGCCGTGAGTTGTGCCGCCGCCTGCGGCTGGGTTAGCTGATAGGTGGGGGTCGGGTCAGCCGGGTCATGATCGGTGGGGGCATGTTGGGGCGGGTAAAGACTGCCCGCTGCCCGTTTGAGCGACTGGAAATGTGCGCGGCTGCTTTGCGCCTGTGTCAGCAGATGCTGGGCCATCTCGGTTTGCAGCAAGCTGAACAAATCATTCAGGCGTGCCCTCTTGGCCTGCGCGGGGTCAAGCGTAACACTGGCCATCAGCTTTTGGCGCAGCTCCGGCGCGGCCTTGGCAAGGCTGGTGTAGGTCTTTTTCAGATAACCGCTGCGCGCCGCCAGTTCGAGAAGGTCGGCTTCCTCGGTATCACTAGGCAGGGCAAGAGGGCCCAGGCGACCACGCCGGGCCTGACCTTGCTCAAGCTTGCGGTAGTCCAGTTTCTGCTCGGCCCGGCGTGGATCAAGGGCCGGACGGGTAGCAGCGTTGAGGTCAAACGGGATCAGCCCCAGCCCGAAGCCGCTGCGCAGACGCAGTTTACCCAACTTGCCGTATTCATGATCCTGCAAGCCGGCCTGTGCGGTGAACTCTTCAACAGCGGGCATAACATCTCTGTCAATGAGCTGCTGCGCCTGCGCCGCTGTCGCGCCAAACAGGATCAGGCGGATTTCATCACCACCCGAGCGAAAGCCTCTGACCGTAACGCCATGCTGCTCAAGTTTTTTCTGTACCAGCCCGCAGACCACGCGCGTCGCCTGGTCCGTGCACTGATACGCCGGCGTGTCGGGCAAATCTGGAATGGCACTGAGGGGGACGCCTTGAGCGAGAGCCATGAGATTGCGAAAATGCTGATTGGTATTACCCATATTGCTCATGTCCCCTTCCACCACGCACACCGGGGTGGCGGTGAGGACTCCAAAGAGATGGGCAAGGCCGGTGACGAGAGGGGCAAATTGCTTGCGCTTATAGCCCGTCAGCGGTTCCTCATTGTTCAGGCGGTCGGCCAGCCGTCGATGCAAAATCTCCAGTGCCGGATCAGGCAGGTCCGGATTGTAACGCTTGAGCAGTTGCGCCGTCAGGTCCTCAACCCCAATGAACCCCTGTGCCTGCCAGATGCGAGCCAGATCCGGGACCACGTCAAACGGCTGCTTGGGCGCATGCGGGTTAACAGGGTCGCAAAAGGACTGGAGAAAATTCTCGACCCGCAGCGAATAGAGCAGTCCGGGCGTACCGGCTGGGGTACCGGGAGGGGGAAATAGCCAATCGGGCGAAGGAGAAGTCGGGTTTGGCATGCGCTGGTCTAGCAATTTTGCCACAGAAAGGGGAGAATTTCGTAAAAGCCTTAAAAACACTATAATTAACATATAGTTAGACAAGTATAGTGAGGGCTTGAAACCGCCCATGAGTGTTACATATATGGGGTATCGGGCTTTGGGCCCTTTTTCAGACGGAGCTGCTGTCCATGACGACGAATTTTGGAGCCAACCGCGAGGCCAGTTTTGGCCGCGCCACCTCGGTGCCGGGTGTCACGTTTGACGCCGGTCTGCGCCAGTATATGCTGGGCATATATAACAATATGGCGATTGGCCTGGGTATCACCGGTGTTGTCGCTGCGGTGGCTGGTAACTCGCCCGCCTTCCTGAGCGCTATGATGAATGTCAATGACGTGGGCAAGGCCGGATTATCGGGCCTTGGCTGGCTGGTCACGCTGGCTCCCCTCGCCTTTGTTTTCCTGATGTCGATGGGAGCCGGGCGCATGTCGGCGGCCACCCTGCGGCTGGTGTTTTTTGCGTTCAGCGCCATTATGGGCCTGTCGCTGTTCAGCGTTTTTGCCGCCTATACCAATGAATCGATTGCCCGCACTTTCTTCATTACGGCGGGTACGTTTGGTGCCGTCAGCCTCTATGGCTACACCACCAAGCGCGACCTGACCGGGATGGGGCATTTCATGCTGATGGGTCTGTTTGGCATCATCATCGCCTCGATTGTGGGGATCTTTTTCCAGTCGAGCGCTTTGCAGTTTGCCATCTCGGTCCTTGGTGTGGTGATCTTCACCGGCCTGACCGCGTGGGACACCCAGCGGGCCAAGGAAATGTACGCGGCGAATGCCGGCCTTGAGGCCAACAGCAAGCTCGCCATCATGAGCGCGCTCAGCTTGTACATGAACTTCATCAACATGTTCCTCTACCTGCTGCGCTTCTTTGGCCAGCAGCGGAGCGAATAACCC
>DDSC01000018.1:8505-12278 GCA_002343265.1 Micavibrio sp. UBA2400
GCCGGGGGTTTTTCTTCACCAAGCCTTAACGCAGCTACGCCAAGTTACGCTATGGCCGCCCCCCCTTGTGCCCTGCTGCTGATTGAGCCGGATCCCGTACAACTGCACGGGTTCCGTGAGGTGCTGGAACGCACCGGGCACCGACTCCTGAGCGTATCGACCCTGGCGCAGGCGGATAAAGAGCTGGCCCGCGACCGTTTTGATCTCGTGCTACTCAATCTGGATGGCGAGGCCAAGGACAGCATCGCGTGGCTGAAACAGGCCAGCCGAAGCCGTGCGGTCATTCTGGTCTATACCGCCCGGGGCTCTGTTGGCGCAGCCGTGGAGGCAATGAAGGCCGGAGCGCATGACTTTCTGAATCTTCCGGTCGCACCCGAAAAACTATTAGTCACCGTGCGCAATGCGCTTGATTACCACCAGCTGCAACACACCGTGGCGGTGTACCGCCAGCTTGACCGGCCAGGGTTCCAGGGCTTCGTTGGCTCCTCGCCCACCATGCAGGCAGTCTATAAGACTCTTGAGCAGGCCGCCGCCAGCAAAGCCAGTGTCTTCATCACCGGCGAGAGCGGTACCGGTAAGGAAGTGGCCGCTCATGCCATTCATAACCTCAGCCCACGGGCTAGCGGACCGTTTGTAGCGCTCAATTGCGCAGCGATCCCTAAAGACCTGATGGAAAGCGAAGTGTTCGGCCATGTCAAAGGAGCCTTCACGGGCGCCACCGCCGATCGCGAAGGCGCCGCCCGTCAGGCCGATGGTGGCACGCTATTTCTTGATGAAATCGGCGAAATGGATGCCAATTTACAGAGCAAGCTGCTGCGCTTCTTGCAGACCGGAACCTTTCAACGCGTGGGGAGCAGCAAGACCGAACAGGTGGATGTGCGCATCGTCTGCGCCACCAATCGCGACCCGCAAGCCGAGGTGGAAGCGGGTCGGTTTCGGGAAGATCTTTATTATCGCCTGCATGTTCTTCCGGTGGCCCTGCCGCCACTGCGCGAGCGCGGAGGGGATATCATCGAGATTGCCCAGCACCTGCTGCACAGCATGGCGCAGGAAGAGAAAAAGCCGTTTCACGGCTTTACCGCCGAGGCGCGGCGTATCCTCGAAAATTACGACTGGCCGGGCAATGTCCGGCAGTTGCAGAATGTACTACGCAACATTGTAGTCATGCACACAGCCGAACAGGTGACGCCGGAGATGATCCCGCCGCCGGTTGGTGGGCGTTGGGCCCGCCCCCATGGCTTTGCTAACCGTGCGCCCATGTCGCCACTGGCCAACTCGGCGCTGACAGGTCTGGAGGCGATCCGCCCGCTGGCGGTGGTGGAGCGCGAGGCGATTGAGCACGCCATTACCCTGTGCGATGGTAATGTGCCGAAGGCGGCTGCTTTACTGGGGGTCAGCCCATCCACTATCTACCGTAAACAACAGGGCTGGCGGCAAGATCCCGGCGGCTAGAACCAGCCATTGCGTTTGAACCAGGCCCACGGCAGGATGGCCGACAGCAGCATGGCCAGCAGCGCCAGCGGATAACCACCCCACCAGCCAAGCTCGGGCATATGCACAAAATTCATCCCGTAAATACTGGCGATCATGGTCGGGGGCATCAGGATGACGGCAACCATCGAGAAAATCTTGACCACGTTATTCTGCTCAATCGAAATGGCACTGGCGATGGCATCCAGCAGAAACGTGGCTTCGTTCATCATGGCATTGGCATGATCGATCAGGCGCGCGATATCCTGCTGCATGAGGCGTAGCTGGGTGTAGCTGGCCTCACCCACCCGCGGCTCACCGGGCGTCTGCAGGAAGGCCAGCAGACGGTCGAGCCCGGTCAAGGTGGCGAGCAGGCGATGGTTGAGGCGCGCGGCTTTACCCAGTCCGGCCATGATCTTGCGCCAGTTGTTGGCCCGACCTTGGCCCAGCGCCCGGGTGCGCTGCAGAGCCTCCTGAAAGACAATACGACCCACCTGCTCTAGCTCATGCGCGGTAATCTCGGCCAGATCGGCCAGACGTTGCACAACCGCCTCCAGCAGCCCGACAAAGGCTGTCTCACTCCCGCGCAGCAGATCCGGCTGTTCAAGCACGCGCTCGCCATACAGCGTCAGGGCACGGGATTCGGCCTCGCGCACGGTGATAAGCAACGTAGGGGACAGGATCAGCATCAAGGTACTGGAGGTCGGGTTGTCGCTCTGGCTGCCGATGATGATCGGGGCAGTTAAGGTGGTCACATCCTTGTCGACATGATGCTGCCGGGCCTGCTCGAGCAAACGCACATCGTGCAGCGGCGGGATTTTCTGTTTGATGAGCTGGGCAAACTGAGTGCGCTCACTCTCGCTGCAGTTTTTCAGGTCAACCCACACTGTCCCCGCGGGCAGTGGTGTGGTGGCCCCGAGCGTGTGGCGCTGGACCTTGCCGTCGTGCCGGACATACGCGGTAATCATACCTGCAACTCCGTGGGGATCGGGTCACCGGACTGACGGCAGGCCGCCAACATGACGTTGGCCATCAGGTTGGCGATTGTCATCGGCCCAACACCACCGGGCACCGGCGTTAGATAGCCCGCCACATCCGCCACATCCGGCGCGACATCACCGCACAGACCCGTGGCGGTTCGATTGATGCCAACGTCAATGACAATGGCACCGGGCTTCACCCAATCGCGCTGTACCAGACCCGGTTGACCGGCGGCAACCACCAGAATCTCGGCTTGTACGGCCAACAGGGGGACGTCCCGGCTTTTACTGTGCGCAAGGGTGACCGTACAGTCCTGCTGCACCAACAGCTGCGCCATGGGCCGCCCCACCAGCAGCGAGCGGCCAATGATCAGTGCGGGACGGGCATAGAGGGACGGACAGACCGAGCGGATGAGCTGCAGACAGCCCCGTGGCGTACAAGGGATAAAACCACTGGTTCGACCCTGCGCCAGCAGCCCTGCATTAAGGGGGTGCAGGCCATCAACATCCTTGCGCGGATCGATACTGCTCAGGATCTCGGCGGTATCAAGATGAGCGGGGAGCGGCAGTTGCAGCAAAATACCGTGTACGGTCGGGTCGCTGTTCAGCTGCGCGATGACGGCTTTCAGGCTAGCGGCCGAGATGGTGGCACTCAGCCGTTCGAGCTGAGCGGCAATTCCGATTTCGGCACAGACCTTGAGTTTATTGGTCACATAAATCTGGCTGGCCGGGTCATCGCCGACCAGAATGGTTGCCAGTCGCGGGCGCTGGCGTAGTTTGCCCGCCAACCGCGTGAGCTGCCCCCGCAAAGCGGCAGCCTGAGCGCGGCCATCAATCAGCGTCGCTGGCATTACAGGCTGCTGCGCATCAGGGCCGGAGCGACATACCACCACAGGCAGCGGTTGAGCAGGTGTACACCCAGCAGCAGCACAAGAGGCGAGAGATCAAGGCCGTTAAACGGTTTGACAACGCGGCGGATGCGGCGCAGCGCCGGTTCGGTGGCGGCGTGGCAGAAGCGACCAACCGCCTGCACCAGCTCGTTACGGGCATTAATGACGTTAAACTGGACCAGCCAGCTCAGCACTACGCTGATAATAATCACCCAAGTATAAAGGTTCAAAATGGTACTCAACAGCTCGAGAAAAGGCATGATAGGCACTCCTGAGCCGAAGGTATCAGGAGTTTTGGGGCTGTCCAGTCAGTATGGGAACACTGCCCCCTGCCGGGGCGGGACCGCCGGCGTGCGGAAAGACTTGACAAGACCGGGGAAGATCGGCCACTTTGCGGCCGCGAATGCACTGTGGGGCTGTAGCTCAGCTGGGA
>DDSC01000018.1:12498-17165 GCA_002343265.1 Micavibrio sp. UBA2400
GGGGCTGTAGCTCAGCTGGGAGAGCGTCTCGTTCGCAATGAGAAGGTCGGGAGTTCGATCCTCCTCAGCTCCACCAATATCTAAGTCCTTGATATATAAGAATAATTTGTTCTGACAAGCGCCGCGTAACAGCGGCTCTTTTTATATCAAACGACACAAGAGACTGCACACTTATGCCGACTATCCGCGTGTTTGCGCGTTTCTCTCCGTGCGCGAATTTCGTGTGTCGTTTTGGATTACATGCTGATGTGCGTGAGGCAGGTCGGGGAGATGTGTGAATTATCCTTATTCTATCGGTATTTCTCCACGGTCAATTGAGTCCGCCCCGTCTGTGGTTATAGAACTCAATGATTCAAAATTACTTTGCGAAATGTAATCGACACACGGCGTGCGCGATTGATTTTGACCCCGCCGATAACATCACTCTTGCGCGCTGGAATGCAATGCTGCCACTCATAGCGCGCTGAACCTGAGATCACAAACAAGCTGCACGGCTCAAGCACCTTCGTTTGTTTGGCGTTATGCGGATGCGTAAACTCCATCACACAAGCAGAGCCTAAATTGAGTGACGCAATCTCTTCGCCAAAGCACGGCACGCAATCGACATGGGCCGATATGCCTTGCCCCGGTAGATATTCATTGATGATAGCTTGGTCAGGAAGTGCACTGAACAAACCTTCGCGGTGCAGACGATGGGCTATTGGCATCAGCCAATCCGGCAACGGGCCCAGATACAGCTCCGGTGTTACCATCCTCGCTTTATAATCATACCTATAACCATAATGCTGGACCCGGCGTTTTAGGTCCGTCAGCCATGGCTGCTGGTCGATAATAGCAAGCAATCCGCGTTGCTCTTCGCCGGTGATGTAATGACTGCAGTAATGCAGACCGGGAATATCGACTGCATCAGTCTCGCGTCTATCGTCAAAAAATTGATGTCTATCGACATATCTAGGCACCATAAACTTCACGCACCGTATTCCTTAATGGGAGCAGAGCTTTCAAGGCAATTTTTGAGATAAGAAAAAATGTTTGCAATATTTGCTGACGTGGGACTATCCCCAATTGAGTCATAATTGGTTCTGCAGAATTTATAGCGGCTTCGAGCGCGATTTGTTTATCGTCTCTCTTGGGGCCGTAATGGACCGCTATACAGTCAGCGATGTATTTTATCACATCTCGAAAAGTAGCATCAGGGCCTTGCCCAAGTGGAATTGCGGTAAGCTTCAGAAATTTCTCCAGGTCAACTTCTTGCAAAGGGCAATTGGCTGGTAGGTCTGGCGAAAAAGAATTGTCTATGCGGAATGTTGCTTGACGCAACAAGACTTCTATTTCGGCCGATGGTTTCGGGCAAATTTTTACTGTGAATTTTAAGGGCGATTTGACTGATTTACTGATAACAGATGCTAGACTGTGTTGGTCAACGAAAAACTTTCTCATTAGCCTCGCTGCAGCTAGGATGTTCTCCTCGGAGGGGTTGCTCAGCAACTTCTCTAGTTCGTTAAAGTCAAATATGAAAATTTCCCAGTCTTTATACATTATGTACTAAACCCCTCTTTGCCTAAGCGCTCGCCACAATATCAATCCCGTTCTTCTGCACGAGGTGCAAAAGCTTGAGCGCTGCGCCGGTGGGGTGTTTTTGACCAATCTCCCACTTCTGCACAGTCGATACGCTGGTATTCAGCAGTGCTGCAAAGACGGCTTGGCTCACGCGCGAGCTTTCACGGATGCGCTTGATTTCAGTGGGCTTGAGTTGTTTGACGGGAGGAACGCAAAGGCGGTCAAATTCGCGCAAGGTTACCTGATCCAGCACACCAGCCTTGTGCAGGCCAGAGGCGGTTTCAAGTACGGCATTCAGAATGTCTGACTTACTCTTTCTCATTGCACGGTACCTCCAAAAGTTCACCTGCTTCAACAGCAGTCCTTAAATCTTTGGCATTCAGGCCCAATAGCTTGGCAGACAGTAGCTTCAGGGCTGCCTCTTCGGTCTGGTCAATATTGCTCCGGACATTCTTGGGGAAGCCGAAGACAAATATCCAGCGGTCACCAAGGTTGGTAGCAATGAGGGTGCGAAAGCCACCGCTTTTGCCTTGCCCCGGCCGGGCTACCCGTTTCTTGACCAATCCACCACCCAAATCGGCCTCGTACAGACCCTGCTGGATTTCAGCGACAGCCGCACATAGTGCTCTGGCCGACAGGCCTTGTTTTCTGGCCCAGCGACTGAACCAACGCGTCTGAAAAACAGCCATCCATTACCTCATGTAGACTATAGCACTAAGTGCTATGAATATCAAGAGCGGCCCATACCGGAAAGAGCCATGAAATGGCCGAATATAGGGGTGTTCCATAATAAAATGACAAAAGAGGCTCGAAGTTCGATTAGCCAGCCAGCTCTGCCGCCAGATCAAACTGGAAGGCACCACGATAATACGGACTGTCGACGGTTGTCACCAATACCTTCCCTGAATCTGGAATTGTATATCTTGCGCTTACTAGGAAGTTTCGTAGCAACACATGGTTGGGATTGCGGCCCTCTATCGGCTCTCAACTTCCTGTGTGCGGGAACTGGAAGGCGACATTCTGAAATATCGCAGAGCCAAAGTGCCGATGTAGCTTGGTCGCATCAACGCCGTACAAGACCGAGACGCCAAGCGCTTTAAGCCCGTCAGCATTATCTTTGGTAAGCTCCGTCAGTTCGCCTTCGCTTTGATATGTAGTGGCTGTAAGCCAGTAGGGGCGAACTCTGGAATCTTGTGCGAGACTGAGACTAAAGCTGAGATTGTCCTCACCAACTAAAAGCATGGTGCCATTAGAGATGGCGTCAACAAAGTCGAAACTGCTGGATTTATAGTAGAGTGTGGGTGCAGTGAATTTGTAGCTCAAAATTTCCTGTAGCTCTTCAGGTACATGCCCGGTGCGTAGATAGAAATTAAAGGCAAGGCGCTCCGCCCTGCGCTGCAGCTCGTGCAGTTCAGCAAGATGGTTCATCAGATTTTCCTCGTGAATAGCTGTAGCCAGCCAAGCAGATATGCTGGCTAGGGCGGTGTCATGTTTTTTGGGTTTGGGCGCACTACGCCGTGAATTGTATATAGCCGAAATAGGCTAAAAAGTCAAGTAAATTCTCACCTATAGGGTGTTTCCGTCCCCTGATTCAGAATATCCAGGTAGGCGCGGTAGGCAAATACCTTATTGCGTTCCTTGCCAGTCGTTTCAGTGATAATGCCGATCTGCTGCAGGCCATCAAGCGCGCGCAGAAGGGTGGGGAGTGGTCTGCCGGTTACTTCACGCAGACGGCGTGTGGTTGTTACTGGGTTACGCAGTATGGCATCATACACTTCATATGTCGTTGGTGTTGCCCTTCCTGAATTATCAATTTTTGCACGATCATTCCCGAAAAGCGCAAAAAGCTTCATCGCCGCATCGAATGCCTGATCGGCGGTTTCAATCACGCCCTGCAGAAAAAACTTGATCCAGCTTTCCCAGTCACCTGTCTCACGCACATTCTGCAGGTGGTCGTAGTAGGCTTGGCGATTGGCTTTGAGATAAAGGCTAAGATAGAGCATTGGCTGTTTCAACAGCCCTTCGGCGCACAATATAAATGTGATGAGCAAGCGGCCCAATCGCCCATTGCCATCCAAAAACGGATGGATGGTTTCAAACTGCACATGTGCCAGTGCGGCCTTGATGAGAATGGGCAGCATCACTGTCTCATCATGTAGAAACTTTTCCAGTGCACTAAGTGTTTCTATCAATCGCTCAGGTGGCGGCGGCACAAAGCGGGCATTACCGGGACGCGATCCACCAATCCAGTTTTGCGAGGTGCGGAACTCGCCGGGTTGCTTATTGCCGCCCCGCGCGTTGGTCATCAGCTTGTCGTGAATCTCGCGTAGCAGCCGCAGCGAGAGTGGAAATTCTTTCAGCCGTTCAAGGCCATAATTCATGGCGGCGACGTAGCAAGAAACTTCCGTCACATCATCAATGGGCACGCCGGGTGCTTCAGCACTTTCAAACAGCAGTAAATCCGACAGTGATGACTGCGTTCCTTCAATCTGTGACGACAGCACCGCTTCCTTGCGCACATACATATAGAGAAAGAGCGATGGGTCCGGCAGAACCATGCTCATGCCGTCCAGCCGCCCGATGGCAGCATTGGCCTGATCGAGCAGGGGGTAGATGTCTGTCAGGTCGAGCGGTGGCGCAGGTGGCAGAGGGCGCGGCACATAGGCGGTATAACGCTCGCCTGCTACGGCTGAGCACGGGACTCTCTCACCAATTCGTCCTGATTTATCCATTTTGACCTCTAGTAACGAAAATTCATTTTCTTATTACTAGTGCCAGAATAGCTCTCATGGGCGTTACTATCAAGACAATAAATAACGATATATATTTAATTCGTTATTAAAAATGCTTCTAGCTTATGACTGTGTGCCTAGCAGAGACGACGGCGCAACTGCTCTCCAGCTCTGTTGCTGCGCAACATTTTTGTCCTTAAATAGCCAAAAATGGGTAGGTTTGAGCTATAAAATGGACAGAAATCTGGTTTTCTGAGCACAATACTGCTGTCGAGGTCGGCAGTTCGACTCTTTTCAGGACCACCATTCCGTCTGGCCTGTCAGGCCATTTTGCACCCATCCCCCACTTTTGCCCCAGTTGCGGGGGTATTCCGC
>DDSC01000018.1:17421-49862 GCA_002343265.1 Micavibrio sp. UBA2400
AGAATTCTCCGTTTCAGATTGTGTCCGACCCTATAAACTTTCTACTGGCTTTACGATGGAAACCTAGATTTTTCCTCCGACCTTCTTCGATATATGGCGGATGGACAAATCAAGCTCTTCATGTAGGCGCCTGCGCTTCTCTTCCGGGCCGTAGTCTGCCCAAGTTTCTTTAAGCCCTCTTAGGATTCTTAGTGAGACGGGGAAATAATCTTTGAAGTTTCTGAGTTCAAATACTATCGCAATCTGGCGATCTAGCATCATGGGCTGGTCTTTATCTTCACGTTGCACCAGTGCCTTGATTAGGGAGTGGTATGTTTCAAACTGTCGATGTTTCAGCTCAGTTCGCTTTGATGCCAAGTACTGAACTGCTGCCCAAACTACTGGTAGCGTGGCTGTTAAAATCCCAATCTGGTTACTATTTTCTCCAACCCAACTCCAGAAAGACATGGCAACTCCTGAGGAATGTCTAAATTACAAAAGTGTAGGTAATTGTAACTCATCCGCGAATTATTGCCGAACAAATTAATGCAATGACTTGTTATGGGCTTTCATCTAAGCAAAGTTTACACTTTTGTTCCTTCCAGATGGGGGAGAGTGTCTTGCTCACCAGCTTCTCCTTGCTCAAGCCATCCGGCTGCTTGCCAGCGAGGATGGATGTCACAATGTCGGGTGCCAGAAAAGCCAGCGGCATGAGTTTCTTGAGGTAGCCTTCACTCACCTTGTGCTGCTCGACCAGCTCCACGAGTGAGTCAGCCTGACCGGAGAACAGCTCTTCCGCCCAGACATGGGCTTGAGCAATCCCCTTGACCAGTACCGAGTCAATCGCTGCATCGCTGCCATCACTATCCAACACCAGGCGCATCTCGTTGCTGCGGCGCTGCATGCGCATGGGCTTTCTCTGGCTCATGATAATGTCTGGCAGCTCCATACCTTCCGGTATCAGCTTGGCTAGGGTCAGTTTTACCTCGATACGGTCAGATCCAATATTTACGCGCTTCACATAATCTTCAAGAATTGATTTGTTTTGGCCAATGACTGCTTTGGCCCGCTCAAGCATAGGGGCAACTATCGCGGCGGGTGCATCGGCTGCTGACAGCGCCGAGATGATGCTGTTCCGGTCTGCCAGCATGGCACGCACAATAGAATCTACTGTCTTCTCAACCGTGGGACCAGACAGCCGCCAGCCAGTAGGCGCGCTCGCTCTCGTCTCTTTGTGCAGACTGCGCGTGATGTAGTAACGGTAACGGCGGCCTTTCTTAGTCGAAAAGCTCGCCACCAGCTGCTCACCTGTAACAGCGTCATAAAGCATGCCGCGGAGCGGGGCCAGTTCATCCTTGTTGCACTTGCCCATCAATCCGGCGCGGTTTCCAGCCAGTGTCATCTGTACGGCATCCCAGGTTTTAAGATCGATAATCGGCTCATGCTGACCGTCATATATGGCCTCGCGAAATCGGATCTGGCCGATGAAGATGGGATTGTTGAGAAAATGATATAGTCCACCTCGTGAGAAAGGCCTGCCGCCTGAACCGGGACGGGTTGGGATGATTTTAGTAACAATCTTCTTTTGCTTCAGGTCGTTACACAGCATGCGAACACAACCCAGCTCCAGATACCGCTGGTAGATGAATCGGACTGTTTCTGCTTCGGCGGGATTAATCACCAGCTTGCGGTCTTTAACGTCGTAGCCCAGTGGCACGACACCCCCCATCCACATGCCTTTCTTCTTGGAGGCGGCAATCTTGTCTCGAATGCGCTCACCTGTCACTTCCCGCTCGAACTGGGCGAACGACAGCAACACATTGAGTGTCAGTCTACCCATGGACGTGGTGGTATTGAACTGCTGGGTGACCGATACAAACGAGACCTTATGCCGGTCGAACACCTCGACCATCTTGGCGAAATCATGCAGGGAGCGGGACAGGCGGTCGACCTTGTAGACGACAATCACGTCAACCTTACCAGCCTCGATATCCCGCATCAGCTGCTGCAGCGCCGGCCGGTCCATGCTGCCACCACTGAACCCGCCATCATCATAGTGGGTTTTGATGAGCTGCCAGCCCTCATGCTTCTGGCTCTTTATATAAGCCTCGCACGCCTCCCGCTGGGCTTGCAGAGAATTAAAATCCTGCTCCAGTCCCTCTTCGGTGGATTTGCGGGTGTAGACCGCGCAGCGGATGAGCTTGCTCATGACTGCCTGGGCCTCAGCCCGAAGAAGACCGGCCCGGACCATTTGCTGCCGGTAATAACTTTGGCCACTTCCGAGAGAGAGCGGTACTTCTCGCCCCGGTACTGCACCCCATCACTCAGCACCAGCACCTCATGGGTGCTGCCGCGCCACTCGCGCAGCAGGCGCGTGCCACTCTTTATCTGCGGCACTGGCTTGATATTGGTGTGACCCCCGGCAATCTGGCGCAGCTTGGCTTTGATATGGGGTTTAAGTCCGCCATAAATCTGCTCCTGCAGGCGGTAGGCAAAGGCGAGCAGCAGCAGATTCTGGCTGATGTTGAATGGTGCTTCGCTTCCCCAGGCCCTCTTCCATTCATCCATCAGCTCCAGCCGGCTCAGGTATTTGAGCCTCGCCAGTTCCCCGACGAGGCTCGCTTCAGTAATCGGTAACATCAGGCTGCTGCCACAATCCGGTAGGTCCGGCCGTGCGGGCCAGCTTCCGAGACGATGTTAAGTCCCAGCTTCTTGCGCAGCACACCGGACATGACACCGTGCACGCTGTGCTTCTGCCAGCCGGTGGTCTGTGCCAGCTCATCTATGGTAGTACCCTTGGTGCGCTGCAGCAGTGCAATCATGGCTGCCTGTTTTGTGTCAGTACGCTGTGCAGTGGGAACGGCAGGCCTTGGCGCAGGGCTGGTATTCTTGGCGGGCTGTTTCTGCTTGCTGGCCTTTACCGCTTCTCGCTCCACGCCGAGTACGCGGAACCCTTCGTCAGCCAATATAAGGGTCACATTGTAGCCATCTTCATGCACACGCCACACGGGCGCGTCGCCAATCGCCTCGATTTCCTCAATCATATGCAGTGATAGAAGCTTCTTGAGAAGCTTCGGCCCATCGCCACGCTTCACTGACTTGGGCAGAGGATAGATTGAAAAATCACGGCGCTGGCTGGCAGCCGAGAGAATCATGAGTTGGGTGTCATTAAGTTTAGCCATGGCGGTGTACTCCTGTATGCGGGCACCGGCCATTCCGGCGCCCCTACCACCACGAGCCCGGCTGGCTTTGCCAGACAGGGCGCTAACACCCACATCAATGCTTGCTTTCAGAGGGAAAGCTAGAAAATTTACTGAAAATCTACGTGATTTGCTCAGATTTTTCCGCCAATGCCTTTGAACTTCTCAACAAAGTCAGCAATCTTCTTGAGAACACTATGCTTCTTGAGCAGATATTGTGGATTTAATGGGCTCATTTTAGGCAAAATTGCGTTGAGTTCAGTACCATTATCACTAGCATATTCACGTTTAATTGAAGTGCTAATATAGCGCTTCGCAGCTTCAGCATTCAGACTCTCTGCAATAATTAGCTCTTCAGCTTCGCGTTGCTGTTCTGCTTGGGCATAAGTAAAAAATGCCTCAATAATACTTGCTCTATCGCCGATTTTATCAAGATCGGTCAGATTAATAAAATCTACCAAGAGGCTCTCTTTGGCGCGGGCACCAATGCTTGAGCGAATTATACGCCGCACATCCTCAACTAATACCGTTTTATCTCTAATTTTTTTATTCTTCTCAAATAGCTGCTCTAGGATGTAATCGAGGTTTATCTCCTGGGATTTAAGAAGATCAACCTCAAACACCACGTCATCCCATTCGATTGAGGACTTTTCCTTTTCACTAGCTACTCTTTCCTTGCGCAGCCAATCTCGTATATCATTATAAGTAGATCTGTAATCTTGAATTTTACGCTCAGCAGGAAGTCTAATTGCCTGAAGTGTCTCTAGGTCTTCATCGCTAAGATAGTGCTTTTGCTTAAAGGCATCTACAGCGACTGCATCATTTATATCGACACCCTGTAAAGCCTTGAGACTCGCAAACTCGTCATAATTCTGGAGGATATTTTCTACACGCAGATATTCGCCAAATAGCTTGGCAAAATCCTTCTTATCAGCCTCCTTGATAATTTCATCAGGGTTGGGGAAACGCTGCTCCAGTTCAGTCAGCACCTCCATAAAACCGCGTCGAGCCTCACCGGAAGCGGCATCGGTAAAGCCCTCCATATATTCTTTATAGCTCTTCTCCAGAACTACGTTCTTAGTGTTCTTGTCACCAAAGAGAGTAATAGCTTCAACTGTAGCCTTCTCTAGGTCACGGAAGGTTACAATATTACCAAAGGTCTTGGTCGTATCAAGAATGCGATTTGTACGCGAATACGCCTGAATTAGACCATGATAGCGAAGGTTTTTATCAACAAATAGAGTATTAAGAGTTGGAGCATCAAAGCCAGTCAGGAACATACCGACCACGATTAGTAAGTCGATATCTCTCGATTTTACTCGCAGTGCCAGATCACGGTAATAATTCTGAAAACCATTACTATCGACGCTAAAATTTGTCTTAAAGAACGCGTTATAGTCAGCAATCGCAGCGCTTAAGAACTCCTTAGCACTGCTATCCATAGCCGACACATCAAACCCCTCGTCAGGGATTTCACCTACGGCATTTTGCTCTTCATTAGCGTTGAAGGAGAAAATAGTTGCGATCTTAAGTTTCTTATCACTATTCACCTGCAGCTCATTTAGAGTTTGATAGTATAGCTTAGCAGCTTTCACACTATTAACCGCAAACATGGCATTAAAGCCTTTGCTGCCACCCTGTAAGCGATGAGTCTTTTGTCGGAAATTGTTCAGAACGTATTGCGAGATTTCTTTAATGCGCTCTGGGTGCAAGAGTGCTTCGCTGTTCTCTGCGGCACTGAGCCTTTGCTCATCTTGCTCGGTCTCCGCCGCCTTAAAGCGAGGGCGCACATCGTTATAATCGACCTTAAATTTCAAAACTTTTTCATCGCGGATGGCATCCGTGATCACATAAGCATGTAGTTCTCGGCCAAATACACTCGCGGTAGTGTCAGAGCCTAGCGCATTCTGCGGGAATATTGGCGTACCAGTAAAACCAAACTGGTAGAAACGCTTGAACTTCTTCTTTAAGTTCTTTTGAGCTTCACCAAACTGGCTGCGATGACATTCGTCAAAAATGAATACGACCTGTTTGCCATAAATAGGAAGATTATCCTCACTTTTCATGAGATTATTCAATTTCTGGATGGTCGTAACGATAATCTTGTTATCGTCCTTATCAATATTACGCTTGAGCCCTGCCGTGCTCTCAGAGCCATTGACACTATCAGGCGAAAAGCGCTGATATTCCTTCATGGTCTGGTAGTCGAGATCCTTGCGATCTACGACAAAAAACACCTTATCAACAAAATCAAGCTCAGTTGCCAAGCGTGCAGCCTTGAAGCTTGTTAGTGTTTTGCCCGAGCCGGTCGTGTGCCAGATATACCCGCCACTTTCGGGGTTGCTCCAGTTTTTGACTTCATATGAACTCTTAATTTTCCAGAGAATGCGCTCAGCAGCAGCAATCTGATACGGCCTCATAACCAGCAGAGTATCGCTGACATCGAAAACTGAATAATGCAGCAAGACATTAAGTAATGTGTTCTTTTGGAAGAAGGTCGCAGTAAAATCCTTCAGGTCTTTAATCAAGCCGTTATCAGCCTTGGCCCAGTTCATTGTGAAGTCAAAGCTATTCTTGTTGCGCTGAGTAGTGTTGGCAAAATAGCGCGTATCGGTACCGTTTGAAATCACAAAGAGCTGAATAAACTTATACAGCGAATGCTCACTGTTAAAGCTTTCCTTGCTATAGCGGTGAACTTGGTTGAAGGCCTCACGGATTGCAACACCACGTCGCTTGAGTTCAATTTGCACTAACGGCAAGCCGTTGACTAAAATGGTTACATCGTAACGGTTTGCATGGGTGCCTGTTTGCTCAAACTGCTTAATGACTTGCACTTTGTTGCGAGCAACATTCTTTTTATCAAGTAGATAGATATTTTGGATACGCCCGTCGTCAAACACAAAATCATGAATATAGTCATCATGAATCTTACGAGTTTTATCAACGATGCCGTCACTAGGCTTATCTAGGTATGTTTCAACAAATCTGAGCCACTCACCGTCCGAGAGCACTGTATTATTGAGAGCCTGCAGCTGTACGCGCACGTTAGCGAGCATAAGCTCTTGGGTATTGAGGTCAGGAAGAAACTCATAACCCTGCCTTCTCAAATCTTGAATTAGCTCACGCTCAAGGTCAGCTTCGCTCTGGTAGCTCTCAGCGCCCTCCCATTCCTTGACATACTTATCGAGGACGATGAAGCGGTTTGTTTCAGCTATTGGCTTGATAGCTTCAGGCATTGTTATTGTCTCCCGAGAAATAGGCATATTTCTCTTTTAATAAATGTTCCAGCAAAAGCCTTACTGTCTGCTTCTCTTGGGGAGTTGGATCAGCAACAGCCTCATTTGAAAGAGTGCTATGGCTAGTAAACTGAATAACACGGTTGTAATAAGTCATCTTTTCTTCCGGTAACAGCTCCGACCACTTGTCATAACCCAAGAAATTAGCAGTTTTCTCATATAGATTTCGCAACAGAGTGAAGTGATACTTCTCTACCCGATTGCTTGCGATCGCCTGCTCGAGAGTTTGAGTTAAATATAAATGATATGAAAAGCTCTTATTAGAATCACCAGCTTTCTCTACAAGTGAAAATGTACCATCTTCAAAACACTCAAGCATGTAGCATTTCTTGGTGTTGAGCTCATTGTATAAAACATTATAGAAAAGCGTATTATGAGTCGTGATTATAAACTTCAGGTTGGGTGGAGATGCCTTGATAAGGCTCGCCAAACTAACAGCTAGCTCAATTAAATGGTTCTCATCAAGCGAGCTAACTGGGTCATCAATAAATATAAATTCGAGATCATCAAATTCTCTAGTTTCCCTCTCAGAAGGCTCTGCAATGTTGAGAATAGACACCACCTGCTCTAACAATGTATAGAAAACACTCCAGATAAAGTTACTCTCTTCCCCTTTGGAAATTTTAATGTTCCCTGATTTTGTGTTATCCCCGCGCTCATATGAAAAAGTTACTTCTGGGTACGTTTTCTCAAGAACCTTTTTTCCATCCCGATAAGCTTCTCTTTCCTTTTCCACAAATAAGGGCGTGAGCTTATCATTCGTATAATGCTGAAAGTTGGAGATAATCTCACTGCTCTTGCCCTGTATCCCAAGTATCCAATCAGTAAATGAATTGGGCTGAATCTTTAGTTTCGGTTCAGCATCCTCTTTCAGGTCGTTATCCCAATAAAACAAGTCTTCAGTAAAGGCGCTAAAGTACAAGAACTTCCTACGAGTATCTCCTATTGCATCGATTTCTTCAACATCATCGACGCTTTCGACTTCATCAAACTTAGGGCATATAAGTTTTTTAAGCTCACGTGAAAGACGAGTTTTACCCGTACCATTAAAGGCATAAATTAACTGCACCTTAGGAACAGGCTTTGTTTCTTCGACTTCTTTTGGTGGAACCTGTCGCGTCTCCTTTGTTACCGTCTTTTTGGTAACTTGAGGAGTGCTTAGCTCTCGGGCAATTTCAGGAAGAGTTTTGCCCATGCTATGCAGCCTCTTCCTCGGGCTTAGGGAAGCTCAGGAGTAAATCGCGGTAATATTCATACTGCTTCTGGCGCAGCTCAATTTCACGCGGTAAGCCTTCGCTAATTGAATTTGTGAGGGCGTCGAATTTATCTAACATGGAGACAACTCGCGCTTGTTCGTTAAGCGATTTTTGGGGCTCACATGGGTAAGGGATTGGCACCTTGACTTCTGCTAGTGCATTAGCATTAAACTGGGGCTGCCCTCCGCCAGATACTAATTTTTTGGCTTGATCCCAATAAAGATCACTTTGCGCAAAATGCCAATAGAACTTGGGATTAATGACCCTACAGTCCAAGTTCAATTTAATAAGGAAACCGGCATATATAGCTGGATAATCTTCCTTAAATATCATCGTTTTTCCAAAAGTAGCCCCGGTTCGAGCCATCAGCAAATCATTTCTACTGAGAAGGTATCTCTCATTATCCTCAGAGAGATTCACATACTTCAGATCAGTTCCGATAAGTTTTCCATTTGTACCTATATCTGTAATTCTAACAAATCGGGCATCTCCAGTATCTTGAGCTTTTGCAGCATAGCCATATGTAAAATTGCCTATATCTCCTAATTTTTTCCACTCAAACTCATCCTCCGTAAAGGTGAGTAGTTGGCTAAGATAGTATTTGTATTGCTTTTTGCGGGCGGTAAGCTCGGCGGTAAGCTCGGCGGTAAGCTCGGCGGTATAGGCGGTAAATGCGTCTAATATCCGCACTATTTCAGTCTGGATTGCTAGAGACTTCTTGGGATCCTCAGGGCATGGGATAGGCACGGAGATTTTTGCCATATCAGTTGCGGAAACATCTATAACTTTTATGCCTTTTGCGAGCTTTCTCTTTTGATCAGCAAAAATGGGGGTCTGGCTAAAATAGGCAAAATACTTCCCACTAATAATCGCCTTTGGTTTGAAGACCGTAGCGTGACCTCCCGTAACTGCCTGTTTCTTTCCCAGATAAACAAGCGCCTTTCCAACGTCTTCAAGATTCTCACTTGTATTAGTGATTACAACATCACCTGAATCTACCTTCCTTAAGTTTTTGGCTAATTCAGGAGAAACGAAAGACTTGGTTTCGGCTGTAGCTAGTCCATAATAAGTATAGATTTGACCGTAGTGAATTGCAGGCACACCAGTTTCAGTAAAATCCTTCTTTTGTAGCCCATTCCCACGAACTAATTCACCAAGAGCACCCAAGGGCATCCAGCTAACTTCAACACCATCTAGTAGCTTTCGCAGATGGCTCATGACTCGATCTCCGCAACGATGGTATTGATATCGGCCCGGAGCTGGTTGATTTTTTCCACTGTAGTTTCAATTTCATCGTTCAACTGGCCAATATCGATCACTTCACGTGTATCTTTAGGCTCAACGTAAGTACTTACTGACAGGTTATATTCTTTGGTGACGATTTCAGGATACGGCACTGAACGGGTGAAATGGTCGATATTTGCCTTACTATCGAACACTCGCATAATTTGCTGAATGTGACCGGGATTGTTTTCATCCTCATTATCGGTCAGCACGTTATTGTTAGTTTCTTTTTTGAATAGATCGCTAGCATCGATAAATTGAATATCGGTGTTGGACTTATTTTTTGCTAGCACCAGAATTGTTACCGCAATAGTTGTTCCAAAGAATAGATTTGGCGCTAGCGAGATGATGGTCTCGACATAGTTATTATCAACTAGATACTGGCGGATTTTTTGCTCGGCTCCGCCACGGTAGAAAATACCGGGGAAGCAAACAATCGCCGCCCGGCCCTTGCTTGATAGGTAACTTAGCGCATGGAGCACAAAAGCAAAGTCAGCCTTAGACTTGGGCGCAAGCACGCCTGCGGGGGCAAAGCGCTCATCGTTAATGAGCGTTGGGTCGTCTGAGCCTTTCCATTTCACTGAATAGGGCGGGTTTGAGACGATAGCATCAAACGGCTTATCACTACCAAAGTGCGGATTTATTAGCGTGTCGCCCAACTGGATATTAAACTTGTCGTAGTTCACGTTATGCAGAAACATGTTCATACGCGCCAAGTTGTAGGTGGTATGATTCAGCTCCTGCCCAAAGAAACCTTCTTCAACGATATGATCATCGAAGTGCTTTTTGGCTTGCAGCAAGAGTGAGCCAGAGCCACAGGCGGGATCATAGATTTTATTGACGCTCGTTTGCTTATGCAGAGCCAGCAGTGCAATTAGCTTAGAGACGTGGGTTGGGGTAAAGAACTCACCGCCAGATTTGCCGGCATTAGCGGCATAGTTGGAAATAAGGAATTCATAGGCATCACCGAACAGATCAATTTTGCTGCCGTGAAAGTCACTAAACTCCAAGCTAGCCACGCCCTTGATGACTGCTGCTAAGCGCGTGTTTTTATCTTTTACCGTATTGCCGAGGCGGTTGCTGGTTGTATCAAAATCGGCGAATAGACCCTTGATATCTTGCTCTGACGGATAGCCGCTGGCTGAAGCTTCGATTTCAGCAAAAATTTTGGCTAGATCAGTATTGAGACTCTCATTGGTATTGGCACTCTCAGCGATATTAACAAACAACTGGCTGGGATAGATGAAGTAGCCTTTAGTTTTAATTGCATCGTCTTTAATTTCTGGCGTGATGACTTTATCATCAAGCTTCGCGTAATTAACGCTCTCATCATCAGCCTCTATGTAGCGGGCAAAATTTTCGCTTATGAAGCGATAAAAAAGGGTACCAAGGACATATTGCTTAAAGTCCCAGCCATCGACAGCACCGCGAACATCATTGGCGATTTGCCAGATGCGGCGCTGGAGTTCGGCTCGTTGTTGGGCACTCGTCATCTAATCGTTCCTCTATTTCTTCTGCTCTTGTTTAATAATCCAGCGATCAATCTCGCTCTTTCTGAAGCGCCATGAACCACCCACCTTAAAGCCGGGGACGGTGCCTTCTGCCGCTAAGCGGTAAAGTGTCTTTTCAGCCATCTTGAGGTAAATGGCGAGTTCGCGAATGGTCAGTACATTTATTTCCACCGCAAATCCTCAGGTGCTGGTTGACTGATGAGAAAATAGGGAAAAAGCGGGTAAATGACAAGTGACTGAATTTTAGATGGCTGACTCATACAATTTTTTTGCTGGGGTGGCTTTGGTGTTCAGTGGTAAGATCACAGGCCAAGAACCAAATGATGAACCCGCCACCGCGCTCCTCGCGCGCATATAATGAAAAACTACGCCCCCTCAACGCAGAAGAAAAAGCGATCGAGAAATGATAACGCAAAATAAAAAGAAAGCTCACTTGGCCAGAACTGAAGCTGCACACCTATCACTAGCTAACAGCGCGTCTGCCAAGCCCAAGAATTTTCTAATCAGCATTAAGCCCGAATATGCCAGCAAGATAGTAGATGGCATAAAGACCGTAGAGCTGCGGAAAAAATTCCCTACTGAGGGAGTCGTCGGCGGTATTGTCATTGTATATTCATCAAGCCCTGTAAAACATATCGTTGGATACGGCTACATACGTGAAGTGAGAAAAGCATCCGTGTCTGCACTATGGAGGCGATATGGCAAATTGTCTTGTGTGACAAAGAGCTTCTTTGAAAGCTACTTCTCAGGCTTGAATGAGGGCGTTGCGATTATATTATCCGAGGTGGTCAAGTTGAAAAAACCTATACCACTTGATAAATTACAAAGGATACCCCGCATCACCGCGCCGCAATCCTACCGCTACGCAACTGATACCATGATTAAAACGGTAACCAGATGAGCGCCGAGAAAATTCTCATTGACACCAACATAATTATTGGCCTCGAGGACAATAAAGAGATTGATGCTGCTTTTTCAGCATTACAAAAGAAATGCCAGGAAAATGATGTGCAAATCTATATCCATGAGGCATCAAGACATGATCTGGAACGAGATAAGGACGACCCGCGCAAGAGAGTAATTTTATCGAAACTAGACAAATTTCTTGAGCTAAGAGGCATCCCGATGCCAGCTCAATCAGCCCTTAATCCGTTGTATGGGAAGATAATCAAGCCGAATGATTTTGTTGATGTCACACTATTGTACGCACTTCATGATGTGGGAGCCGTTGATTTTCTCGTCACACAAGATCGCGGTATACATAAGCGTGCACGTCAATTAGGTGTAGATAACCGCGTATTTACCGTCGACGCCGCGCTTGTCTGGCTCAGAGATAAATATGAGAAAATTTCTGTACCTCTTCCATTTATTGAAGAAAAGCAGTGCCAGCAGGTTAACCGACATGACGATATTTTCACCTCACTTCAAGCCGACTATTCGGGGTTTAATCAGTGGTTTGACGGTTGCATCAGAAAGCATAGAGCCTGTTGGACAATAAACTTTAACTCGGCCATCGCGGGCATCGCAATTAGGAAAGATGAGACATACGCAGATCTGGTTAAGGAAATCCCTTCAGCGAAGATTGCATTTTTACGACCGCCTCAAAAAATAACTAAAGTGTGCACTTTTAAAATTCATGAAAAGTTTCGTGGCGAGAAATTTGGTGAGCAGTTATTAAAGCAAATACTTTGGTGGGCATGCAGAAATACCTATGACCTAGTTTATCTTACAGTTTACCCTAAGCATAAAGAGCTTGTAGACCTTCTTCAGCAATATGGGTTTGAAAATATTGCCAGGTCAAACGGTGAAATGTATTTGGCGAAATCATTTTCGCCGGGTGTACTTGCATCACAGCCGCCCACTGAGGCGCTTGAATATCACAGAAAATTCTACCCCAATTTTAAAAGCGATCCATCTGTTGGTAAGTTGCTTGTCCCCATAAAACCGGGATATTATAAGACTCTTTTCCCAGAGAATATGAATCTTAAACAAGTCGGTCTCTTTGACTCTCTGGGCGGCCTATCGGGAAGCAAAATACCCGGGAATACCATTCGCAAAGTATACATCTGCCATGCGCAAATAAATTCTATAAATCCAGGAGACATACTCTTGTTTTTCCAACTGAAAGACGAGAACTCAAAAGATTCGCAATGTCTTGTAACGGTTGGAATCGTTGATGGGTTTGATATTACTGACAGGAGTGAAGATTTATTACGATTAACGGCAAAACGCTCCGTTTTTAGTAAGGCGGCTCTTGAGGGATTCACCGAAGGCAATTCAAGAAAAGTGAAAGTTATAAATTTCCTTCTGGCTGGGCATATAAAGCCTCCATTACCGTATATCTTTCTTGAAAAGATTGGCATTACCGGACCATATCAATCAATCCGCAGAGTTGATGACGCACACTACAAGCTATTAGAGCAGGAGCTACACTTCAATGAATATTGAGCATGATCTTACTATTATAGCTGGTCTATCAGGTGTAGGGAAAACTCACCTCATCAACCGGATTATAAATGAAGATGATAATTTCATTCATCTTTCGGCCGGGACGCTTATAAAAAAGCGCTTAGAACATGTGGAACGAGATAGTTTGCGCGAGTTAGGCAGTAATACCATTATTGCCAACCAATTTTTGATGGTCGAGCAGATGAATGAGGAACTTGCTCAGTTTAATGCCCCGCAAAAAGTCTTATTGGATGCGCACATGCTCATCGATGGGCATGACGGCATATTGGAGATCCCGTATGAGATATTCCAACGCTTGGCACCTCGTAGGCTTATTCTACTTGTTGCAAATGCAGAAGATATAGTGAGTAGGCGCAGTCTTGATGCGTCTAGGAAGCGCCCTATACGAAATTCTGATGAGCTAGAAAAGCAGCAACTGCAATCTGCCGAACTTGCGCAGACATATTGTCAACAAATGGGCATTCCTTATATCGAGTTTTCTTCACCGGACGCTTCAGCACTTTTAGATATTATTCATTCGCAAGGATTAGGTACCCATGATGACAAATGTGCCTAAATCTACTCACTCTCGTATTGCTCGACAGTGGGTGAGTAAATCACAGTTGTTTGCGAGCGCGAATGCTGGCGAAGCTCGGTTTAATAGGGGCCTCGGTTGGCCTTTGCATGTTGGCACAAAAAATTGATACTTTTTCATCTACCTTGTTCGGGATAGTATCACCCCGAATTTTGAGGTGAATAATGATCCCTGACTATCAAACACTCATGCGACCGGTTCTGGAATGCGCAAAAGATGGCGAGGCAAACATCAATGAGGTCGCGAGAATTCTCGCAGATAAGCTGAAACTTACGCCCGCCGAAGTCTCAGAAATGCTGCCGAGCGGTAAACAAACCCGTTTTTCCAATCGTGTGAATTGGGCAAAGAGCTATCTCAAGAATGCAGGGCTGGTCGAAATAACCCGTCGTGGCTATTTCAGAATTACAGCAGATGGTCTGGCTGCGCTGGCAGATACTACAGCTGCTATAAACAATGCCTATCTTGAGAAATATCCAGCCTATCAGGAGTTTAGGGCACGGTTCCGGCCGGAAGACGACATTACCGGCACGGTGCCAGAAATTCATGATCAGGCATCTACACCCGATGAAGAACTGCGGGCTGCGCATGCGCGTATCGTGGACGCGCTTGCTGCTGATCTGCTTGATAAGGTCAGGGCAGCCAGCCCGGCTTTTTTCGAGAAGCTGATCATTACTCTTCTGCTGGCCATGGGCTATGGCGGTTCCTCGGACGAAGCAGGACGTGCACTCGGGCAGAGCGGCGATGGTGGTGTTGATGGCGTGATTGATCAGGATCCGCTTGGTGTGGACCAGATTTACATTCAGGCCAAGCGTTATGCGGAAACGAACAGCGTTGGCCCTGGTGCCATCCGGGAATTTTTCGGTGCTCTCAGCATCAAGCGCGCCGGCAAGGGTATTTTTGTGACGACATCAACCTTTACCAGCTCTGCCATCCAGACTGCCAAGGAGCTGGGCGGCAGGATTGTTCTCATTGATGGCATGCAACTTGCCCGTCTTATGGTTCGATATAATGTAGGTTGCCGCGAAGAAGAAGTTCTGTCCCTTAAACGCCTTGATGAAGATTTCTTTGAAGTCTGAGTATGGCCACAAGTTCTACTGCTCCATCCAAAGAACTTAAGGCGGAACTATCTGCCCTTTACAGAGAGATCATGTGGCTAGCCCGGCGGCGCGGTGTTTCAGCCAGCGATGCGCGTGCCTGGTATACCCATGTCAGAGCCGAAAAACTCAAGCGCATGATCCGCAGCTTTTCCGGCAAGGTCTCTGAGGCTGCTTTGAATGACATGGGCGATCTGCGTCTTGAACACTACAGGCGTATTCAGACATCGCTGACCGGTCTGGTGCGTCGCCATGTTGATGAGGGTCTGAACGATCCGGATGAGTTCACTGCACTTCTGCTGAAGTGTGAGTGCGTTCACATTGTTACCCGCAAAGAAAACTACGATATTATGCGGCATAAGGGTAAGTATGCTGCCGCAGGGGTTAAGCTGGTGTCGTGGAAACACATACCAGCGGATGTGCGGCAGAATTTGTGGAAGCGGATGCTTCGCGGCCGGGTGTGCAACGCCAGCAGTTTTGGCCCGGAGGCATAAATGTGCGGGCGCATGGCACAGAAACGAAAAAAAGCGGAGCTGGTAAGGAGTTTCGGCTGCGTGGCTGAAGATGCTTCTGACGTTCCCGAAAACTATAATCTCAGCCCGACACAGGATGCCGCTGTTATCAGATTTAATCCTGCTGACAGCAGACGCCACCTCAGTCTGTTGCGCTGGGGACTGGTACCGAGCTGGAGCAAGGATCCATCCGTCGGTATAAAGCTGACAAACGCGCGGGCAGAATCTCTCACAGAGAAGCCATCATTCAGAGAGGCGGCCTTCAGGCGCCGCTGCCTTATTCCGGTCGATACCTTCTATGAGTGGCAGCGAACAGAAAAGGTTAAACAGCCATACGCATTCACTTCCACAGATGATACGCCGCTGGCATTGGCGGGAATCTGGGAGGGCTGGCGCGGACCTGATGGTCAGATCTTGCGCACATTCTCGGTCGTCACAACAACTGCCAATGAAATCATGGCCCCGATTCATGACCGCATGCCTGTTATACTTGCTACTGACGACTGCCCAATCTGGCTGGGTGAACGTGAGGGGGACTGGAAACAGCTGATGCGCCCCTGCGCGCCTCACTTGATTAAATGCTGGCCGGTATCCCGCCGCGTGAATTCTGGCAGAGAGAATGATCCGGGTCTGCTTGAACCAGTAAACCCGGCAGAAAGCCATACTGTTCAGCCAGAACCTCTCCCGCTTGGCCTGTAATCCAAGAATTTAATCAGCAATTTCTCCAGAAACCACTGGAACAACAGGACATTACTGCTAATGTGCTCATGGATCTGCTTCGCAGGTCCGGGGCTTTGTAACCCCACTATGATCGGTGACGTGTCCGTCATCACGTCGCCCCTCGGCTTATGGCCGGGAGGCGACGGCGTATGTCCAATGCCTCACGGCTAAAGGTCGTCGCGGTCGTGTCATAGCGGCTTACAAACTCCCGGCCACCAGGAGCAATCCTGGTGGTTGGAAGGGTTTGGAGGTCATCATGGCAGTAGCACGCAATATCGCAGAATTAAGTGAAGAGAGTCCAACCAGTCTCTGGAGGCATGAAGAGCATGACTTCACGCCATGGATGCTGGAAAATCTTGACCGTATTGGTGAGGCTTTAGGCATGGAGCTTGAAGCCAATAAAGAGGACCGCCAACGGGAAGTTCCGGTGGGCCGCTATATCGCAGATATCGAGGCCAAGGAAACTGGCAGCGGGCGTCGGGTCATCATCGAGAACCAGCTGACCGTGTCAGACCACAGTCATCTGGGGCAGTCCATAACTTATGCAGCTGGTCGGGAAGCTTCGATCGTGGTATGGGTCTGCTGGAAATTGCGTGAAGAGCATCGCCGTGCGCTGGACTGGCTTAATGCCCATACAGATGAAGATACAGGATTTTTCGGGGTTGAAATCGAAGTCCTGAAGATTGGTGATTCCGCACCAGCGCTCCGTTTTAACCCTGTGGTGAAGCCAACCGAGTGGGATAGTCCGGATACAAGTGTGCCAGACGGCCGTCCAGGCCAGTATCAGGCGTTTTTCCAGCCATTGATTGATGAGCTTCGCAATCAGCACAATTTTACAACGGCAAGAAAAGCGCAGCCGCAGGCGTGGTTTGCTTTTTCGATAGGTGTTAGCGGGGTTACTTGCAACACGACCTTTACCAAAGACAAGACCTTCCGGGCGGAAATCTACATCAGCACGGGAAAGCCTGCTTACAACAAAAGCATTTTTGACATCCTTTACAGCCAGAAGGATGAGTTGGAGAAAAAGGCAGGAATGGAGCTGCTTTGGGACCGGGGTGGTGACAGGAACTACTGCAGGATTTCGACCAGCATACCTGGCGCCATTGATGAGTCTCCCGAAAAGCTCGCCGAACTGAGAAGTTGGGCTGTGCAAACTCTTCAGCAACTTAAAGCTGGCTTTAGTGGCGCGGTTGTCTCGGCCGTGCAGGAAGCCAGGAACCAGACATCACCTGAATAGAACCACCTAAAAAAGCCAACTGGTTCGCAGAACCAGCATGGAACCATTAGGGTGGTTCTGTCTTTGTGGAGTATTCTGCCTGCTCTAACAGGGAGGTTAGCCCATGAGCGGGACAAGTTTGCCAAACGCTGATCTGATACGTCAGATTGCAGACTGGAAAGATCCGTCTCAATATGCACCTGATATTGTTTCCCGTATCCGGGCAGCTGGTTATGCTGAAAGCTATGAGAAATTCCGGGAAAGATTTTCTCCAACTGATCTCCTGAATGAGCGTGATATTGCCCAGCTGTGGCGCTGGGAATTCTTGCGCCGGTTACCGCAATACCAGAGGGAATGGAATGATCCTGATTATCAGGAAGGTCTGAGTAACAGGTATGGTTTGCCTTTTTATAGGCCGGACCCATACATATTGTGCCCGGAAAATCTGAAGTTTCTGGATAGCGGACGTCTGAATGAAAAATATATCTTCCATTATTATGTGGATGCGCGCGAACCAGTCATAGAGCAGCTGCGCGGGCTTGCAAAAAGGATAAAAGAATTCCGTCGAATTGCCGCTGTGGAATCGGACCAGCTTCCGGCCAGAAAGCAGTATTCCCTCTACTTGAGGGTTCTTGATGCTGAGCTATCCGGTGCCTCGAAAGCTGATATTGGCCGTACTCTGAAAAAAAGCTGCGGGAATCCCAGCAAAGTTGGTGCAGATCTTTGCCGTCAGGCAAAGCGGGCCCAACTCCTGATTACGCGATTTATTCCCTAGCCTAACTTTAGGCACGAAAAGTTACAGGTATATGTCTGCCCGGGTTTTTGGCTCAGGCTGGGCGCATGACTAAATCAATCAGGGATGGGCATCCCTCTATTCTGCCCACACCAACTCTGCTGCCGGTTTGTGATCTTCGGATTAATCCGACCGATGCTCGTCATTATGGCGATGAAAGTATCGAGATGTTTGCTGTCTGCATTAAAGAGTTTGGCCCCATCAACCCTATCGTCGTTGACGATATAGGCATGCTCGTTTGCGGAAAGCGACGAATTGCTGGTGCCCGGAGGCAGGGGAGGAAAACCGTCCCGATTCGGTAGTTCACCCATTTGCCCGAGTCAATGAAATGAAATTTCCATTTTTCTTCCCAGGAGCCCGAAGGTGAAATTTACTCCTAAATCCCGTAAAAAGAGGTTTGCCGAAATCTCGTCTGTTAAACTGGCCGACAAAATCGAGATCCGTCCAGTCTCTAGCATCAAGCCTTATGCGCAGAATGCGCGTGAACACTCCGATCAGCAGATAGTGCAGATCGCTGCAAGCATGACTGAATTCGGCTTTTTCTGCCCCGTCGTAACTGACCAGAACGGCAATCTAATTATTGGCCATGGCCGCTATGAGGCAGCCCGTTATCTTGGGCTGCGTGAAATTCCGGTCATTCAGGTTAGTAACCTGACACCGGCACAAATCCGTGCGTTCCGGCTGGCTGATAACCGCTTGGCCGAGTTGTCAAAGTGGAACAAAAATGCACTTAAAGCAGAATTTGAGTTCCTGATTAATCAGGAGTTCAAGATTGAGACAACAGGCTTCAGTACCAGCCAGATCGATATGCTGCTGGAGTCTGAAATGCCCGCTGCGGATGATCCGCTTGATGAGGCACAAGAGCCGGTCGGCGGTCCCGCTGTCACAAAGCTGGGGGATGTCTGGGCTCTGGGCAAGCATCGTCTTATCTGCGGAAGTGCCATAGATCCTGCGGTTTATCTTGCCTTGCTCGTCGATGGTCTTGCTGCGCTTGTCTTTACTGATCCACCCTATAACGTGCCTGTTGATGGACATGTATGCGGTCTGGGCAAGATCAAGCACCGTGAATTCGCCATGGCTGCAGGGGAGATGAGCGAAGAGCAGTTTATCGAGTTCCTGAGCCGGTGTATGGCCTTGTTGTGCCGTTACAGTGCGAGTGGCTCAATCCACTATATCTGCATGGATTGGCGCCATCTGTCCGAGCTGGTGGCGGCTGCCCGGGAAAATTACACCGAATACAAGCAGCTGATCGTCTGGAACAAGGATAACGGCGGCATGGGGGCATTTTATCGTTCCAAGCATGAAATGATCTGCGTGTTCAAGAACGGTACAGCCAAGCACATCAACAATTTCGGGCTCGGTGAAGGCGGGCGCTATCGCACCAATGTCTGGGATTACCCGGGCGTGAATTCACTCAAGCGTGGTCGCCAGCAAGAGCTGGAGATGCACCCAACCGTCAAGCCGGTCGCCCTGGTCGCTGATGCCATCCGCGACTGCTCCAACCGCGGCGATATCGTCCTTGATGTGTTCATGGGCAGCGGGACCACCCTTATTGCAGCCGAGCGCACCGGGCGCGTTTGTCGTGGCTGTGAACTTGATCCCCTCTACGTGGATGTCGCTGTCCGCCGCTGGCAGGCCCTTACTGGTCAGCAGGCTGTGCTGGAGGGCTCAGGCGAGACCTTTGATGCCATCGCTGCGCGCCAGGAGGTGCAGGCATGAAAAAAATCTATGAAGTTGGTTACCGCAAGCCGCCTAAATCCGGCCAGTTCCAGGCAGGGCGATCGGGTAACCCCAAGGGCCGTCCGAAGGGAAGCCGGAATTTCGTGGCCGAACTCGAGCAGGAGCTTTCCGAGCTCCTGACGGTGCAGGAAAACGGGGTCAAAAAGCGCATCAGCAAGCAGAGAGCGCTGATCAAGCGACTTTACCAGAGCGCGATGGAAAAGGATGCGCGGGCGGCGATGACGCTGTTCGCCATGGCCAAGTCAATCCCCAGCACTAACGAACGCCTGACATCCGAAGAGCCAAGTGAATCAGACCGCGAGATTCTCGAGAGTTTCGCCAGGCGCCTGCTGGCCAAACAGAAGCGGGGGGCAGATGACCAGAAAGAATGATTCATCCCGTGTACTGCCGGCGGTGCTGCGAGCAGACTTTATGGCCTTTCTGCATAAGTGCTTCCAGTACACGCATCCTGATAACCTGTTTATTGAAAACTGGCATCTGGATGCCATTGCCTATCAATTGGCAATGGCCATGGCGGGCATGAATAACCGCTGCATTATTAATTTACCGCCCCGCAGCCTCAAATCCTTTATCGTCTCTGTAGTTTTACCAGCGTGGATTCTCGGGCATAAGCCAGATGCCAAGATCATCACAATTGCCTATTCCGACGAGCTGAGTAAGCAGCATATGCTGCTGTTCCGTCAGATTATGGCTTCGGCATGGTATAAAGAGCTGTTCCCTGAAACCGCTATCAGCGAATGGAAAGATACCGATAGCGAGCTCTTGACGACGGCAAACGGGTACCGCATTTGTGTGTCGGTAGGCGGGTCTATTACCGGCCGTGGTGCTGACTATATCATTATCGATGATCCGAACAAAGCCGATGATGCCAACTACCCAAATGAGCTGGCTCGCCGTAACGAATGGTACTCAAGCACAATTCCCAGCCGCCTAAATAACAAGAAAACCGGCGTGATCATACTCGTCATGCAGCGGCTGGATGTGGCAGATCTGACGGCACATCTGCTCGAAAGCGGCGATTTCAACATCCTCAGTCTGCCAGCAGTGAATGATGCAGACCGGCATATCCCGGTTGGGGATAATGAGCGTCATTTCTGGCCTGCTGGCGCACTGCTGCAGCCAGACCGTGAGGATGCCGAAGTGCTGGGGCAGCTGGAGCGTAGCATGGGCCCTCGGGTTTATGCTGCCCAATATCTGCAGAACCCCGTGCCACGGGAGGGAGCGCTTTTCAAGGCGGGCTACCTGCAGCGTTATACAGCCGATCCTGGTCCCTTTGAGCACTTGATCCTTAGCTGTGACCCAGCCAGCAAAACATCGTCCAATAATGATTACTCTGCCGTTGTTCTGTTGGGTGTTAAGGGCGATAAATATTATGTCCTGAACGTCTGGCGGCAGCGCCTCGAGCTGCCGGATCTGCAGAAGCTGCTGGTGCGGCTCTATGCTGAATACGCAGCCGGGGCACTGCTGATAGAGGATGCAGGTATTGGTATAGGCCTATTGCAGCAAATCAAGGCCGATGCACCGGGGGTAAATTCGATTGGTTACAAGCCCAAGCTCGACAAGAAGCTCAGGGCAGAACAGGCCACAATTGTTGCCGAGGCCGGCCGGTTGTTCTTGCCCGAAAAGGCTCAGTGGCTACCTGATTTCGAGCGTGAGCTGCTGCAGTTTCCATCGGTGAAGCATGATGACCAGGTCGATGCCTTAAGTCAGGCCATTATCTGGCATCAGTCTCGATCGGAAGTTCCTTCAGATTTTACCATCCCTATTGTACGGAGCTCGGGGGAAATTTCTCTGGATGGTTTTTTAAGCCGGCTCTACCAGCCATATTAGCGGTCTTCGCTATCATGCCTGCTATGTTCGCCCTCTTGAAAGGCGGCGTCTGAAATCTGTCGTAGCAGCTCGGCGTAGCGGGCCAGGTCGCCTACATGGCCCCAATGTATGTTGTCCGGGCCCAGATTGAAGTGCTCACGGCTCAGTATCTGTAATCGGGCTAGTTGGGTATCGATCTCTGCCTTGTGGGCCATAAAGGCGTCGAGGGCGGTCTGACAGGGCTGAGGCTTGTGCATGCTGGTCTCCATCGGTTGATGAGGCAGCAATGCTTCCTTTCAGCACTTAATCCAGTGGAAATATGGATAAAAATGGCTGCTTTACAAGCCACTAACACTGAGAACCTGAAATAAACTGAAGATATAGCCTAAACCATTGGCAGACAACATTGATCACCTCTGGCTAATCGACTACTAGAGCTCGTCCCACATTCCGTGCACTCGGGACTTTGCCTGGGCGTATCTTGAAAAACACGCCCAGTAATAGGGTGTGAGCGCAAATAACGCACTGGCACATCTTGATTGCGCAGACCTGTCATATAGAACAGAAAATCATTTGCGGCTTGAGACGTGCTAAGCGCATTTAAGGTTATCACACTGGGCGCCACAACGCCTGGCTCATCAACGTATGCCTGAGCTTTTCTGACTTTCTCAGAAATACTTTCCTGTTGCAGACGTGAAGCGTTGATCAGGCCGTTGCACAGCATACAGCCAGCCTCAGATGTTACAGTGCGTGTTACTGCGAAAACATCATTGATATTGCCACTCTCTTTATCAGTGCTCACCTTGGCCCCGACCTGTACGCCGGGTATTAGATATTGATGCACGATGGCATTAAATAGCAGGCGAGCCCGTGCCGAGTCTGCGGCCAGGAAAAGGTAATCACAGTCCAGAATTTGCTTCACGACCTCAAGATCAACAAAATCGCCGAATATTGATGTCACATTGGCTCTGGGGTTTGCCCGCAGGATGTTGCGCTTGGCCATGTCCACTTTTGGCCGGCAAAGTCGACCGACCATATCTCGCATCCATTGCGGAAGACGCTTGCGACCAAGCCAGGCCAAAGCATCAACCTGACGGGCCGCAACAAGTCTTGGCAAGTTGGTTATGTCGACTCTATCGGGATCGACCAAGATAAAATTACCAACCCCAAGCCGACCCAGATATTCAGCTAGCAATGATCCTGCGCCGCCAAGACCAATAATGCACACCTTGGATTTGCACAGAATATCCTGACCCGCATCGCCAAAAAGTCGCGCTTGCCGGTCATAGGCAAAATCTACATGCACATGCCGCTTTACGGGGGCCGGAGTAAGTTTCCTCAAGCTTCGCCCAACAATTTTGGCCTCGCTGAGCGCCACTCGCTTGCCGCCAGGCAGCCATATATCGCCGGCAATTGCATTCTGTGCAAAAACGAGAGCCCCAATTGGCATACCTCGCGCAATATCCAGAAGTGCCGGATAGCCTCGCTCATGTGAGGCCAGATCATCACTAGAAAAAGCGACTTGATCGTAGCCGCCGTGATTATGGACAGCCAGGTATACCAACTCTTCGTCACGGCAATGCGAAATCTGCTCGCGAATAAATTCAGCTTTTAGCATCCGATAACCCCTGCGGCCTGGCACATAATCTTTGCCGTCGACGGCAAGACGCACATCGCGGGCCAAGAGGCGCACGCCCTGATTTGTTCGTGCAATTCCAGCTACAATAACTGCGCCATGCTCATCTCCATCGCCTGGAAAGAGATGCGCATGCAGTTTACGGTACAGCCCTTCGGGCAAGATCAGTTGCCACGGAACATTTACAGAGAATTCAGCCATTTGATCACCTTCAAGAGTTTGTGTACCGCTTTATCAACGGCTGGATTGTGCCGGTTCGACCTTCTCGAGATCTGTACGGCGACTTCACTACGAAAGTTGCCCACGCTTAACCCTTCGCCAAGCGCATTGCCATCCCGCCGACTTAAATCGGCCCGGACAAACAAAGGGTAGATGTCGCAATACGGGTAGGGATTCGTGATTTGAAACCCGACCCACGTGCTGACCTGGTGAAAAGGTCCCTCAAGTGGAACGTCATGAACCTTAACATACGCCCCATTATTCCCGTCGTCTTCAGCATCGATGCGATTATGAGGGTATGCCTTGCGGATTTCCTCGATGGCCTTTTGTATGGCTGGCGTCATGGGCACCTCACGAGTTGTCGTCGTTGTCGATGGCCCAGAAGCGGCTATGCCTGCTGATCTTAACCACTTCGTCGTCGCCGATGGTCTTGGTCTGATCGTGCCCCGCACCCTGTTCAAGGCTAAGCACAAAATCAAGCTGGATCGGCACCTTCTGGTTCTTGGCAGCCTGCTTGATTTCAAGGCCAGTGTGAAAGCGCCCAACCATATTCACGGGCTTATCATTGACGTGGATCTCGATGTTCAGGATATCAACGCGGAAACGTTCGACGCCAGCTGCCGAAAGATCCACCATCTCCTTAGGCTCCAGAAGCTTGTCCTCGCTATCACGGAGCTCAAGCCAAACGCCGTACGCATCACCGTCAACACCCGCCAGCTTTTTCAGGGTTGGCTCGGAGATAAACGTACCACCCCATTCCTGTTTGATGTCTTGCAGAATAAAGCGGAAGGAGCGGTCATTGCGGAAAATGATGAATTTCTCCACCCCTGCCGCACGCAAATCAACCGTCTCATCCGGGCGCAACTCTTCCATGATACCGTTGGTGAGCAGCTGGAAAACGAGATGATCACTTGCAGGATGAGCTCCAGCTACAGCCAGAATCTGCTGGCCGGTCGGTACCGGATCGCTGATCGTAACCGGGTGAAACTCAAGGCGGTCATTCCCAATCTCGATTCGATGCTCAAAGGGCGCGTGTTGCCCAAAATCACCACTTTTTTGCCAATTTTTATCAATCATGTCAGACATTTAAGCCTCCGTTGTCAGGTCGATGTTCTGTTGCTAACCTGAAATCAATGATTGCACATTAGACCTATGATTGCAATATAGCAATTACACGGGAGCACTCCATGCGAGGACAATTCGACGCCACAGCCTTTCACGCGGCACTGGACAGCCAACGCCAAGCCAAAAAACTAAACTGGAAAGAGGTCTCGGCAGATTCAGGTGTGAGCGCCTCTACCTTAACGCGGATGTCTCAGGGCAAACGTCCTGACGTTGATAGCTTAGCTGCACTATTAACTTGGTCTGGATTGAAGGTAGACGATTTCATCCAGAAAGATTCCTCCATCGGACAAGCTGAACCACTGGCGATGATAACCGCATACTTGCGTGCAGACAAAAATCTTAGTCCAGAAAGTGCCACAGCGTTGGAAGAAATAATACGGGCAGCATATAATAGATTTAAGGGGTGATGACTGTGAGTCTAAAGCGGGGATTTAAGGCAAACGCGAACCGGATCGCTCTGAAAGTCAGAGCCGATCTCGGCCTCTTGCCGCACGCCCCTATCGATCTTGCCCGTCTGGCTAAAAGCCTGAACATCGAGATCGTGCCCCTGAGCGCTTTCGCTGCTAGCCATCCCAAATCGGCCAAGCAACTTATGCATCATGATCGAAAAGCTTTGTCAGGATGCTTGATTCCGCTTCCCTCAGGCCAACGCATCTTGTTGCATAATGATGCACACCCCACCTCTCGGCAGAACAGCAATATTGCGCACGAACTGGCGCATGCCCTTTTGGAACATGATGCAACGGCTCCCATCGATGAATGGGGTTGCCGTAACCTGAATACGGAAATTGAGGAAGAGGCCAACTGGCTTGGTGGCGTCCTCCTGATCACCGATGAGGCTGCCCTGCATATCGTGCGCAGTAGCATGGCGCAAAAGGCAGCGCAAAAAGAATACGGAGTTAGCTCAGTGATGTTGAAATTGAGGCTTAATATGAGCGGCGCCCTCATACGAGCGAAGCGCGCAGGCACGCTTGTTGTACATTGATGCTGGATAAGAGCTAATGCTCAGGCCGCGAACAACGGCTAATAGATAAAGAAATCGGCCGTCTATCAGAAAAGTTCAGCCCTAAGAAAGCAGCCGCATCATTGCTACGCCTTTGTGATTTTCAATCACTTTAATCGCATCTGTATTAGAAAGGGTATGCATATAGCAATGATGGACAGTTAGTACCAGATCCTGCAAATCCTGATCATCTTCCAATGCCGTCACTTTTAATTTTATGGACTTGCACTCATCCACTGTTATGTGCCGTCCATGAGATTTTCTATCCGTATAGGCGGTTAAGTATTTAACTACCGCTTTAGCTTTCTTTTTCGCATCCCTTTCGCCCTTGAACATAACGCTCATAAGATTCTTCTGAATAAATTCTTCAGATAGGGCAATCGCATTTTCACACGCGCTTAAGAATGTCGGGTTATATTTTTGCAAAATAAACTGCCAGACAGAAATCATGGCAGGATCCTTCTTGATTTCCTTATAAGCTCTCTTAAATTCGGCTATCACGCCATGAGCAGGGATGTTAGAGAGATGGGGGTCAATTGGCCCTAGGTTAGACTGCCTGCCCATCAGAATTGAGCAGCCTGAACAGGCAATCATTGTACCGGCAGACATTGCAAGCTGTGGCACAATAATTCGAATATCTATGTCTCCATTGGTATTTTTAAATTTCTGATAAAGATAGTCGATAATTGACTCTGTCGCGGCAATATCTCCACCAGGAGTATGTAAGATCAAATCAAGGCCCTTGTGACACTCCAGCGTATGAACTGCCATCATAAACCCATTCTTATCATCGTCATTCAGCTGCGCGGCTAAAAATCCTGGCTTTTGCAACCAACCAGAGTAATAGGCAATGACATTGCGGCCTGTTTTTTGAAAAAGAAGATCAAGATACTTCTTGCGAACGTTATCTATAGCTATAGAAACGTCTTGCCGATTTTGAGCATTTGCAGCCTGAGATGCAATCTCTTGTAGTACCTGATTCCAATTCGGCATTTTAACCCGCAGAAGAATAGGCTGTACGCATCGGCACAATTTTGAGATTGTTCGGCTGCGATAAATCTGTCTGCGGCTGATGAGGTTTCTCTGACATCATGGGCATCAGGTATTGCGTGTAAATTTGCTCAAGGCTAACCACACTCTCCTGTGCAGAAGAACGCGAATGAGTAGACCTGCTGCGCTTTGCTGCCGTCATTTTCTTCTTCATCCTTAAGTCTAGAGATTAATTTCTCAAAGAAAGATTAATCTTAGTAACTGTTTGCACTTACCTTCTTATCACTTTACTACTACAATGCACTAAATTTCTTCTATGATTCCAGCGAGTTAGTACAGGCTGGACGCTTCGAAGTGTATTTAGGGAATTAAGCGTTAGTTATCAATATAATGCCGTATCACACGATGACATTGCATTAAATGTCACATATAGAGGGACCCCACAGATACCAGCATAAATTTGGCATATACGTTAGAAGATAATCGACTTTATAAGACTGGAAGGGCATTTCTGCCTCTGTTTAGGCTGCATAAATTAAATTGTAACTACAATTACCGCCGGACGTGCCCGGATGGCACGCCCGGTCGGTCGGAGTTTTGGCCTCCGACCTGGTGGGCTGTGAACGGGTTCGCCGCCATTCCCACCACCATGCTTGATCCGCCCCATCGTGCGGCTTCTCCCATGGCCCCGGCGCTTGTGGATCCCGGTCTCCGATACGGCGCTCAAGGCTGATGGCCGAGCTGCCAGACTCTTACCCCGCCGCTACTTTCCCGTTCAGTGAGCTCATCTCACTGATATTCTGGAACTGCTTGAGATATTCCGGGTGATGCTGCGCAAGGTGGCGCACGACTTTGGCATTGCCGATCAGGTTGTTAATGTAGCCTTTGGCGATTGTCAGTTTCAGAACGTCGGTACCATAAGTATCCTCAATCAAGCTGTACTGGCGCTGCACATTGGCGAGCTCGCTCCGCATTCTCGTGGCCTTGTCATCATCAAAGCCCTTTAGCTTTTTATCTTTCTCCGGATCAGTCAGCTGGTCTGGCGGCGTGGCCACCAACAGGGCATTGGCGTAAGAGGCGTGGTAGGTGGCACAATCATTCATGAGCGACGCTACCTCAATCTGCCGCATGGGTTTCATGCGACGCAGGATGGAGAATGTTTTCATGGCAACCATCTTGTCTTTCAGCAGCTCTTGAGCCTCGGGACATATTCCATCCAGCAAATTTTTGCGCCGTAGCACACTGCTGGGATCAATCCCTAATACCTGTGCCAGCCGCTCAATGGGCACGCCGCGCTGAGTGGCTTTGACAATCATCTTATGCTCCTGCACGGGCGACAAGCGACTGATATGCTTGTTATAGGTAAAAGCCTCGTCATCATTAGAGATCAGGCAGGTGATTTCTGTTTGACCGAGCTGTTTGATAGCTTCGAGGCGCAAGTGCCCATCAAGCAACATATAGATATTGTGATTAGTCTTATCCGGCGTGACCATCGGCGGCTCAATGATGCCGATCTCGCGGATGGACGTGATGATCTGCTTGAATTTCTCTGAAGTAAGTAGACCGGACGGCAGCTTCTTGAGCGGGATGATGCTGGCAATAGGCAGTCGCAAGGTTTCTGTGGCGAAGCCGAGCTGGATTGATGCAGGAGGCTGCTTTTCGGGTTGAGCACTCATGCCGCTTTACCCTTCATAATCTGCATCAATGGCTTGGGCACACTCTCAATCCCTTCCACTTTAAGCAGATTCTTGAAATTCTCTTCCTTGAACAGTTCTCGCAGCGCCTCGACCACAAAAACCAGCTGCATGCTAATCACCTCAGCCTTGCGGACCATGATCAGCTTGCGATCAACCTCTTTCTGATAAGCCTTCATGATGTCGCGCACATTTGTAGTGCTGGCGCTCTCTCTGGCTGCTTTTTGCGTAGCTGTACGCGGGCCGCTACGATTTTGCTTACCGCTCCGCCGCCTGATCTCGATAAGGCGGCGGGCGTGCAGCAGCCGGTTGCCACGCAATTGCTTACTTTCGTAGGCTTCCTGCAGGGCGCGCTGCTCGTCCTCCGGGTTTTCGGCAATACGGATGGCTAGGCTGATCGGCATATGTCCAGCCTCAACTGCCGCCAGTAGGCGCTCTTCTCCCCGCTTGAGCAGGTTCATGACGGCGCTGGTATATTCATGGGAGAGGCCGGTCTTTTTGGCTATGGCCTCTGAGCCGTAACCCTGCTCAACTAGTAGCTCAATGCCATGATACAGCTCCATGGCACGGTGTTTGCGCCGGGCCATGTTCTCGACGAGACTCATCACCAGTGCATCCTGTTCGCTGGCATCAACCACAAGTGCGGGAATATGGGTCTGGCCGCAGGCCATGAAGGCTTCAATGCGCCCCTGACCGCATACCAGGTCATAATCCTTGCCTTCGACACCAGAATGGCAGGGAGTGACGGTTATTGGGCGCTTCAGGCCCACTTTGCTGATATTGCCCCGGAACTCTGCAAACAGCTTTTGGCTGCGCACACGCGGGTTCAGGATGTTGATCCGGTCGATCGGGATCATCTGTACGGTTTGGCTGGCTTTGGGCATCATGCAGCCTCCCGCAGACTGACCCGCTCGGTCAGAAAGAAAAAGGGCTGCAGGTCGTCAAACCGGTAGGCGTCCAGTGCTAAGCCATTGTTTTCCTTGAGGCGGACTTTCGGGTCCTCAATATCCAGCGCTGGAAGCAGATAGTAGTCCAGCGGCTGGGTGTTGGCCGCATCCATGCGGATGGCCACGGTAATGTCCGGGCGCAGGCTGGTATCAAGCTGAACCTGCCAACGATAGGAACCTGCAGCCGTCTGCTGACAGCGGCAAATGATCACCGAGACCTTGATCTCGCCGTTTACATATAGCAGGTCGGAACCAACCTCGCGGTGAACTTCGCCGCCCAGTTCCCGAATCTGCCGGATGGCGTCTTCCACAATCCCGGCATAGGTCTGGCGGAGTTGACGGTTAACTTCGATATAGCTGTAGTCCCGATCGGGGGTGTAGCCCACCAGCTCATAGGCACGCAGCAGGCTGCCAAAGCGGTGGCCGTAGGCGGTGCTCGATGGCATATCATCCGCCTCATCAATCACGATGCCCGATAGCCAGCCCTGTTTTTCATGCAGATGGCGGAGTTTGGAAAGCATCTCCTCATCTGAAATCCTGCGACTGCGCTCCCGGATCATGCCTTGGGCGGTATAAAAATGCGCGGGATCAACAATCGCGTCAAACACCCCGTCCGCCCGCACCCACATATCGGGTTCATTAACCACATGCCGGATTTTGAGCTTGAACGATCGGCGGTTAAAGACGTTATTGCCGATATACTTCTCGTTGGTCAGGATCTGGTGCACCACCCCACGGGTCCAGGACCTGCCCAGATCGGTCAAAATACCCCGCTGGTTGAGCAGGCAGGCGATTTCACCCTCCTGTTTGCTCTCTTCGACAAAGGCCTGATAGATCCAGCGCACATTGGCGATCTCTTCCTCGGGGCCGGGCACCAGAATGACCCGATCCGTCTGTAAGCTCTTGTGCTCGCCCCGCTTAAGCAGACCCTTGGGCTGACCCTGTTCGTCAATCAGCATGCGCCTAATGCCATAGCCAGCCGAGCCACCCTGCCGGTATCCCAATTCGATCAGGCGGCACTGGCCAGCAAACACCTTGGCAGACAGCTCGCGGCTATATTCTCCCGCCATGGCGCGTTTAACGCCTTTAACGATGGTCGAGACCGGGCTGCCGTCGTTCTCGAACTGCTCAGCCACATACTCAACCGCAATCCCGGCGCGCCGGCAGATGTACTCGTAATAGGCACTCTCATCCGCATCCTGAAACCGGCCCCAGCGGGTCACATCCAGCACCAGAATCACCTGAAAGTCAGCGGTGCCAGACTGCACATCGGCAATCAGCTGCTTAAGTGCGTCCCGCCCGTCAATCTTGAGCCCACTTTTGCCTTCGTCCGCATAGCGCCTGACAATCTCCATACCGCGCTTACCTGCATACTCCCGGATCGTATCGGCCTGATTTTCGGTCGAGTATTTCTGGTGGTCGGTCGACATGCGCACATACATCGCCGCCCGCCGCACCGATTGTGCCGACTGGTCTGTAGACATCCCGTTGTTTCTGCCGCCCATCATGAATCTGTCATCCCGAATCAGGTTTCTCGCCTCGGCCGAGTAAAATCCGGCAGGCCCTTTCAATGTTAACGAAAGGAGCCCTGCAATGTCTCAGCCGAAAAAGGACAGAGTTTCCCATCTGTCTGAAACCAAAAAAACCGAAGCCGCTCTCATCAAGGGAGTCGTCCAGCACCTACGCAAGATTGGGGGTGCCAATACCTCTGCCATAAAGCGGATTGCCAGAGAGACTGGCATCAACCCCAGAACCGTGAAGGCATGGTATGAGGGCAGAAATATCCCGAATCTATGCGGTTTCATCCATCTTGCTCGGTGCTACCCAGGCCTGATTGATCTACTTCTGGATCAGTGCCAGCGGAAGCCAGAGCGCTCACGGCAAAGCCGCCCAAAAACTGTAGGCGCTACTCTGCCGTCCGCGCAAACGATTGTCAGGAGCGGACAAAATTTAGCTGAAAATGTCCCTAATGATGTCCCTAATCGAATTGACACCAGCTCTTGCAACATCCGCCAGCTCTGGTTCATCAATACCCTGCTGGAGGGGGAGAAAGTCTTTGCACCCGATATCGCTGCTCACTGGCGAGTGACTGCCAAGACTGCCAAGCGCGACATTACCGGTCTGAAGTCGGCTGGCCTTATCGTCTACCGAGGCACTCGCCGCAGCGGCTTTTACGAACTCGCGCATGAGCAGGAGAGGGAAAGCTGATGTTCCAAACATATTCCCTGTAGGGCTGATTAAATTCCCTGATATGGGTTGGAAAATTCCCTGTTATTTTTTCGGCTAAAAACCGGAGGCTTGTCGTAACTGTCGAGCAGTACTAGGATTTTCTGGCTGTACACCGGCAAGGGTGGGGGAGAAAGCCGCATAATTCCCTGTTATTTCCCTGTTTAACAGGGAATATGGCCCGGATGCCGGTTGCGGCAGACTGCAAACACCACCATTCCTACCAGTCATTACGTGTAAAAATGAAAAAGCCGCCGAGGCGTAGGCCCTGGCGGCTTTTGCTCAGGCTGTCAGTTAGAATGCCGCACGCACCTCGGTCATGGCCACATAGCCATCGCTATCGGCGCCGGTTACGCGGTTACGGTCAAAGAACACCAGATCAGCGCTCGCCGTCAGGCCGGGAGCAACTTTGTAAATGCCGCCGAGGCCATAAGCTGTGTAGTCACCGCCCGAGCCGGTGGCGCCAGCAGCGCCAAACGGCGTTGCGGCCTGATCAAAATCGATGTTCGCATAGCTGACGCCGACGCCCCATGCCGGGGCGTTATAGGTGGCGCCGACATTCCAGCCGCTCACATCATCATTGGCAGCACCTGCCGTCAGGCCGGAATCGCCGTTATGCGTGTAGCCGCCACCAAAAGTGAAGCTGTTATAGCTTAGCTGTGTGCCCAGCGACCAGGCATTGATGTCCTCCAGCCCAGAGCCAGACTTGGCGTCGGCCATGGTATACTGGCCGCCTACTTTAATGCCAACGTCGGAGAACTCGCCCTTGTAGTTCAGGCCGAACTCGAAGGCGTTGTCATGGTTGCCGACATTATCGTTGAACTGAACACCCTCACCGCTGGCGAGGCTATCCCGCTCCGGCGCATAGCTGACGCCTGCCTGCAAGCCTGAGAAGCGCGGCGTGAAATAGGTAACCTTGGTGGCATCGGCAGTATCAATGGCTTTCAGGTTGGGATCGCCACCAGCTTCGCTCGGTGCATGGCCACGATCAGCCAGAGGTACAAAGTCCATATAGCTGCCACGCACCTGCCCAATGCCGACAAAGGGAGTCAGCTCGGCCAGCTCGTTGCCAGCGCCATCCTGATCGCCCAGTTCAACCCGGCCCCAGCTGCCTGAGAGCCAGATATTGGCTTCATTAGCGTTGTTGC
>DDSC01000018.1:50190-207394 GCA_002343265.1 Micavibrio sp. UBA2400
AAAATCACGACGGCTGTTATTGGCCGCGTCATTGTCAAACATGGCGGCCTGAAATCCGGTGTAGCCGCCCAGTGTTACTTCCATGTCGGCCATTGCCGGAACAGCAATCAGGGCGGACGTCATCAACGCGGTGGTGGCGAATAGCTTCTTCATGATTTTCTCCTTAAGTGAACATATTGTGGAAGAAAGGTTATTTAAGTAATGGGTTTGCTAATTGATTGTAATCAATTAGCGAACTGTTATGCCGGATTGAGGCATTTTTGCCATGGCAAATTTTAAGAGAATGCCTTGATGGCACTCAATCGGGCGTGCGCCAGTCCGGTGTAATCTTCGTGCATGAAATACGTACTGACGCTTGGAATGGTGGGGGCATTTCTGCTCGGTCTTGCGGCGGCGAGCCAAGCGGAGGTCTATACCGCCGATGAAGCCAGCCAGAGTCTGACGGTACTGGGGATGCCGGTTGGGCAGTCACCAGGCCAGCGGATTGAGCTGCCGATTGTGCCGCATAATGTCCAGTATGTAGCCGCAACTCATCTGCTGCTGGTAACCGGGATGATGCCGCAGGCAGGGCATCATCACACGGAAGTTGCGCCAGGCGCGCTGCTGGCGTTTGACGTGCGCAACCTGAAGGCTGGGCCATTATGGCAGATGTCAGTTGGCCAGCATCCTGCCCATGTGGTTGCTGATCCCGAGGGGCTTTTCGCCTATGTGACACTGACCAATGAAGACCGGGTCGCAGTGATTGACCTTCTGCAGCATAAGGAAGTGGCCTCTATTCCCACCGGGGAGGGGCCGCACGGCTTGCGCCTGACGGCGGACGGACATTTTGCGCTGGTGGCCAATATGAAGGCGGGCAGCGTGTCCTGGCTGGATCTGGTTCGGCGTCAATCAGTGGCACAGATCAGCACAGGGGGGGTGCCGATCCAGACTGCTGTCAGTCCGGATGGAAAATCAGGTTATGTGACTCTGGCCGATAGTAACCAGTTGGCAGTTCTGGATATGGAGAAGCAGGCGGTCGAGCGCACTTTGCCTCTAACTTACTCGCCAGCGCAGGTTTATCTGTCTGGCTCCTTCGTGCTGGTAGCGCAGCAGGGAAGTCGTACCATGCCCGGTCATCTTCTGTCGGTCTTTCAGAGCCGTAACTGGAACAAACAGACCGATATCAAAGTCGGACAGGGTCCCCACGGCGTGGCGGCTGATGCGGATGGGCATTATGCCTATGTTACCAACGTCTACGACAATTCGGTTTCGGTGATTGATTTGCAGATGAATAACGTCAGCGCGACAGTTGCTGTCGGCAGTCAGCCCAACGGTATCAGCATTTCTCCGTAACAAGCACCAGCTCCGCTGCTAACTTTATAAGGGGCGCGAGCAACATTCTGACCAAATTTTCTGGCGGCTTGACTGCAATCAAGCACCTTCAGCGCAGGCAGTGCCAAGTGTGAGGTACGATAAGTCTAGCCGCGTGAGGAAAGATACATGCACTCGCTTGAAAATGTGAGCAAAGGCCAACAAGGAACCGCTTTAACCCTATCGACCCTTGCATTTACGATATGCTTTGCTGTCTGGACGATTTTTGCCATCATTGGCGTGCAGATCAAGCAAGATCTAGGACTGACTGATACCCAATTCAGCCTTCTGGTGGGTACGCCCATCCTGACAGGCTCACTGATCCGTTTGGTGCTGGGCATATGGTCTGACCAGTATGGTGGCCGACCGATTTTTATGGCGGTCATGCTTTCCTCGGCCTTTTTCACCTGGTGTCTGGCCTACGCTGATACCTACAACATGATGCTGCTCACTTCGCTGGGCGTGGGTATTGCAGGTGGCAGCTTTGTGGTGGGCATTGCCTATCTGTCTAAGTGGTATCCCAAGGAGCAACAGGGTACTGCCTTGGGCATTTATGGCATGGGCAACATTGGTGCAGCACTGACCAAGTTTGTCGCGCCGTTCGTGATGGTTGCCTATGGCTGGCATATGGTGGCGCAGGTCTGGGCCGTCGCACTGGTTATTATGGCCGTCCTGTTCTGGATGCTGACCAAGACTGAGCCGCAGATTGCCGCGCAGAAGGCCAGCAAGGCGCCGCCCAAATCCATGCGCGAAGCCCTGCAGCCGCTGAAAAAACTGCAGGTTTGGCGCTTCTCGCTCTATTACTTTTTCGTCTTTGGCGGCTTTGTGGCGCTGGCGCTTTGGCTGCCGCGCTATTACGTAGGCGTGTACGGCATGGATATTAAGCAAGCGGGTATGCTCGCAGCATCGTTTTCGGTTGCCGGATCGCTGTTCCGCGCGGTGGGCGGCTACATGTCCGATAAATACGGCGCCCGCGTCGTGATGTACTGGACCTTCTCGGTTTGCGTGGTCTGCTGTTTCATCCTCAGCTATCCGGCGACCGATTATGTGGTGCATGGCATCAAGAGCGACATTGCTTTTAGTTTCCAGCTTGGCTTTATCCCCTTCACGCTGGTCCTGTTTGTGTTGGGCTTCTTCATGTCGATGGGCAAGGCCGCCATCTACAAACACATTCCCGTCTATTATCCGGACAATGTTGGCTCGGTGGCGGGTATTGTCGGTCTGATTGGCGGCCTCGGCGGCTTTGTGCTACCGATCTGCTTTGGCCTGATGAATGACCATCTCAATGTCTGGACCAGCTGTTTCATGCTGCTGTTTGTCATAGTCGCCATTGCACTGGTGTGGATGCATATCACGATCCTGATCATGGAGCGCCATATGCAGAAATCCCGCTATCTACCCGAGTTGGGGACGCAGCCGACTACCGGTCGGTGAGCAGGGCGGTAGCCATGAGGGCGTCGGGAACTATCCTGATGCCCTCTGGCAGCTGTGCCGGTGAGTCGCGACTGACTAAAATCAGCGTTTGGGCACAATCGCGCATCGCTTCAAGGACAGCCGACTTGTCGTCCACTATGGCGGTTTGCAAAGGCGTCAGGGCGTGGTGATGGAATTTATCCAGCAGAATGGCTTTGGTTTGTGGGTCAGTTTTATGTTGTTCGCCCAATTGCTCCCGCCCCCAGATGAAATCAGGTTCAAAGAAAGGCAGCAGCTGTAGTTTCTCGAGCGCGCGGTGGATCCAGCTTTGTGGTGCATGGGTCAGAACCCCGTGGCGCATCGATGCGCGCAGGCGGCCAAGCGCATTCTGAAAGTCTGGGGACGCTGTCAGGAAATCCGCACTCAAATGCGCATAGTAACGAGCGAAAAGTCGCTCTTCATCCAGCGAAAAACGGCGCGCAAAAGCCCACACACAAGCGCGCTGGCCGGTAAAGTTGGCAATAGCAAATTCCTGTGCTTCAGCCGCGGACATTGGCACACCTAATGACAGTGCCGCCTGCGCTACGGCCAGCGGGGCGAGTTTGAAGAAAGCCACATTATGCGGGCACAATACACCATCCAGATCCCACAGGACCAGCTTAAGGCTTGCAGACATGAAGATGGGCTGGGCTGGGCTGTGGCGTACTGGTAAATACCTGCCCGGCATTATACTGCCGCAGGAAACTGCCGGCGGTCGGGAAAAAGGCATCACAGTAAAGTGAGTCCAGTTCTTCGCCCCTATTCCCCACTAAAATTGTGGCAAGGCCAAGCGCTTTGGCGTGGCGCAGGTTTTCATCGCGATCATCCACCATAACGGCATCACGCAGATGTGCGTTCAAGCGCTGCAGTGCGATCAGAATAGGTTTTGCAGCTTCATTTTTTCCCACACCCCCCATATCTTCAGCAGTGATGCGTACATGCTCTGGAAAAAGATGGCCCACTCCCAGCCTGTCCAGCGCGCGGGCGGCAAACTTGCGGCTACTGTGAGTGATCAGGGCGTGCTTGGCGGTGCAATGAGTCAGCTCATGCGTCAAGGCAGGATCGGGCGCAATGAAATTGGCCTCAAGATTGTCATGAAACCTGAGGAACAGCTCACGACGGCTATAGGGGGTCAGGCGCTCCAGTTTCTGGATGGTCTGTAGTGGAAAGGTCGGCTGGGCCATATCCCATGCCTGCGCGGGCGTAATATCAAGTTGGAGGTCGGCAATGGTTTTTACTATGGCTTGCCGGACAGCAGGCCCAAAGGCGGGCGAAAACGGATATAGGGTGTTTTCCAGATCCCATAAAATGACGCTGTGCTGGTTCATCTGGCCACCCTAGCTATATTGTCAGTCGAGCGACTTGTCTGTGGTCAAGTGGTCAGTGTGGGCAGCCGCCTTTACCGCAGGATTCGCCATTCGGGCATTCGCTGGAATTGCTGCGGGGACACATGGCTGACAGATCCGGATCGCAGAAATGGCAGAGTGCGAAGATATCACGCATACTGATATGCTTCTGCTCGATATCGATACCGGATTTTTTTATTTGGGCTAGAGCGCGGGAGAAGGTTTCCGGCGTCATGCCCAGATGATTGGCGATCATGGATTTCTGGAACGGGAGGTTGAATTCCAGGGAATCCGCCCCCTGCTCAAGGTGCTGACGCAGCAGATAGTAACCGAGCCGTTCGACCGGTGTTTTGATCGAGATATTATCAATCTGCTGCATGGCATTCTTGTAGTGGTTGGTCACGATATGGAGCAAATTGCTGGCAAATTGCGGATCACGCAGTATGTGAGCGCGGACAGTTGCCGTGGGAATGCAGAGCAGCTCGCAGTTTTCAATCGCCACGGCGTTAACCGGCGATCCGCCACCCATGAAGATGATGGCATCCATAAAAGTCTCCCCCGCCTGCAGCATGCGGATGGTGGTTTCTTGACCTTCGGCATTGTAGCGTACGGTTTTGACCTGACCGCTCAGGATAAGGAAGAGGCTGCGCGGATCCTCGCCTTGCCTGATGATTTCTTCATGGGCCTGATACAAATTTGTATGAGCACGGCTGAGCAGGAATTCGAGCGATTCAGGAGATAGGCCCCGGAAGAGTTGCCCGCACGTTCCTGAATTCCGGCTGTCTGCGGCCTGCGGGGCCGCTGCCGAACTCAGGCGCTCAACAATATGGATTAAGGACGCATTGGGCATAACTTTGCCTACCTGTCATATGGGCTGGTTGCAACCAATTATCAGTCGCGCTGCACCTGTGAGAAGCAGTCTAGCAGTTCGGCCGCGCCGCAAAAGCCAGTTTTTTCAACTGATATGCATGGATTTGTTCAGGCGCAGTCCTGTTTTGTTCCTTCTCCGGCCCGGATATGATCCTGACCGGGGGTGTGACGGAAGAAGCCGTCGATAAGCGGCGCCTCCGGCCACATCCTCTGCAAGTTACGCGCGCCATCTTGCCAGTGCAGCTTCCCCTTTAGTACGCGCGCGTGAATATTCGCTACCTGTACCATGTCTACACCTTGCGGGGCTAGCCGGAAGAAATCCGGTCCGATCTCGTTGAGAGCTGATATATGAGGCAACAGCGACAGACATCCTTGCGAGAGAGTCTGGATACCATTCACGGCAAGAAACGGCTTCTTATCAAGCGTACTGACGGTTAATCCGTTCTGATCGGCACCGCAAGCGTATTGACAGTTGTCTTTTGTTCGCCCCAAAGCCCGGGCGTGATAGCAGCGCGCAGACAGCGCGAGTGATATTCGCCCATATCCTTGGATTTCTGTTGTGATACTGAGCTTTCTGGCGGTTTGTACCATAGACTTCACCGCCGCGGCCGGGAGTTCTGGTGGCAGGCATATATGTTTGGCTCCGCGTCGGGCCAATTCGTGCAAGGTTGTTCCATTATAAACATTGATGAACGGGCCGATGGTGTGTGAGCGTCCATTCAAGGCGTAGAGAGCCGAGGCATCGTTCGCTTCAACCAGCGTGTCCTCTAGAGCGCACAAGCTCTGTACGCAGGCGCGATCATGACGGACACTGACCTCGGACAGCGTGGAAAAAACAACTTCCTTACCACCACGCCGCAGCCGCTCAGCCACCTCATCATAGTGCTTTTCGTAAAACGGCGCGCGCTTGGAGCAAACCACTTCCCCGAGATAGACACGGTCAAGTTCGGCTTCGTCGGCCATGCGCGCATAGAAATCAAGCCAGAGTGGCAGTGGCCAGTGGAAGTAAACAGGCCCAAGTGAAACTTTCAGAGTCATCAACTTATCTCCACTTGCGGCTGCGAAAAGCCCCTTCTGTCTCGCGCTGACCTTCGGTCACTGCCAGCAAGTCCGGCATTTCTGCTCGTTCGCCGCGCTCAATTGCCTGTAACGCCCGGCGAAAAGCCGAGACAACGGTCTGTACATAGGCACGGCTGCGTTGGCGCCCCTCAATCTTGAAAGCAGAGACTCCTGCTTCTATCATCTGGGGCAGCAGGCCAGACAAGTTCAGGCTGACGGGTTCTTCAAAGACATAGCGGGGATCACGATGCCCTTCGAGATAATAACGCCCTTTACAAATTGTGGGGTATCCGGCGGCTTCGCTGCCGGAAAAGCGGTCGATCAGGCGGTTACCAAGCCAGCTCGACATCTGTCCATTGGGATCATGGGTGTAACGGACGCACTCGGCCGGGGAACAAACACCATCCATATTGGTAGAAAGACCCGTAACATAGTTGCTCAGGCTACAACGCCCCTCGGCCATCATGCCAATGTTGCCAAACAGGAACGCTTCGATCTCACATTTAACCTGACCGTGAATCTCGGCGATTTCCTCTACTGTCAGAATACGTGGCAAGACAACGCGCCGAATGCCAAACTCCTCGCAATAATAGCGAATGGCTTCGGGGGAAGAGGCGCCTGCCTGCACGGAAAGATGGCGTCGTACGCGCGGGGCTTTTCTGGCAGCGTATGCCATGACGCCAATGTCAGCAAGAATAAATGCGTCCACTCCTAGGGCCGCACCATCCTGCACTGCCTGCTGCCAAAGTTTTTCCTGCGTTGCTGGTAGAAAAGTGTTGAGGGCCAACAGAACCTTGCAGTCTGCGCTATGGGCATAATGCACGCCTTCTGCCAACTCCTTCGCGGTAAAGTTCAGTCCGGGAAAATTGCGCGCATTGGTGGCATTCTGAAAGCCACAATAGACAGCGTTTGCGCCGGCATCTACCGCCGCGATCAGTGCGGATGGAGTTCCCGCAGGACATATTAGCTCGGGCGCAGGGCGCGTTTTTTTCATATATGCTTCCGGTATAGTCGATTCAGGACGGAGTTGGCGAGTTGTGCAAAAGGGCCAAGAAACCTGGTCATCTCTTCCAAAAGGTTGCCATCAAGGTTGTCGAGGGCATGTCTTAACACCACAACGGCGGCTGTATTACCCTCAATAGTAATATCCCGAGAGAAAAACAGAGCATCACCGTCCATCTGACCGTCAAGCAGCCGCAGCAGTTGGAGCAGGGTGCCTGCAATACGTGCGTCGTAAGAAGTTGTTACGGGACGTCTCTGGACCTGTAGGAATAGCTCTTGCGGCTGTAGCCGGAGGCTAATAGCAAACGAGAGGTCAAGCGGATCAAGAAGGAACATCGTGTTCTGATATTTTTCCAGACGGCTGAAGAATTCTGGGTGCCGCCTTGCCGCTGCATGCACGCCAGCGTGTAGAATGGTCTGCGGGAAGATGATGGGCACTGGAGGCAGGCACCTGCGCAGGGGTTGCGGCAACATGGTATGTAAAGCAGACATGGCTGCTTGATTATAGCGGTGTTAGCTGTCTCTCCTTGATGGGTATCAAGTCCTCTTCGAATCTTGTTTGCAAATCGGCGCTGGCCCATTGAGCAGAAAGCACAGGATTGTGTTATTTGAGTTCTGGCTCTAGGAGCCTATTTCTTTCAGGGGATTAGGGTCTGTACTCAATAAGAATCGATTCAAATCAACGAGTTATCGTCATGCCAGCGAAGGCCGGCATCTCAAAAAATCAACAAAGAAGCTTGTTCGAAGGATAAGACCCCAGCCTTCGCTGAGGTGAGGGCCCCTATTATTGCTCCACACCCTAGGTCGAATGATGTGGACGCATTCGGCATATTTTTTCACGACCTGTATGCGGGTTGATTTCAATCAATTACCTACTCGGTACCACCTGCGAGAAGCAATCTAACAGCTTGCGCCGCCCACGAAAGCCGTTTTTTGCAGGTTGTTAAGATAAGGAGCCCCACATGGCACAGGATATTACCCGCTGGGAACCTGAAAATGACGCATTCTGGACCAGTGAGGGTGCAAAAATTGCTTGGCGGACGCTGTGGATTTCCATTCCCTGTCTGCTCTGCGGCTTTGCGGTATGGATTTACTGGAGTGTCATCACCGTCCAGATGCTCAATCTGGGCTTTCCGTTTACCAAAGCCGATCTGTTCACGCTTAACTCGATTGCCGGTCTGGCGGGCGCGACGCTGCGTATCCCCAGCTCGTTCTTCGTGCGTATCGCCGGTGGCCGTAATACGGTGTTTTTTACTACAGCGCTGCTATTGATTCCGGCTATCGGTACCGGCTTTGCCTTGCAGGACGTGAATACGCCGCTCTGGCAGTTTCAGCTTCTGGCTCTGTTGTGCGGCTTTGGTGGCGGCAACTTTGCGGCCTCCATGTCCAATATCAGCTTTTTCTTTCCCAAGCGCATGCAAGGTCTGGCGCTGGGCCTAAATGCCGGGCTGGGTAATTTTGGCGTAACGACAACGCAAATCCTCATCCCGCTGGTCATGACGATGGGCATCTTTGGCGGAGTGCCGATGGTGCTTAAAGGTGATTCCGGCACGCTGATTGGCAAAATTCCGGCCGGAGCAGAAACCTTTATCCATAATGCTGGATTTGTCTGGGCCGCTATTCTTGTCCCGCTGGTGCTGCTGGCGTGGGTACTTATCAGCAATATCCGCACCGAGCAGGTATCGCCCAATATAGGCAATCCCATCTCCTCCTTCATCAAGATCAGCGTCATGCTCGCCGTTGGCCTTGCGACCTCGGTCGGTGGCTTGTGGCTGATGCTGCCGGAAAGCGCCAATGGTTCCGGCTTTGGGGTCAGCAAGTGGATCGTGCTGCCGGTGGTTACCATCGCGACGCTTGGTATTCTGGCCGTTTTGCCGGGCCTGAGTCAGCGTGTGCGCGCGCAGTATAAAATCTTCTCCCATCCGCATACATGGATCATGACCGTCATTTACACCATGACGTTCGGATCCTTTATCGGCTACTCAGCCGCGCTACCGCTGTCGATCAAGGTCATTTTCGGCTTTCAGCACGTGGCCGGGGCGGATGGCATGCTGACGCATACGCTAGCCAACCCTAATGCCCCCTCGGCGCTGATGTACGCGTGGATTGGCCCGTTCATCGGAGCCATCATACGGCCCATCGGTGGCTGGATGGCGGACAAGCTGGGCGGTGCGCGCGTCACACAGTATATGTCAGTGCTGATGGTGACGGCTGCCTTGGCTGCCGCGCATTATATGCAGCTGGCCTATGCGTCGGTTACGCCAGAGCAGTACTTTGTGCCGTTTTTTCTGTCTTTTCTTGCACTGTTCCTCACTGCAGGTATCGGCAACGGCTCGACTTTCCGTACCATTGCTGTGGTATTCGACCGCCAACAGGCTGGGCCAGTGCTGGGCTGGACGTCGGCGGTGGCCGCTTATGGCGCCTTCATCATTCCGCTGGTGTTCGGTGAGCAAATCGAAGGTGGCACTCCGCAATATGCCCTGTACGGCTTTGCCGCGTTTTACCTGCTGTGCGTGGTGTTGAACTGGCTGGCCTATCTGCGCCCTGCCGCCAAATACAAGAACCCCTGAGGAGAGATTGTCATGAGTTATTTTCTCGACCGTCTGATGTTCTTCAAGTATCAGCGCGAAGATTTTTCAAACGGCCATGGTGTGACCAGCTCCGAGAACCGGAAGTGGGAAGATGCCTATCGGGGTCGCTGGGCGCATGACAAGATTGTGCGTTCCACCCATGGCGTGAATTGTACCGGCTCCTGCTCGTGGAAAGTGTATGTCAAAAACGGCCTGATTACATGGGAAACCCAGCAGACCGACTATCCACGTACCCGGCCCGATATGCCCAATCACGAACCGCGCGGCTGCTCACGCGGGGCAAGCTATAGCTGGTATATTTATAGCGCCAATCGTCTCAAATTCCCGATGATCCGCAAGCGTCTGCTGAAATTGTGGCGCGAAGCCAAAAAAGAGCATGGCGACGCCGTTCACGCTTGGGCAGCCATTCAGGCGGACGACGCCAAGCGCAAGGAGTATCAGCAGGTGCGCGGGCGCGGTGGCTTTGTTCGTGCAACGTGGGATGAAGTCAACGAGATCATCGCCGCTGCCAATATCCACACTATAAAAGCGCACGGGCCGGATCGCATCATCGGTTTTTCGCCCATTCCAGCGATGTCGATGGTCTCTTACGCTGCTGGTTCGCGCTACATGTCGCTGCTGGGCGGTGTGTGTATGAGTTTTTATGACTGGTATTGCGATTTGCCGCCCTCCTCGCCGCAAACATGGGGCGAGCAGACCGACGTGCCCGAGAGCGCCGACTGGTATAACTCAGGCTTCATTATCATGTGGGGTTCCAACGTGCCGCAAACGCGCACGCCCGATGCTCACTTCATGACCGAGGCGCGCTACAAGGGGACGCAAACAGTTACTATTACGCCGGACTATTCCGAAGCGTCTAAATTTGGCGATATCTGGCTCAATCCCAAGCAGGGCACCGATGCCGCGTTGGGCATGGCGATGGGTCATGTCATTCTGCGCGAGTTTCATCTCGATAACGTTGATCCGTATTTCGATGAGTACTGCCGCACTTTCACCGACATGCCGTTTCTTGTCATGCTGGACGAGCAGGACGGCAAGTATGTACCGGGCCGCATGCTGCGCGCTTCCGATTTTGAGAACGGGCTGGGCGAAAGCAACAATCCGGACTGGAAAACCATCGCCATTGACGATAAAACCGGCAATGTCATCGCGCCGCATGGCTCAATCGGCTATCGCTGGGGCGAGGAGGGCAAGTGGAACATTGCTCCGTCCGATCAGCATCGTCTGCGAAAGACGCTGGCCGATGCACATGACAGTATTGTGCCGGTAGCTTTCCCGTATTTCGGCCATATCGAGCACGAGTATTTCGACCATAACACGCAAGACGCGCTGCAGCTGCGCCATCTGCCAGTCAAGAAGATCAAAACCAAAAACGGCGATGTGCTGGCCGCTACGGTATTTGATCTGCTCTGCGCTAATTACGGACTTGATCGCGGCTTTGGCGGCGGTCATGTGGCTAGGTCTTATGACGAGAATGTGCCCTATACGCCTGCGTGGCAGGAGCGCATTACCGGTGTAAATCGTGATCAGGTCATCAAAGTGGCGCGTGGCTTTGCCAACAATGCCAGCAAGACCAAAGGTCGCTCAATGATCATCATCGGTGCAGCGATGAACCATTGGTACCACATGGATATGAACTATCGCGCCTGTATCAACATGCTGGTGTTCTGTGGGTGTGTGGGTCAGTCCGGCGGCGGCTGGGCGCATTATGTCGGGCAGGAAAAGCTGCGTCCGCAGACCGGCTGGGTGCCGCTCGCTTTTGCGACCGACTGGGCGCGTCCGCCGCGCCAGCAGAACAGCACCTCATTCTTCTATGCCCATACCGACCAGTGGCGCTACGAAGTGTTGCGGCCCGACGCGCTGCTCGCGCCTACGGCTGACAAGAGTAAGTGGAAAGGCAGCCTGATTGACTGCAATATCCGTTCCGAGCGCATGGGTTGGCTGCCTTCCGCTCCCCAGCTCAAAACTAATCCGCTGCAGGTGGTCAAGGACGCCGAAGCGCAGGGCAAGGACCCGCTGGCCTACGTGGTGGAAAACCTCAAGAGCGGCAAGTTGCAGATGTCGTGCGAGGATCCGGATCATCCCGCCAACTGGCCGCGCAACCTGTTTGTCTGGCGCTCTAATCTGCTTGGTTCAAGCGGCAAGGGGCATGAGTATTTCCTCAAGCATCTGCTCGGCACGCAGCATGGCGTACAGGGTAAGGACCTTGGGGTTGAGGGCAAGACCAGCAATGTCGAGGCCGTGTGGCATGATCAGGCACCGCAGGGCAAGCTTGACCTGCTGGTCACGCTGGATTTCCGCATGTCCACTACCTGCATGTATTCGGACATCGTGTTGCCCACAGCCAGCTGGTACGAGAAGAATGATCTCAACACCTCGGACATGCATCCATTCATCCATCCGCTCTCACAGGCGGTAGCGCCGGTCTGGCAGAGCCGGACGGACTGGGACATCTATAAGGGCCTTGCCAAGAAATTCTCCGAACTGGTGCGGGGTCATCTGGGCATTGAGAAAGACATGGTCCTCACCCCCATCCAGCACGATAGCGCAGGCGAGCTGGCCCAGCCGTTTGATGTGAAGGACTGGAAGAAGGGCGAGTGTGAGCCTAAGCCCGGTGTAACCATGCCCGCGCTCAAGGTGATCGAGCGTGATTACCCCAATGTCTACAAGCGTTTTACCACGCTCGGTCCGCTTATGGACAAGCTGGGCAATGGCGGCAAGGGCATTGGATGGAACACGCAGCACGAAGTGGACTTCCTCAGGAAGCTCAATGGCGAGAAAGACGGACTGGTCAAGATCGAGAGCGATATTGATGCCTGTGAAGTCATTCTCTCGCTTGCGCCGGAAACCAACGGTGAAGTGGCGGTTAAATCATGGCGGGCGCTGGAGAAAATTACCGGTCGAGAGCACGCGCATCTGGCGTTGCCGAAGGAGGATGAAAAAATCCGCTTCCGCGATGTACAGGCCCAGCCGCGCAAGATCATCTCCTCACCCACGTGGAGTGGCATTGAATCCGAGCATGTCAGCTACAATGCGGGTTATACCAACGTGCACGAATACATCCCGTGGCGTACGCTCACCGGGCGCCAGCAGCTCTATCAGGATCATCCATGGATGCGCGATTTTGGTGAGGCACTGGTGCTCTATAAGCCACCGGTCGATACGCAAGCGCTGGCCGCAGTCCTGAATGTCAAGGATAACGGGCACAAGCCTATTACCCTGAACTTCATCACCCCGCACCAGAAATGGGGCATTCACTCGACCTATTCCGATAACCTGCACATGCTAACGCTTTCGCGTGGCGGGCCGATTGTCTGGCTGAGCGAGGATGATGCAGTTCGGGCAGGTATTGTCGATAACGACTGGGTTGAGGTCTACAACACCAACGGCGCCATCGTCGCGCGCGCTGTGGTCAGCCAGCGTGTCATGAACGGCATGATGCTGATGTATCATGCCCAGGAGAAGATTGTGAATATGCCCGGCAGCACCATTACCGGCGCGCGTGGCGGTATCCACAACTCGGTGACGCGTGCCACGGTCAAGCCTACGCATATGATCGGCGGCTACGCACAGCTGGCTTACGGCTTCAACTATTACGGCACCGTCGGCTCCAACCGCGATGAGTTTGTGCTGGTGCGCAAGATGGATAAAGTTGACTGGATGGATGAGCCTGCGGTGGCAGGAAGGAACGCATCATGAAAGTACGGGCACAAATCGGCAAGGTCCTGAATCTGGACAAGTGCATCGGCTGTCACACCTGCTCGGTGACCTGCAAGAATGTCTGGACCTCGCGTGAAGGCGTTGAATATGCGTGGTTCAACAATGTCGAAACCAAACCCGGCATTGGTTACCCGAAGGACTGGGAAAACCAGCAGAAGTGGAACGGTGGCTGGACGCGCAAATCCAACGGCAAGATCCAGCCCAAAATGGGCGGGCGTTGGCGTATTCTGGCCAAGATTTTCGCCAATCCGGACATGCCCGAGATTGATGACTATTACGAGCCTTTCACTTTTGATTACGATCATCTGCAAAGTGCGCCGGAGATGAAAGCAATGCCGGTGGCGCGGCCACGCTCGCTCATCAGCGGCGAGCGGATGGAGAAAATCAACTGGGGCTCGAATTGGGAAGAAATTCTCGGTACCGAGTTCAGCAAGCGCAGCAAGGATTACAACTTCAAGGATGTAGAAAAGGAAATCTACGGCCAGTTTGAAAACACCTTCATGATGTATCTGCCGCGTTTGTGCGAGCATTGCCTGAACCCCACCTGTGTGGCGGCGTGCCCTTCCGGCTCGATCTATAAGCGTGAGGAAGATGGTATTGTCCTGATTGATCAGGACAAGTGCCGTGGTTGGCGCATGTGCATCTCTGGATGCCCGTACAAGAAGATTTATTATAACTGGAAGAGTGGCAAAGCCGAGAAGTGTACCTTCTGCTATCCACGTATTGAAAACGGCGAGCCGACCGTCTGCTCTGAAACCTGTGTCGGGCGCATCCGCTATCTGGGCGTGATGCTCTATGATGCAGATCGTATCGAACAGGCCGCCAGCACCGAAAATGTCGAGGACCTTTATCAGGCGCAGCTAGATATTTTCCTCAACCCGCATGACCCGGCAGTGATAGAGCAAGCGCGCAAGGACGGAATTCCTGAAAACTGGATTGAAGCCGCGCAGAACTCACCGGTTTACAAGATGGCGATGGACTGGAAGGTGGCTTTTCCGCTGCATCCGGAATACCGCACCTTACCGATGGTCTGGTACATTCCGCCGCTCAGCCCGGTCAAGGCTGCGGCTGAGGCCGGGCAGTTGCCTATGGCTGATGACGGCATTATGCCGGACATCAACAGCTTGCGCATTCCGGTGAAGTATCTGGCTAATCTGCTTACTGCCGGCAAGGAAGAGCCGGTCGTGCTGGGCCTGCGCCGCATGATGGCGATGCGTCATTACATGCGCAGCAAGTTTGTGGAAGGGCAACCGGATTCCGACATTCTCTATCAGGTGGGGCTCACGCCTGCATTGGTTGAGGACATGTACAAGATCATGGCGATTGCCAATTATGAGGACCGCTTTGTCATTCCGACTGGGCACCGCGAAGAAACGCTGGATGCCTTTGGCGAGAGCGGCGGCTGCGGCTTCAGCTTTGGCAATGGCTGCTCTGGCCACAGCAACAGTGAAACTGATCTGTTTGAAGCGCAGTCGCAAAGCCGCGGGCGCAGTGGCAGTAAGCCGGATAACCGGGTGAACACCATCTTTACCCGCGATCATGGCGGCGACAGCGTGCACCGGGCTATGGCCATGGCGCAAGGCCATTCCGTATCCGGTGGCTGTAGCAGCGGAGGTTGCGGTAGTGGGGGCTGTGGCGGTGGTAGCAAGAGCGGAGGGTGTGGCTGATCATGAACAGACAGATTTCCAGCCAGAGCTTACGTATTCTGGGTGCGCTGCTGGCCTACCCCGACGAAGCCTTGCAGGCTGCCATGCCCGAGATGGCGGCGTTACTAATTGCCGAGGGCTGGCTGCCCAAGGCAGAAGCCGACAAGGTGCTAGCCTTCATGCAGGAGCTGTCGGCGCGGGATATTTATGATGCGCAGGAAGAGTATGTTGCATTATTTGACCGCACACCATCGCTGTCGCTGCATCTGTTTGAGCATGTGCATGGCGATTCGCGCGACCGTGGGCAGGCACTAGTTGATCTTGACCAACTATACCGCGAGTGCGGTCTGGAAAATGCCAGCGAGCATACGCCCGACTATCTGCCGATGTTCCTGGAGTATCTCTCACTCCTACCGGTAAAAGATGTTCGCGCAAGTCTGGATGGTGTGCTTGAGATTGTAGCGGCGCTGCGTGAGCGCCTGCATAAGCGTGAAAGCGGATACGCCGCGGTGCTCGCAGCCATCGAGGCACTAGCCACGCGTAAGCCGGATGCGGAAAAACTCAAAGCCGCCATGGCGCAGGATGCCGGTGCTGCGCTGGACAATGAAATGCTGGATGCCGCCTGGGCCGAGCAGTTTGCGCTAGCCGCTCCAACGGCCTCTGATAGCTGCCCCAAAGCCGAGCAGATGCTGGCCCGCATGACGCAAGATTATCCAGCCCAAGGAGGCCGCCCATGAGCGAAGCCACCCACTATGCTATGTTTCAGCTGCTGCCTTATCTGACGTTTGTTACGCTCATTCTTGGCAGCATTCTGCGCTTTGACCGAGATCCCTATTCATGGCGCAGCAAATCCAGCCAGTTGTTACGCAAAAAACAGCTGATGTGGGGCAGTGTGCTGTTTCATGTGGGTGTGCTGATTGTGTTGGGTGGCCATGCCGTTGGTTTACTGACGCCAATCTGGATTTTTGATGCGATGGGCATTTCGCACGGCTTCAAGCAGATCATGGCCATGAGTGTTGGCGGTATTGCCGGGCTTGTTTGTCTTGTCGGGCTGTTGTTGCTGTTGCACCGTCGGCTGTTTGACTCGCGCATTCGTGCTACCAGCTCGCTGAGCGACATTATGGTGCTCGTACTGCTGCTAGCCCAGCTGCTGCTCGGTTTGTACAGCATCACCGTTTCCATGCACCATCTGGATGGGCATGAGATGGTCAAATTCATGAACTGGGCTCAATCCATTGTAACGCTGCGCGCTGGCGCGGCCGATTACCTGCTGGATGTGCATTGGGTATTCAAGGCTCATATCCTGCTTGGCCTGTTCATCTTCACCATCTTTCCGTTCACGCGCCTTGTGCATATCTGGAGTGCGCCGGTTTTCTACGTTTTCCGCCGCCAGTACCAGATAGTCCGGCGCCGGGAGGTCTGATGGCCATCGTCACGCAGCCCATCCATGTAAACGGGGTCGAAATCCCGTCCGTGCAGATTGAGCGCGAGGTACAGTACCATCCGGCAGCGTCACTACCTGAAGCGCGCTACGAGGCTATGCGTGCGCTGGTGGTGCGTGAACTGCTGTTGCAGCAGGCGGTGCAGCTGGGGTTGGCAGACCGTCTGACGGCCGGGGCCAACCCGGACAGTGTCATAGAACAGCTATTAAAAAAAGAACTGAGGATTCCTGAAGCGACCGAGCAGGAATGTCAAACCTACTATAAAAACAACCGGCGCCGTTTCTACACAGCACCTATTTATGAAGTTTCGCATATTCTCTATCTGGCAGCACCGGGAAATGAGGCGGCCCGCCAGCAGGCGCTGGAGAAGGCGCAGGCTTCCTTATCCGAACTGCGGAGTCACCCTGCCTTGTTCGAGCATATAGCGCGTCGTGATTCTGCCTGTAGTTCGGCCGGTAATGACGGCTTTCTTGGGCAGGTCACGCAAGGGCAAACCTTGCCGCCGTTTGAAGCAGCGCTAGCGATCATGAAGCCGGGAGAAATATCAGCTGCACCGGTTGAGACAAATGTGGGCTATCACATCATCAAGTTGCACCACAGAGCAGAAGGGGCCCAGCTTCCGTTTGAGGTGGTGTCCAGCTGGATTGCTGATTATCTGCGTGGTGAGGCATGGAAGCGTGCGCTAGGCCAATACATCCGGATTTTGGCTGGACAGGCAAACATAACCGGGTTCAAACTTGAGGCTGCATCGTCACCTCTGGTTCAGTAATCATGCCTGATATCAGTACTATTCCCTTTTGGGGTCGTGGCTTTCGGCCGTTCTTTCTTGGCGCCGCCGCCTATGCGGCACTTGACCTGTTGCTCTGGATTGCCGTTCACCTTGGCTGGCTGGGGTCATTTCCAGTAACGGTCACGGTTGGTTGGCACGCGCATGAAATGATCTACGGGTTTGCCATGGCAGTCGTGTCGGGCTTTTTGCTGACAGCTGTTGCCAACTGGACCGGCTGGTCCCCCGTGCGCGGCTACCACCTGTTGGGGCTGTTCCTGCTCTGGTTGGTGGGCCGACTGGTTATGCTATGGCCTGATCTGCCGCCTTATCTGGTTCTGACAATTGAATCAGCGTTCATTCCTGCGCTCGCCGTCAGCCTTTTTGTGCCGCTCTATAAAACACGCAACATTCGCAACTATGTTTTTCTGATGTTATTGACAATGCTGTTTGCGCTGGATGTTCATTATCTGCTGCTGGGGGAAATGCGCGCGCTTCATGTTGCCATTATTGTACTTATGGTCATGATTTCGCTGGTCGGCGGCCGCATTATCCCGGCTTTCACGGTTTCAGCCTTGCGTCAGCGGGGCCTTGAGCTGCGGAACATTGACCAGCCAAAGCTGGACCGGCTGGCGCTTGCCTCGTGGCTGGTCGTTGCAGTCTTGATTTGGGTAGGTGATGCGCAGGGGTCACTTACGGCATTGGCTGCATTTGCTGCCGCTACTATTCATCTGCTGCGCATGCGGCACTATCATACGGCAAAGGCACTAATAGATCCCCTCTTGTGGGTTCTACATGTGGCTTATCTTTGGCTCATTATCGGGCTGCTGTTGCTTGGTGTTGGCGCAATGGGCTGGATCTCTCCCGCCCCCATCTGGCATGCATTTACGGTTGGTGCTTTGGGTAGTGCCACATTGGGGATGATGAGCCGGGTGGCGCTGGGGCATACCGGTCGACCGCTGCGGTGTCATCCTCTCATCATTCTTGCATTCTGGTTGATCCAGATCTCAGTGTTATGCCGTGTTGTGGGTATATTGCTCATGTCGGAGCATTATTTCATGCTGCTGGCCGTTTCTGGGCTGTGCTGGTCTGCTGCGTTCATGTTCTATCTGCTGATCTATGTTCCCATGCTGCTGCGACCACGCCCTGATGGAAACCCGGCATGAGGTGTTGCCATGGAGCGTAGTGTTGCCGGGGTTGTTCTGGTAGGTGGCCAGTCCTCCCGTATGGGAACTAACAAGGCGCTATTGGATTACAAGGGACAGTCTCTCTACAAACATATGCAGCAATTATTGCAGGTATCTGGCGTAGCACAGGTCTATCTCAGCGGCACGCTCCCAGATGAAACATGTATTGCCGACCAGATGGTCTACGTCGGCCCTGCGCGCGCCATTGCCAATGTCATGGCGCATCTGGCAGAGCGGCACACACATGCTCTCTTTGTACCGGTCGATATGCCCTTACTCACGGCTGACATGCTGCGGGGCCTGATGGTGCATGAGGGAGCCTGCCATTATCAGGACCAGATATTCCCGCTCTTTCTGCCGGTGCAGCCGGTGGGTGAGCATGTGCGCTCGGTTGTGCAGCTGGCAAGAGAATTTAATGCTCAGCAAACGGTGATAGATATGAATGAGCTTCCAAAGTTTGGAAACTTTAACACACCTGGAGAGTGGGATGCTCTGAACCGGAAGGTCTGAGAAAGATCTTCGGCCGCTATTCTGCTGAAGTAGTTCGCTTCTAATAATTTCTTGCGGATATATATACTTCTCTGATGCGGACAGAAAAATTCCCTGATATGGCCGCTGAAATCCCCTGTTATTTTTAGGGCGAGTTCTCCCGAAACATCAACTTGGCCCGATGGATTGGGTGCTTCTGACCGTGAAGCGTGCTGCTAGAAGTTGAAATTTCCCTGTATTTTCCCTATTGTTCTGGGAATAAGGCCCTGATGCCGGTTGTGGCAGACTACAACCACCACCACTATATAAGTCATTGATATATAACAATAATTTGTTATGAGTTGTGCCGCGTAACAGCGGCCATTTTCAGATCAAACGACACGAGAGACTGCGTAGTTATGCCCATTTGGCGAGTGTTTCTGCACTTCTCTCTGTGAGCGAATTTCGTGTGTCGTTTTGGGTTATATGATAATGTGGGTGAGACGGGTCGGTGAGACGTGTGAGTTAGCCTTATTCTATAGGTATTTCTCCGCTATCGATTGAGTCCGACCCGTTGAAGCTTATGTGGCAGAATGATTCAAAATCACTTTGCGAAATGTAATCGACACACGGCGTGTGCGATTGATTTTGCTACCGTCAATCACATCGCTCTTGCGCGCTGGAATGCAGTGCTGCCATTCATAACGCGCTGCGCCCGAGAGCACGAACAAGCTGCACGGCTCAAGCACCCATGTTTGTTTGGCGTGATGCGGGTGGGTGAATTCCATGATGCAGGCTGAGCCTAAACTCAGTGACGCAATCTCTTTGCCAAAACATGGCACGCAATCAACATGCGCCGAGATGCCTTCGCTAGGCAGATATTCATTGATGATAGCTTGGTCAGGAAGCGCACTGAACAAACCTTCGTGATGAAGGCGCATAGCCAGCGGCATTAGCCAATTTGGTAGCGGGCCCAGATACAGCTCCGGCGTTACCATTCTCGCTTTATAATCATACCTATAACCATAATGCTGCACCCGGCGCTTCAGGTCAGTAAGCCATGGCTGTTGGTCAATTATTTCAAGTAACCTGCGTTGCTCTTCGTCGGTGATGTAATTACTGCAGCAATGCAGACCGGGGATGGCGATTGCCTTATTCTCGCGCACATCGCCAAACAGATCACTCTGCTGTATCATTACTAGGGGCCAGCAAATTCTGAAGAATTGAAACAACACTTAATCCAAGCCGCACTAGATCGCTCGCTTCTTTTTCACTCAAATACATCAGATTTGAAGATAGCGTCAGGCCGCTACGCGGGTCGTGCTGATGGATACTAAAATACTGCACATCTCCATGAGCAATTATCGCGTCTCTTCTCCGAATCATTTTTTGATGCAAATCGTCATCTATCGTCAAGAAGTCAGAAATTTCAGGGAGTCCGTATGAGCGCTTGAATGGCCTCGAGTAACTAATAACAGCAGCTATAGAATAGGCGCGCCAATCATGAGATTTATCAGTACCGCTAATTTCCCATACGTTCCTATTGATAAGAATTTGGGCGAAAGTTACGCCATCCATAATATCAAAAATAGCCTTTTGTATGGCTATCTTCTTGTCATGCTCTGTATAAGTTTCCTGCCTGGCTGCTTTGTTCAAGTCAAACTCCCGGCCTATCAAATCAGGCGCTTGCCATAATATCAATCCCGTTCTTCTGCACGAGGCGCAAAAGCTTGAGCGCTACGCCAGTGAGCTGCTTTTGGCCAATCTCCCCCTCTGCACGATCGATACCCCCCAGCACATGGTCTCAAGTACCGTTGCCCGTGTAAAAAGGATAGTCGGTGTAGCCCTTTTCGGCACCGCCGTAGAACGTAGCCCGATGATAGGCGTTGAGCGGCGCTCCGGCTATAATCCGCTCGGCCAGATCCGGGTTCGATATATACAAACGGCCAAAGGCGATCGCATCCGCCTGGCCCGCCGCCAGCGCGGCCTGCGCCGTCTCGGGCGTATAGCCACCCGCGGAAATGAAAGGGCCGTTAAAGTGGCGACGGAACAGTTGGGAGCTGGATGGAGCATTGCTGTTCAGCGTATCGCCACCGCCCGCAGCAGTGGCGCGCGGCTCAATGACATGAACATAGGCAATACCCCGGCGGCTTAGCTCCTGCAGAACATAGGTAAAGAGGGCAATCGGATCACTATCGCTCATGTCGTTAAAGGTCCCGTAGGGCGACAGGCGCACGCCCACCCGGCCAGAGCCCCAGACGTGGATGGCACTATCGACCACCTCGAGCAGCAGGCGGGCGCGATTCTCGATTGAACCACCGTAGCGGTCGGTACGCGTGTTGCTGCCATCCTGCAGGAATTGATCCAGCAGATAGCCATTGGCGCCATGCACCTCGACACCGTCAAACCCGGCCTGCTTTGCATTTTCACAGGCGTGGCGATAGTCATTCAGGATACTGTCAATGTCCGTCAGCTCCAGCGCGCGAGGCATTTCATAGTCGGCCTGTTTCCAATGCGCCGTCATGACCTTGCCGGTTGGCTTGATGGCGGACGGAGCGACAGGCGGCCGACCATCGGGCTGATGCGAGGAGTGTGAAATGCGTCCGACATGCCAAAGCTGCAGAAAAATCTTGCCGCCTTTCTCATGTACGGCCCGCGTCACCTGCGCCCAGCCCTCAACCTGTTCGCGGCTATGAATGCCGGGCGTGCCCGGATAGCCCTGCCCTTGCTGGCTGATTTGCGTGGCTTCAGTGATAATCAGGCCGGCACCCGCACGCTGGACATAATAGGTTGCATTCAGAGCATGGGGGATGTTTCCCGGCTGCTGGCTACGCATACGGGTTAGCGGTGCCATGATGATGCGGTTGGCAAGCTGGATGTCGCCCAGAGCCAGAGGATCAGCGAGTGTAACCATTAGTATTCTCCTTTCGAGGTTAATGTTCGGGTCAGGTGCAAGGCCAGCCCATATGGCAGCAGACGCAGAAGCTTGGCCGGAAGGGTTAAGGCCTTTGGAAAATGGATTTCAAAGCGCCGGGTCAGAAGTCCCTCAGCAATTTCTTTTGCTGCTCTTTCGGGGACAATCATCATAGGCATATGAAAATCATTTTTATCCGTCAACGGGGTGCGCACAAATCCGGGGCTGATGAGCTTGATGTCAATCCCATCCTGGCACTCCGCCCGCAAGCTTTCCGCCAGATTCAGAACCGCAGCCTTGGTTGCGCTATAAGGCTGCCCGTTGGGAAGACCAATATAACCCGCCACACTCCCACAGAGCGCAAGCTGACCCCTGCCCGTTTGCACCTTGAACAGCGGCAGCACAGCCTGCACGACATTGAACGCGCCCATGATGTTGGTATCCACGATCGTTTTGACAGCCTTGAGATCCAAGTCCGTCAATGGCATCGGCGTGTAGGCCGCGGCAAGGAAAATGACCCGGTCCACCCGGCCACAGGCTGCTTGAGCAGCGGTAGCGGTGCGCTGTACCAGCTCGGCATCTGTAACGTCGAGCGGATAGACTTTGTGCTCGGCACCCAGCGCAGCCCGCAGCTGCTCCAATTCGTCCTGCCGACGGGCCGACAGGATCAACGTGGCCCCGCGGCCCGACAACTCATGCGCCAAGGCAAGGCCGATACCACTACTGGCACCGATTATCCAGATGACTTGTCCCCGGTACGTGGTCATCATTCTGGCTGCTTTTGCATGATGAGTGTCAGCTCGGAAACCGTAATGCCGAACTTTTTGAGATAGGAGCGATTGATGAGTACGCCATCATTCATCATCCACATCCAGTCATCAAAACGAATGCGATAAGTTGTGTCACCAACCGGCAGATCCATTACATAGTGCCAGCGGACGGCACTCCCGGTGGACTGGCCAACGGCCTTATCGATAATGTCGGAGGCGGTTCCTTCATAACTGCCATCGGCCAGCTTTTGAATCGTCCAGATACGCTGCTGCTCCTCACCATCATAGTATTTGAAGTGTTCGGTCAGCGTCCCGGTGTCGCCTTCCCAGTGGCCCTGCATATCCACATCAAAGCGGCGGATGACGCGGCCCCGGTGATCCTGCACGATGCCCCACGCCTTGATCGGGCCTGTGAAATAGGCCTTGATGTCAGCGTGTGGCGTCGTGTCTTTGTAATAGCTAAGACTATGTCCGAAACATCCACTAAGCATGATAAGTCCCCCGAGCGCTAAGATTAGACAGATGGTTTTCATGATGGTCTCCCGGTTGTGAGCGAATGAAAAACAGATACAACAGCCCGGCGGCAGCCAACTTTAACAGGCAGGGTATCAGCGCATAGGTGGCCGACAGCACGATTAGGGCTCGTGTTGAATTTTCCGCCTGTGGCACAAAACCCGCCAGATCAAGCAGCGGCAGAGCTACCGCCGAGGCAAGAGCCAGGCTAAGTTTGGCGATCAGAGCCAGCAGAGAGTAATCGCTTGCTGCACACTCACGTCGCCCCAGGGTATGGGTGTGGTCGGCCAGAAGGGACGGCGGCAGAATAAGATCGGCACCCAAGGTCAGGCCCGAGGCAAGACAGACAGCCGCATAAGCCCATAGGTCGCCCGCACCGACCGTGAGCGCCCCGATGAACGTGACAACGGCGAGCACATTAGACGCCACCCAGGCCTGATATTTCCCGATGCGTTGGCTAAGTGTGCGCCAGAATGGCATCGCCACAACGCCGGCCAAAAAGTACAACAGCAAAAACGCGCCCAACAGGTCCTCGGCACCAAGCCGGTCGCGCACAAAAAAGACGACTAGAATGGCCGGTATGCTGGAAGCTAGCATGCTTAGGCCATAGACGGCGAGCAGACGCCGCGTTTGCTGAGGCAACTTAAGAGCCGTTGTGTAAGGCCATGGCGCAGCCACCGATGCCGCTAGACGTGCCGGATTTGGGTGCACGTTGCAACGCGCGTAGAAACAGACACCCAGCACCATGAGTAGAGAGAGAATTCCTGCATACCACAGATAGAGGGTATCCGGACCAGCCACGCGCCCCAACACAGAGGGGGCTGAAACTGCAATAACTAGGCCGAGTAGACCAAAGATCTCGCGGGCGGCCGCGATCCGGGTTTGGTCAAACTTGTCGGTCGTCCACAGTGTCGCAGAAGCACCCAGCATAATGGTGAGTACGCTATAAGCGCTGACCGCAGCAATCATGCTGATGGAGAACCAGACAGCAGGCGTAAAATAGACGATATTGAACAGACCGAAGACGGACAGACACAGTACAGCACCGGCGTAACCTGCGAGGGGTACTCGGGAGGGCCTATGCCGGTCGATCCACCATCCAATCAGCGGATCCTGCACCGCATCAAGCAGTCTAATGGCAAGCAGCAAAATACCCAGAAGCGACAAGGACACCCCATAATGAGTAGCAAAGAAATCGGGTGCCAGAATGTAAAGCGGGAAACCGGCAAACGCGACGGGCAAGGCAAGAAAGGCATAGCTGATGAGCTGAGGAGTGGTAATATGTTCGCGGCTCATGATTGACCCAGCAGGGCGCGCCGCAATTGAGGATCGGATGTCTGCTCACTCAGCCAGATACCAAAAAAGTACCTGCCGAAGTCATTCCCCTTGATAGTGCCGATTATATCCTGACCACTATAAAAGGTCGTGTGTTCTCCCGGTGTAAAAACAGCCGATAACAGGGTTCCCTCTTTGACATCCGGGAAAATTGCCATCATCTGGGTATGCCAGGCGGCGAGAGTGACTTCATCACGGAACCCCTGCCGACGAATTTCCTGCGCCGATGTATCGGCAATATCTCGGCCTTTGATCTCGCGAAAATAGGTAATTGATAGCGCATAAGGCTGAGCAGGGTCCCAGCGGCCATACGGGGCATACAAGGTCGCTTCGTAGATAGCCCAGAAAGCATATGACAGAACGCCCCGGCCAACCACGGCCGCATCCGGAACGGCTTTGATCGCAATTTCGGAGGCTGATGTCGGCTTGATCGCCAGTAACAGACTACCGAGCAGAACAATCAGGCTAAGCCGCATGTTGCAACTCCCATTGCATGACGTCCGTCCGTCCATGTTGGAAAGCGGCTATGCAGTAGGTGAGATAAAAGCGCCACATGCGGATAAACGGCTCATCAAAACCCATAGCCCTGACGTCAGCAAGTTTACTGTCGAAATTCGTCAGCCACTGCCGAAGTGTTAAAGCGTAGTCGTGACCGAAGGAAAACTCGTCCGTTACCCGCAGGCCCGCTTTGGTGCATTCGTGGCGGAAGCGCTCTGGCGAGGGGAGCATCCCCCCGGGAAAGATGAAGGTCCGGATGGCATCACCACTCCGGCGGTAATCATCAAACGCTTCATTGGCAATCGTAATAGTCTGTATGAGGGCCTTACCCTTACTGGCAAGCAGTGACTTAACCTTGGAAAAATATGTCGGCCAGTACTCCTCGCCAACAGCTTCAAACATCTCAATCGACACAATCTGGTCGTAGCGCCCTTGCTGGTGGCGATAGTCTTCAAGCGCAATGGTAGCATCTTGACCGACACGCTGAGTGGCAAAATCGCGCTGTGCCTCTGAAATGGTCAGTCCCTTGAAGCTGTAGTCGCCTTTTTGCAAGGCCCGCTCGGCAAAACCACCCCAGCCACAGCCAATTTCCAGCAAGTGTCCGGTTGGATTCACGCGCTCCAGCAAACGGTCATACTTTCGGGTCTGGGCGGCCTGTAGGTCGTCACTACTATCCGCGAAGATGGCCGCGGAATATGTCATGGTCGGATCAAGCCACAGTCGATAGAACTCATTGCCCAGATCATAGTGGGCATGAATGTTTTTGCGGCTGCCACGCACCGTGTTACGGGTTAATACATAGGAGGCGCGGGCGGCTAACCGGCCCCAGACATTGCCGCTGATATAGCGGTCCAGAACATCCTGATTCTGCAACCCAATCAGGAATATCTGTGTGGGATCAGGAGAATCCCACAAGCCATCCCGATAGGCCTCGGCCAGAGCGACATCGCCGCGGTGCAGCACCGCCCTAGCCAAGCGCCAGTCATGAATCGTTATCTGCGCCATCGCACCTGCTTTGGCTCCCTCAAAGCTATGGTGTTTACCGTCCGGCGTCGTCACTACGAGTAAGCCGCGCTCAATATGACGGAGCGAGGCGAGCAATCGGTTGGTAAGCGCGTGGTCAAACATTCTTCTACCTCGTGTCTCGTGTCGGATTAGCACTCATCTACTATCCCTCGGCTTTCCCTTGCCTTACAATTTTTTAAGGTTTTGCGTGGGGGTTACCCGCGGCTCAAGCTGGGCCGGACGCGCGAGGTAGCGAATCCCCTTCACTACAAGCTTGGCGGCCTGCCAATGGATCAGCAGAATGGCCTTGAGGGTAACCAGCGGATGCCGCCAGAATGTGCGGCGTAAGGCGCGGGGGGTTAGGGGCTGGAATGAACCGAGCAGCGAGGTGATCAGTTGCTTGTTCTGCTGTGCATCATAATAATCAATCCAGACGCCGAATGTTTCAGAGTTGAGGTCAAAGCGGAATTTGTAATGACCTGCGCGCTCAAGAAACGGAGAGACATGAAACACTTTCTCTGCCTCCAGCCACTGATCGGGACTAATCGCTCGGCCATCACCGTTGGCACAAAGATAGCAATGCTGCTCTCCAAAGGTGTTATGAACCTCACACAGCACCGCAACCAGTGCCTGGCTATGGTCCGTACAGAGATAAAAACTGACCGGATTAAAAACATACCCGAGCACTCGGGGCATGGTTATTAAAGTGATAGACTGAACTTTTCTGCCCAACCCGTAGTTAGCTAGTATGTCCCGAACCCAGGGGGTCGGGTCGCTGCCATCGCGGCGTCCCACATCACGCGGATGAAAACTGGCAAAGCGGCTCGCAATGGGTGAGGCCGGTAGCGGCAGAGCCAGATAATACACGCCATAGTTGAAGGCATTCGCTTTGGGAAACAGGCGCCTGTGCATGACCTTGGCTGTATAAATCTGTGGCGTCATAACCATGGCGGAGTAATTCCCATGCGCGCCGCCAGTCGGACGGCACTTGCCAACCCGTCCTCATGAAATCCGTAGCGCTGATAGGCCCCACAAAACCAGAGGCGATTCTGCCCCTGAATCAGATCGATATCGGCCTGTGCGTTGACGGCTGAGGAATTAAACACGGGATGCTCGAACATATACTCATCATGCGTCAAGCTGGCCTTCGGGGAGCGGGCGGGATTAAGGGTGACCAGTATAGGCTCGGCGGTCTTCAAAGGCTGGAGATTGTTCATCCAGTAGCTTAAGGATACACCCGCCTCATTAGTGGTTCTGCGCTCTGACAAATATACCCAGCTAGCCCAAGCCTTGCGCCGCCGGGGCATGAAACTAGTATCACCATGTGTTATCGCCCGGTTGGGCTGGTAGGTAAAGCTCCCGAGAATACGCTGCTCCTGCGTGGTGGCATCGCGCATCATGGACAGGGCCTGATCGGCATGACAGGCGAACACCACCTCATCATAGACGGCTGTAGCCCCCCGAGTATCTATGACTTTAACCCCCTCAGGGGTTCGCAGCGTTTGGTGAACACCACATCCGAGCAGGATCCGGTCTTTGAACGGGGCCGTCAGTCGTTTGACATACTCCCGACTGCCACCCTGCACGGTGTACCATTGGGGGTGCTCATCAACGGTCAGCAATCCATGATTGTCAAAAAACCGGATAAACGACTGTGCGGGAAACTGAAGCATTTCTGAGGCAGGGGTACTCCAGATTGCACTGCCCATGGCCAAAATATAGTAGTGCCGGAACCACGGCCCCACGCCCAACTCATCAAGGCACTGGCCCAATGTCAGGGACGGATCACGCTGCAGGTAGGTTATGGCGCGTCTGTTGAATTTGAGAATATCGGCCAGCATGACCCAAAACGCCGGGCGAAAGAGATTGTGCGTCTGGGCCAGAAGATAGCTGAGCCGCCGTGTCCCATACTCCAACCAGCCAGCGCCGATGCTTACACCAAACGACATGTCACTTTTCGCAATTGGCACCTGCAAATGCTCGAACAGCCGTGTCAGTAAAGGGTAGTTGCGTTTATTAAAGACGATGAACCCGGTATCAACCGGAACCACCCCCTCCGGAGTGTTGATAGTGATGGTCCGACTATGCCCGCCGATATAGTCATTCTTTTCATACACTGTAATATCGTGATGAGGATGCAGTAATGACGCCGCGCCCAGTCCCGAAATACCAGTACCGACAATAGCGATTTTTTTTCGTAGCGGATGGGTCAAGACAAGTTCTCCAGATCGCAGATTAAGGCGCGCTGCGTTGATACACACTTACCCGAATCTAAACTATTGGTAAGGTTGAAACGTGACCCGGACGCGCAGGCCCGGATCCCGATCCTCCAGCACAATCTTAGCCTGATGCAGCTCGGCAATTGCACGAACCAGACTTAACCCTAGCCCATGTCCGGGTGTGCTACGGCTTTGATCGCCACGATAAAAATGCTTGAAGACATTGCCTTTGTCAGTCTCAGGGATGCCCGGCCCCTGATCTTCGATAACAACGGCTAACTGTCGATCATCAGACAGCACCTGCACACGTATAGCCGATTGGTTGGGAGAAAATTTCACGGCATTGTCGAGGATATTTGCAAACAGCTGGAATATGAGATCGCGATCACCGCGCACAACACCGGCAGAGCCAACTGCAATATCCAGCTGAATATCTTTTGCCTCAGCAACCGGTTCATAAAGATCGCATACATCACGCAGAAGGTCCGTCAGCTGGACGTCGCCAATCTGACTGTTACGCCTGCCTTTTTGAATGTTGGCGATCCGCAGCAGGGCCTGAAACACCGACAGGATACGATCCGTCTCGGCGAGCAACGCGTCAATCTTCTCGTCCGTGACAGGCGCTGTCTTCAGCGCTTCAATATCGCTGCGCAAGGCGGTGAGTGGGGTCCGCAGGTCATGTGCGATATTGTTGCTGATTTCGCGCACACTGGCCATGGACTCCTCAATCTTCTCCAGAAAAATGTTCAGCACACCCGCAAGATTGCTCAGATCATCCCAGCGGCTATCAATCGACAGGCGCGTGGAGAGATCCCCCGTTTTGACGATATTCTGCGCTGCGGCCGCAATGCGGTTAATACGACTGACGACAAAATAGCTAATGCCAAAACTGACCAGAACAACGAGCAGCATAAGCAGCAGGATGAGCCAGCTGAGGGACTGAAACCGGTCATGACTGGCTATCAGTTCGTGCACATTACGGGCCACGACGATACGTGACCCGTCTGCAAACGTGTGAATTTTTGCAGCAAATGTCTGCGGCCCCTGATGGGTCTCAAGAGTAAACCCGAGTATGCCTTCGGCAATGATCTGTATAGCCGGGGGCAGCCGGTCGATCGTGCCCCCAATCCATGCGCCCGTCGCGTTCTCATAACGAAACCGTACCGATTGATCGTCCTTGCTACGGCGCTGGATATAGCGGGCTAACTCCTCCGGGTCAGGTCCGAGATCAGAGACAATGCTGATCTCGATATCAATCGCAGCTTCTGTCTCGCGTAAAAAATCACGCTTGCCGAAATCAAACAGGAAGTAGCCCAGCAACGCGGCAGACACGGCAAGCAAGACGGTAAACAGCAGAGCCATCTTAAAGCTCGAACTGTCGAAATAGCGTCTAGGGGACGTCGTCAATGATATATCCTGCACCGCGCACCGTCTTGATCAAGGTATTGCCGGAATCACCCAGCTTCTTTCGCAAACGGCTGATGTGAACATCAATAACGCTTGTCTGCGGATCAAAATGATAGTCCCACACCCCCTCAAGCAACATGGTACGGGTGACCAGCTGACCTTTAAACTTGAGAAGATATTCCAGCAAGCGGAATTCGCGGGCCTGCAACTCTATAACTATCCCCTTGCGCCGAACCTTGCGGGCCAGCAGATCCATCTCAAGGTCACTCACTTTAAGAAGCGTGGAGGATTGGACATTGGAGGCCGTCGCGCGCTTGCCGAGCGCCTCTACCCGGGCCAGAAGCTCGATAAAGGCAAACGGCTTGGTGAGATAGTCGTCCCCGCCTGCCCGCAGGCCGGTGACACGGTCATCAACATCCCCCAAGGCACTGAGGATCAGAACGCCGGTCTGCAGACCACTGCCACGCAGGGTCCGGATGACCGATAGTCCATCCAGCTTGGGTAGCATCCGATCGATAATCAGAACGTCGTATTTTTCGGTCGTCGCCAGATGCAGCCCCGCTTCGCCATCTTCAGCAACGTCAACGGCGTGGGCGGCTTCTTTCAGGCCTTTTTGTATATAGGCCCGGATTTTGGGATCATCTTCGATGAGAAGGATTTTCATGCAGGTACTCGCTTGCTCTTACTACCACAGGTCGGTCATAAACAGAATCCGCATTCCCTTGCCGGTACTGCGCTGCAGCCTCGCTATCCTGAAGGTATACGGCCAAGGATACACTAAGAAGGTCTGTCATTGAGACAAGTCCGGTCTTTCTTTGGCGCTCTGGTTCCGCTAAAGTCTGGCTATGCGCTTTAGTCTGATGATTCTGCTTTTTCTTTCGGCCTGCACCCTGTTTCCGCCACGCGAGCCTGTGGCCACCTACACGCCTGTTCCCTTTTCAGCGCTCTCGGGTTGGGCACAGGATCAACGGCTGGAAGCCAAACCTGCTCTAGCCGCATCCTGCGCACGGCTGGAAGCCATTCCGGCAGACCGCTCGCTCGGGGTCGAGGGGCGCATGGGTACGGCGGGCGATTGGCTGGATTTTTGCGCGGCACTTAAGCGGGTCACAACGGAGGAGGACTTACGTACGCTGATGGAGCGCGACTTGCAGCCTTATGCCGTCAGTGCCAGCGGCGATACTGAGGGATTGTTCACCGGCTATTATGAGGCCGACCTGCGTGGCAGCCTGACCCGGCATGGCCCCTATCAGCATCCGCTATACGCTCGGCCGGATGATCTGGTGATGGTTGACCTTGGTGAATTCCGTACCGAGCTGAAGGGCCAGCGTATCGCCGGATCCGTCGTCAACGGACAACTGAAACCCTATGCCGATCGCGCCGCGATCGTGAGCAACGGGCTGACACAGGCCAAGCCGCTGGTCTGGCTGGATGATGCCAATGATGCTTTTTTCGTACAAATCCAAGGCTCTGGCGTAGTGACGCTCGACTCCGGTGAGGAACTGCGCCTTGGCTATGCCGCACAAAATGGCCACCCGTATGTGCCGATTGGCAAAACCCTGATTGCCAAGGGTGAGTTGGTGCCGGGCAGCATTTCCATGCAGAGCATCCGGGCCTGGCTGGAGTCCAATCCCGAGCAGGCCGAGGCCGTGCGCAGCAGCAATCCGTCGTATGTCTTTTTCACCGCACAGCCGGATGGCAGCGGGCCGATGGGTGCGGCTAATGTGCCACTGACAGCGCTGCGCTCGCTCGCCGTCGACAATCGTTTTATTGGTTATCATGTGCCAGTGTGGCTGGAGACACAGGATCCCAGGCTGAATCGCTTGATGGTGGCACAGGATACTGGGGGGGCCATTCGCGGTATTGTACGCGGCGATGTATTCTGGGGGCGCGGTCCGCAAGCCGAACAGATGGCCGGTACCATGAGGAGCAAAGGCCGCTACTTTGTGCTGCTGCCCAAAGCCCTACCCGCGCCATGACCAAGCCCCTGCCCGACCGTGATCTGTGGCTAAAAGTTACCGAAAGCATCAAGCCTTTGGCCAATAAGGCCAGAACAGCGGTACCGACAGCGAACCCACCGCGTTGTAAAAAAGCCGCAGCCCCGGATCTGGCTAAAAACTATATCCCGCAAGCTCCGGCACGCCCCTCTGACCTAAACGCCTTGCACAGCAAGGCCGCCGCCGCGGGCGTGGACACCAATACGCAAAAGCGGTTGCGTGCTGGTGAACTGGCCGTGGAGGCGCGGCTTGATCTGCATGGCCACACACTGGCCACCGCCCATCCAGCGCTGGTGCGCTTCATTCACCATCATTATCGGCTAGGAAAGCGCTGCGTTCTGCTGATTACCGGACGCAGTGGTAAGTTGCGGCAGGAGGTACCGCGCTGGCTGAACGAAGCCGAGCTACGTCCCTATCTGATTGCGCTCAGTAGCGCCCAAACCCGCCATGGTGGCGAGGGTGCGCTTTATGTTTTGCTGAAACGGCAACGTTAACCTATTTCTACTTGCTTTTGATGCGCCGTATTTTCTAAGTTGCGGGGATGGAACTCCCAACCAACATTGTGAAAGTCGATTACGATGGGCTAGAGGCACTGGTGCGCCCAAACCCCAAGAACAGAAACATTTTTGGTTACGATCACAAACGAGGCCGGCTGGCCTATCTGTGCGCACACTATGCTCCGGCTGAAACCCATTTTGTAGCGCTTTCGGGAACGCTTATTATTGGTATTGGCTCGGTTGCGCCTGTGGTCTGGCTGGAGAATACAGTTGAACTTTCTCACATTTCAATTGATGCCGACTTTAATCATCACGGCCATGCCCGACGCATCTTGAGCTATCTGTTTGAAGATCTCGCAACATCAGGCCAAGCCTTGAAGATCGGGCGATTCAGCGCGCAGGGCAAGGAGCATCTCCCCCGTTTACTGCCTGAGTTGCATCGCCGGCAACCGCACTTACCCATTTACTGGACGGATGGACTTGTCCCGACATACGGACACCGGCCCTATCGGCTCGGGAGCACCCGGCACCAAGACCGTACCGTCATTCAACTCTAGTGAGCTAGCGCTGCCACGGGTTATCATCGGCGGGCGGCGGGGGAACTTCCGGGGCCGGGGGAGCGCTGACCAGCTCCCACACTTCACGGCCACCCTTGTTTTCAAGATAGCTCACCAGCGCAGCCACCACACCGCGATCATAGGCGAAATCCACCTGATCCATCAGCTTACGCACGGCTTCATCGACCGACAGGCCGGAGCGATGGGCGCGGGCACTGATCAGGGCTACAAACGCATTAGCTACCGCAATGATACGGGCGGTAAGCAGAATATCGTCGCCCTTGCGGCTGCCGGGATAGCCCGAACCGTCCACCTTCTCCAAACTCTGGCGCAGGGTTTCCACCACCGGGCCTTCAAACTCGATCCGGTCGAGAATGTCCGCCGTGGTCAGCATGGCATCACGCACCACACGCAGTTCCTCTTCACTCAGTCCGCCCTGCTTGGTCAGCAGCTCCGGGGGAACAAACAGCTTGCCCAGATTCAAGAGTGCGCCCGACAACTCGACCGTGTCACCATCAATATCCGACAGGTTCATCTCGGCCGCCATGGAACGGGCCAGACGGGAGACCCGCGAGGAATGTTCCGTCGCAAAGGGATCGCGCTTGTCCACCACTGCGACCAGCGCATCGACCACACCGCGCAGGGTCCGCTCGCGCTTCTCGCGCTCCATCACCACATCGGTAATATCTTCTTCCACAATCAGGGTGCCACGGGCCGGGGCCTCGCCGGGACCGGCGCTACGGTCTTCAAGTGGGATATGCTGGGTCTGCACCACCTTGTACTTCTCGCCCGTCTCATCAAGATGAACGCGATCAACCGTCACCACCGCCTTGTTGGACAGATTGGCCTCCTGTGAACGCTTGGCATAACGACGAGCGGTATCCGGCCCTACCGCCGCAGCGAGCGGCTTGCCGATCAAATCGGTATCAACCGTGCCCATGTCCTTGGCCAGGGTGGCATTGGCAAAACGCACCCGACCTTCGGTGTCGGCAATCAGGATATGGTTGCGCTGGCTGTCGGTCACGGTCCGCAGCAGCTTGCTCTGGAATTCAAAGCGCCGCGCCAGCGCGGCATATTCTTCCGCCTTCTGGGCCGCAATAATGGCCGCACCACGTCGCCATGCCGCATACAGGGCAATCAGCACCATACCGAGCAGCGCAAAAAAGATCATGACCTGATAACGCAAGCGGCGGTCGCTGTCCGCCATCATCTCGTCGCGCTCTGCCTGATAGGCCAGCACCCACGGCGTTCCCTCGACCAGACGCGAACTACCCATGCTGGGTACGCCCGCCGCATTGACTCCCTCTGTCAGGGAACCGGGCGCGCGCAGCGCCTGCGCCTCGACCAGAGTAGAGGTCTGCGCATCAAACTGCTGCTCCAGCGCAGGTTTGTCGCCCTGTGGCGAGGCAATGACAACGGTCCCTTCGCCCTTGCGCAGCAACAGCACCTGCCCGCTCTTGAGCATGGCCCCCGGTTGCTCCAGCAGCGGCCAGAGCTCCTTGGCCGCCTCTTTCACCCCGATCACCAGTCCCAGGCGGTGCGCCTCGTCCTGCGGACCATCAAGCGCATAGATGGGCTGCACGAAACCCAGATACGTCCGCTTGTCCGGGCCATTGAACAGATCCACCAGACGCGGGCCATCCATCGTAAAGCTGCTGATGGCGGCTTTTACCTCGGCCTGATCAGCCGGAAACAGGCCGACCGAAACCAGCACATCACCCTTTTTATTGACAATTGCCAGACCGGTACGGCTGGTCGCCGCCTGCGCCTGTGCCTCCACCTGATCGCTGACAGGCGGCGGCATGTAATCATTATCGCGGGCCAGACTGGCCATCCAGTTGCGCAGATAGCCCCGGCTGCTCAGGTCGAGATCCGTCGACGGCTCCATGATCTGGCTGACGGACAGGCGCACATCGGCATCATCAGCAAAGCGCAGCAGCGGAGCTTGTTGCTGCCGAACCCAGCCCGCCACCGCTCCGGCGCGAACCTGCGATACCCCACCCAGGGTCTGCTGCCAAGTCAGCAGGGTATTCTGGGACTGACCGTAGGCATAGTTGAGAATCAGCAGAATCCCGGCCGCGGCCACCGCGCCGAGCACCACCAGCCCGATCGCATAGGGCTTTTTGGGCACTTCGGTACTTTTGCGAACATCTTCAGGAGCAAGCGAAAAGGTCATGACAGCCTCGTCAGGGGGGGCGGGAAATCGGTTAGCCGCCGGATTGTGGGGCTATTTTAGGATTTTGTAAACCAAGGCTCAAGGATCGTTTAAGGCTAACCTGCGACAATGAGGCTATGGCGCAGATCCGGCCCTCTCTCGCCCTGATCCTTGTTGTCCTGTGCGTCACCCTGTTTGGCGCGCAGCCTGCCGCCGCACGCACGTCCTGGCCCGAACTGTGGGGCAGCAATGAGATCTACTCCCCCAACCTTGTCAGCTTTACTAATTGGACGGGGGTCATGCGCCGCTTTGACCACGCCCGCGAACTGGGAGAGGGTCTGTGCGCCAGCGCCGGTTATGACCCGGGAGCTAGCTGCGCGTGGGATGATTGGCAGGAGCTGCTGTCCGACGTCCGCTCGCTTCGTGGCCTGACCCAGTTGCGCGAGGTCAATGATTTGCTCAATAAACGCCGATATATCCTCGATATGGCCAATTGGGGCGATGATGACTACTGGGCCACGGTGTTTGAATTCCTGCGCCGCAATGGCGATTGTGAAGATTATGCACTGGCCAAATATGTGACGTTACGCGAACTGGGCTGGCCCGCTGACAAGCTGCGGCTGGCGATCGTACGTGACACCAAGCTGAACTTGAACCACGCCATCTTGCTGGCCAATGTGGATGGCGAGGTTTACATCGGCGATAATCAGGTGGAGGGGCTGGTACGCGCCGAGAGTATCCGTCACTACCGCCCGATCTATTCGATCAATGAAACCGGCTGGTGGCTGCATCGTGGGCAACGTCGCTGACGATCGCCCAGATGGTGGCTAATCTGCAACAGCGCTGTGCCCTAGGGGTAACGCCAAAACTACCGCTTACTGTTAAAGTATGTTAATTTGCGGGTAAGACTCCTTGTGCTTTAGTAAATAAGCACCCGGGTGGGGCTTGTTATTTAGAGGGCAGGAATGGATTACGGCACCAACGCAGGCAAAGGCAGCACGACCGATAACCCGGCGCTGCGTCCGCCTTCAGCAGAATATGCGTTTTATGACTATGCCGAGCGGCTGGAAAAGCATCGCCGGGGCCGTGTAGCCATTCATATCCATCTGTCCAAACTGCAGCCGCACAACCGGCGCGAGCATCATATCCGCATCGCCACCAACACCTTTGAAAGTCTGGTCAAATACTTTGATGGCCAGCTGTTTGTGCTGAAGAACAACGATATCGTTTTTGTCGCGCGGGATGTACCGGTTGAGAAAATCGACGATGCGGTGCTGCGCCTGCGCTATCTGTTCTCCGAAGACCCGCTCGCCCAGTATGCCGATCAGGATGGCGGCGATGTCGGGTTCTGCACCTGGTACCTGCTTGAGCGCGACTATGCCCGCTTTCTGGCGCTCGCGCGCCACTTCTATGAGCGCTCCATGGTGGTACATGCCGAAAAGCGGCTGAAGGAAGCTGCCACCGGCATGCCGGTGAATGACCGCAAGCCGATGACGCCCGCCCAGCTGGGCAAACTGGAGGAATCGCTGCGCAACACCAATCTGGCCAATGTCATCCGCAACCAGCCGGTCTGTGCCTATGCCCCCGGTGTGTCGCCCAAGGCGATTTTTCATGAGCTGTATGTGGCAATTACCGAGCTGGAGCAGCTCCTCATGCCCGATGTACAGGTGACCGCCAACCGCTGGCTGTTCCAGTACCTCACCCTCACGCTCGACAAGCGCATGCTGGCCTACCTTGAGCATGAAACCCAGCATTTGGAACGGGCCTTCTCGATCAACCTCAACATCGCCACCGTGCTATCGGGCGAGTTTCACAAGTTTGACCAGAACATCAGCAGCAATCTGCGCGGACGCCTGGTGATCGAATTACAGAAGATGGACATCTTCAGCGACATGGGCGCTTATCTGTTTGCGCGTGATTATCTGCATGACCGGGGCTACCGCGTGTGTATTGACGGTCTCACCCACCTGACTCTCCCCTATATGGACCGCGATCAGCTGGGCCTTGATATGATGAAAATGTACTGGAGCCCGGAGCTGGTGAATCTGCAGAACAGCGACACTTTTGCCCGGCTGAAGGAAAATGTCGGCAGCGGCGGCCCCACCCGCATCATCCTCACCCGCTGCGATAATGATGATGCCATTAATGTGGGGCAGTCCATGGGCATCAACATGTTCCAGGGCCGGGCGATGGATAACATCCTTGCCAATCACACTGTGGTGTATGACAACCGCCAACCCAAGCCGCCACCGCGGGAATAGTTATTAATTCAGGACAACCCCAGCATCCGGTGACAGATAAACTGGTTCTGCCGGACAAAGTCCTTGTTCGTTACCAGTGGATGATGGGCGATACGATCAAACTGATCGGCCAGCTCGCACAGGCGCTGACCAAGCTGAGCCGGGCCGGCAGTCGCCATCCCCTCCAGCCGTTGCGCTGCGGTATAGAGGGGCGGCAACGGCGTTAAAGGGAGAGCTAGCGTAGTCTGCGCAACGACCCGCCGCATGAACACTGCCGCCTCTTGGGCCGGGTTCCGGTGTTTGTTCGGACCCTCGCAGATCTCGTAAAAGGTATTATGCGCCCGCAGCAGGTGAAAGCGCATCAGGCGCTCATCGTATAGATCAAACTCTGGCGTAGGTCTGCCGCTCATGGGCTTAATGGTAGATAATACCAATCCGCACAGCAAGCATATTGCCGCCATTAACCATAATAATTTGAGAGTCGGCTCCTGTTATTGGGGGCGCGGATGGGCCAACTGCCCGGCGGCGCGAGCCAACTGTGCGCTGAATCCGTGCAGCGCCCGGCACTCGGCCACGCTGGGAGCCGTCCCATCTGCCTTCAGCATCCGCCACAGCACTTTGTGTTGCGCCTTGAGGAAAGCAGACAACTCAGCCGGAGTGGCATCGGCAGCACCCTGTAACCGGCGCGTAGCGGCAAGGATGGCCTGCGTGGGTATATCCCGCGCAACGTCATCGGGGCAGTGCGGCGTCAGAAAGGGCAGTAGGCGCTGGCTAAGCATAGCAAAGGCCTGCGGGGGCGCCGGCTGGCCGTGTATGACCTTGGCCGTATCCTGCGAAACAGCCAAGGCCTCCGCTGCCAGGCGAGCAAATTCATGCTGTGGGATAGGTGGCATCTTAAACGGTATCCTCTTCCGCAACGTTGTCCTTGGGCGCATGCTTAGCCAGAATGCGCTGCAGGGTGCGGCGGTGCATCTTCAGGCGGCGGGCGGTTTCGCTCACGTTGCGATCGCACTGCTCGTACACACGGTTGATATGCTCCCAGCGCACGCGGTCGGCCGACATCGGATTCTCGGGCGGCTCAGGCAGCTCGCTGCCATCGGCCAGCAGGGCCTTCTCAACCGCATCGGCATCGGTGGGCTTGCTGAGATAGTCAACCGCGCCCGCCTTCACCGCAGCCACAGCCGTGGCAAGGTTACCATAGCCCGTGAGCATGATAATGCGGCACTCCGGGCTGGCCGCACGCAACGCCTCGACCACCTGCAGACCCGAGCCATCGGCCAGACGTAAATCGCACACAGCATATTTTGGCGGCGACTTCTTGGCAAAGGCCACGCCCTCCTGCACGCTGGGCAGAGCAACTACATCAAACCCGCGCTTCTCCATCGCGCGCGCCAGACGGGTGAGGAAGATGGTGTCATCATCCACCAGCAGCAGCGAACGGGCAGGATCACCCGTAAAGCTGAGTTTCGGTGATGAAGACGACAGGGGGGCGGCGTCAGTCATGGTGCACTCCTTATACCTTAAAGATAGCGGCGGCGCGCGGCCAGGTCACTGCGACACGTGCGCCCCCCTCAGGTCGATTATTAAAATTAACCTTTGCTCCCGTGCGCTCAAGCAGGGTTTTAGCGATAAAGGTGCCTAATCCCATGTGATTTCCGCTACCCGAGCGGGTGGAAATATAAGGCTCGCCCATCTTTTGCAACACTGCCGCCGGAAAACCGGGACCGTCATCATCGATTTTCAGCATGACCTTTTGCGCATCCCAGCTGAGCCGGACCACCACCACACTCTTGGCAAATTGCAGGGCATTCTGGATAAAATTACCAAGGCCATGTAGCAGCTCGGGGCGGCGGCGCACCATGAGCGGGAGTGCGGCAGCATCTTCCGCCAACACCATAAACTGCACTCGCCCGTCCTGATGCGCCAGCGCGGCCTCGTCGAGTAAAGCGGGCAACGGCAGAATACGGTAGGGATCGCCACCCTCGGCCTGAGGCTTACGCGCAAAATCCGCCAGCACCTGACGGCAGCGCTCGGCTTGGCTGACCAGCAAATCAACATCCTCACGAATGGGATCGTCCTTCTCGATCTCGCCCTGCAACTCTTTGGCAACCAGATTAATGGTGCCCAGCGGGGTGCCCAGCTCATGCGCTACCGCAGCCGCAAGCGCCCCCATAGCCGTCATCTGGTTGGCCCCAGCCAGTTCGGACTGGGCCAAAGACAGTGCATAGCGCACGCGGCGACTGTCCCGCGCCACACTCCAGGCATAAATCGAGATAAACGAAGCCGAAAGCGCAAGGGCCGCGAACATGGCCCAGCCATACATGGCCGGCAGATCAAGCTGGCCATAAGGCCACGGCAATGGCAGGTGCCAGATGGCATTGAGCAGCAGACACAGCAGCGTGAGTCCGGTCAGCGCCAGTACCGTCCAGAAGCGCAGCAGCGTTGCCGCCATCGCAACCGGGGTGATGAGAAATACGGCAAACGGGTTATCCAGCCCGCCTGTCAGGTACATCAGCAAACTGAGCTGCAGAATATCGAAGGCAAAATATAGCGCCGCCTCATGCGAATAGAGCCGCGAGCGGATGCGATAGTGCAGCATGGCGGCAATGTTGAGCACCAAACCAGAGGCCGTCACGGCCAGACAGCCGCCGATAGGCAGATCAAGCGCAAACACATAATAACCGCCCAGCAAAGCCGCAAACTGACCCAGCAACACACACCAGCGCAGCAGGATGAGAGACCGCGCAGCCACCACGCCTTCGGTCGCTGCATCCGTCTCGATCGTGCTCAGCAGGGTCAGGCGGTCAAGGTTGTCGCTGGTGATGGTCATGCTGGCGTGTTATAGCACAAAACCATGAGTGAAAATGCCATTCTTGTCCGCGACCTGGTGAAGCAGTTTGGTCCTGTGACGGCCGTGGACCGGCTGAATTTTGCCATACCGCGCGGCACCTGTGTGGGTTTGCTCGGCGGCAATGGCGCAGGCAAAACCACCACCATTGCCATGCTGCTAGGCCTCGTCACCCCGACCAGCGGCAACATTACCGTGCTGGGCCACGATATGGCGCACGACCGTTTTACCGCCCTCGCCCGCATGAATTTTACCAGCCCTTATGTTGACCTGCCCCATCGTTTGACGGTCTGGGAAAACCTCTCGGTTTACGCCCGGCTCTACGGGGTGGCGGATGTAGCTGGCCGCATAGATGAGCTGATGGTCCAGTTTGATCTGACGGCCCTGCGCGATCGCCCGTCCGGCAAACTCTCGGCGGGTCAGAAAACGCGGCTAGGGCTGGCAAAAGCCCTCATCAACGATCCCGATGTGCTGCTGCTTGATGAACCCACCGCGTCACTGGACCCTGATACGGCCGATCGCCTGCGCAGTGCGCTCGAAGCCTACCGGACCACACACAACTGCACCATCCTGATGGCGTCGCACAACATGCTGGAGGTGGAGCGGATGTGCAGCCATGTGCTGATGATGAAAAAGGGCAAGCTGGTCGATGAGGGCAGCCCCGCCGCATTGATTGCCAAATATGGCCGCGCCAATCTGGAGGCTGTTTTCCTTGCCATTGCACGTGGCGAAGAGGAGAATGCGGCATGAGTGGCTCCTTGACCCGCATTGGCGCCATGATCCATCGCCACTATTATCTGCTGCGTGGCTCTGGCCCGCGTTTCATCGAGGTGTTCTTCTGGCCAAGCCTTGAAGTGATGCTGTGGGGCTTTCTCAGCCTTTATTTTGCCAAGCAGGGCACCGGCCTTGCTACCCTCGGGCAACTGGCTCTCACCTGCGCCATTCTGTGGCAGGTCTTCATTCGCGGCCAGATGAACACCGTCATCACCTTCTTTGAGGAGATGTGGTCGCGCAACTTTGGCCATCTGTTTGTGACACCGCTACGGCCGTGGGAGTTTGTAGTGGCCATCCTGAGCGTGGCCGGTATTCGCATGAGCATTGGGGTCAGCTTTGCCGCTGCCGTGGCAACACTGTTGTTTGCTGCCCAGCTCTTCAGCGTTGGTTTTCTGCTCGTGCCTTATGTGGCCTTGCTGATGCTGATGGGCTGCTGGATGGGCGTCATCATGATGGGGCTGATCTTCCGCTATGGCATGGCGGTCGAGTGGTTGATCTGGATGGCCGGCTTTGTGCTGATGCCGCTGTCCTGCGTCTACTATCCGCTTACGGCCCTGCCTGAGTGGTTGCACCCTGTCGCACGTCTGATCCCGGTGACGCATGTGTTTGAAGGTGTCCGCAGTGTGATGAGCGGTGGTCCAGCCACCGGCTTTGTGCCTGCGCTCCTGCTCAACCTGCTCTATCTGGGGCTGGCATCGCTGTTTTTACGCCGCTCGCTTGACTACGCGCGCGCCAACGCCATGCTGGTCCAGCAGGGCGAATAATCAGACCAGTGCCGCAAGAGTTTTAAGATGTCCGATTGCCAGCGCCGCCGGTAACCCCACCAGTGCGGCATTGGCGTCGGGCGCAAAATCACGCGCCAGGCGGGCATGAACCCCGCCCTCATGCCGCAGGGCTTCCAGCACCGCCAGCGCCGCCTCAGCGGCCAAACCGTCAATCAACACCGGCACATTGGCCACGCGTGCCGCGAGCAGTGCTCCAAGAATGGCGCAGCATTCCAGCCCACCGGTATCCGCCAGCGTTTGCAGCGCATCCTTGCTATGCGGCAGGCGCTTGAGTAGCTCGGCATGCGCCATCTCCCCACCCGCACCAAGCCCCCCCAGGGCCAGCAACTGCACCCCCGGCTCCACCGCCATCATGCCATAGGCCATGGCGTGGGCTGCCGCGCCTTCATCCAGTGCCGGGCCTGTACGGTAATCACGCGTGGGGGTGGCAAGATCAAGCTCATAGACCCGCAGGTCGGCATCAACGGCACCAAGCACCTTCACAGCGGGATCGCTCGGCCCGGTTAGGCTGTCCACCCGCTCTTGGGTAAACGCCCGCGATTCCGGAAAGCAGCCATGCGTGGCCGCAAACAGCGCTAGGCGAGTATGGCGCAACTCAGGCAGCTTGCCTTGCGCCTGCGCCAGCCACAGCAACGCTGCAGCGCTCGGGCCATCGACCGGCGCGCTGGGGACTTGCACCGTTTTCAGACAGGGCAGCGCCTGCGCCAACTGGCGGATTTCAGCAAAATTCACAGCGGGCGTGGCGGCGGGGGAGGTCATGGACGGAACTTTCCGGTCTGAAGAAAACGCAAGGATGCTTGAACCACATCGCGGTGAAAAGGCAAGCGGACATGATTCACCGGTAGCTCAAGATAGTCGGTCATGCCCGGCACTCGGGTATTTTTGGCCTCGACCGTACCGTCATGCGGCTCATCACCTAGCTTGAGGGTATTAAGCCAGGTGAATGGATTGATGAGGTTGAAGCGATGCACCCCGGCGATCACCCCGATCTCCATCGGGGGAATACCCAGCGTGGCAATGGCCTCTGACCCTTCGGCCAGATCCTGCACAATTTGGCGGTTAAGTGGCCCCTGCCCGAACAACCAGCGGTGACGATTGACAATACCTGCGCCTTGATTGGGCGAGCCCTGCATGACCAGACGGCCCAAGGGAAGTGTAGCGGCGTGACGGGCAAAGATCCCGCGCAGCATCAACCCGCCCAGCGAGTGTCCAACGCCATGCACTTTGCTGTAGCCACTCACTTCGGGCAGCCGCTGCTCCAGCCGCTCCATCTGTTCCAGCATTCCGCCCTTAAGCGTGTTGTAGGTCCAATCCGCGACGGCGTAACCCGCTTGCTTGAGTACGCGGCTCTGCCGCCACATATTAAGGCGCGAGTTGGCCAGGCCATGCAGCACGATCACAATTTCGGTCGGTGTCTTTTTCGCAGTCATGGCAAAAGACATATCGCATTGCGCCAATGTTTTCTATATGTTCCGCGTATGTCCGATCCCGCCCTGCTCTCTCCCGCCACAACCGAAGCACCCGAGCTGTGCGCGCTGGTGGCAGGTGCAGGCACTTCGGTACTGCTCAGCTTAACCGGCGAGATGATGCCGTTGCCACCGCGCGCGCGCCTGACCCATTGGCCGGTGCTGGTGTGCCATGCGCCGCTCACCGCCCAGCGCCTTGGTGTGGAGGCCTTGGCGGCACTAGATATCCTGGAGCTGTTTGCCTTTGTGCGCCCGGCGCAGTTTTGCGTCCCCACGCCGAAGGGACTGGCGCAAGCGCTTGATTTAACCGAACCGACCAACGCCGCAGAGCAAGCCCTGACCTTGTGGCAGGCGCACGATGCTCTGCTGAACGAGCTGCGCGATCTGGATGGTGAAGCCGCGAACAGCGCCGCCACCATTGCTACCCAAATGGCGCAGGGCGGCTGGCGCTGGGGCAGTGCAGTAATACAAGCGCTCGGTAAACGCGGCAGCGAGGGAGATGTCCTTAAGGCCCTTGGAGTGTGGAGTAATTTACCTGAGTGGAAAGAAAACCTTGACCGCGAACGGAGCGCCACCACGATTACCAATAGCGATGCCCGCAGTGAATTGGCAACCTTACTGGCCAAAGCCGGTCACCGCGAAGCCCGGCCCGAGCAAAGCGACTTTGCCAGTGCGGTGAGTGCCGCCTTTGGTGAACCGGGGGAGACGGTACTGGCCGAAGCCGGCACAGGCGTTGGCAAAACCCTTGGCTACCTCGCTCCGGCCTTGCTTTATGCCCAAAAAGCCAATGCACCCGTATGGCTGAGCACCTACACCCGCAACCTGCAACGCCAGATTGAGCAGGAAACCGCACGCCTGTTCCCCGACCCGGCAGAGCGAGCGCAAAAAGTTGTCATCCGTAAGGGGCGCGAAAACTACCTGTGCCTGCTGAATTTTGAAGAAGCCATACGGCAGAGCTTTGCCTCGCCTCAAGCGCTGATCGTGCTCGGGCTGGTCGCGCGCTGGATCGGTGCCACCCAAGATGGCGATATCCGCGGTGGCGATCTGCCCGGTTGGCTGCCTGACCTGCTCGGCCGTGCCCGCACGCTAGGTCTGGCGGATCGGCGCGGAGAGTGTCTGCATGGTGCCTGCGTACATTACAAAAAATGCTTTATCGAGCGCTCGGTGCGTGCCGCGCGCGGGGCAGATATCGTGATTGCCAATCACGCGCTTATCATGAGCGCGGCAGCCAGTGGCGGTATTGATGAAGCCTGCCCGCCCGACCGCTTTGTATTTGATGAAGGACATCATCTGTTTCATGCGGCGGACAGTGCTTTTGGCGCCGAACTGACCGGGCAAAGCGGGTTTGATCTGCGCCGCTGGCTGCTCGGTGGCGATGGGCGCAGCAAGGGCCGGGTGCGGGGTCTGTCGCGCCGGGCCGAGCCACTGCTGCCCGATGCTAATACAGGCGCAGATTTGCTCGAGCGCATCAAACACCAAGCGCTGTGCCTGCCCGGTGAAAGCTGGCGCAGCCGCCTTGAAAATGGCGAGCCACGTGGCAAAGCCGAGCAGTTTTTGCAGGCCATAAAGGCGCATGTGCTGACCCATGCCAAAGAGGCGGATTCGCCTTACTCGATTGAATGCAAAGTTGAAAGCCTGAGCGAAGAAACATTAGCGCAGGCAGACGCGCTGCGCGCTGAACTGAAAACCCTGCATAGCGCCATTAAAGACCTGATCCATCTGCTGGACAGGCGCCTGACGCAGGAAACCGAGCTGGACGCGGAGATGCGTCGACGCATTGAAGCGCTGCTGCGTACCCTAAGCCATTATGTGGGCGATCAGCTAACGGCTTGGCGCAATATGCTTGAGCAATTGCACAGCGCCACCCCGCCTGAATTCGTCGACTGGCTGGGTCTGGAGCGGGTGGACGGACAACTACTGGATGTGGGTCTGTATCGCCGCTGGCTGGATCCGGGCAAACCCTTTGCCGAAACCATCGCGCGCCAAGCCAAGGGCATGGTGATGACCAGCGCCACCCTGACTGACCCCGGCGCCGACCCTGAGACCAGTTGGCAGGTGGCCGAGCAGGATTGCGGCACCGTGCATCTGGGTCGCCCGGCGCTGCGGGCGCGAGTGCCCTCGCCCTTCAACTATGCCACGCAAACCCGTGTGCTGGTGGTCACCGATGTTCCCGCCAAAAATGATGTGGCGGTGGCACAGGCTTACCGGGACTTATTTCTCGCCTCGGGCGGTGGCGCACTCGGGCTGTTTACCGCCATTGAACGACTCAAGCGCGTTCAGGCGGCACTGGTGCGTCCCCTCGGGGCAGCCGGACTACCCTTGTATAGCCAGCATGTCGATGGGCTGGACCCGCATACGCTGATCGATATCTTCCGCGCTGAGGGTAATGCCTGCCTGCTCGGCACCGATGCCGTGCGCGATGGGGTTGATGTACCCGGTCGGGCGCTGCGCCTGATTGTGTTTGATAAAGTGCCGTGGCCACGTACCGATTTTCTGTTGGCCGCGCGTAAAGCGGCCCATGGCGGCGCTGCGTATGGAGAGCGGTTAACCCGCCAAAAACTGCGGCAAGCCTTTGGCCGGCTCATTCGCCGCGCCGACGATCATGGCGTCTTTGTCCTGCTCAGCCCTCTGCCAAGCCGATTAGTCTCGGCTTTTCCGGGGGTTACGCCAGAACGGGTGACGCTTGAGCAGGCGGTTCAGATCACCAAAAACTTCCTGAATCCGGTTGACTCGTCGCTAATCCCTCCGCTATAAGCACCGCACCGCGCCTGCGGGCGCGTTAACGATTTTAAGCAAAGGTGAGTATCATGTCACGCAAGTGCGGCATTTCCGGCAAGAAGCCTCTGGTTGGCCACAACGTCAGCCACTCCAACCGCAAGACCAAGCGCCGCTGGCTGCCCAACCTGCAGGTCACCTCGGTGCTGAGCGACACACTGGGCCGCATGATTCGTATGCGCCTGACCACCAATGCCATCCGCACCATTGAGCACAATGGCGGTCTGGACGCCTTCCTGCTGAAGACTCCGGTGGCCAAGCTGGGTGCCGATGAGCAGAAGCTCAAGAAGCAGATCGAAAAGGCCGCTGCCAAGAAAGCAGCCAAGGCCGCCTAAGCAGGTGCGCATACATTAAACGGCGGCCCCGCTTCCGGGGCCGTTTGTTTTGGTGGGGATCATGAAGGTTGATGAGTTTGACTATACGCTGCCCGACGGGCTGATCGCTAGCCGACCCGTCGAGCCACGCCACAATGCCCGCCTGCTGGTGAGCGCGCCGCAGCAGACGACGGACAGCCACGTTCTCGACCTGCCCGACATGCTGCTGCCCGGTGATATGCTGGTATTTAATGATACCAAGGTGATTCCCGCCCGGCTACTGGGCCAGCGCGGGACAGTGAAGATCGAACTACTACTGCATCGCCAACGCGCCGATGGCCACTGGGAAGCCTTTGCCAAGCCGATGAAGCGGCTGCACAATCACGATCGCATCGGCTTTGCCGAGAATTTTGCCGCTGATGTGCTGGGCCGTCATGACGACCGGGTAGTGATCCGTTTTGTCACCGGCAATCGCACTCTGGCCCAGTGTCTTGAGGCGCATGGGCATCTGCCCTTGCCGCATTACATGAACCGCGCCGATGATGCGCAGGACAAACAGCATTACCAAACCATCTTTGCACAAAAAGATGGCGCGGTGGCAGCTCCCACCGCCAGTCTGCACTTTACTCCTGAACTGATGCAGCGCCTTGCCGCTAAAGGTATCGAACATTGTTTTGTCACTCTGCATGTGGGCGCGGGTACTTTTCAGCCGGTGCGGGTAGAGGACATCAAGGATCATGTCATGCACCGTGAATGGGCCGAAGTAACGGCGCAGACGGCAGCAAAGCTGAATGAGGTTAAAGCCAAAGGTGGCCGTATTGTGGCAGTTGGCACCACCGTGATGCGCACGTTAGAGACCTGCGCACGACAACCGGTAGCCGACCCTTCAAATACCGAAATGACAGGGATTTTTACCCCCTACAATGGCGATACAAATATCTTCATTACACCGGGCTTTCAGTTCAAAGCGGTCGATGGACTGATGACCAATTTTCATCTACCCAAGAGTACGCTACTGATGCTGGTGAGTGCTTTCATCGGTATGGAACGCGCCAAGGAACTCTACGCCCACGCGATTGCCAACAAATACCGCTTTTATTCCTACGGCGATTCCTCTTTACTGTTCCCATCATGACCGCTCTGTCGTTTGACCTGCTGAACACCGATGGCCGCGCCCGCCGCGGCCGCCTGACCACCGCACACGGCACCGTCGAGACACCCACCTTCATGGCTGTGGGTACCGCCGCCACGGTCAAGGCCATGACGATGGATGCGGTACGCGCCACCGGCACGCAGATTGTGCTGGGCAACACCTACCACCTGATGCTACGCCCGAGCGCCGAGCGCATTGCCAAGTTGGGCGGCTTGCACAAGTTCATGCTATGGCCGGGGCCGATCCTGACTGATAGCGGTGGCTTTCAGGTGATGTCGCTCAGTAAGCTGCGCAAAATTACCGAAAAGGGTGTAACCTTCCGCTCGCATATCGACGGCGCGGCCTATGAGCTGAACCCCGAGCGCTCGACTGAGATTCAACATTTGCTCGATGCCACCATCACCATGGCGTTTGATGAATGCCCCAAGCTGCCCGCCGACAAAGCGTTGATTGAAAAGAGCATGGAGTTATCGATGCGCTGGGCCACCCGCTCTCGCGCTGCCTTTAAGGCCCGCCCCGGCTACGGCCAGTTTGGCATTGTCCAAGGCGGCACCGAGATTGACCTGCGCCTGCGCAGCGCCGCCGCTCTCACCCAGATCGGCTTTGAAGGCTATGCCGTTGGTGGCCTTGCTGTGGGCGAGCCGCAAGAGCAGATGTTTGCCGTACTGGATGAAACCGTACCTGCCCTGCCCGCTGACAAGCCGCATTACCTGATGGGCGTGGGTACGCCGGAGGATATCATCGGCGCGGTCGAGCGCGGGATTGATATGTTTGACTGCGTCCTGCCTACCCGCAGTGGCCGCACCGCGCAGGCCTTTACCAGCCGGGGCACTATTAACCTGCGCAATGCCCGCCATCAGGACGACCATCGCCCGCTTGATGAAGAATGTGCGTGTCCGGCGCTCGCTGGCGTGACGCGGGCTTACCTGCATCACCTCATCCGCTGTGAGGAGATCCTCGGCCCCATGCTGCTAACCTGGCATAATATCTATTTCTACCAGAACCTTATGCGCCGTCTGCGAGGGGCAATTGAGCAAGGCCGCTTTGTCGATGAAGCCGCCACCCTGCGCGCCGAGCTAGCGCGTGGGGATATCGCGCCGCTATGAAAGCGGCCATCCGCGCCAAGGCTCTTGCCCTCGGCTTCTCCGCCATCGGCTTTGCCCCGGCGCGACTGGTGCCTGAGGCCGGAGCGCGGCTTAAAGAGTTTATTGCCCACGGCAAACACGGCGATATGGGCTGGCTGGCCGAGCGCACGGAGCAACGCCGCTCGCCCGATGCCCTGTGGCCGCAGGCCAAGAGCGTCATTGTGCTGGGGCTTAATTACGGGCCGGATCACAATCCGCTGGAAAATCTGAGAGCCACCGACAAAGCCAACATCTCGGTGTATGCGCGCGGGCGTGATTATCATGACGTGCTCAAGAAAAAACTGCGCGTGCTGGCCCGCTGGATCGCCGAGACCTACACCACCGAGGTTAAGCTGTTTGTCGATACGGCCCCGGTGATGGAAAAGCCACTGGCGCAAAGCGCAGGCCTTGGTTGGCAGGGCAAACATACCAATCTGGTGAGCCGGGACTTTGGCAGCTGGCTGTTTCTGGGCGAGATTTTTACGGCGCTGGAGCTGGAGCCGGACAATGCCGAGCGCGATCATTGTGGTGCCTGCACCGCTTGCCTCGATATCTGCCCCACCCAGGCCATTACCGCACCGTATCAGCTTGATGCGCGCCGCTGCATCAGCTATCTGACCATTGAACACAAGGGCCCAATTCCACGCGGCTTTCGCAAAGCCATGGGTAACCGCATTTATGGCTGTGACGATTGTCTCAGCGTATGCCCATGGAACAAATTTGCGCAACTCGGCCATGAAGCTGAGCTGGCCCCACGCCCGGAAAATCATCTGCCGGATCTGCTCGAGCTAGCGCAACTTGACGACACCGCCTTTCGCGTGCGCTTTAGTGGCTCACCGATCAAACGCATCGGGCGCGACCGCTTTATTCGTAATGTGCTTATTGCCCTAGGCAACAGCGGCAATGTCGAGGCAACCGCCCCTGTGGCCAAGCTTCTTGAGGATCCCTCGCCGCTGGTGCGCGGCGCAGCTATCTGGGCACTCAGCCAGATCAACTCGCAGCGGTTCACGCAAGAGCAGCACCGCGCTGCGCACGAACCCGACCCTGCGGTTGTTGCCGAATGGCGCAGCGACTTATAAAATTACCCGGAATTTGAAACGATAAATCTTGGCAAGGCGAGTCGAGCTATCTACTATTCACATACATCGCGCAATTTAATTATTCACGGAGGCTCATATGGCACAGGAACAGACTACATCACCCCAACGCGCCCTGAACCCGCTGGCAACTCCGCTCACCCCTCCGGCACCGCCCCAACTGCAGCAAGGCGAAACCCCAGCGGCTTATCAGCAAATGGACGGGCAGGCAGTCTATCGCGGTCTCACGGGTGGTGGCCAGTGCCTGCCCGGCTAAACCCCTAACGTCGCGCCTGCGTCTCATCAAACAGCTCGGTGAGCTTGTCCATCATGGTGCCGCCCAACTGCTCGGCGTCGACAATCGTGACCGCGCGACGGTAATAGCGGGTGACGTCATGGCCGATACCAATGGCCACCAGCTCAACCTGCGAGCGGGTTTCAATCCACTCAATGACATGACGCAGATGCATCTCAAGATAAGTACCTGGGTTAACTGACAGGGTGGCATCGTCCACCGGAGCGCCGTCCGAAATGACCATCAGGATTTTGCGCTGCTCGGGCCGCACGCGCAGGCGTTCATGCGCCCACACCAGCGCTTCCCCATCGATATTCTCTTTTAAGATGCCTTCGCGCAGCATGAGGCCGAGGGAGCGCCGGGCCCGCCGCCATGGCGCATCGGCATTCTTATAAATGATATGGCGCAGCTCGTTCACGCGGCCGGGATTGATCGGCTTGCCCGCCTGCACCCACGCCTCGCGCGCGCGCCCGCCCTTCCAGGCCCGGGTGGTAAAGCCCAGAATCTCGACCTTCACCCCACAGCGCTCAAGCGTCCGCGCCAGAATATCGGCCGATAGGGCAGCAATGGTAATCGGTCGCCCACGCATGGAGCCGGAGTTATCAAGTAACAACGTGACAACGGTATCGCGAAACTCGATATCATTTTCGCGTTTAAAGGAGAGCGAGGTACCGGGGTTGGAGACCACACGCGCAAGACGTGCGGTGTCGAGAATCCCCTCCTCCAGATCAAAGTGCCAGCTGCGCTGTTGCTGCGCCATCAGCTTGCGCTGCAGTCGGTTAGCCAGCTTGGCGATGGTCCCCTGCAGGGGTTGCAGCTGGCGGTCGAGCAGATCGCGCAGACGCGTCAGCTCATCGACCTCGGCCAGTGCACTGGCCTCGACCACCTCATCGAAATTTTTCACAAAAATCTGATAGCCGGGCAGGTTATTAAGATCCGGCACCAGCTGCGGCGGACGCGGCGGTGCACCGGGTACCTCACTCTCGCCCTCGCCATCATCCGGCATCAGTTGCTCGCCACTGTCCAGAGCTTCGGGTGCCGCATCGCTCGCCTCACTGGGCAGCGGTGCGCTCTCTTGTGCCGGTTCCTCTGGCTCACCCTCCGGTTCGTCCGGCGCATCTTCCTCAGGCGGCGGCTCATCCTGTGTTTCCGATTCATCCTCCTCATCGCGCTCCGGCGGCTGGTCGGACGGATCAAGCTTGAGAGTCAGCACCAGCTCACGCGCCAGCGTGGCAAACCGGACCGGATCCGCGGCCACAGCCGCCAGCTGACTGACTCTTTCGTGCATTATTTCGGGCAGCTGTGCCCGTGCTAGCTCAAACGGCATCGCAACACAGGCAGGCACTCCCTTTCCTGTCAGCGCTTCACGTAGACACAGGCGCAAAACCTCGGCCACCGGGAAACTGCCAGGCTGATTGAGCCGATCCATCCCCTTGCTGCGATACCCCTGCTCGAGCAGCTGCGTGAGATTCTGCGCCACCCCAGCCATCTGCTGTGCGCCAAGGCCCTGCACGCGAGCCTCTTCCAGCGCCTGATAGGCCGTCCGGGCCTGCTCCCCCTCGGGCACGGCCCGCTGGTGACTGGAATCGTCATGATAGCGATGCCATAGTGCGGCGGCGTCCGCCGCCCCGCGCAGGGTTGCAAGCTGCTCGCGGCTCATATCCGGCATCAGGGCGGGCAACCGAATGCGCCCGGCCCCGGCGCTCACCGGATCATTGCTGAAGCCGACCTGAAGTTCATCATTCTCGGCCAGTGCGCGCACCGCGTTGATGGTGGCGCGCTTGAACCGATCAAGCGGAGTCTCGGGCGTACTCACGGCACCACAGCAGGCGGTAGCGGGCACAGCAATTGCAGCGAGCCCCAGTTGAAATCACGCAGAATTTCAAGCTCCAGCCGGGCCGAACCGGCCGGGAGAGCAAGCGGATAGGTTCCTTGAACCTCGGAAATGACTTGTGGCACCAGCCCTTTAGGACCAATCAGATTAAGGGTACCCTTGGCCACACCGCCCACCCGTACCAGAGGCGAGAGCTCAATCCGGTAACCCGGCGTGGGCGTGGTCAGTTTAACGTGCAACACCGGCTTTGCACCACCCATCACCAGCCGGGCTTCGCCATCACTGCCAATCTGGTCGCCGATACGGACATAGCAGGACATCTCAACCGTAAAGCGGGCCTGGACCGGCGGCACAGGCTCCTGTGCCAGCGTCGGCAGGCCCGACAGCAACCCGAGAAGAAGCAGAAATGCCCCGTGCATCGGGCCCTCACTGTGCCGGGGTGAGAGACTTGAGCAGATCGACCCCGAAGCAGCGCTGATAATACTCGGCCACACTCGGGCGTTCGGTCTCATCGCACTTGTTCAGGAAGCTGACCTTGAAGGCAAAGGCCAGATCACCAAAGATGGCGGCGTTCTGTGCCCAACTGATGACCGTGCGCGGGCTCATGACGGTGGAGATATCCCCATTGATGAACCCGGCGCGGGTGAGATCCGCCAAACGCACCATGTCGCTGGCTTGCTTGCGGCCGGCCTCGCTCTTGGCCAGCTCCGGCAGTTTGGCCAGCACGATCTTTACTTCTTCATCATGCGGCAGATAGTTGAGCGTGGTAACGATGTTCCAGCGGTCCATCTGGCCTTGATTGATCTGCTGTGTACCGTGATAGAGGCCTGAGGTATCGCCAAGGCCAATGGTATTCGCCGTGGCAAACAGCCGAAATGCGGGGTGCGGATGAATCACCTTGTTCTGGTCCAGCAGAGTCAGGCGCCCCTCCACCTCCAGCACCCGCTGAATCACGAACATGACATCCGGCCGACCGGCATCGTACTCATCAAACATCAGTGCCACCGGGTTTTGCAGCGCCCATGGCAACAGACCTTCACGAAACTCGGTGACCTGCTGCCCGTCCTTGAGCACAATGGCATCCTTGCCGATAAGATCAATCCGGCTGATGTGACTATCAAGATTGATCCGGATACACGGCCAGTTCAGGCGCGCAGCCACCTGCTCGATATGCGTCGACTTACCGGTGCCGTGATAGCCCTGCACCATGACCCGACGGTTATGCGCAAAGCCAGCCAGAATGGCCAGCGTCGTGTCATGATCGAAGTGATAAGTGTCGTCCACCGCCGGAACATGCTCACAGATTTCGGAAAACGCAGGGACCATCAGGTCCGAGTCCAGACCGAAAGTCTGCCGGACAGACACCTTGATATCAGGACGCAGATCAGCAGAGACAGGGCGCAACACGATAAACTCCTTGGGCTTGAATGCTTAGGGGTTTACCACGGAAATGACGGGATTCCTATGCTTTTGCCAAGCCAGAGCTGCCAAAAACAGCAGGCCCAGAACCGGGAAAACGCCGACCACGGTCATGAAATTGAACACCGCCAGCCAGCCGCTCGCCAGATAGAGCAGCGCCCAGCTCGCCACACCGCTCCAATGGCGGAGCTGAAGTTCAGGGGTCAGGGCCGCGGCCAGCAAGGGTAGAAGCAATAACACGCTGTCATAGGCATAAGCATGCGGCAACACCAGTAAGGTGACCAGCGGCAGGAGGGCGAAACTGCTGGCCGGACTGACAGAGCGCCCGATAACCAGCCACAGCCAGCCAGCAAACACGCCGAGCGCCGCCTGACACAGTAGAGCTTCGGTCGCGCCCATCCCCCAGCGTCGCAGTCCGGCATACAGACTAATGGGGGCATCCTGATTGGGCATCGTGAAATCAAGCAGACGGTGCACGGGATATCCTGCCACTTGGGTATAGGCCCACCAGACATCCCACCCAAACAGCCACCCGCTGAGTACGGTCAGCGCGAGAACCGTCAAAGCAGCGGCCACAAAGACGCTCCAACGGCGCGTAGAGACCAGATGTAGTGGGGCGAGTAGCCCCAGATGAGGCTTGACCGCGATCAGCCCCAAAGCGATACCGGCACCCGAATGCCCCGCCCGCAATCCGGCATAAACCAGCAGGTACAATATCGCTATCCAGCCGCTATTCTGGCCGTAATGCAGCAACTGCCAAAAGCCGCCGAAACACAGCACCAGCACCACGGCCAGCGCCGCCTGCGCCCGAAAGATAGCTGCGGCGGCAACAGTCAGGGCGATGAGGGAGGGAAGGACAAAGACCACATATGCGACCGGATACTCCAGCGCCCCGAGCGGTGCCGTGAGCAGTAGATAAAGCGGCGGATAAAAGCTTGGCTGCACCGGAGCCGTGGCAAGAGCCGGGACCGATGCCGTCAGCGCCGCGGCGTCATAGGCCAGTGCTGGCTGGCCCTGCCACGCGAATTTGGCCGCAGCCCACAGCAGGGTAAAATCGTTAGCCCATTCACCCGATGGCGGCACCTGAGCCAGCAGGCTGAACAGTAACGGGGCATAGAGCGCGATTGACAAGAGGCTGGTCAGCAGCCAGAGGCGGGACAAGGTAAGACAGCCCCACATTCCAGCTACCGTAGGAAATCTTTAAGGGTGGCGTGAGCCTGCGTGATGTCCTTGAGCTTGTCCTCAAACGACTTGTCACCACCATTCGCGTCGGGATGATATTTTTTGACCAGCGACCGGTAGTGCGTCTGCAACACATCGGCAGGCGGCAACACATCCAGCTCCAGAACCGCTAGTGCGGCGATGATCTGCGGCGAGTGGCGCGGCGTTGGACTCGCGCGCGCCGCCGGAGCCTCCTCCCCCTCTGCAAACAGATGCGCCTTGCGTCGCAGCAGCCGCTCCTTGGTGCGCCAATCTCCGAGCGGCCGGGTCTGCCGGTTCCAGATGGTGTCCGAGCGGATCATCTGCTCGATCTCCTCTGGGCTCAGACCCTTGGCAAAATCCCAGCGCGCATTGTAGGCTTTTACATGCTCCAGACAGAACCAGCGGTAGCGATTGAGCTCCTGCGACGAATAGGGCGCCCGATGCTCACCGACGGCGCGGCACCCCTCATGCTCGCAGCGGCGCACCGCCGTATCGGCGTTGTCGCTCCAGAGGCTATGATCGTCAAACCAGGGTCGCATTCTTCCATAATGAAGGGTCGTGCGCCACGAAACAATCTTGTTTCTGCAGCAAAAATATGGTTGCTGCCCGCATGACCCGCGCTGATCGTATCAAAGCCCTGCTCATCCGCGAGCTACAGCCTAGTCGGCTTGAGTTACTTGACGAATCCGGCCGCCATATTGGCCATGCCGGGGCTCGTCCCGAGGGTGAAACCCATTTTGCGCTCATTATAGCAAGCCACAAACTATCCGGACTTAGCCGCGTTGAGCAACATCGCATGATTTATGATTTACTCGCCTCGGAGTTGAAATCGGGCCTGCATGCCATAACAATAAAGACTGAAATCACCTAGCATTACCTATACGGAATAGTCATATGCATAAATACTCCTAATGAATACCATGGTATTATTTTGAATCTCTAGTACAACTTTAGGTTGATGAACTAGGATTCCATGGTATGGTTAATTCGCACAACCAAGCGGAAGGGATACCATGGTAGACACCTCATCCTTAATCGAGCTCGCACGCGCCGCCGCCAGCCGCAAGACCAGCAGTCTGGTTAGCCGCAACCTGATGATAAACGGCAAGCGCACCAGCGCCCGGCTTGAGCCCGACATGTGGTCGGCCCTGTTTGACATCGTCCGGCGGGAAGGCCGCAGCGCCCATGAGATCTGCTCCCTGATCGCCGACTGCAAACCAGCCGACTGCTCGCTGACCGCGGCCATTCGTGTGTTCATCATGGCCTATTTCCGCTCGGCCGCCACAGAGGAGGGGCATGCCCGCGCCGGCCATGGCTATGGGCAGGTCAACTACCCGGCACCCTCGCCGCTACCGCGCCGACTGACCCTGCGCAACGGCACGCATGGCTTGCCCTAGCGTTAAGACTCTTTCACTTGCATCCCGTGTTTGTGCGCTGCATCTTGAACGGCAACACAGGGACAAAAGATGAAACCAAAAACAAAACGAGCCGAACTGCTCGAGATCTATAACGCACAGGCCGAAAGACTGGCTGTGCAGTATGATCGGGTGACAACCGAAGGAATTTTTCCCCACCTATCGCGCTGGCTGCCAGAACACCGCACCGGAACCGCGTTTGATATCGCCTGCGGTAGTGGCCAGAACGCCTATTGGCTGACACAGCAGGGTTTTCAGGTCATCGCGGTGGATGGGGCACACACGATGCTGCGCGAAGCGACCAAGCGCTTTCATCATCCGAAACTGGAGTTTTATCTCGATCTGGCCCCGGAGTTACGCCACTGCCGCCGGATCAGCCCTAGGGCGGATTTCATCCTCTGCGCCTCGATGTGGATGCACCTGTCACCCCAACAGCAGGGAAAAATGCTGTACAGCCTGCGCGCCATCGCCAAGCCCGACTGTACGGTCCTGATCAACCTGCGCTATGGCCCTACCCCGGCGGATCGGCCGATGTATGCCGTGAATCCGCATTTGCTCAAAGGCATGAGCGAAGCGCGGGGCTGGCGTTTTTACGCTCTGCCGGTGCAACCCGATGCACTGGGGCGCCCGAACATCAGCTGGCAGGATTGCTACCTGCAACGCGGCACTCATCGTCCACCACCGGGGTTTGACTCCAGCCCTATCTGACCGGGGGAAACAGCTCGGCGCTATAGGTGCAACGCGGACGTACGGCGAAGCCGGGCCAGGGCGCCTGCTGGCTGATGCACAGGGCGCCGCCTGCCCCGAGTTGTAACGGTACATCATAAACTTCAAGAAACCGCTCGAGCAGTGGTTGAGACGCCACGCAGAGCACAGTTGTAATTGCTGCCGCTTCCTGAATGGAGCCAAGCAGCTCGGGCAGATCGGCAACAAGGGTGAGCAGCCCAAACACACCCGCCGGACCGCTTGAGACCAATAGAGGAGTCGTCCGCACCGGCACCGGATGTCCTGTCAGGCGCTGCTGCTGCCGGGCCAGATAGCTGGCGGTCAACTCGGCCTGTCGGGCCGGGCCGCAGAGAATCATCTGCGGCTGGTGCCCGGCCGAAAACAGCCGGTTGTCCAGATGACTGAGTGTGCGGTAGCCTAGCAAGGAGAGCTGAGACACCGCCAGCTCACCGTTTAGCTGCGCGGGGCGCACCAGAACAAGTTTGCGTATTACAGCCTCGCCGGGCGCGGTCATTATCATTCCCTCCGTTGCCACGGAGTATGAGCAATCCCGCCCCCCTAAAACCAGATCCGGCAAAAGCTTTCAGCTGTTCGAAAAATGCAGCCCGGAGCCGGATTTGCTCATGATCTGGGCAAAATCAGGGTTTTCCGCTCTCTTGCAACAGCAAGGCTCCGCATTGCGGGAACGTCAGCAATGCACATCCTGCAGATCTGATTCCGAACTTGAACTCTCAGTGGTGGGGCATATAGAGAAATTCGAACAAAAAGGGCCGGGGGTTCCCCCGGCCCTTCATTAACAAAACAGCGGTCTGGATTAGAAATCCATATCGCCCATGCCACCGGCACCAGCGCCCGCCATGGACGGAGCCTTCTTCTCCGGCTTCTCGGCCACCATCGCTTCGGTGGTGATGAGCAGGCTGGCCACTGAGGCAGCGGCCTGCAGGGCGGTACGGACCACCTTAGTCGGATCAATGATGCCGGCCTTGGTCATGTCGATGATCGAGCTGTCGCCTTCGAAGTCGAGCGAAGCGTTGAAGCCATACTTGGCATCCTTCTTGTCGAGCACCTTGCCAACCACCACCGAACCGTCCACGCCGGCATTTTCGGCGATCTGGCGGATGGGGGCCTGCAGGGCCTTGCGCACGATGTCGATGCCGTGCTTCTGGTCTTCGTTATCAACCTTGAGCTTGGCGATCTGCTGGCTGGCATAGAGCAGCGCACTGCCACCACCGGCCACAATGCCCTCGGCCACAGCGGCGCGCACGGCATGCAGGGCATCGTCAACACGATCCTTGCGCTCTTTCACCTCGACCTCGGTGCCACCGCCAACGCGGATGACCGCCACGCCACCAGCCAGCTTGGCCAGGCGCTCCTGCAGCTTCTCGCGGTCATAGTCCGAGGTTGTCTCCTCGATCTGGGCCTTGATCTGGCCGATGCGGGCTTCGATGTCTTTCTTCTTGCCATTGCCATCGCTGATGGTGGTGTCGTCCTTGGTGATGAACACCTTCTTGGCGGTGCCCAGCATCGGCAAGGTGACATTCTCGAGCTTGATGCCGAGGTCTTCGGAGATCAGCTGACCACCGGTCAGGATCGCCATATCCTCAAGCATCGCCTTGCGACGATCACCAAAGCCGGGGGCCTTGACCGCAGCAACCTTCAGGCCACCGCGCAGCTTGTTGACCACTAGGGTGGCCAGCGCCTCACCCTCGACCTCTTCAGCGATGATGAGCAGCGGGCGACCCGTCTGTACCACAGCTTCCAGCACCGGCAGCATGGGCTGCAGACCGCTCAGCTTCTTCTCATGGAAGAGGATGTAGGGGTTCTCGAGCTCGCACACCATCTTCTCCGCATTGGTGACGAAGTAGGGCGAGAGATAGCCACGGTCGAACTGCATACCCTCGACCACTTCCAGCTCGCTCTCGAGGCTCTTGGCCTCTTCGACGGTGATGACGCCCTCGGCACCCACCTTCTCCATCGCGTTGGCGATCATCTCGCCAATGGTACGATCGCCGTTGGCCGAAATGGTACCGACCTGCACCAGTTCTTCCTTCTTCTTGGCGTTAACCGGGCGGCTCTGCTCCTTGAGGTTATCAACCACCGAGGCGACCGCCTTGTCGATACCGCGCTTCAGGTCCATCGGATTGGCCCCAGCGGCCACCAGCTTCACACCCTCGCGGATGAAGGCCTGCGCCAGCACGGTGGCGGTGGTGGTGCCATCGCCCGCCTGATCGACGGTCTTGCTGGCCACTTCACGCACCATCTGGGCGCCCATATTCTCGAACTTGTCAGCCAGTTCGATTTCCTTGGCTACGGTCACGCCGTCCTTGGTGATGCGGGGAGCGCCAAAGCTCTTCTCGATCACCACGTTGCGACCCTTGGGACCGAGGGTGACCTTCACCGCATCGGCCAGAATGTCGACACCGCGCAGCATCTTGGCGCGGGCATCACCTGAAAAACGTACTTCCTTAGCTGCCATTTTACTCTCCTTGAGTTTAGTACTTGTGACCCGTCAGACGGGAGTTGGGTTTCTTGCAAACTGCAACACGATTGATGCCTGTTAGACGCTCAGGACGCGGGAGCCTACCCTCCGAAACAACCGCGACTGTGCGCGGCTGTTTCAGCAGATCACGGCTTGCAGCGTAGAACGCGCTTTTGGCCATGCTTAAGCCGCCTTCTTGGCGCTCTTGCTGTCAACGATGCCGAGCACATCGCTCTCTTTCATAATGAGCAGCTCTTTGCCGTTCATTTTCACCTCGGTGCCCGACCACTTGCCGAACAGGATGGTGTCACCCGCCTTCACATCAAGCGGAACCAGCTTGCCGCTTTCATCGCGGTTACCGGAACCCACAGCCAGCACCTTGCCTTGCATGGGCTTTTCCTGCGCGGTGTCGGCTAGAATGATGCCGCCAGCGGTCTTGGTCTCGGGTTCAACGCGCTCGACCAGAATGCGGTCGTGCAGGGGACGAAAATCCATGTCTCTTCCTCCATAAGGGTTGTCCGGCAGATGCCGGGTGCGAACAGTTAGCACTCTTGGCTTAAGAGTGCCAGCGAGATATAGGTAGCCCCCTAGCCCTGTTTCAAGAGGAAGCGAGTAAAAAGACAAAAATTAACTTTTATCGTTTTTTATCAATACACTACATTGTTTTTCGCGAATTTATTTGAACTCCCGCCCGCAACTCACTAGTCTGCGCCGATAAAGAGCTGCCGTTAGGAGAGTAATCATGCCCCGTTTGCACCCAAGTCATTATGAAATGCAAATCTGGGTGAACCCACCCGCGCTTGTGTTGGGCGGCGAGGCTCCACAGAAACAACGCCCGGTTGGTGAGCTGCGCCCGCTGACAGCGGCTGAACAACTGCGCCTTGCGGTTTATGCCACCGACGCCAGCATGGTCTGGAACCTGCTGCATAAGCGCTCACTCCAAGACGCGCTCATGGATGCCTTGACGGAACAGGATTATAACGAGGCACTGCGCAATGCCATCGAACCAAGCCACCAGCAATATGAGCAGGCAAAATTTGTTTTCAATCGCAATGCGGATATCGCACCCCGCGACCTTGAGCAGCGACTGCATTATTCCGATCAACCCTGCAATGACATTAGCTTCACCTTGACAACACAGTTCGGTGAACGAGCTGATGTAGGATTTTTGGAAAATGCCTGGAAATACGCCGCAATAAGGGCGGGCTGGAAATTATTCCGAGAGCCAGAGCGTCAACTTGACAGTCTATCCGGAAAATCATGGACAAACCCTCCCAAGCTTGCCCCGCACGATAGCTTTCGACAATTTACCAAAGAATACGCAGCAAAAAACTTGCGATGGCCAAGACCTAGTTAGATTAAATCCGCTCCAGACTGAACAACGGCACATCGGCGCTGCGGGCGAGGAACAGCCCGCCGCCGACCGCCACAAAATGCGGATCGAGCTGTTTGCGGTACCATTTCACGCTGCGCAGATAGTCATGCGCCTCGGTGCGCTCTTTATCGAGCACATCGCCTTCCCAGTCTTCTTTGGTGGCCACTTCGAGCAGCAGCGCGCCCCGGCAGTAGGTGGCCATATTGGCCAGTGCCCGCGCACAGTCGCGATTGTTGAGATGTTGCAGCACATGCTGACAGATAACGAGGTCGTACTGACGCGTGCTGGTAAAATTATGCGCGGACGCCTGAATCCAGCCAAAGCGGGCGCAGGCAAACGGGCTGACTTCCACCCCGGTATAGCGCAGCTTTGGCGCCAGCTTAGCTAGGGCATCGCGCCAATGCCCGAGGCCACAGCCTACATCCACCACGCTTTTAAGCGGCACGCCCAACTGCTCGAGGTAGGCCAGCACAAAGCGTGCCTGCCGCACTTTATCGGCACTGGTGAAGGCGCGGGTTTTGGCATTGCCATACCAATGCTGGTAATAGGCCTGATTGAACTGCTGCATGATCTATCCTTTGATGAGCCGATAATACAGCCGCCCGATCAGCTCGCGCAAGGCGATATCGGTCAGGGCCAGCGCCCGCACACTGGGCAGATAATCCATCGGCGTGGGCGCAGCGGCCTCAGTTTTGAAATCGACGGCATAGGGATGAACTGTTATGCCCTCTCGCTCAAAGAGGAATTGCGCTCGCGGCATATGAAAGGCTGAGGTGACCAGAATCATCCTGTGCGAACCAGCGCCGAGCAGCTTTGCCACCGCCTGCGCTTCATCGGCGGTATTCTCAACATCGCCCGTCACCCGCAGCGCCGTTTGCGGCACCCCCAGCTCATGCGCTTTGTTGGCCAGTTGATCGCCTTCGCTACGCTCGGACAAAGTCCATGGCATACGCCCACCGGTAAACACCAAGAGCGGGGCCTTGCCCGCCTTATAGAGATCAACACCAGCAAAAAAGCGGTCGGCGTCCGACCATTCGCTCACCACACCATCCACGCCGCGCACATCGGTGAGCATGCCACTGAGCACCACAATCGCATCAGCGGACTGCATAGCGGTGATCGGCTGGCGCACGGCATTATTCTCGACCAGCCGGAACAGCGGAAATGACACGATCGGCAAACTGGCCAGCAGCAGGATAAGCAAGGCGATCAGCGTGGCCACGCGGCACCGCCGCCAGAGCGTGAACCCCAGCAACACCAGCACCAGCATGAGGGGCGAGAGCAGTGCGGGCAGGATTTTGTGCAGATAGATCATACAGTTCCTATAACGTGGCGTTCCCGAGAGGATTTGAACCTCCGACCAACAGTTTAGGAAACTGCTGCTCTATCCAGCTGAGCTACGGGAACTCACCACCACATCTGCCCCGCCGCTCTTTGGGTTTGTCGCGCCAAGCGCGACGGGCCAGCTGAGCTACAGGAACAACCTACGGCTCATTCTATAGCAAACCCGCAGGCCAAGGGCAAATCCCGCCTACAACAATTTAACCCGTTTTAATGCGCCTCCGCCCAGTTATCGGCCACGCCGATTTCGGCAATCAGGGGGACATTCAGCTGTGCGGCATCCTGCATGATCTCTTTCACCAGCTTGCCCGTGGCCTCTACCTCGGCGTCCGGCACTTCGAACAATAATTCATCATGCACTTGCAGCACCATTTTAGCTGCTAGGCCAGCCGCCGCCAGCGCGGGCGGAATGCGGATCATCGCCCGCTTCATGATATCGGCCGCTGTCCCCTGCAACGGCGCATTGATCGCCTGCCGCTCGGCAAAGCTGCGCCGGGCCGGGTTCTTGTCGCGAATGGTGGGGATATGCACTACCCGGCCAAACAGCGTTTGTACAAAGCCCTGTGACTTGCACTGGTCTTTAGTGCGGTCCATGTAGGTCTTCAGCTCCGGGAAGCGCTCGAAATAGATTTTGATAAACGCTCCGGCCTCGCTTTGCGAAATACCGAGCTGCCGTGCCAGTCCAAAAGACGAGATCCCATAGATGATGCCAAAGTTGATGGCCTTGGCCCGGCGGCGCAGCTCAGGCGTCATCTCGGCCAAGGGCACGCCAAACACTTCACTCGCTGTCTTGGCATGAATATCCACACCATGAATGAAGGCGTCCTTCAGCGCAGGAATGTCGGCCATATGCGCGAGCAGGCGTAGTTCGATCTGCGAATAATCGATGGACAGCAGCTTGTGCCCCGGTGGCGCAATGAAGGCGCGGCGGATCGAGCGGCCATCCTCGGTGCGGATGGGTATGTTCTGCAAATTGGGATCGCTCGAGGATAGCCGCCCGGTACTGGTTCCCACCAGCGAAAACGAGGTGTGCACGCGGCCCGTACGCGGGTTGATCTGCTGTGGCAGGGCTTCGGTATAGGTACTGCGCAGCTTGGCATAGCCGCGCCAATCCAGCACTTTTTGCGCGATGGCATGGCCCGCGCCCGCCAGCTCCTCCAGCACATCGGCATCGGTGCTATAGGCCCCGGTCTTGCCCTTCACACCACCGGGGAGCGCTAGCTTGTCGAACAGTACTTCGCCCAGTTGCTTGGGCGATCCAACATTAAACTCGATCCCTGCCAGCGCCATGATCTCGGCTTCCAGTTCGCTCATCTTGAGAGCAAAGGTCTGGCTGAGGCCGCGCAGCACCCCGGCATCAATCACCACTCCATCATGCTCCATCTGCGCGATGACAGGCACAAAGGGCCGCTCGATGGTTTCGTAGAGCGCCGCGCGATGCTCAAGCGCCAGACGCGGCTTGAACAACTGCCATAGGCGCAAGGTCACATCGGCATCTTCGGCGGCGTAGGCACAAGCTTTATCGAGGGGCACTTGGTCAAACGTAATCTGGTTCTTGCCACTGCCGCACACCTCGCTGAAGGCGATGGGCTTATGACCCAAAAATGTCGCGCTCAGCTCATCCATGCCGTGACCATGTAACCCGTTATCGAGCGCATAGGACAGCAGCATGGTATCATCAAACGGCGCCACCGTGATGCCATGCTGGCCGAAGACTTGCAGATCAAACTTGATATTCTGACCAACCTTGAGAATAGCCGGGTCTTCCAGAAGAGGCTTGAGCAGTGCCACCACATCTTGGGTCGCCAGCTGCCTAGGCACTTCACCACCCAATGAAAGCTCACCCGCCGCCGCGCTGACATGGCCGAGCGGAATATAACAAGCCTGACCCGGTGCCGTGGCCAGCGAGATACCCACCATTTTGGTAGTGCTGGGGGTAAGGCTGTCGGTTTCGGTATCCACCGCTAGCACACCAACCTCAGTGCCACGCGCAACCCATTTTTTGAGTTGGGCAATGTCCTGCACCAGTTCATAGGGACCAAAAGGTGCATTAGCGGTCGTGGGCCTGGCTACTGCCGGAGCAGCGGGCGCAACCGGTGCAAGTGTGGCCGACTGCGAGGCGGTAATACCATTCTCTTTCTCAATCTTCGTCACCAACGAGCGAAAGCCCTGCTGCATCAGGAAGGCGATCAGGCCCGACTTGTCCGGGTGCGGGCTGGGCAATTGGTCCATCGGCAGTGGCAGCGGCGCTTGCTCATCTAGCGCCACCAGCTTGCGGGACAGGCGAATGATGTCGATGTTATTCACAATCGCTTCGCGGCGCTTGGGCTGCTTGATCTCATTGGCACGTGTCAGCACGCCTTCCAGATCACCAAACAGCGTAATCAGTTCGGCGGCTGTCTTGGGGCCGATACCAGGCGCACCGGGCACATTGTCCGAGCTGTCCCCCATCAGCGCCAGCACATCGCCCACCTTGTCGGGGGTAACGCCAAATTTCTCGGCGACGTCCGACAGCCCGATCTCTTTATTCTTGAGCGGGTCGAGCAGCTTCACGCCGGGGCGGATGAGCTGCATCAAGTCTTTGTCGGATGAGACAATATCGACCTCCATACCCGCGTCGAGCGCGGCGCGGGTATAAGAAGCAATCAGGTCGTCCGCCTCGTAATTCTCAAGCTCGACCGCAGGCAAACCAAAGGCCCGCACAGCCTCGCGGATGATGGGGAACTGCGGAACAAGATCTTCCGGCGCGGGCGGACGGTGCGCTTTATACTCAGGGTACAGATCGGTGCGGAAACTTTTGCGGCTGACATCGAACACCACAATCATCGGCGCACCCGGATGCTCGCTCATTAGGCGATGCAACATAGTGCAAAAGCCATAGACCGCCCCCACCGGAGTGCCATCGCCGGGCCGGGTAAGTGGCGGCAGCGCGTGATAGGCGCGGAAAATAAAGCCGGAGCCATCAACCAGTAAAAGCGGGCGGTGCGTAGCGGCATGGGCGACGGGGGTAGCAGTCATGGCCGCACCATGCCCGCGCAGACCGTACTTGGCAAGCGGGGCCTAAGGACGTTTTTTCTTGAAACGGCCAGTACCCGGTAACTTACCCATCACAGAAAGTATTATGGCGAGAGCGACTACTGGCACAAAAAACCCCTCCGTCGGTCGCACGGCCAACTGAGCGCAGGCCTCAGCCTTGGTCCTGTCGGCATCGGGCGATGTCATTATGCTTAGGCACTCGGCTGGACTATTCAGTAATCCTATGAGTCCGCCAACAACAGTGAGCGCCACACCAAAGAAAATAGACCAAAGGATGCCAGAAAAAATTCGTATCCCCAAAGCCCGAGGCAGCTGCACGTCTACTCCCGATGACTGGCTATCCATAGCACCCCCCTATCGGGGCTAGCCTAGTATAAGGGACGCGTCCTGCCAACGAAAAAGGACCCGTCAGTAAAGTTTTCTATAACTTTCAGCGCACCTGTAATCGGGAGCTGGCAGAGGGGGCACTGAGATCTGATGACCGTTTCAGCCCCGGCGCGAGCACCAGCGCATTAAAGGCAATGACGGCGGCGGTCGCCAGCGCCACGCCAACGGACTCACCGCGGCGCATAAACTTCTGCGCCGGGACATGATGGGGCAGGGCATTCGCGCGTTGCCAATAGTTGGTGGTGTACATCACCGCCGCCGGGCCAAGCAGGGAAAGCGCTAATCCGGTATACGCCACAACGGGCGATCGCTCCGGCCCTAGGACACCAACCAGTGCCAGCGTCAGCGCCCCCTCACCGACCGCGGCACAGGTCGCGCCTGTACTCAGACCATAGGTAAACGCAGCGGCAGGGCGGGTGATCGGCATAACAACTCCTTGAAATTGTACTGCGCCGCAAGCTAGCAAAGCTACTGCGATGAGTGCAAGAAAAACGCGCACAAGCCAAAAGGCCGGAGTGTTAACACTCCGGCCTAGCAGTACGGGTTTGCCTACCAAATGGGATGAATTCATCGCTAAAATTCCAGAATTAACTCAGTAACTCCAGTAATAACCCTTCGTAACCATGCCATCGCTGCAAGAACTACTACCAAAATCCCTACCAGCGAGTAGGGGAGTAAGATTAGTGCACATATCGTACGTAAAACTCCAATAGGTAATAATTATGGCACCAACACCATAAGCGGTGCAGTCTATTGTAATATTCATTGACGCTCCGAGCGGGGTTTTGACTCCTGTAGAGCCAGCGCGCGGCCATGTTGAAGCTACCCCTAAATCTATCGACAACGGGTCAATTTCTGTAGTTGTTCCAGGACAGGCTTGCTTCTGGTACAAGTCCCGAACGGCATAAAGAGCCCCGAGGGTTCCCTTAGCCGTTTCGCTCACGGCCAAACGATATTTTACAGACGCCGACGCTACCCAGATCCCTCCAAGAACCAAGCCAACAACGCCCAAGACAATTGCCGCCTCAATAAGATTGAAGCCACGGCAATACTGGGATTTGCTAGAAAAATTCATATTGAGAACAGTAAAGTAAGGTAAAAAAATGTCCAGCTGACAATAAATTTCCGTCTCTTGCGGCGTGATTTAGTTTGCTCGAAACGGCGCTGCGCTTGAGGTCTTGAGGACATTTCCCTGCTATCTGCCGACAAGCCGACTAACCCGCCGCCGCTTCGGCCTCGGGCCTAGTCACTTCGCCGCCGGCCGGGTCGCGCAGCACATAGCCACGGCCCCACACGGTTTCGATGTAGTTGCTGCCGTCAGTGGCATTGGCCAGCTTCTTGCGCAGCTTACAGACGAACACGTCGATAATCTTGAGTTCCGGCTCGTCCATGCCACCATAAAGGTGGTTGAGGAACATTTCCTTGGTCAGCGTAGTGCCCTTACGCAGGCTCAGCAGCTCAAGGATGCCATATTCCTTACCGGTCAGGTGCAGCGGCTTCTCGTCCACCATCACCGTCCGGGTATCCAGATTGACCGTCAGGCGGCCTGTTTTGATGACGCTGTCGGAATGGCCCTTACTCCGGCGCACGATGGCCTGAATACGGGCAATCAGCTCGCGCTTGTCAAACGGCTTGGTCAGGTAGTCGTCAGCGCCAAAGCCCAGACCCTTGATCTTGTGGTCAAGCTCGGACAGACCCGAGAGAATGAGGATAGGCGTGTTCACCCGGGCGGCGCGCAGACGGCGCAGCACTTCGTAGCCATCAATATCCGGCAGCATGAGATCGAGCAGGATAATGTCATAGTCATAGAGCTTGCCGATCTCGAGGCCGTCTTCACCCAGATCGGTGGTGTCGACAATGAAGCCTTCGCTGTGCAGCATCAGCTCAATGCTCTTGGCGGTTGAGCTATCGTCCTCAACGAGCAGAACACGCATGACACCAACCTCCATCTAGCTGTTAATTATTCTTACCTTTAACCTTTCCTAATCTTACCCTAATTCGTTAACAAAGCATGACTCCATCCGTCCTTTTCGTCAATTTAACCTTTTCCTAACCATGATTAATTTGTTTTTCCTTTTTAATTCAATTAGTTAAATTTTTTGTGCGAATGTTAAACTTTCTGTCCATCACTGCTTAACCTCCTCAAGACAAGCCGGACTCTGCCTGTTTTCCCTGCGCCATTAATGTCGTTGCCAGATCCGACTCGGATTTGATAGGTTGCCCGGCTTTTTGGAGTCGGCCCTCTATGATCCCGCTTGATGTTCACGCCCTACTGACCACCGCTCTGAGACAGGCGCAGGATTTGCCGCAGGTGGATTGCCCGAGTGTGACCTTTACCGGCCTGCTGCCGCACGCCGGACTGGCACGCTTTACGCGGCATCCCCAAACGGCACAGCAACAAGCAGCCTTTCCCAGTGTTGTCCCGGCTAAAGCCGTTGCCTTGGCGCTCGCCAGCGAGGTCGCTGCCGGCACCGTGCGCACCGCCCATGTGCAGGCCGCGCAAGCCCTGCTGCGCCACGACTAACAGGCCTACATATAAAGTCGGGACGTAGACCGCCCGCCCGCGCTCATCTATGATAAGGGGCATGGCGGTTGATCTGGAATCCTTTGTGGCGGCGCTGGGCGATATTCCGGCCCAGACCCTGTATGGCCGCGTGACCTCGGTGCTAGGGCTAACCGTTGAAATCGCCGGAATCGATCAGCATTTAAGCATCGGGGCGCGCTGCGAGGTAATCACCAAGACTGACCGGCGCATTCCCTGCGAGGTAGTAGGCTTCAAGAATGGCCACGCCCAGCTGATGGCCTTTGGCGCACTGGATGGTGTGGGCTTGGGCTGTAAAGCCGAGCTGACCACCGTGCGCCCGGCCTTGCACCCCACCTCTGGCTGGCTAGGCCGTGTCATCAACGCGCTGGGCGAGCCGATCGACGGCAAAGGCCCCTTGCCGATTGGCCCTATCGCCGCCCCCATCCGCAACAGCCCGCCGCCCGCCAATGAACGGCAGCGCGTAGCCGGCAAGGTTGACTTGGGCGTACGAGCGCTCAATACCTTTGTCACCATGTGCCGGGGCCAGCGCCTTGGTATTTTTGCTGCCTCCGGTGTGGGCAAAAGCGTGCTGATGTCGATGCTGGCACGCTATACGGCGGCGGATGTCAACGTCATTGGGCTGGTGGGTGAGCGCGGCCGCGAGGTGCAGGAGTTTATTACCGATACGCTGGGGCCGGAGGGCTTGGCCCGCTCGGTCGTAGTGGTAGCAACGTCTGATGAAACCGCGCTAATGCGCCGGCAGGCAGCTTATACCACCCTTGCGTTGGCCGAATTTTTCCGCGATCGCGGCCAGCATGTGCTATGCATGATGGACAGCGTTACCCGCTTTGCCATGGCGCAGCGCGAGATTGGTCTGAGTGCAGGTGAGCCACCGACAACCAAAGGCTATCCGCCCACCGTGTTCAGCGAGCTACCCAAATTGTTGGAACGCGCCGGGCCGGGTGTGAGCGGCAGCGGTTTTATTACGGGCCTGTTCACCGTACTGGTGGAAGGTGATGACCATGACGAGCCGGTGGCCGATGCGGTGCGCGGCATTCTCGATGGGCATATTGTGCTGGAGCGCAGTATCGGTGAGCGCGGGCGCTACCCGGCCATCAACATTCTGCGCTCGGTCAGCCGCACCCTGCCCGCTTGCAACAGCGAGGCCGAGAATGCGCTGATTACCCGTGCCCGACGCTATATCTCGACCTACGATGATATGGCCGAGATGATCCGCCTTGGCGCCTACCGCAAAGGCTCGGATACGGTGGTGGACGAAGCCATTCGCCTCAACGAACCGCTGGAAAAATTCCTCAGCCAAAAACCGGAAGAACGCGCCAATCTTGCCGAAGGCTATGCCGAACTGGCCGCAGTGCTGGGGGAGCCGTGGAACGGCTAAGTGCCAATGGCCGATGACCTTGCCACTCTCATTCGCCTGGCCAAACTGCAGCTTGATGAAAAGCGCAAGCAGCTGGCACTGCTGATTGCCAAGGAAGATGAACTAAAGGCGATGCGGGCGGGCGTGTTGCAACGCCTGGCCGAGGAGCAGGAGAAAGTGACCCCTATCACCGAGGGAGGCCGCTCGCTCGGGGCTTTTGTGAAGGCCAGCTTTAATAAACGCGATGAGATTGATGCTGCCATTACGGCACTGGGCAAGCTGATTGCTGACTCCCAAGCCGAAGTACAGGCCGCCTTTGAGGACGTGAAACGCTATGAGATAGCCAAGGAACAACGCGATTTGCGCGCCGCCCGCGAACAGGCCCGCCGCGACACCAAAGCGATGGATGAAGTGGGCAGCGATCGGGCGCGGCGACAAAAAGAAACCTAAATCAGGGCTGACGACCGCGCAGATAGTCGAGCGCACGCAACCGCAGCACATCTTGGCGCAGCGGCGTTACCCGTGAGAGGTGGCGAGGATCCTTGGGGTCATGCGGCCTTGGTGGCGCAGACTGGCATTTAAGCGCGGGGGCAAACAGAAAATCGGCGGGCAGCAACTCGCGGAAATCCGCCCCCGGCACTTGCATTTTGAGAGCTGGCAAAAAGGTGACTTTCATCGTCAGGTCACCCACACAGGCGCGGTCGGCATCGCGGTGAAAGGCCTGCCCGATACGGGCAAGTGCGGCATCGAACACTCGGCGCGAGGCAACGGTAAAGGCCAGCGCTGAAAACGCACAGGCCGGGGTGAGATCATCCTCGGTCCAGCGCTCGGGATTCATCGTCTGCAGGCGGCGCTGTGCCTTGTCATTATCGAAAAACAGCACATAGGCAACCGGCTGATCGCTGGGGAAATCTTTTAATCCCATCACCACCCGCGGCTCCCCTTCGCCTGATTTAAGAGCCGGAATATCCGGTTGAACGGGACGAGCATTATTCTTTGCAAAAAAGCTGGCCAGATTTGAACGCATACGACGATAGCCCTGAAATATGTTGTTACTGGCCGGTAAGTGTAACGATTGTGCCATGCCAGATCAAACAATAATGCGTTAACAGCCCGTCTGTTCTTGTTTTAATCCCTTGGCCCGGCTATTTAGGGCGCAGCCGCGCCCTTTGTATTTCTGCGTCAGGAACCAGCCTATGCGTCACAATCCGATCCTCAGTTTTGCCCGCACCAATCCCACAATCAGCATGGTGATAGTCCTCATTGTGCTGGCGACTGCATTTGGCCTCAGCAAGTGGCTGCAAGGCGGAGCGGGCGGCGAGCAACAGGGCGGCATGGCCGTGGCAGTAGACGCAGCCATGGTCGAGCAGGGTGCTCTCAAGAGCACCCTTACTGCGGTTGGCTCCCTGCTGGCGCAAGAGGGCGTAATTCTGCGGCCCGAGATCGCGGGAGTTGTAAGCGAAATCCTGTTCAAGGATGGCGATACAGTTGCCAAGGGCCAGCCGTTGCTGCGCCTTGATGACAGTATTTACAAGGCCCAGCTGGCACAGGCGCAAGCCGAACTGGCCTTGGCCGAGCGCACGCTGAACCGCGCCCAAGCGCTGGTCGGGCGCGGCGCAGGCACCGAGCAGTCCCGCGATGAGGCGGCCTCCCGCCAGCGCACGGCCGCTGCTGCGGTAGAACTGGCGCAGGCCAACATGGCCAAAAGCCTGATTAGCGCACCCTTTGCTGGTACTACCGGAATCCGGCAGGTGAATGTGGGCGATTATGTCAGCCCCGGCCAGACACTGGTGAGCTTGCAAGCACTGGACACCCTCAAGCTGGACTTTGGCGTGCCGGAGACCGTACTGGCCAGCCTGAAGGTCGGGCAACCCGTCAGCCTGACCGTGAGCGCCTATCCCGGCGAGGCCTTTACCGGCGAAGTGAGTGCGATTGACCCACTAGTCGATCCCAACACCCGCAACGTTTCGCTGCGCGCGCTTATTCCCAACCCGGCTGGCAAATTGCGTCCCGGCCTGTTTGCCGCCGTAACCTTGACTCTGGCGACGGCGGATAACACCCTGTTTGTGCCCAGTGCCGCGCTCTATCCGATGGGCGACAAGCAGATTGTCTTTGCCATCAAGGACGGCAAAGCTGTCATGACCCCGGTGACTACGGGTCTGCGTGAGGCTAACCGCGTAGCGATCACGTCGGGTCTGACTGTGGGCGATCAAGTGGTGACTGCTGGGCACGCCAAAGTCATGATGTTCGGGCAAGGCAATCCGGTGGATGTCACGATTGCCAATGCGCCACCCGCTACCCCCGCCGCGCCCGCATCACCCGATAAACCCACAGCCGGACAGTAACCCTCATGCGCATCTCTGAGCTTTCGATCCGGCGTCCGGTACTGGCCACCGTGATGAATCTTGTCATCATGCTCATGGGGCTGGTGGCCTATCAGCGGTTGCAGCTGCGCGAGTATCCCAATATCGATGTGCCCACCATTTCGGTACAGACTGGCTGGCGCGGGGCCAGCGCCGAGATCATGGAAACGCAGGTGACCAAGGTCCTTGAGGATTCCATCTCCGGCATCGAGGGGATTGATTTCATCAGCTCGACCACTCGCGCCGAGCAGAGCAATATCAATATTACGTTCAAGCTGACCCGTAACGCCGATGACGCTGCCGCCGATGTGCGCGATCGGGTCGGCCGGGTGCGCGACTTTCTCCCCCGTGAAGTGGACGAACCGCTAATTGCCAAAACACAGGCGGACGCCACCCCGATCATTTATCTCGCTCTGGCCAGCGAGAGTGTGCCGGAAATGGAAGTGACCGATATTGCCGACCGCGTGGTACAGGACCGGCTGCAAACCCTGCCCGGTGTGGCCAGTGTCGAGATTTATGGCTCGCGCAAGTTTTCCATGCGCATCTGGCTCAACGCCGCCCGTTTGGCGGCATATAACCTGACCGCCGAGGATGTCAGTACCGCCCTGCTGGCGCAAAATCTTGAAGTCCCCGGCGGACGGATTGAAGGCTCGGATCGTGAGTTTACAGTCCTGACCGAAAGCGACCTGAAAACGCCGGAACAGTTTGCCGCCATCATCCTGCGGCAGGAGAGTGACCGCCTGGTCCGTCTGGGCGATGTCGCCCGGGTGGAACTCGGCCCGCGGGATACCCGCGTGATTGCCCGCCATAACAATCGTCCGGCGGTGGCGCTGGGCGTGGTCAAGCAATCCACCGCCAACCCGCTCGACGTCTCGCGCGAAGTCAAAGGCGCGATGGAGCAGATCAATAAGTTGATGCCGCCGGGGGTGAACCTGTCGGTTGCCTACGACAGCACCATCTTTATTGACGCATCCATCCGCGCAGTCTTCCATACCATTCTGGAAGCGATTGCGTTTGTCGCCGTGGTCATTTTGCTGTTTTTGCGCTCGCTGCGCGCCGCCATCATTCCACTCATTACCATTCCGATCTCGCTACTGGGCGCTCTGGTGTTGATGATGATGCTCGGCTTCTCGATCAACACCCTCACTCTGCTCGCCTTTGTGCTGGCGATTGGTCTGGTGGTAGACGATGCGATTGTTATGCTCGAAAACATCTCGCGCCATATCGATGAGGGGGTGCCACCGCTGCAGGCGGCGCTGCAAGGCAGCAAGGAGATCGGTTTTGCCGTGGTCGCCATGACCCTGACTCTGGCCGCGGTGTTTGCGCCCATTGGCATGGCGGAAGGCCGCACGGGTAAGCTGTTTACCGAGTTTGCGCTAGCGCTGGCCGGTGCGGTGCTGGTGTCCGGCTTTATTGCCCTGACCCTCACCCCCATGCTGTGCAGCAAGCTGCTGCGCAAAACAGCCCATACGCACACCGAGCCCGCCTATCTGCGCTGGTACCGGGACACGCTAACGACCGTGCTGGCCACGCCCCGCACCGTTATTCGCCGGACCGGGCTGAGCTTTGTCGTCACATTGCTGTTTGTGTTTGGTGCCACCACTCTGCTCAACAGCGCCACTTTTGGTCTGTTTGCCCAAGGCACGACCAAATTCCAGCAGCTGATCGCCGGCTTCAAGCAGATGGCAGCTGGCGAGCTGCAAGGCCCACCGCCCGCTGACGTGATGGCGATTTTGCAGTCCAACTCGCCGACCATCCCGCTCTATTTCATGACCGCAAAACCGCTAAACCTGCTGCTCAGCGGCCTGCCGCGCGAGCTATCGCCGACCGAAGATCGCGGCTTTTTTGTCGGGGTCGGTTTTGCGCCGGAAGGCTCGACGCTGGACTATACCATGCGCTACGCGCACCAGATCGAGCAGATCTACTCCAGTATTCCCGAGCGCAACATGCAGTTCGTTATCGCCGGGTTTCCGGTGGTCAATCAGATGCTGTCCTTTGTTGCCATGAAGGACTGGAGCGAGCGTGAGCGCAGCGTACGCCAGATCACCAGCGAGGTCGGCCCCCGGATGTTTGGCGTGCCCGGTCTGCTGGCCTTTGCCGCCAACCCGCCCTCTCTCGGGCAGGACTTCCTTGATGCGCCGCTGACATTCATTTTGCAAACCACCGGCAGTTGGGCTGAGCTGAATACCGCAATGCAGGCGCTGATCGGCAAAGCCTCGCAAAACCCCGGCTTGCAATCGCTGCGCGGTGATCTGGACATGAACAAGCCCGAGCTACGGGTACGCCTGAACCGTGACAAGGTCGCCGCGGTGGGGGCCAGTGTGGCTGAGGTTGGCAATACGCTTGAGCTGATGCTCGGCGGCCGTCAGGTGACCCGTTTCAAGCGCGATGGCGAGCAGTACGATGTGATCTTGCAGCTGGATGATGCCGAGCGGCGCGATCCATCCAACCTCACGGGTATTTTCGTCCGCACCCGCAGCGGCGAGATGGTGCAACTTGCCAATCTGGTCGATGTCGTGGAAACCGTTACCCCCAAAGAGCTGAATCACTTCAACAAGCTGCGTTCGGCCACCATCACCGCCACGCTGGCCCCCGGCTACTCGCTGGGTGAAGCGCTCAAGTTCATGGATGCAACACTCGCCAGCCTGAACACGCCCAGCATCTCGGCCGACTATGGCGCAGCCAGCCGCGAGTTCATGAGCTCGTCCGGCGCGATCGTGTTTGTGTTTGTTCTGGCCCTCATCTTCATCTTTCTGGTGCTGGCCGCGCAGTTTGAAAGCTTCATCGACCCCTTCATCATCCTGTTCACCGTACCGCTCGCCGCCTTTGGTGCACTGCTGGCGCTGGCCCTCACAGGCCCCGGCTATAGCCTGCCTTACCTGCTCGGCGGCATAGTGGCGACCATCCTGCTCATCGCACTGGCGCGGCGGGTCCGGGTGCGCCGTGATGCCCGCTGGAAAACCGCACTAGCGGCGTTGGGCGCAGGTCCGCTTTATCTACTGGCGTTTGGCGTTGGCGGCTCGCTCATCAACACCAACAGTCTGAACATTTACAGCCAGATCGGCCTCATCACGCTGGTGGGTCTCATTGCCAAGAACGGCATTCTGATCGTCGAGTTCGCCAATCAGTTGCAAGAACAGGGCTTGAGCAAACTTGAGGCGGTGTCCCAAGCCGCGACGCAGCGCCTACGCCCGATCTTGATGACCACCGCCGCCACCGTGCTGGGTGCGGTACCGCTGGCCATTTCAACCGGAGCGGGCGCCGAAGCGCGCCAGACCATCGGCTGGGTCATCGTGGGCGGCATGAGCATCGGCACCTTCTTTACCCTGTTCGTGATCCCGGTGATGTATATGGCGCTGGCGCGGGTGCGTTCCCACTCAACCCCGCAGCCATAATTCGGCAGCGGTCTGGAACCCCAACCCGCCTTGCCAGCTCAACGTGATCAGCGCTTCGCGATAGGCCAGCCGTAATTCGTCCCGCAACACACGTGGCAAACGGCGCTGGCTGCGCAAGGTCATGTCAAAACGTCTGGGGCGGATAGCACCATCGAGCAGCATGGGGCCAAGCCGGGAAAGCTCGACCTCGATCACCAAACGCTTCACCGCCAGCGGCCCGGTGGTCGGATTCTCCGGGTCGGCCTCACGGCGCACATGCAATGCGGCGCGGGTAAAGGCACTATCGGGTGGCAGCGGCAACAGCAGCGAGCGCCACTCGGTGGCCGGAGCCTCGCTGCGGATAAAAGTTTGTCCGGCCTGTTGCACCTCGGCGATCAGACGGGTGACCAGCTCGCCTTGCCCACGACTGCGTAGAACCTCGAGAGCCTCCTCACCAACCGCGCGTTGCGGCACGCCAAGCTTGAGGGCAGCCGCGAGAAAGGCTGTCACGCTACCCAACGTATCCGGCTGCAACAGGCGCGGTGATAAGGCAGGACGAAGCGCTGGATGCTCGGCCAGTATGTGCTGCAAAAGAGGCCAGTCACGGGCGCGTGCCGGTAATTCCGCGGGGACCTCGACCTCCGGTTCGCTCACATGCAGCAGCGACAGCTCCACCTTGGTGCCCGGCTCCATTGGCGCGCGCCCCGACAGCACCAGCAACCCAGCGGGGGATGTGGCCAGCGGCTCGCCTTGCGGTGTTTGCCCCACCACAATGGCGCTAAAGACGGGCGGTGCACTTGCTGTTAAAGCTGCGCCAGAGACTAGCGGTGGCACAGCGGATGGCGTGGAAATGGCGGAGCTAGCCGTAGGTGGCGGCGGCACACTGACCTGTTCGACCTGCACCGTCACACTTGCGCCCGGCGGCAAGGTGAGGAGAGCCGGCAAACTGGCAAAGGCAGGAGTTGGCCGGGCAAGCCCCGGTGCCGTACTGGCTAGGCTGGGGAGCTGCGCTGGAGTCGCGGGCAGCGGTGGCGTGAGAATATCCGGCGGCAGCTTGGACAGAATCTCGCTTAACCCTTGCGGTAGCAAGGCGCGCAAAGCGGGCGCACCCGCCGTCTGCAGCTCAGCAAACAGCGCGGCAGACGCCGGCAGTGATGGGGCCGATAGTACTTGACCGGGTTTGGCCATACCAAGCTCTGGTAAAGCAAGCACCTGCGCCGGGAGCACCGTACCGGGAATGAGCGGCAGCGCACCGATGGCCTGCGTAGCCGAAAGTGCGGGCAGCGCCGTGGCCGAACTGAGCAAGGGAGCGGTGCCGGGGGCACTGTGCGTGAGATGAGTAGAAGTAACGGGCGCTGCGGGACGTGCAGCCCCCCCAATAACAGGAGGGATGCTGGTTGGCGAAGTGGCCGGATTTGGTAGCGACGGCGCAGCCAAAGGAGAACCGAGAGGGGAACCTAGTGGGGAACCCTGAGGTGTGGAGGCTGGCGCGGTGAGAACAGGTGCCGCGCCAGATGCTGCAACGGAGGGTGTTGGTGTCGGAGATTGCGATGAGGCAAGCAGCGCGGGCGGTAACTGAAGCGCGGGTGCAGCAACGCTCACCTGCGCACGTACAGGTGGTGCGCCGGGTGGGATTTGCAGAGTGAGTACTTTATCGAGCGGGAGCGGGGTTTGACTGCGGATAATCAGCTCGCCCACTTGCGTACGCAGCACCAGTGCCCCACCGGGCTGCTGATCGACGACCATGCCACTGAGGATGATATTGCGCGTGAGCTGCGCAATGCGGCTTGGCACCTGCTCGACCACCACATCGCCGAGCGCTTGCACCTGCGGCAAGGCCCCAGACGGAATCGCACCAGCCGTGCTGGTAGCGACAGGAGGTGGCGGAGTAACGGCCATAATATGAACGATAGCAGGCTCAGCAGGAAGGCCAAGCTATTTTACAGCCCCCAGCTGCCCTTTGATTTCTGGCACTAATGGTATATCGCCCCAATCAGCACAGGGGCTGACCCAACCAAGCGTATTGGACCATGTGACAAAAAGACAAAAGCAGAGAGCTAACGCCGCCAGTACTATTAAAACACGTGCAGTAATTTTTGCCTGCTTTGTCTGACGCCGTAAAAGCCAATAGGCGGTAACACCTAATAAGACTACTGGTAGAGCTGTCAAAGTTATGGGCAGGACTGGGCTCACGCGACCATAGTCACAGGCATATGCTGACATGGGGGCAAGCAAAAGACTCAAGGCTATACGAATATACATACTGTTCCTTTAAGAAGACATCTGGCCCACAGCAACACTCCTTCATACTATCATACACTGCCAGACTGAGCAGAGATCGGGTTATTTACCCTCTAAAAAGTGACCGGCGGTAGTGGGGTAACGGCCATGGCCGCAGCCTAGCATGACTGGATTATTTGGGGCGAGCGGTTTCGAGCTTTAAAATGCCGTTGCTGTTGCGGTTCAGCGCATGCGCCAGCAACATGGGGAGACCTTTGATACCCTCACGCACGAGACGGTCATCATCTGTGGCATAAACCTCTACTGTCTCGTCTGTCATGGTACGAGCCTGCATGATCGCATCATCAAAGCAACGGTAAATCTCAACCCGCGCCAGCTCGTCTTCGCGCAAGGCACACAGCTGCCAGGCGGCGGCTGGAATAATGACCCCGGTTTCTTCCAAAAATTCCCGCTCCATAGCCTGCGGCCCGGTTTCGCCAAACTCAATCTTGCCACCGGAGCCGTTGAGCTGCCCGGCCATCCAGTCGGGACGATTTTTACGGATAAGCGTAATATGTGTTGCCGCTCGGTTAAATGCCAAACCGACAACGTAACCTGTTTTCACTTTGGCTCGGCCAGCACGGCGGCAATGCGCTCGACATCTTCGGCCGCTTCGGTGTTGGGCGAGCGGGTGAGCAGCGGCGACTGGTGGCGGATGGTGTCAGGCACGCGCGGATCGCGGCGGATGATGCCGCCCAGTGACGGGCTCTTGCCCAAGAAATTCTCGCACGCCTTGAGGATAGTGCTGTAGGTGCGCTCGCCATCCTTCACGGTGCTGGCCTGATTGACGATAATACGGATATCCGCCGCCGGATTAGTGGCGTAGGTCACCTTGATAAAGGCATAAGCATCGGTAATGGCGGTTGGCTCGTCATTGGTGACGACCAGGGTGGTGCCCGCCGGGCCGGAGAGCACGCGCACATTGCGGTCGATACCCGCACCGCAGTCGAGCAATACATGGTCGTATTTGGGGGCGATCGCCAGCAGATCATTGCGCAGTTCGCTCAAGCGCTGGGTGGTAAGCGAGGCGAGCGAGCCGGAACCGCTGCGTCCGGCCACAATCTCAAACCCGCCTGCGGGGTAGCGCTGCGCCACCTGCTCAAGCGTTGCGGAGCGGTCGATCACCGCGCCAAGGTCGCGCTCGGGCATCAGACCCAACTGAATATCAACGTTAGCCAAGCCAAGATCGCCATCAAACAACAGGACCTTGCGGCCCATTTTTGACAGCGCTTGTGAAAGGGTAATGGAAAACCATGTCTTGCCCACGCCGCCCTTGCCCGAGGCAATCGCGATAAGATTGCGCCCACGCAGCGGCTGGATGGTCGCACTGGGAGTCGCTAACGCGGCGGGTGAGGCATCAGTCATGAATGGGTTCCTGTCTGAGCATTAACCTTTTGTTCACTTTCCGGCAAGAGCATCCGTGCAAGCGCCATCGGATTCAGTGGCGCGAGTGGCACCGTCACACTACTGGACGCTCCGGCATCACAGAAACGCAAACGGCCACGCCACGCTGCCGCCAGTAGCGAACCCAAGCGACGCGCCATATCTAGCCGAGTCGCGAGCAGTCGCGATGCGCCAGCGGCGGCAAAAGCGGTAGCCACCTCCGCTGACTCTGCGGCATCCAACCCGGCGGGTAAGACCAGCACCGCCTCGGCCTTGATCTGCTTGATGGTGCGGCCAAGCTGGCCCAGCGCCTGCGGGTCATAGGGATTTTGCCCGGCGGTATCGATGAGAATCTGCTGCGCATCCTTGCGGACCGACAGCGCATCGGGCAGTGCGCCAAAATCTTCCACCTCAAGCAGGTCAACTTTCAGCAGACGAGTGAAGGCTGCCAGCTGTTCGATCCCTCCTGCGCGGTCGGTATCGGTGGTAATCACGCTCACGGGCTGACCCTTGAGCGCAAGGCGCGTGGCCAGCTTGGCGATGCTCAATGTTTTCCCGGCGCCGGGTGGGCCGACCAGCATGATGGGGCGCTCGGCCCGGCCCTCGGGCAGCGGTTGAAATGAGAAGGTGGCATCGAGCGCGGCGCCGAGCGCCAGAATGGGCTGCTCAAGATCAAACGCTTGCAGGGTATCGGTAAGATGTTCGATCAGATCGCGCGGTACCGAATGATGCTCCAGTGCCTGCACCACCTGATCGATGGCGTCCTGACTTTCCGGCTCCAACGCCTCATCTTCAAAATAGGGCGTGGCGGTGGGCGGCGGCGCGGGCGGCAGTGGGCTATCGTCAAGCGCGGCGGTGACGCGCACCTCGCCCCCCTCCTCGCGTGTGGCGACAATAATGGCGTTCTCGCCAAGGGCTTTACGCACCTCGGCCATTGCATCGGACAGGGTCTTGGCGGTGAACGACTTCAGACGCATAACGACTCCACTTCAAACAATAGCTTACCTTGCCGCAAACGCCAAAGGCTTCTTGCGGGTGGGGATAATTTCAAACCTTGTCCCTTAACGGCTTGGCAGGGCCCGGCTTGCACCATGGCCCTCATCGCGGGAGGGCGTTTATGACGGGAAAGTATTGCCAAAGTCTGAATCGCAGGGGGGATCTCTTAATTATCTTCAGGTGTCTGCTATGCAAATTTCGAACAGGAATTTTAAGGATTTTTTCAACCTCGCCCGCCTCTGTTAACTTCTCCAGGCTTGCAATTGGCCGCCCGGTTTTTCTAAACTCGCCGCCATGGCTTATGTAACTCCGGATTTTAATGCGCTGACAGCACTGCTGCGCGCGCATACGGCTCCCAAAATTGGGGCAGAGTTGAGCGAGAAGCTCAATGTGCGTCCGTTTGATACGGCAGCTGGAGCAGAAATCGCAAGAGCATGGCAACCGCTTTCAGATGCGCATGACAATCCAGAGCAGAAAGAGTGGCGTGACATCGCCTATCTGCGACGTCAGATAGGATTCGCTGAGGTGACGGAATCTTACAGTATCTGGCAGCAGCAGAATGTGATTGGTGTCTGTATCATCAACGCATTAGGTGATCGCTGGGCCGATATGATGAAGGTCTGCCTGATCGCGTCCTGTCCCGGCCCACATGTTTTAAAAGGCTGTCTGCTAGCTAGCTGCCATCCGCTTAATCTGCATCTGGCCAAACAGAGCGGTGATAGCACTTTACTCTATCACGGCGGTTTTTCAGCTGGATCCGTGATGCAGGCCGAGCGTGGTGCATTGCCGGGGCTGACCGAGTGTGCTCGCAACAGTATGTGGCTCGGCAACTCGGTGCATATCGCCGTCGATCCGACCAGCGATACCGACCCGCTGCACCAACCAGGGGCGAGTACACCACCACGCACCATCTCGGCTCAGTATTATGCCGCCGCTTATCAGAAACTATTTGGCTATCCATATACGCCCCCTTTCCGCACACTACATACCGCACCAGCCTGCCCCTGATACCTTCTGCCACAGTCAGCACTCTTGCACGCTCCGCCAAGTGGGATTAGCGTTACCGCATCAAGGAGGCCCCTTATGCGCCACATTCTCCTCACTCTCACCCTATTGCTCGCCGCACCCTACGCGCTGGCTGAGAGTACAGCCGCCCCTTCGTCTGAAGTCCATGTATACAAATCGCCCTATTGCGGTTGCTGCGGCAACTGGGTGGAGTATATGCGCAAGCAAGGCTTTACTGTGACGGTGGAAGAAAAAGAGGATATGAGCCCGATCAAGCAGAGCCTGAACGTGCCGGATGAAATGCAGAGCTGCCACACCTCCACCATCGGCGGTTATGTGATTGAAGGTCATGTACCCGCAGAGGATATCCGCCGCCTGCTAAAGGAAAAACCCGATGCTATCGGTCTGGCCGCCCCGGGTATGCCACAAACATCACCGGGGATGGATGTGGCAGGCAGCACCGAGGCTTATGACGTGCTGTTATTTAAGGCCGATGGCAGTACGCAGATATTTGCGCACCATAAACCGTAAATGCTGGCTAGACAGGTACTGCGGGCATCTTTACCCTGCAGCGCATGAGAATAGGACACCCCACCCGCGCCGCGACACGTGGCTTTAACCTCATTGAAGCCGCGATCGTGCTGGGTGTGATCGGCCTTGTTCTTGGCGGCATCTGGATTTCGGCCAATGCTTTGCGTACCCGTATGCAAATGGCGGATATCCAAAGCATGGTCGTGACGGCCCGCGCGGGGGCGCAAAACCTGTTCCGCTCGCAGTGTCTGAGCGCCAGCAACCTCACGGATACGCTTCATCTCGCCGGGCTGGTACCCGCGTCGAGCTATGATGCGGGTAATGTTGCCGTCTCTTTGCCGTGGACCGGTTCCTATATGCAGTATCTGACCGGGGGTGGCGTGTCCTGTACCGAAGAGTTCTGGGTTGATATGTATAACCTGCCCGTCTCACCCTGCATTGAACTGGTCAGCCGCATTTCTTCAGCCGTTCCGCCGGGCGACTTGTTGGACATTGAGGTGACCGGTAGCGGCACGACTAACCTCACAACATTTCCGGTATCTCCAGCCGCAGCAACAGCCGCCTGTACCGACCCGACGTCCAACGACGTCCAGTTCAAGCTCAAATCTTTCCGCTAAGTCAAACCGCGCCGATCAGACCTGTCCCATGGTCTTGATCTTGGCTTTGGCGTGGATTTCGTTTTGCGAGAGCACGGCGGTGGCACCACGGAAGCGTTCAACCACCGAGCGCACATAAGGGCGAATAGCCGGGCTGGTGAGCAGCACCGGGGTTTCACCCATCATGGCAAAGCGCTCGAAGGTTTGGCGCACCGCGTTGATGAAATCCTGCAGACGGGAGGGCGCCATGGCCAGCTGCTTGTCCTCGCCATCGCCAACCAACGATTGGGCAAACTCGGTTTCCCATTGCGGGCTGAGGGTGACCAGCGGAATGAACCCGGCCTCGCTGGTATATTGGTGACTAAGCTGGCGGGCCAGACGCGCCCGCACATGCTCGGTAATAGCCGTGACGTTGCGGGTATAACCACACGCCTCGGCAATGCCTTCCAGAATGGCGGGCAGATCGCGGATGCTGACCCGCTCGGCCAGAAGATTTTGCAAAATACGCTGCAGGGCGCCAATGGTCACCTGTGAGGGGATGACATCAGCCACCAGTTTTTGCTGCGGCTTATCGAGCTCATCAAGCAGCTTTTGCGTTTCGGCATGGCTCAGCAGCTCGGGCATATTGTCCTTCACCACTTCGGTCAGGTGCGTAGTAATGACGGTGGGCGGATCGACCACGGTATAGCCCTTGAACAGCGCCTCATCGCGGAAGGACGGGTCCACCCACATGGCGGGCAGGCCAAAGGTAGGCTCGCGTGTGGCCTCGCCGGGGATGGTAATAGTCTCACCGCGCGGGTCCATCACCAGTAGCATGGTGGGGCGGATCTCCCCCTTGCCGACTTCAATTTCCTTCACCCGCACCACATAGCCATTGGGCGGGAGCTGCAGATTGTCCTGAATACGCACCGAAGGCATAATGAAACCCATCTCACCGGCCATCTGGCGGCGCAGACCCTTGATCTGATCGGTCAGGCGCTTGCCCTGCTCGCTGTTGATGAGCGGCAGCAGGCCGTAGCCCAGCTCCAGCCGGATCAGATCGATGGCCAGTGCCGTGGCAATCGGCTCTTCCGCAACGACCGGTTTCTTCTTGGCGGCCTCGACCTCGACGGCCTTCTTCTTGGTCTGCTCGGCCTGCACGCGCGAAAAATGCCAAGCGCCATAGCCCGCTGCCGCCGAGAGCAGCAGGAACGGCAATTTGGGCATCCCCGGCAGCACGGCCAGAAACAGCATCAGGAACGCCGACAGGCCTAGCGCCTTGGGATAGAGCGTGAGCTGGCTTACCAGGGCTTTTTCGGCGGACCCCCCCACACCGGCCTTGGACACCAGCAGACCCGCGGCCACCGAGACGATCAGCGCGGGCACCTGCGTAACCAGACCATCACCCACCGTCAGACGGGTATAGACATCAAACGCCTGCCCAAGGTCGAGGTCATGGCGCACGGCGCCAATGATGACCCCCATGACAATGTTGATGAAGGTAATGATCAACCCGGCAATCGCATCACCGCGTACAAACTTGGCAGCACCATCCATCGAGCCGAAAAAGGCGCTTTCGTCTTCCAGCTCTTTGCGCCGGGTACGGGCCTGCTCCTCGTTGATCAGACCCGCCGAGAGATCCGCATCAATCGCCATCTGCTTGCCGGGCATGGCATCCAAACTGAACCGGGCCGACACTTCAGCAATACGGCCCGACCCTTTGGTGATGACAACGAAGTTGACCACCACCAGAATGGCAAACACCACCAGTCCGATAATGAAATCCCCCGCCATGACCAGACCCGAGAAGGCCTCGATCACATGTCCCGCCGCGCTGGTGCCGCTATGGCCGTGCGTAAGAATCAGGCGGGTAGAAGCGATATTGAGAGCCAGACGAATGAGAGTGGAGACCAGCAGAATGGTCGGAAACGAGCTGAACTCCAGAGGCCGTCCGACAAACAGCGCGATCATCAGGATGACGACCGAGAAGGTAATGGAGAAGGCCAGGAAGACATCAAGCAGCGGGGCCGGGATCGGAAAGATCATGCCCACCACGATGGCAACCACAAACAGCGCCACCAACAGATCGGGACGGCGCGACCAGCCACGCGCCACACTTGCGCCGTCCATCAGACTGGCGAAGCTGGCCCCTCCGGTAGGGGGGGGAGTGGTGGTTGGCACGTCAGCCATGTATCCTCATCACCCCGCCGCGCGGTCGGCTGGCTCACCCGCTGCCGGTGGGGGGACTGCCACACCCTCTTCCCCATACTGCTTGAGCTTGTTGCGCAAGGTGCGGATGGAGATGCCCAGAATGTTGGCGGCGTGCGTGCGGTTGCCCAACGTATGGCTAAGGGTGTCGATAATCAGATCACGCTCGACATCGGCTACCGTCCGCCCCACCAGCGAGGCGGGCGTGGCCGGACCGGCGGCGGCGGTCGGAGCAGGTGCTGCAGGTAGAGCTGTTATGACGGCAGCCCCTTCCGGGTGCAGATCCGTGCTCAGGATAATGGCCTCTGGCTCGATCGTGCTGCCGGTGGCCAGCAGCACCGCACGATGCAGGGTGTTCTCAAGCTCACGCACATTGCCGCGCCAGCTATGCCGCAACAACATCTCGCGCGCAGCTGGACTGATCGCACTGACCTTCACCCCGTTCGCGTCGGCATACTTCTTCATGAAATGCTCGGCCAGCGCCGGAATATCGGCCGGGCGCTCGCGCAAGGCCGGCAGCTTGAGGTTCATGACATTAAGGCGGTAATAAAGATCCTCGCGGAATTCGCCCTTCTTCACGGCTTCGCCCATGTTGCGGTTGGAGGTGGCGAGAATACGCACATCCACTTTCACCGGCCCACTGCCGCCTACACGGTCGATCTCGCGCTCTTGCAGGGCGCGTAGCAGTTTGGCCTGCAGGCGCGGATGCATCTCGGTCACTTCATCAAGCAGCAGCGTGCCGCCCGAGGCCTCCTCAAACTTGCCAACACGGCGGGCAATCGCGCCCGTAAAGGCACCTTTCTCGTGCCCGAACAGCTCGGACTCGAGCAGATTTTCAGGAATGGCGGCGCAGTTCAGCGCCACAAAAGTGCCATTCGCCCGTTTGCTGCGCGCGTGCAGGTAGCGCGCCATCACTTCCTTACCGGTACCACTCTCGCCAGTGATGAGGACCGACGCATCCGACGGCGCAATCTGGTCGGCCAGCTTGAGCACACCCTGCATGGCCGGATCCTTGCCGATAAAACTGGTTGTCTCTTCGGCAACGGCGGCCAGCACGGCGCCAATCAGCTCAGCATCAGGGGGCAGCGGAATATATTCCTTGGCTCCGGCCTTGATGGCGCGCACCGCCGCGCCCGCATCGTTGCCAATACCACAGGCAACCAATGGCTGGGTAAAGCGCTCATCCCTCAAGGCTTGCACCAGACGCGCCACATCGCAGGTGACATCCACCATGATGAGGTCGCCGCCCTTGCCCGCGCGCAGGGCCGCCAGCGCCCCATCGACATCATCGATATGCGCGACCTTGGCCCCCTTGGCGGTGGCAATGCGCCCGGCCTCGGCAATATGGCCCTGAAGTTTACCAACAATCAGCAGTCTCATCTCTACAGCTTTCTTTGAGCTTAGGCTTTGTCACTCTTGACGATTTCGGTCATGGTCACACCTAGGCGGTCTTCGGTCACCACCACTTCACCGCGCGCGACCAGCCGATTATTGACGTAAATATCAATCGCCTCGCCAACCTTGCGGTCGAGCGGCACGACCGCACCGCGACCCAGCTTGAGCAGTTGATTGACCGGCATGGTCGACTTGCCGAGCACGGCCGTCACCTGTACCGGAATTTCATAAATCGCCTCCAGATCGCGCTGCACCCCCCCGTCCGCACTTGCGGCGCCGGTCAAATCATTCAAGTTCAGTCCGTCTTTGGTGTCGCTCATGCTGGTCTCCTTGGTTAGCTTTCAATCTGGGTTGTGGGTGTATCCATCGGCGGTTCCGTAATCTGCGGGGCGCGTGGCCCGCTTTGCAGCACTTCGGCGACGGCTTTGTCAACCTGCTGCCATAACCGGCTGGTGTCACGCTCAAGGCCGCCATCGGCCCATTCGACCTTGCAATCGGCCGGGCCCAAGGCGCTATCGACCAGAAACACCAGCCTGCCGCCCAGCCCGCGTTGTTGCGCCTGCGGCTCCAGTGTTGCAGTCACGGCATCAAGCTGGCTGTCATGCACACGCACAACCACGCGCGGCTCGTGGACCAGTTGCGCCAACACGGCCTGTACTGCAGCTTCAATTTCGGTCTGGCCATGACGAGCCACGCTGGCCGGCAGCAGCTTGCGGGTAATGGTCACCGCGATCTGCAGGACCATGGCGCGGCTCTGCTCAACCCGGGCTATCTGTTCGCTCATCAGCTCGGCAAGACGCTGACCCAGTTTGTCCAGCAGCTCATTCTGCACCCGCTGTTCGCTGGTCTGCAGCTCAGCCCGTGCTTTGGCCAACCCTTCGGCAAAGCCCTGCGCATGGGCCTGTGTTTTTGCCGTCTCCAGCTCAGCTTCGGAGAAGGTAGGCGGGGGGGGTGGTTCCGGCTCCAGCGGCTCAGGCGGCAGCTCCACCACCGGCTCAGGCGGTGGCGGCGGCGCATCGAAGCGCGTGTCGAACAGGAACTTCTGCACGTCCGGCATAAATGCCCCTTAATAGACCAACTCGTCCTTGCCGCCCTCGGCAATGACGATCTCGCCCTTGGCGGCCAGCTCTTTGGCCAGCCCCACCATATAGGCCTGCGATTCCTCGACCTCGCGCAGACGCACCGGGCCCATACTCTCCATATCTTCCTTGAGGATCTTGGCCGCGCGCTCGGACATATTGGAGAAGAACAGGTCCTTCATGCTGTCCGGAGCCGCCTTGAGCGCCAGCGCCAGCTTGGCCTTGTCGACCTGACGCAGCAACGTCTGGATGCCGCTGGGGTCGATCTTCTGCAGATCCTCGAAGGTGAACATGAGGGCCTTGATCTTTTCAGCACTGTCGCGGTTGCGCTCTTCCAGCGCAGCCATCAGGCGGTTCTCGGCATTGCGATCCAGATTGTTGAAAATTTCGGCCATCAGCTCGTGCGCATCCCGCCGCGCGGTCCGGGCCAGATTGCTCATGAACTCGGTGCGCAGTGTACGCTCGACGTCATCGAGCACATCCTTCTGCACCGCTTCCATACGCAGCATGCGCATGATGACTTCCATGGCAAAAGTTTCCGGTAGCAGGCCCAGCACGCGGCTGGCATGGTCGGTTTTGATTTTGGACAGCACCACGGCCACGGTCTGCGGATATTCGTTCTTCAGATAATTGGCGAGCACTTCCTCATTCACGTTGCCGAGCTTGTCCCACATAGTGCGACCCGCCGGACCACGGATTTCTTCCATGATGGTGCCGACTTTATCCTTACCCAAGACGCGGCTGAGCAGACGCTCGGTGCTCTCATAGGTACCCACCAGCGAGCCGGTGGAGGACAGCTGATCGGCAAACTCGACAAACAGTTTTTCCATGATGGCTGACGAGACCGTGCCAAGATTCGCCATCACCTGCGAGATCTCCTTGATCTCTTCATCATCCATATGACTGAATACCTTGAGGGCCTGCTCTTCGCCCACCGCCAGCAGCAGCACAGCAGCCTTTTCCGGCCCGGTCAGGGAGCGATAATCCTCGCGTACGCGTCCACCCGCCATGTTCTCTCCTTATCAGCTCTCGGCGTAAATCCACTGCCGGATGATGGCCACCGCCTCTTCCGGATGCTTGTCGATAATTTCGCCCATCTTCTTGAGCGAGGAGGCTTTGACCCGGCCATCCACCCGGTTGATGTCAATCATGCTATCCTGGCCCTCTTCCATCGCCTGCTCGGCAGCTTCCAGCTGCTGAGCAATCGCGCTGCTGGACGGGCCTGACAGGGCCGCGGCAGCCTTGTTGCTGGCCTCCAAACGCTCAGCCTCACCCTTCACATCCAGCAGGGTACGGATCATCGGGCGGACAATCACGAGGAGCACCAGCACGGCGAGCAGCAACATCCCCAACTTCTCCGCCATGCGCAGGATTTCGGGATTGCTGGTCAATTTTTCAACCACACTGGCCGCACCACTGACTTCCGGTTCGGCAGCAAATTGCAGATTGACGACTTCCACACTGTCACCACGATCGGCATCATACCCCACCGCCGAACGCACCAGCGCGGCGTACTGATCGAGCTGCTCTTTGGTGCGGGCCTCATAAACCTGCGTGGCCGCATCCCCCTCGCCTTCAGTTTTATATGTACCGTCCACTAGAACGGCGACCGTCACACGCTTGACTGTGCCCGGCAGGCGGGTCTGGCTTTGCACGGTTTTGCTGATCTCGAAGTTGGTTGTTTCCTCGGTGCGTGTGGTCTTGTTGGTTGGCACCGTGCTGGGAGTAGAGGTGGCTGGCTTACCCGCCGCATCGGGCAGATTGCTCTGTACGGATACGGCTGAATCACCACCGGCGGTGGTGACTTCATTGGTCTGACTGTTCTCACTGCTGGATTGGGTGGAGCGAGCGACCTGACTTTCCGGATCATAGGTTTCGCTCTGCGTGGTGATGCTGTCCATATCCAGATCAACACTCACCTGTGCGCGCACCTTGTCAAACCCGACGGTACGACCAAGAATTTCTTCCACCCGGGCCGACAGCCGCTGCTCAATGCTGATGCGCTGCTCTTCCGCACTGGCCTGCTGCGCGCTCACCGTATCGGTGCCGCCGCCCGATGCCAGCAGATTGCCGCGCGAATCCACAATCGCAACGCGGCCCGGGTCCAGCTGCGGCACGGCAGCAGAGACGAGGTGCTGAATGGCGTTGATCTGCTCACGCCCGAGTTGGCCCCGCGCTTCGAGGAACACGCTGGCCCGCGCCTGCTGTGCGTCGCGCGCAAACAGTTCGCGGCGCGGCAAAACCAGCTGCACCCGCGCATTCCCAACGCCTTGCATGCTGCGAATGGAGCGGGCGATCTCACCCTCCAGCGCGCGCTGCTGATTGATGCTCTGCAGGAAGCTGGTGGTGCCAAAACCTTCCGGCTGGTTGAAAATTTCGTAACCGACACCGCCGCCGGCGGGAATGCCCTCTTGCGCCAACAGCATCTTGACCCGGCCAGCCTGCTCTTCCGGCACAGAAATACGCGACCCATCCGAAGACGCTTCATAGGGAATGTTGAGCTGTTCGAGTCGCTGCACAATGGCGCCGCCATCGGCAGCACTCAGGCCGCTGTACACGGTAGACATGCTTGCCCCGCCCATGCGGGCAATAATCACGATCAGGAACAGCAGCGTAGCCAGCGCGACACCGCCAAGCGCCGCCAGACGCACCGGGCCCAGACTTTTAAGTGTTTGCAGAAAACTGTTCATACGCGCGCAGAGCCCCGAAAAGTTAATGCCATCGAGTCGAAACAACCCGATAGCCCGATCCGAGCCGCTGCCTGCGGCACTGTTAACTGGCTCTTCTCGGCCAGATGATCGTTAATATACACCTTATTGTAAGGTTAATAAACGAAAAGTTAACTAATCGGCAATTTTTGCCGAGATATAGTTAATGACGTAGCGTAATGTGGCCCTGCCCGAGCTGCGACGTCATGAACAACTGGTCAGGCCGCACCGCTATGTTAATCAAATAGTTAAGTCTGTCGTCTAGACCAGATCAGCCATTTGATGAGGAGCTGTCATGCTGTTGCGCCCAATTCGTACTCGCACTGCCCTTTTTGCGCTTACCATTATAAGCCTGACGCTCAGTCTTCCTACCGCCCCGGCCCTAGCAACCGCCGCGCCGGTGCCAGCCCAACAACAGACCCGGCCCGATAGCTTTGCCGATCTGTCCGCCCGGCTGCTGCCTTCGGTGGTGAACATCTCGACCATTCAGACCATCAACCCGGAGGATCCGGGGACGGATATGGATATGCCGCAGTTTCCGCCCGGCTCGCCGTTTGAAGATTTCTTCAAGCAGTTTCAGGAACGGCGCAAGCAGCAGGGCGGGCGCTCGCGCCGCGCCGCCTCGCTCGGCTCGGGCTTTGTGATTGACGCCAAAGAAGGGTACGTGGTCACCAACAACCATGTCATTGCCGGAGCCGATGAGATCAAGGTGATCCTGCAGGACGATACCAACCTGCCCGCCAAACTGATCGGCCGCGATGAAAAGACGGACCTGGCCCTGCTGAAAGTTGATCCCGCCGGGCATACCCTGACCGCAGTGCCGTGGGGCAATAGCGACGACATCCGGGTGGGTGACTGGATCATTGCCATCGGCAACCCCTTTGGCTTGGGCGGCACCGTGACCCAGGGCATCATCTCGGCTCGGGCTCGCGATATCCAGAGCGGGCCTTATGACGATTTCCTGCAAACCGATGCCAGCATCAACCGCGGCAACTCGGGTGGACCGATGTTCAACCTCAAAGGCGAAGTGGTGGGTGTGAATAGCGCCATCTACTCACCCTCGGGTGGTTCAATCGGTATTGGCTTTGCCATTCCGGCCAATCTGGCCAAGAGCGTGATTACCCAGCTTAAGGAGCATGGTCGCACCAAGCGCGGCTGGCTAGGCGTCCGCATTCAGGGCGTGACTCCGGAAATTGCCGAAAGCCTGAACTTCGGTGCGCCGCGTGGCGCACTGATTGCCAGCATCACGCCCAAGGGTCCGGCCGCCAGTGCCGGCATTGAGGCCGGTGATATTGTGCTGATGTTCGACGGCAAGCCGATTGAGGATATGCGCCGCCTGCCCCGTATCGTCGCCGAGACCGCGGTGGGCAAGACCGTTGCCATTCAGGTCTGGCGCAAAGGCGAAACCAAAAACCTGACCGTCACGGTGGCCGAATTGGAAGAGGCCGAGAGAGAGGGACTGATCCCCGGCGCCACACCATCGGATGATGAAACCAGCGCACCGCCGTCGGAGGCCGAGGTGCTGGGTCTGTCACTCACCTCGCTGACCCCCTCGCTGCGCGAGCAGTTTGAGATCAGCGATGACACCAGCGGTATCCTCATCACCGCAGTGGACGAAATGAGCGCCGCCGCCGAGCAGGGCCTGCAGGAGGGCGATGTGATTGTCAGCGCCAATCAGCAGGATATGAAGGCTCCGGCTGATCTGCAAAAGCAGGTTGAGGCCGTGAAGAAGGCCGGGCGCAAGTCGATCTTCCTGCTGGTCGCGCGGCAGGATGACCTACGCTATGTCGCCCTGAAGCTGGACGAGCCGAAACCCAGCAAGGACAAGAAACCATCCGCCCCCAAAGGTGAGGAGTAAGCATGAGCGAAAAGAAAATGTTGCTGCTGCCCACCTTTGACGGGCAGACTCGTGGAGTGGCAGCGATTGCCCTAGGCTCGATTGATCTGATCAAGCCGTCCATGACCCCAGGCATGACCACACTGTTCCTGACCGGCGATCACGCTAACAACTTTATCGGTGTTGAAATGGAAATGCCGGTGCTGATCGAAAAGCTCAAGGAGGCGGGTCTGGCGCTCACCGACCTGTCGGGCGGCCGCAAGATGGAACGCGGCGCCCGGCGGGACGACGGGCATTAATAGCCGAATTTTTTCTCATTCGGGGTATACTTCGGGGCGCATCGGAAACCCTCAGTATCACCAACGACGCTACGCAGCTGTTCAATTTCAGGCCAGCACCGCTCTTTTAACAGCTTGGCATGATTGCTCACCAACTGGGCCGCATAAGAGCCACTTACATAACCCAGCGTCTCGGCGATATTCTCCATGGTCGTATCCGGATCAAGATACTGCAAGAATGCGTCACGGCGGGTTTTCTGCCCTGTGATCGTTGCGGCCGGAGCGCCGCTCCACACATGCCCTTCATAACGGACCAGACGATTATAGGACTGCGCCAGCATTGCCGCGCGTTCAACCGGATTATCGTCGGTGGCGCCACCGCCAAGGCGATCGAGATAACCAGCATCATAGCTTTGGCCGGCCTCCCGATTTCGGCCCGCTTCCGGCTCGCGCTCGGGCTGCGGGAATAACTCATCGACACTCCGTGTCAGGGCAATCGCCCACGCATAAGCGGGATTGGTGTGCAGGCCCATGCGGTCAACTGGAAGGGTTTTACCGCTCGCTGCCTGCAGTAGGAAAAACTCGGGGGCTAAAAGGTTGGGGCTTAATTTTGCCAAAACTTGCAGTGCTTTTGTTACAAGCGTATCAAACGGGCGGCCATCCTGCGCTACGGCCTCGGCAAAAGCTTGCGTGAGCACGGGCGCGGGTGCAGCCCTCAGGCGCATCTGCTCGCGCTGTTTGGTCAGCGCCTTAAGCTCGCTGGCCAAAAAGATAGTACGCCCTGTTGCATGCGGAGCGGATGCCAAACTATCGAGTGTATCAGGTGGGCGCACGGCGTAAATGCCACGAGGGCCCATGAACGAGAAACCACCCATCAGCTCACCGTGCAGGATCTGGTTTGACTCGGTGCCGTACAGCAGCTCAAAGCACAGGCTTTCCTTGAACGGGCGAAACGGATCCAGCCGCATCATACGGCCGGGCCGTTGCCCGGCTACCACCGGCGAGCGGGTGGGAGCGATATTGATCACACCATCCAGTCCGGGATCATCATGCCCATGGATCAGGTAATTGGCCGTACTCAGCCAGCGGATATCGCCCGCACGGTGTGCGCGCAACAATGCGGCGCGCTCGGTATCCGGCATATCCGAATGAATCGCCCGGATAAAATCTCGTCCCATCTGCGCGGTCAGGATCTTGGCCATTGCCTCGGCATGGCCGATGCCAGCACAAAACAGCACCGATTTCCGGTCAGTCAGCCGTCGCCCGTGGCCGGGCTGTCGCCACCCACAGAGCAGATCCGCCACAGCCTCATTAAAGGCGTGCACATTCAACGCCTGTTCAAGACTAGCGGCCTCATAATCGCCGCGGTGGGAAATGCGCACATGGCGCAAAGCCGGATAAGCCCCTTCCAAAACATGCACCATACTCTGAAAGGGCGCGAGCAACCCGCCCTCCACTGCGGCCCCCAAGGGCAGGCTGTAGACCGTTTTATACCCGGCCAGCTCAAGATTTTTGTCCCGCGCATAGGCGGAGGTCGCGGTCAGGGCAATTTGCGGCACCTTTAGCTCGCGCAGGATTTTCTGTCGCTCGGGGGCCAAAGCCAGATGGCCTTCATCAAGGATGATACAGTCGAGCTGATCGGGGTGAATACTGCCTTCGCGCAACGCCTTCATCCCGGAGTGGTAGGTGGCGATAACAATCGGGCGGCGCGGCACGCCATCACGGGCGACATACTCACTGGTGAGGCCGACCAGACCAGGAGTCTTTTCGGGGTCGCTAAAGGCATCGTTTAAATCAGCCCTTAGATCGCGCGAATACGTCATCACCAAGGCGCGTGGCGTCCGCCCCTGCCCCCAATAATCCTGCAGCAGACGTCCGGCCAGAAACCCCTTGCCGGAGCCGGTTGGCATATCTACAGTCAGGCGGTGCTGGCCACGCTCAAGATGCTTTGTGACCTGCGCATACGCTTTGGCTTGCGCCCAATTGAAATCCATTAAAAATCGCTCCGGAAAATTTGGACCAAGTGTAGCCAAAGCGATTGGTTAATTTCAATAACATTCGGGGCCGGATGCCCATTCCTACTTGCGCCAGTCGGTTAGCTGGGGCGGGAGCGGATCAATTTACTGGATGCTGACCGGCATATAGGGGCTGTCGAGCGAAAAAGCCGGGATCGCTACGTCAAACTCGTCGCCCTCCGGGGTTTCCATACTGTAGGTGCCCAGCATGATGCCCGAGGGCGTGCCCAGCGGAGTGCCGGAGGTATATTCAAACACGGCACCGGGCTCTAGGATCGGCTGCTCACCCACCACGCCCGCCCCACGTACCTCGTGTACTTTGCCGCGCGCATCGGTAATGCGCCAATAGCGGTGGCGCAGGGTGACCGTCTGCGTGCCGATATTCTCGATCCGCACATGGTAAGCCCAGACATATTGCCCATCCTCGGGCTGGGACTGGTCCTCCAGATAAATCGGGTCAACCGATACACGGATGTCGCGGGTGATAGCGGTGTACATGCCGTTAATATAGGAACACTGCGGGCACCGCGCAAGCGGGGCCAAGCAAAAGGGCCGCTGGTGACAGCGGCCCTTCGCAACTCTCGTGGTTTATGGCCGTTTAGCGGTACACAAACTCAACACGGCGGTTCTTGCCTTCCTTGGTGTTATCGTCGGTCGGCACCAGCAGCATGGTTTCGCCTTCGCCTTCCATCACAATGTTCTTGCCCTTGAAGCCATGGGCAACCAGCGCGTTCTTGACGGCGGTGGCGCGTGCCACCGACAGCTTCTTGTTGTAGGCCGGGTTGCCAACGGTGTCGGTATGACCCATCACCGAGAAGCCGGTGACCTTCACACCCTTGGCATCCTTGGCTGCCTGACGAATAACGGCCAGCGCCGCCTTGCTCAGGCTCGAGGAGCCGGTCTGGAAGAACACGACATACTTGCCGCTACCCAGCTTGGCCATAACATCGTCAAAGTCCTTGCGGCAGGCAGCGATATGCTCGGCCTGATGGTTCTCTTCCTGCTGTTCCATCCAGCAGTCGAACTTGGCTTGCGCCTTGGCCACCAGCTCCGGCTTGGACTTGGATGCAGCACGCACGCGCACGAGGCGGTCATGCGCATCGGTCAGATCGGCCACGGCATGCTCGGGCAGGTCACGCATCGCCAGTTCATCAGGCATCACGTCATCCCCGGCGGCGGCGGCCAGACCCTTCTTGGCGTAGTGCTGGCCGTCACGATAATCCATCATGTCGTTCCACTCGAAGTTGGCGAGGTCGCGATATTCGCGCGCCAAGGCCTGCGAGAAGCCGTCGCCGCCCAGATCGGCCGCGTTGAGGTTGTCGACATAGCGCTGGCCCGTGAAGCCTGCGCAGCCTGCCAGCAGGGCGCCAGCAACAAAGAGACCAAGATGCGTCGTTTTCATTTATTCCTCCAGAATGTGGGCCACAAATTATCTGTCTTGCCCCGAGCGAGCCCACACTAACAGGCCAGATCGGACAATTAAAGCCGCGAGTCCGGGAAAGTAGCTGTTTTTCACGTTATGCAGCCAGCGGTGGCAAGGCTGCCACACCCTCTAACAGCGAGGCGTCCCGGCCATAGCGGAACAGCTCAAGTCCATGATCGCGCAGCCACTTCCGGCTGGGTGAGGGATCGCCCACCAGTTGCCGGACCGTGGCCCAGAAGGCCGGACTGTGATTCATGTGGCGGCGATGGGCAACTTCATGAGCCACCACATAGCGGGCCACCATAACTGGAGCAAAGACCAGCCGCCAGGACAGGCTGATGCCGCTACGGGCCGAGCAGCTTCCCCAGCGGGAGCGGGTATCCCGGACTTTGACCGGACAGGGCGGTAGCCCCAGATTGCCCGCATCCTCGTCCGCCCACCGCGTGAACTGGGCGAGTGCATGGCGGCGCAAGGCGCGCTCAACCCGCTTGGAAAAGACTTCGCGGGAGCCGGTGATGATGAGCGAGTCAGGCTCAGCGATTTTTTCTACGGCTTTAGGATGGTGACGTAAAAAAACCGTTTGTCCTAATAATTCCAAAGACATATCCGGGACAAACAAGAGCGGAGTGAGCGCGCGCTCACATTGCTGTTCGAGCCAGTCCCGCTGCCCGTCCAGAAAGCGGGCGATAAAACTGGCAGTCGTACGTGGCGGGGCGGTCAGCACGGCCGAGCCGCTGACACAGTCAAAACGCAAGCGCAGCCGCCGGGCGGTCGGGCGATAGATGATTTTGACCGGGATCGCCACCGCACTCAGACCGTGATGTCAATGTTGCAGCCGCAGCCGGGCGAAGGGGCCTTCTGGATCGGGCCGCGCTCGGGCAGCTCTAGGCTCCCCCGCCCCTGCCCCCACGGCCGCAGCTGGCCGGGCATCAGAATATCCCGGTTAAGATTGCCGGGTGTACTGGCCGCCGCATACGCACTGAGTTGTGCTGAAAGTGACAAATCCATCCGCTGCCCTGTCCGCTTGCGGCTGCCACTATGGGCCGCTTCGGTCCTGGCGTCCAGATTGTCTTAGACAGTGATATCAACCAGCGAGCCGCGCGGCTTGGGCTGGCTGTTATCATCCTCTTCGGGATCGCGCTTGGTCGCCAGATGGGTATCGCGCCCGCGCTCGCTTGGCGCTGGCGCACGCACAGCTTTGGCCTGATCCGGGCCGGAGACACTGGACTGTTGACGCACCGCGCCGGTTTCCTGCGCGCCAACGAGGCCCTGAATGACCGGTGGTGTTGACCCAACTTGCATATTATCCAACCCTGTCTGTCCATTATCGGACTTATCCACAGTGTAGCCCCAAGGGACTTAAGCCTCACTTAAGGGTAGTTCGCCGGTCTGTCAAAAATATCGTGCAACATTTGTGACAATAATCGTGAATTTTTTGACCTAGCCGCGGCGGCAGGTAAGGAAATGACGCCAATGAATCAGGTCGCTAGAACGTTAAAGAACCCCTACTCGATAGCATTTGATTGGACGTGCTGATTAACTGGCTGGCAATCTCCGTTACCGAGAAATTGCTTTTAAAACCGAATCTTAACCGGTTGACGTTAATGTAAGGCATGAAGAATGGCTGCGGGAGTTGTTCTTCTTGAATATGAGCCCTTTTGACAGGTGCTGAGATGGCTGCATCCTTTGCGGAAGTAGTCGCGTTGGCCAAAGACCGGACCCCGGCGGGACGGCGGCGTTTGGCCACGCAATTCAGTCAGGCTTTTTTCTCGAACCAGTCGAGCTTCAGCAGTGCTGAGCGTAATCTGGCGCTGGACATCCTGACCGCCCTCATCCGCGATGCTGCTCTGGAAGTGCGCCGGGAGCTGGCCGCGGTACTAGCGCAGGACTCGCAGGTGCCGCGCGGACTGATACTCTCACTGGCAAATGATGTCATTGAAGTGGCCGGACCAGTGCTACAACACAGCAGCGTCCTGACTGAACCCGATCTGTTGGCCATAATACAGAGTCGCTCGCTTGAGCATCGGCTCGCCATTGCTCATCGGCCCCAATTACCCGATACGGTTACGCGCGAGCTGGCGTCCACCCGCGAAGTCCGTGTTGCGTTGGCGCTGCTGGGCAATATCTCCCTCCATTTATCGGACCCCACATTGCGGCTGCTGGCGCAGCAGGCGCTGGAGTCGAGCGAGGTGGGCGAGGCCATCGCACAGCGCTCGGAGCTGCCACAGGATCTGGCTGAGCAGATTTACTGGCTCATCAGCGAAGAGTTGCGTGAGCAGATGCGGCGCCGCTTTGACCTGAACCCCGGCCTGATCGAAAAGGCCCTAGGGGAAACCGTGAGGCGGTTGGCCGAGCGGCAGAGCGATCCTGCAACACGCCGCTCACTGGCTGACCGTTTGGTCGCCGGGGGCACTGTAACCGCTCCGTTCCTGATTGATTTGCTCAAGAACCGCGGCACCGATCTGTTTCGCGATATCCTGCTGGTTATGACCAAGCTGCGCTCTGGCGCGCTGGACATCTTACTGAGCACAGAAGGCAGCGAGTCACTGGCTCTGGTGTGCCGTGCGCTTGGTTTTGCCAAGACCGAAACCGCCAGCCTGCTGATGCTGGTGCGCGATAGGCTGGCTGGTGAGGCCAAGTTTGATCCGTCTGTTCTGGCCGATTGCCTGACCACCTTTGCCCGCCTCACCGAAGGCGATGCCAAGACGGTCTTGTGGCAATGGCAGAGCGATCCATCCTATCTGCTCTCTCTCGGTAACCGGCGCCCGCAGTAAATCCTCAGGTGGCTTGTTCCAGCGCCTTTACCCCCGGCAACTCCTTGCCCTCCAGCCATTCCAGAAAAGCCCCACCTGCAGTTGAAATATAACTGAACTGGTCCGCCACACCGGCGGCTTCCAGTGCGCTGACGGTATCGCCACCACCCGCCACGCTGAGGAGTTTTCCAGCGCGGGTTAATTCTGCGGCAGCCTTGGCCAGCGCATTTGTGCCCGCATTAAAGGGAGGAATTTCAAACGCCCCGAGCGGACCGTTCCACACCAGCGTTTTGCAGCTCTCCAGTTTTTGGGCGAACCGAGCACTGCTGAGCGGGCCGATATCCAGCGCCATCAGGTCGGCGGGAACGGCATCGACACTCGCGGCCAGTGCGCGCGTGCCCGCCTTAAACTCGGCGGCCAACATCACATCTTCGGGCAGGAGAATGTCACAGCCATTGGTTTTGGCGGTAGCCAGAATGTCCCGTGCGGTATTCACCAGCTCAGCCTCCACCAATGACTTGCCCATCGGCTTGCCCTGAGCGAGCAGGAAGGTGTTAGCCATCGCCCCACCGATGATGAGGACATTCACCCGCTTGGTCAGGTTGGTCAGAATGTCGAGCTTGGTGGAGACTTTAGCCCCGCCCACCACGGCAGCAACCGGGCGCTGCGGATTACCCAAGGCGTGTTCCAGCGCCTCCAGTTCGGCCTGCATCAGGCGGCCTGCGGCACAGGGCAGTAGCCCGGCCAGCGCAGCGGTGGACGCATGTGCGCGGTGCGCGGCGGAGAAGGCATCATTGACATACAGATCGCCCAGCGCGGCAAGCTGCCGGGCAAACTCCGGATCGTTTTTCTCTTCGCCTTTGTGAAAGCGCACATTCTCAAGCAGCACAATGCCCCCGGCCGGGAGGGCAGCGATCGCCTCACGCGCGGGGGCACCCACGCAGTCAGTAGCAAACGCGACCGGCTGACCAACCGCCTTGCTCAGTTCGGCCACCAGCTGTTTTTGGCTGAAGTCCGACTCCTGCGCCTTGGGGCGGCCGAAATGGGAGAGGACCACCACCTTGGCCCCCTTGGCTGCCAATTCGCGGGCTGTTGGGGCAAAGCGGACAATCCGGGTGGCATCGGTAATCACGCCATTTTCGGCCGGAACATTGAGATCCGCCCGCACAAGGACGGTTTTTCCAATAACATCAAGGGCATCGAGGGTCTTGAAGCTCGGCATTCTGTGAATCTTTCCAAACGCTTAGGTGTTGACAGCAAGGCGCCAAAGCCTCTATAACCCCCCGACTTTATTACGCAAGACCGGAGTTCATCATGAAGCGCACCTATCAGCCCAGCAAGCTCGTCCGCAAGCGCCGTCACGGCTTTCGCTCGCGCATGGCTACCGTTGGTGGTCGCAAGGTGCTGGCCAATCGCCGTGCCCAGGGCCGCAAGAAGCTCTCGGCCTAACCTCCCATGACGGCGCCAGCCCGCTTGTTGCGGCGCGCCGAGTTTCTGGCGGTGGCCGCCAGTGGCCGTAAATGGGTGATGCCGGGTGTTATTCTGCAATGGGCCCCCGCCCCTGACCCTTCACAGATTCGTTATGGTTTAACAGCCTCGCGCAAAGTTGGTGGGGCCGTGCAGCGTAATCGTGCGCGGCGACGCTTGCGGGCGCTGACGTTGGCGCTTTTGCCAAACAGCGGGTTGAACGGGTGCGATCTGGTGCTGATCGCCCGCCCGGCGACTGTGACCCGGACCTTTGCCGATTTGCGGGCCGATCTGTTAACGGCGCTCGCCAAGGCCGGAGCGACGACATGACCCGGCTGATTCTGTGGCTGCTGCGCATTTATAAGCTGGTCATATCCCCGCTCTTTTTCTATATGGGCGCACGGTGCCGATTTGAGCCAAGCTGCTCGGATTATATGGTACAAGCGGTCACCCGCCACGGTCCCGCCCGCGGTGTGTGGCTGGGGATCAAGCGGTTCTGCCGCTGCCATCCCTATGGTGGTTCAGGTCACGATCCGGTGCCGCCGCTGCGGTGTGAGTAGAGTTCTGTTCAGGAGTTGTCATGTCATCCATGTTGCCCCCGCCCGCTGGTGATCCCAAAGACACCAAGAATCTGATGGCGGCGATCATCCTGTCGTTGCTGGTCATTGTCGGCTGGCAGTATTTCTACGAAAAGCCCCGGCAGGAACAGATCCGCGCGGCCCAGACCCAGCAGCAGCTGGCCGCGGCAACGGCTGGCACCGCGCCCGAGCAGGTGCCGGTGCTGCCCGAAGCGTCAAGCCCCGCACTCGTGACCACACCGCTCAGCCGTACCGAAGCGATCAAGGCCACGCCCCGCGTAAGTATCCAGACCGGCAACCTGCACGGATCCATCAATCTGCGCGGTGGCCGTTTTGATGATCTGACGCTGGTGCGCTATCGCGAGACTGTGGACCCGGAATCGCCGGAGATCGTGCTGCTGTCCCCGGCGGGCAGCGAAGCCCCGTATTATGCCGAGCTGGGGTGGCGGGCCGGTGCCGGGGTCGTGGTGCCCGATGCCGAGACGCTATGGCAAGCGGACAAGTTTACGCTCAGCGCCGGAGAAACAGTCACGCTGAGCTGGGACAATGGTGCTGGCCTGCGCTTTGAGCGCAAGATCAGTCTGGATGACCAGTATCTCTTCACCATCACGCAAAGCGTGCACAACAGCACGGCTACAGCCGTGAATCTGCATGGCTATGGCCTGATTGCCCGTACCTTTGACCCGGCCTACAGCTCGCTCTATCTGCAGCATGAGGGGCCCATTGCCGTCTTTGACGGGCAGCTCGTGGAGCATGACTACAATGAGGTTGCGCAGGACAAACTCATCAAGCAGGACAGCACCGGCGGCTGGCTGGGCTTTACTGATAAATACTGGCTGGTCGCGCTGGTGCCCGAGCAGACAGCGCAGCTGTCGACCCGCACGCTGCACGTGCCGCAGGTCTCGGACCAGCGTTTCCAGATGGATTATCTTGCGCAGGCCACTCTACTGGCGCCAGGACAGAGCCAGAGCGTGACCACGCACCTGTTCGCCGGAGCCAAGGAAGTGCGCGCGCTGGATCGCTATCAGAGCGATCTGAAAATTCCGCACTTCGATCTGGCGATTGATTTCGGCTGGTTCTATTTCCTGACCAAACCGTTCTTCTACGCACTGGACCTGCTGTCGGGCTGGCTCGGCAGCTTTGCCTTGGGCATTTTGGCCTTTACCGTGCTGCTGAAGCTGGCGCTGTTCAAACTGGCCGATCACTCCTATGTGTCGATGGCCAAGATGAAAAACGTCATGCCGAGACTACAGGAGATTCGCGAGACCTATGCCAATGACACCGCACGCCAGAGTCAGGAAATGATGGCGCTGTACAAGAAGGAGGGCATCAATCCGGCCTCCGGCTGTTGGCCGATCCTGATCCAGATTCCGATCTTCTTTGCCCTCTACAAGGTGCTGTATGTGTCGATCGAAATGCGGCACGCGCCGTTCTATGGCTGGATCCGCGACATGTCGGCGATGGACCCGAGCAACCTGTTCACCCTGTTCGGTCTGCTCAGCTGGACACCGCCGAGCGGCCTGCATATCGGCATCTTTCCGCTGCTGATGGGTCTGACCATGTGGCTGCAGATGAAGATGAGCCCGCCGCCTACCGATCCGACCCAGCGCATGATTATCGGCTTCATGCCCATTTTACTAACGGTGTCGCTCTCGCATATGGCGGCCGGGCTGGTGATCTACTGGACCTGGAGCAATATCCTCTCCATTCTCCAGCAGTTCATCATTAACCGCCGCATGAAAGTGCGGATGCTGTGAACGGAACGCGCCTGTCCGGTGAGCAGCTATTCCGCCAGCCCTGCGAATTTCTCGCCGGGGCCAGCAGTGTGGAGTCCCTGCCGCCCCCCGGTTTACCGGAAGTGGCATTTGCCGGGCGCTCCAACGTGGGCAAGAGCAGCCTTGTCAACGCGCTGACCAAGCGCAAGAGTCTAGCCCGCGTTTCGCACACACCGGGCCGGACACAGGAAGTGAACTTCTTTGAATTTGCGGACCGGCTGCGGCTGGTCGATCTGCCCGGCTATGGTTTTGCCAAGGTCGAGCGCAGCAAGGTCGGCGGTTGGCAGCGCCTCATCAAGGACTATCTGCGCGGGCGGGTACCACTGCGCCGGGTCTGTGTGCTGATCGATAGCCGCCATGGCGTTAAAGAGGTTGACCGCGAAATTTTTGCCCTGCTTAACCAGTCGGCGGTGCCCTTCCAGGTTGTGCTGACCAAAATTGATGAACTGAAAGCCGGCGAACTGGAGGCGCGGATTGCCGACATGGTAGCGGTCCTGAAAAAGAATCCGGCCGCTCTACCCACTCCGCTGGCAGTCTCAAGCCACCGCGGCGATGGCATGGACGCCCTGCGTGAGGCGCTGGCCGAGCTGGCTGTGTGAGATTACTCCACCACCGACCAGGTTGATTTACCGCTGCGCTTGGCCGCATACATAGCGGCATCGGCTTTTTCCATCAGTACTTGCAGACGCGCCGAGGTATGTGCCGGGATCAGCACCGCGCCCACCGACAAGCCCAAGGGCTTATCCGGGGCGGCGGAGAGACTGCGCAGCTCGGCACCGGTCGCGACGATGCGCTTGGCGATCGCCTCGACCTCGGCACGATCGACCGCCTCGAGCCAGAGGACAAACTCATCACCCCCCATGCGCCCGGCCAGATCGCCGGGCCGGGCAATCAGACGCAGGATATCCGCCACTTTGCGGATCACCATATCGCCACGCTGGTGGCCATGGGTGTCATTAACCGGCTTGAAATTATCAAGATCGATGTAAAACAGAGCCGACGCACGGTCGGTGCCTGCCAGTGCCTCGCCCAGCTTTTCGGTAAAGGTGCTGCGGTTATACAGGCGGGTAAGGCCATCACATTCGGAGAGCACGCGCAGGCGCTCCTGCGTCTCCACCTGTGCGATGACGATACCCAGGTGGTCAGCCACTTCGCGCAGCAGGGTTTGATCGCTCTCCGGCCAGCTTCCCTGTTCCGCCGGGCGCCACAGCCAGATACTACCGTTGATGCGCGCCCCCTGCCGGGTCGCAATACCGATCATGGTGGTGCTGCCTTGCTCGATCACCCAGACAGTGGGGCCATGCTCGCCCAGCTTGCGGTTATAGCTATTGACGATTTCGGGCAGCGCACCGCCGGTTTCAACCGCCATGTGCAGTTCGTCAAGATCATCGGCGCTATAAATGCGGCAGCCACTCCCCCCGAGCGCCCGGTTGATTTCACGGGCCGCGATGTCCAGGGCACTGCGGGTTTGCTCGGCCTCGCGTACGCTTTTCATGAACCCGGCAATCAGCTGGTCGCGGCGCTGGCGCTGGGCCAGCTCCTCCTGCCGGGCGGCACTGGAGGTTATGTCCTTGGCGACGCCCCGCCGCCCCTTGATCTCGCCATAGGGGGATAGCACCGGGCGTATTGAGATCAGTGTGCGCGCCAGCGAGCCATCCTTACGGCGCAGCCAGCACTGCCGGTTATCCAGCGGCTGGGATGTCTCGAAGACATTGCTCTCATGCAAGTGCATGCGAACCTGCAGTTCCTGCGCCCGCTGCCCTTTCAGCTCTTCGGCGCTATAGCCGAGGAACTGCCCTCCGACAATGTAACTGAACTGACCATCCGCATTCACCTCAAACGCCAGATCCGCCGACAACTCCACCAGATCGCGAAAGCGGTCGCGACTATCGGTCAGAACTTCATTAAGGCTACGCTCCAACGTGACATTCCGGCCGAGCAACAGTAACCCCGGCGCGGCGGGTAGCGCGACCCACTCCACCAGAATGACTCCGCTCTCCTGCGGAATACGCGCCAGATGCGGGGAGCGACTACCCCGGGTTTGCGCGAGTGCCAGCCACTCCTGCATCTCGCGCCACCACCCGGTGCCGAATTCCTGCAGCGAAGCCGCCGCCGTATTGCTGGCCAGCAGACGACCCTCCAACGCATAGAGCGCCGGGCCGGGATAGACGCCCAGCAACTGGGTCGCCAGCTCAGGTAGCGCTGGCGCAGCGGGCAGGTCAGGAACAGGGTCGGCGGCACTCATGCTCTCCTAGTCTAGCGTGCAAGGCCTGACTGTTTGGTTAATGAGCCCAACGTAAATCTGGCTAACATATTGATTTTTATCAGTTTGGGCATTGCGGTTTCGCCAGCTCCGGCTAGTGTCGCTCCCAGCGGAGGCCAGATGATAAAAGGACACGAAATCCTGCGGGCATTTGTCGTGGCTAGCCGTCTGGCCCGGTTTGACCTTGCGGCGGCGGGCGGATTACCGCGCGATCTGGCTGCGGCGTGGTCAAGTTTTCGAGCACTTGGCCTGGCTATCCCGCTTATGATTTATGCCAGCTGGCCTACAGCCCCCGAGTTTTTTACCCGCACCGGGCTTACGCCACTCACGCTCAGCCTGATTATGACCTTGCAGATGCTGCTAAGTCTGCTTGGCTTTTATCTTCTGCTGGCGGTGATGGCGCGGCGGCTGGGCTTTGTGCGGCGGGTGCCTCACTATATCTGTGTCCAGAACTGGTGTGCCTTGCCGGTGACAACACTGCTAGTGCTCGTGTATGGCGGGCTACGCCTGAGTGCACCGGTGGTGCTGGAGTCCGAGTGGTTCGAACCCCTGCTGCGCGGGCTGCTGCTGATGTTCAGCTGGGTCATTACCACCGCCACCTTGCACCTCAAGCCGGTTCCCGCTTTTGTGTTATGCTTGATTGAATTGTTCCTTAGCCGCTTTATCCAGCAGGGGACCGACGTGATCATAGCTCTGACCCTGATCAGCCAGCAAGCGGGGGCAGCCCCATGACCTTGCTGGCGACACTTCGTCATCACCTCGCCGCCGTGGGCGGACTACTGCTGTTTCGACCCGGCAGCGCCGAGCGGCTGGCCCCTGATTCAGCGACGGCAACCCGATCGCTGCACACCTTATGGTTTGAAGCGCCGTATGCCCTGACGGTCGGGTATATTGTCGATCAGCCGGATCTTGAAAAATTTGCGGTGCCGGTGTGGGTTTATTTCGTTTTCCGGGGCTGGAGCTATGTAGCCCGACTGCTTGCCACCTTCTGGCTGGTGCGGCTGCATGCCCAGTGGCAAGGCGCGGGTGAGCACAACGCACGCTGGATCACCGCCTTTAACTGGATGAATGTGCTGACCGATTTACTACTCCTGCCGTTTCTGCTGTACAGCCTTATGGTACCGCTGACGCGCGAGGAGTTGATTGTCATGGGGACCGCGACCTACCTGTTCATCATTTACAGTTACTGGGCGCTGACGTGGCAGGTGCTAAAGGTCAATCCGTTCTTTGCCGCGGGCGTAGCCATGATCCCGGTATTTATCAGCGATATGCTGTATAATTTCTCGAATCTGAAAATGTTTGGCTCAATCCGCCCATTCTTCGATCAGTAAAGCACTTTGAGCAGATACAACCCGTCGGGGGGGCAAGTCGGGCCGCCAGCGCTGCGATCGCGGGCATCCAGAGCCGATTTCACATCCTTGGCAGTCCATTTCCCGCTACCAACCAGCGCCAGCGTGCCCACCATATTGCGCACCTGATGGTGCAGGAACGAACGCGCACGGGTAAAGATCTCGATCTCATCGCCCCGGCGGGTAACGGTCAACTCATCAAGCGTTTTCAGGGGTGATCTGGCCTGACACTCGGCCGCCCGAAAGCTGGTGAAATCATGCGCCCCTACCAACATCTGCGCCGCCGTGTGCATGGCGGCAGCATCAAGCGCATAAGGCACATACCACACCCGCCCGGCATCCAGTGCGGGGGGACTGCGGCGATTAAGGATGCGGAAAATATATTGCCGTTCGATCGCGCTGGTGCGGGCATGAAACGCGTCATCAACCTCGTGGGCCGCCAGTACGCTGACTGGATGCGGCTTGAGGTGAAAATTCATCCCATCGCGGATATCTTTGGCGCTGCGCGGTTTAGCAATATCCATATGTGCGACCTGACCGAGCGCATGAACACCAGCATCGGTGCGGCCGGCACCCTGTACCAGTACCGCTTCGCCGGCCAGTTTTTCCGCGGCCTCCTCCAGCACCTGCTGGACGGACAGGCCCGTCTCCTGCCGCTGCCAGCCGATGAAGGGGCCGCCATCATATTCCAGAGTGATCTTCCAGCGGCTCATGCGGCCAGCATCGTGCCGGGGGTAATGCTCAGGCCGCGCAGACACGCCGCCCCCGCCACGGCACTGCGGCCGGGGCGCTGGACCAGGGTCAGGCGCAAAGCGCCTTCGCCACAGGCGATGGTGAACTGGTCATCCAACAAGGTGCCGGGCGGGCCGGATTGAGTCACAACTTCGGCCTGCAGCAGCTTGATCTGCTCACCGCCAAGAGTGAACTGCAAGCCCGGCCATGGTGTAAACGCGCGCAGACGCCGCTCGAGCACAACAGCTGGATCAGCCCAATCAATCAGGCTTTCCGCCTTCTCCAGCTTTTTGGCGTACGTTACGCCCTCAATCGGCTGGGCGATGCACGGCAGCTTTCGCGCCGCCAACGCCTCCAGATGGTCAGCCAGTAATGTGGCTCCCGCCGCCGCCATGGCATCGTGCAACGTCGCGGCGGTGGTTTGTGGTGTGATTGGAAGGACCGTATGAGCAAACACCCCACCGGTATCGAGCCCCTCTTCCATCGCCATCAAACAGATGCCGGTATGTGTGTCGCCTGCTTCAATCGCGCGCTGAATCGGAGCGGCCCCGCGCCAGCGCGGCAGCAGTGAGCCATGCAGATTGACACAACCCGCACGGGGGGCATCAAGAATCGGTTTGGGCAAGATCAGGCCATACGCCGCCACAATGGCCAGATCGAGGTTGAGGGCGGCGAATTTTTCCTGCTCGGCTGCATCGCGCAGGGTCTTGGGGGTAAACACCGGCACTCCGGCCTGCGCGGCGACCTGATGCACGGGTGAAGGCTGAACCTGATGACCTCGGCCTTTGGGTTTGGGGGCTTGGGTATACACAGCCACCACCTCATGACCCGAGCGCAGCAAGACCTGAAGGGCGGGCACTGCAAACTCCGGCGTGCCCATAAAAGCCAGACGCAGCGGCATGGACTAGCCCTCGTGTTCGCGGACCAACCGGGCCAGTTTGCGCAGGATCATGTCGCGTTTGACGCGCGAGAGATAGTCGATGAACAGCACACCGTTGAGATGGTCCATTTCATGCTGAATGCAGGTGGAGAGCAGGCCGGTGGCATGCAGCTCCTCAGTCGTACCCACCGGGGTTTCAAACCGGACCTTGATTTCCGCCGGGCGGGTAACCTCGGCATATTGTTCCGGAATGGAGAGACACCCTTCCTTATACACGCTCAGCGTATCAGACTTCCAGATGATCTCCGGATTAATCAGGCAGTATGGTTTTTTCTTCTCCCCCTCGCCAGCCACATCCACCACCAGCATGCGCTCGGTGATACCCACCTGCGGCGCGGCCAAGCCGATGCCCGGTGCGTCATACATGGTTTCCAGCATATCCTCGGCGCGGCGCTTGACGGCTGCATCAATCAACGTGACAGGCGCGCAGATCTCGCGCAGCACGGGGTCGGGCACAATACGGATATCCAGCAGGGACATGCTTGTAAAATAAGGGTTTTTACGGCAAAAAGCAAACTAATTTGCTAAACGGGCAAGCAATTCAATGAGTTGGGCCTGTTCCTCGCGCGTCAGCTTGCTGGCAATCGAGCGTTCATGCTCCTTAACGAGCGGGATCAGGTCGCTCATCAACTCCTCTCCGGCGGGGGTCAGACGCAGGGCATGGGAGCGGCGATCAAACGGCGATGGGTCACGGGTAACCAGCTTGCGTTCCTCAAACCGATCGATCAGAGCCACGACAGTGGAGCGGTCAGCGCGGATGGCCTTGCCCAGATCCGACTGGTTCAGCCCTGCATTTTCGTGAATGAGCAGCAGAACACCAAACTCGCTCGGGGTAATGCCAAAGTCGGCAACAATGCGCTGGAATCGTTCGAACACCGCCGTCTCGGCACGCCGCAGGTGCGAGCCGATCAGACCCGGTAACAATCCGTTTTGCAACTTGGCGCGCCGATGCAGATGCGCATCCATACGCGCGGGGGATGTTGTCGAACTGCGACTCATGCTGCCGTCTCCCGTGGTGCCGGTGTCGTCCGGATCCGGTCTGTACCTACAGAACAAAGCCCGGATGTAGTATTAATCACGACTTTCCCTTACTGACTAGTCCCGTGCCGGTTAAAAAATGATGGAGCAAAAACCTACCATGCGAATAGTGACCTGGAACATCAACAGCGTTCGCAAGCGCCTGCCGCTGCTACTGCAAGTGATGCAGGATTTACGGCCTGATATCGTCTGTTTGCAGGAAATCAAGGGCGAGACGCATGTCTTTCCGAGCGAGGCTTTGCAAAATGCAGGGTACTCCCATCAATTCGTGCGTGGCATGAAAGCATACAACGGCGTTGCAATTCTATCGCGGGTGCCCCTGTCCGGACAGACCGCCACCAACTGGGTCGGGCGTGATGATGCGCGCCATATTGCGGCACTTTTGCCCGGTGGTATTGAGCTGCATAACTTCTACGTTCCAGCTGGCGGCGATATTCCCGATCGCACCCAGAATGAGAAATTTGCCCATAAGCTTGATTTTATGGCTGAAATGGCAGTCTGGGCCCCGCGCGGGAAGGATAAGCCGCGTCTGCTGGTCGGTGATCTGAATGTAGCTCCGCTCCCGGAGGACGTGTGGTCGCATAAACAATTGCTTGATGTTGTCTCGCACACGCCGGTTGAAGTGGAGGCGCTGAGCCGCATACAGGAAGCCGGGGGCTGGACCGACGCTTTACGTCAGCGCTTTCCCATTCCGGAACGACTTTACTCATGGTGGAGCTATCGCGCTGCTGATTGGGCAGCATCGAATCGCGGCCGCCGGCTCGACCATATCTGGCTATCGGCTCCGCTGGCCGGTACCTTGCGCGATGCGGGCATCTACAAGAAAGCACGCGGTTGGGCCGAGGCGTCCGATCATGCCCCTGTGTGGGTTGATCTGGCTTTATAAGCAAGCCAGAGCGGCAGCGCGCAAAGCAACGCCAAAGCCAGAGGATAGACCTCGGGAGCAACAAACCAGCTCACAGTGAAATCATCCTGTGCATAGCGGCGCCAAAGAAACAGGTGGCTGGACTCGGGCACAGTCAGCAGTTGCGGTACGCCAGAGAGGGCCATGCCGACGATCAGGGTCCGGCGAAAGGGCTGTGGGTGTGGTAGGTTTTCGCTCTGCTGCCACAGAATCAGGGCGCTGAGCAACAGGACCGGAAAATAGTAGATCCAGCCCAACGGCGTGAGCAGCAACATGAGCGGACAACACAGAGCGATGCCTAGCGAAAAACTTGCAGGGTGTTGTCTTTGCTGGTTCAACCACACCACCGCCACCAGACCAAAAGAGAGAGTCAGGGGCAACAGAGCGGGCAGAGGCATGCCCCCAGTGTAGCGTTGCACAACACCATACAGAGAGGCGTTCCAATTGAGGCCACCGGCGCTATAAGTTGTGACAACATCGAGCCAGTCGCGATGATTTGCAACGCCAAATAGGAGCAGGCCAAGCCCCATTCCAACGGCCCAGACGGCAGCACCATAGATCAAAATGGCCCATCGTCGCTGCAGCAGCAACCAGACGAAAATCAACCCAACAAAAAGTTTGAGTAACAGGGCAAGGCCCAGCAGAACCCCAGCCCGGCGGACCTGCCCTTGCTCGGCGGCGTGCCAATACAAAGCCAGCAGCGCGAACAGCAACAGGCCCATCTGGCCGATCTGCAGATTGGCCAGCACCGGATAATAAACACACAGCACGATCACAAAACCCGCGCGTGCCGCCGCCTGACGCAGCAGGGTAAAGCCCGCCAGCAGCGCCAGCCCCACCTGCCCAGCACACCAGACATAATAGGCCGTACGAAGATCAAGCGGTACCAGCGGTAACGTCAGCAGTGTGAGAACCGGCGGGTTCAGGTTATGCGATAGCGCCAGAGAGTCGGGGAGAAACTGGATACCACCGGGCACATCCGGTGCATAATAGAAGGTATGGTACAGCCCCAGCTGGTGGGTAAAGGCCTGGGCGCTGGCCACGAACAACAGAAAATCCGTTCCCTGCGGCACGCCTTGTGCGGCATTGAACCAGACCCCGGTGCCAAGCCCGAGCAAAGCGCAAAGCGCCAATGGGGCGAGCCAGCGGGCGCTAAGCCAAGGCAACATGACACAACCGGGGGGCGGAGAGTGGCCAGATGGTGGGCACGACAGGGCCTTCCGGGGCAGCCGGATAGACCAAGACTTGTTTAAGGGGCGGGATGGTGGGCACGACAGGGATCGAACCTGTGACCACTACGATGTCAACGTAGTGCTCTACCGCTGAGCTACGTGCCCATCCGTGCGGGTGGCGATGGTTTAGCACTTTCTACCCGGCGCTGGCAACAGTCTTGAACGCCTCATTTTTTGGGCCTTTCCGGCACCGGACCGGCCAGATGCGGGGCGTATTTGGCCACCACCGGCCCGTCGGCCCGGAAGGTGTGGCAGGTATTGAGCAGCGGGAATGGCGATGTCTCGCCATCCTGACCTTGGGTTTGACCTTGGGGTTTCCGGCGGGCGCGCTCCTCGCGGCTCTTGAAAGGTATGACCGTCTGAAAAGCAGTGGTGGCGATTGGCCCCAGCAACTCGGACAGATGCGTGCACCCGTGAACGCCACCCAGACGCTCCTTGAGGGCGCGGGTCCAGCCGGGGCCGATGCGCAGACCCACCACCTGCTGATAGGCAGCCGCAATACCGGGACAGGTCGCGGGGTACGGGGCCGTATCGGTGACCGCCTCAATGGCATGGACTAGCAGCGTGTCATCCACAGTCAGGCGGATCCACATGTCATGCACGGGCGTTCCCGCCGCAACCGTGCCGCGCTCGCTGCTGTCATAGCTGTAGCGTTTGCGATCCGTAATCCGGCCTTCGATATCCCAGAGCCCATCGACCCGGCGATAGCCGTGGCACTCGACCTGCCGGGTGTGAATGGGCTCGCGCGCGGTACTGGCGGGGGAAAGTGGCATGATCAGGACGCCACCGGCGGCGCGGCAGGGGGGGGCGCCGTATCCTGTCCCGGCGGCCAGATACGCAGCTGGGTGATCTGGTTGCGCTGACGACGCAGGATTTCAAAGCGAAAGCCGTGAAACTCGAAGGTCTGCCCCACTTCCGGTACCCGCCGCGCTTCGTGCAACACAATGCCGGCAACGGTGGCCGGGCCATCTTCCGGCAGGTTCCACTCATACTGGCGATTAAGCTCACGCACTGTGACCGCGCCTTCGACCAGATAGGACCCGCCCGGCTGACGGATGACACCGGGCATGCCGTCGTCATTTTCATCGCTGATGTCGCCGACGATTTCTTCCAGAATGTCCTCCAGCGTGACGATACCCTGCAAGACACCATATTCATCGACCACCAGCGCGAAGTGTTCGCGCCGGGCGCGAAAGGCCTGTAATTGCTCAAGCAGATTGGTGGACTCCGGAATGAACCAAGGCCGGGTGGCAATACGGGCAATATCCAGCTTGCCCACATCGCCGCCCACACGCTGGATCTCGCGCAGCAGCGCCTTGGCATGCAGCACGCCAATAATGTTCTCGGGGTTATCCTTCCAGAGCGGGATGCGAGTATGCCCGATCTTGAGGGCCTCATCGACGATCTGCGCTGCGGTCAGCCCGGCGTTGATGGTGTCGATCTGGCGGCGATGGGTCATGATGCCCTTGACCTCGACATTGCTCAGATCGAGAATGGAGCGGAGCATGGCGCGCTCCTGCGCCACATCGTCATCCGGACCACGGTGCAGATCAATCGCGCCCTTGAGCTCTTCAACATTATCGCTCATGGTCACATCATTGGGATTAGCCCCGAGCAACCGCATGATACCGCGCACCATATGCACGATGGCCCAGGTAGCCGGAGTCAGCAGCCAGACCATGAAGCGCATGAAGGGGGCGATACGCACAGCGGTTTCGGTGGCGTGATGAATGGCATAGGTTTTGGGCAGGACTTCCGAGAAGATCAGCAACGAAATGGTCATGAACAGCGTCGCCACCAGCGCGCCGGTTTCGGCATCACCAAACACCTCAGCCAGCAGCAGACCCGAAACGGTGGCCGCCGCCGTATTCACAAAGTTGTTGCCCACCAGTATGGTACCAAGGGTGCGGTCTTTATGTTCACGCAGGTCATAGGCCAGTTTGGCCCGCTTGTTACCCTCTTGCGTCAGGGTGTGCAGGCGGGCGCGCGAAGCGGTGGTCAGTGCGGTTTCCGAGCCGGAATAGAAAGCCGAGAAACATTGCAGAACAAAAATGATAAAGCCATAGAGCAGAACCGTTTCCATAAAATACTCCCGATCGCCGGGGCCGGGCTGGATTAGCCCCCCTGCAAGAAATTAACCGTAACCACAAAATAGCAATGGTCAGGCGCTGCGCCAATCGCTATTAACAGGATATGCGTCGTCGTCACCGTTCTTATTCCGATGAGGGCAGCGGCCTGCTGGGTCGTCTGTTCAAGCTCTTTCTGGTTTTGGCCGTGCTGGTCGGCGCGGGGGGGGCCACCTGGCTGGTGCTGACCCCGCTGGATGCCCCCATGCATGAAGTAACGCGTCCCCTGCCCAGTGACCGCCTTAGCGCCCACTAAACCACGCGGCCGTCCGCGTACCGCTCCGGCGGTGGTGCCGGGGGATATTGCTGTGTTTCTCGAAATGTTGGCCGCTGAGCGCGGCTTGGCCAAAGCCAGTCTTGACGCCTATCGGCGTGACCTGCTGGACTTGAGCGCGTTTCTGGCCAAGCGGCGCTGCACTCCGGCCGCAGCCACCCGCGCGGATCTGGCCGCCTACCTCACCGACCAGCACAAGCGCGGCATGGATGCCGGTACACAGGCCCGGCGGCTGTCCTGTTTACGCCAGTTCTACAAATTCCGTCTGTCACAAGGGGCTACGGATGACCCTACTTCGCTGCTTGATGCGCCGCGCCGAACGCGCCGTTTGCCGGGGGTACTAACCGAGGCTGAGGTGCTAGCTTTACTGCAGGCAGCGCGCGGAGAGGATCCGGAGCATCACCGGATGACTCTTTTGCTGGAGTTGTTGTATGCCACCGGCTTACGCGTCAGTGAGCTGGTGAACCTGCCCCTGGAGGCGATTGAGCGAAAGGGCGCATGGGTACGCGTACGCGGCAAAGGTGGCAAGGAGCGCATTGTGCCGCTGACCGATCCGGCCCGGCAGGCATTAGCGGCTTATCTGGATATCCGCCCAGTCTTTCTGGGGCAAAGCCCCAAGCCCGCCGCGCTCAAGCTGCTGTTCCCCTCACAGGGGCGCGGGGCGCTGACCCGGCAGCGCTTTGGCCAGATGCTGAAAACCATCGCCCTATCAGCGGGTATTCTGCCCAGTAAGGTCAGCCCACACCAGCTGCGCCATGCCTTTGCCACCCACCTGCTCAGCCATGGGGCCGATTTACGCAGCGTGCAAACCTTGCTCGGGCATAGCGATATTGCCACCACTCAGATTTATACCCACGTGCTGCCTGAGCGGTTGCAGGTCGCCGTGGCCCGCCATCCGTTAGCGAAAAAGCAACACTTACCATCTAAAGCTTGAGCACAACCTCCGGAGGCCCCCATGATCCTCACGACCCTAGAAACGGTTCCCGGCTATGTGACGAGCGCCCATCTGGGAATTGTGAATGGCTCAACCGTGCGCTCCAAGCATTTCGGCCGCGATTTTATGGCCGGGCTGAAGAACATCGTCGGCGGTGAGCTCAAAGGCTATACCGAGCTGCTCAATGAATCGCGGCAGGAGGCCATTGAGCGCCTGAAGCAGCAGGCCGAGGCGATCGGTGCTGATGCGGTGCTGAATATCCGCTTCGCCACATCCTCGATTGCGGCCGGCGCGGCAGAAGTGTTTGCCTATGGCACCGCGGTCAAGCTGAACCGGGCCTAAACCATGATTGGCTATCTCTGGCTGCTCCTCCCCGTTATCGTCGGCTTTATTGTCGGCACCTATCTGGAGCACCAGCATTTTGCCTCCATCCGCGCGCGTGAAGCCGCCTTGCAGAACCGGGTTTTTACCTATACGGGGCGAGTAATACCCGCGGATATCGCGCCGGGCGAGCTGCGCCTGCTGGCGGGGAGCACGGTTGTCTCCGTCGATGCATTCAAGCGGTTGGCCGCCAAGCTGCACTCATTTTTTGGCGGACGGATGACAGCGTATGAAAGCCTGCTGGAGCGGGCCCGCCGTGAAGCCGTACTGCGTCTGCGCGAAAAAGCCGACAGTTTGGGAGCTACCCTGATCTTTGGCGTCCGGATCGAGACAGCGGCAATTAATGACGGTGATCCGCGCCTGAGCACTGGACTTGAGCTGATTGCCTATGGCACCGCGCTCATTCCCCATGGTCGCCCGCTGTCATGAGCCGGTTTGAAAACCGCCTGCCGCCCGAGAACATTAACGTCAGTAAAAACAACCTGTTGCTGGAATTTGTGTGGTTGCTGGCTGGGGTCGCGTTATCGGTGATCGCACTGGTGGGGGTGGTGTATGTCGCGGGCAGTCTGCTGGCCCGACATATCCCGCTGTCGTGGGAAAACCGCATCGCCGACGCTCTGTATCCGCGCGCGATGCCCGAGGATGCCCGGTCCCTCACACTGCAAAAGCTGGCTGACCGGCTGGCCAAAGGGCTAATCTTGCCTCAGGAGATGCGTTTTCGCCTGACGTATGTTGATGATAATGAGGTCAATGCCTATGCTAGTTTAGGTGGACACATCCATATTCATCGCGGCCTCATCACCCGACTTAACAGCGAGAATGCACTGGCCATGGTGATTGCCCATGAAATGGCGCATGTTCTGCATCGTGATGTAGCCGACAGCATGGGCGGCAGTATGGCGGTGGGCGCGGCCATGCTGCTGCTCAGCCCGGTCATTGGGGTGGATGGGCTGAACAGCCTGGTTGGCTTTGTGCAGGACCTGACCCTTAAGAGCTTTTCACGCGAGGCGGAGGCGCGGGCCGATGATACGGCCATCGCCCTCGTGGGGCGCCACTATGGTCATTTGGGTGGCGCACGCGAGGTGTTTGACGAGCTGGCCGCTTACGAGAAGGAAGCAGTCCTGCTGGCAACGCCCGAACTTCTCAGTACACATCCCGATACCCTGCGCCGCACCAACTTACTGATTGAACTAGGAAAAACGCTAAACCTGCCGCTGGAGGGCAGACTGCGCCCGCTGCCCACGGACTTGATTAAGGCAGAAAAGTAATTCTAGAACGGTTTCAGAAAATAAGGCGCCTGCCTAAACACTTTCTGGAAAACGGGTCGCTGTTTGGCTTCGTGAGCCGCGCCGAATACAACCATGACACGGTCACGCTGTTGCAACTCGTTAAAGATGTTCTGCACAATTGCCGGCTCACGGACGAGGCCATAGACGGTACCTAATCGTTGAAAGTAGTTTGCGTTCGAATTGTCTGGCGGCTCGGTGCTGAGATGGCAAAGAGCGTCAAGGGTCATCGGATGACCGGCTTTTGCTTTGTACCAGTCGACCAACTGGGCGAAGCTGGGCGCCTCCATCCCATAGCGGCGCGCGAAGCCATTAAGTAGGCGATGGCCTTCGCGTTCGATAGCGTCCGTGTGGGGACTTAAACGACGTTGCCGGGCTTCCTGTTGCAAATATAGTGTTACGTCAAAACAAACGGCATCCAGTGCGCTATAGCCCCTTCTTTGTAACTCCCGCAGAGTATCGAGCTCCGACGGCTCACCTGAGCTAAAGGGGATACCACTCTTGTGGGCCAGATAGGCGGCAAAGGCAGACTCGGCGCTGTCCTTGAAGTTATTCTGAGCATCCGAGATGGCTTTTTCTAGAAAATCGGGTTGCGAATATTGGCCGCGCTGGGCAATACCCTCAAGCACAACCAAATCCGGTCGTGTGTTTATGTCAGCAAACAGGCCTTTGATGGTTTGACAGGTCGCGCTGGATGGTGGATGCGAGGTCGGGTCGTCAGCTCTGGGATGGCGGGCCGCGACATACAGGAGCTGCTTGGGACCATCAGAAAATACGGCAACATACGGCTGCTGGAACGGCATAGAGGCCGCTGTCTCCGGCGACCAAGACCGCAGGAGTGACATGTCGGGCTGGGCCAGTTCATTCCAGATCTTGCGCATTGAGAAAAGTCTAACATTAGACAAACCGTAAATGCAAAATAATCCCAACAATATTAACCAGTTAATCAAGGTGAAACGAACTTTATCCGGCTATCGGCTTGCCGAAAAAGTGTAAATAGGCCATATAAGCCCTCATGCTGAACCTCGACTTTGAACAATCCATCGCCGAACTCGAAGCCAAGAAGGAAGAGCTGAGCCGCGTCAGCAGTTCGGGCGAGATCAATATTGCCGATGAAGTGGCCCGGATTGAAAAGAAGATCGAGCGGCTGCTGAAGGATACCTACGCCAAGCTGACCCCGGCGCAAAAGGTGCAGGTGGCGCGCCACCCCAATCGCCCCCACGCCAAGGATTATATCGACGCTCTGTTTACCGATTTTCAGCCGCTGGCGGGTGACCGTCACTATGCCGAGGATGCGGCCATCATCGGCGGGCTGGCCCGCTTCAAGGGGCAAGCCGTGGTGGTTATGGGTCAGGAGCGCGGCCATGATACCGAAAGCCGGGTGAAGCATAATTTTGGCATGGCCAAGCCCGAAGGCTACCGCAAGGCGCAGCGGCTAATGGCGCTGGCGGATCGCTTCCATCTGCCCATCATTACGCTGGTTGATACCGCTGGCGCGTTTCCCGGCGTACAAGCTGAAGAACGCGGGCAGGCCGAAGCCATTGCCAAGAGCATCGAAAGCTGCCTGCGCGCCGCCGTGCCCATCATCTCGGTGGTGATCGGTGAAGGGGGCAGCGGTGGCGCTATCGCCATCGCCACAGCCGACCGCGTCTATATGCTTGAGCATGCCATTTACTCGGTTATTTCGCCGGAAGGCTGCGCCTCCATTCTCTGGCGCTCGGCCGCCAATGCGGCGGACGCTGCTGCGGCGCTGCGCCTGACGGCCCAAGACCTTAAGCAATTGGGCGTGATTGACGGAATTATCGAAGAACCGGTGGGCGGCGCGCATCGTGACCCAGCCACGATACAAGCTGCTGTGAGCGCGATGATTGATGCCGGTTTGCAGGAGCTGCTCAGCCGCCATCCCTCGGCGCTGAAGGCGGAGCGGCGCCAGAAGTTTCTGGCCATGGGTAGCAAAGGCCTGTCCTGACGAGTCGCTTTTGACAGGCACAGAAATTTCCTGTCTTTTTTGCCCTCTCTCTAGATTTTAATTGTCAGCCCATCAAACCCCTGTTACGCTTTGCCCAATAAAAAGGCATCATGCAAAACAGGGAGTTGTAAAATGGGCACAGTTTCCTTGAGTGACAGCAACAGTGACCTGATGAACCGGATCGCCGGTGACTCCCCTCGCGCCCACGCCATACTCCGTGAACTGACCCGCGTTGCTACCACCGCGATGGAGCAGAACCGCCGCGAGGTAGACGCGGCGTGTGAGGCGGCTCGGGTGCAAAAAAATGAATTTCATGAGCCAAATCAGCCGCATTTTGAGTACATGCTACTGGTATCCCTGCGGCAGAACGATATGACAGCCGACCGGCTGATTGCGCTGCACGATACAGTCTGTGGCGGTAACGCGGCCCTAACGGCAGCCACGGCCCTTCACAGCTTCATGACCCGCTCACCAATGCTGGCGGAAACAGTGCGGCGGGCCAAGGCGGGCTTGCCCTATGGGTTGAATCCCGCCGCGGCACTGCAAGCCGTACAGATGCAATTTCCGGTTTTTGCCACGCCCGCGCAGGAACCAGCGCAGGATCAGCCCGCACCAGATACGCCAAAGCGCGGCTGGAAGCATATTGCTCCGGCAGAAGCGATGCTGGTTGGACCGCCGCGCCCGCGCGCTGTGCCCCCGCTACACGCCTACGCGGTCGCCTGAGGAGCCTCTAAGGCTTGAGCGTTTCATCAAACAGCACCAGCACGTGCCCGAGGATACGGTTGGCATCCTCGGGGGCGATGGCGTTTTTCAGATAATGATCGCCCTGCCAGAGGCGAAACTGGCTGGAACCACCACCGTCAAGATTAAGAAAATCTCGCAGACCAAGCTGGCGACCAACCTCTTGCAACTCGAGCAAAGTGCACCCGCCTGTGTTGTCATCACCTTCAACCACCAGAAAGACGATCTGGCCATCTTTAAGCCCGATGGCTGTGCGCGGGTGCCGTTGCAACCCATGCGCCAAGATACTGGGCGGGGTAATTTTTCCGCTCTCCAGCGGCAGCATCTTGTCGGCGGGCAATGACAAAACCTCGCCGCGATAGATCAGCAACGGGGTGCAGCCGAGAATATATTTCGCTGCTTTATCCAGCTCCTCATAAAGCACAATACGCCATGGCTCGTGCTTGGCCCGCTGTACAAAGAAGCCGAAGTTGGTGCGATCACGGAAATCTTCATAAGTATGATCGCGGATTTTGACCAACCCGACCGGATCACCCACGTGATAGTCCTGATGTGGCCAGTCATAAAAATTCTTGCGATAATGCGAGAACCCCCCGTTGATAAGAAACCGCACGCCGGGTTGCTTGCGGATAAACTCATCCATCGTGCTGCCGTGGCCGATATGATTGCCCTCGGTGTCGGGCAATACCGCCTCCGACACTTTGGAAATCAGCAGGGTGAGCCTGTCATCAAAGCGGTTATCCAGCGCGAAAACCCAGATGGTTCTTCCCGCTAGAAGATCTGTGCGCTTTTCGTGCTGCATGGCTACAGCGCAGGTGGTGCAGGACTATTGCCTGTGGCGGGCCTTAGCTGTGCGTAGGCTGCCCGGGCGTAATGTAAAATATCACGCATCAGCTCGGCATTGCCTTGATAGAGCTGCAGGAACTGGTCAGGGCTTAGAATATCCCGCCCGGCGCTTTCCTCATTAGGCACCACCGGGTTGAGCTGGCCCACCGTGGCTGCCACTACTACCATATAAGTCAGTTGTTCGGGCGCACTGCCAAAATAATCCGATTCAATAAAGCTGGCGATTTTAAGCGCGCCAAGGGTGATAAATGCTTCTTCCGCACATTCGCGCCGCGCGGTGTCTTCAATACTGTGATCGCCCACTTGGGTATGGCCACCGGGCAAGTCCACCCCGCGTTTGATGAGCTTTGCCACCACCAGATTTCCATTCTCATCAAACGGAGCCACCACCACGCTGGTGATTTTAGCAAAGGCAGGTGTGATGGATTCCGGTGCGCGGAAAGTGAACGTTACCTTCTTGCCTTTCACATCGTGGGTGCGTTTGCGGTCAAGATGCTGGTCGTTCATGTTGGTTTACTCAATCTTCTCCGGCTCAGCGGTGGCGGTCAGGCGTGGACGGCTGTCAACGGCCACTGGCTCCTCAATCACCTTGCCGATGGTTAGCGCCTCGGTCTCGTGCAGCTTGCGGGCGGTCACCAGCACCCGGCTCTCATAAGCGCTGAGCGTGCTGTTATAAGCGCCAACCGCTTTATCAAGGGCGTCGCCAACCTTGCTGAAGTGGCGGGTCATCACCTCGCTGCGCTCATACAGCTGGGCACCCAGCGCAGCGATTTCGCGGGCGGTATCGGCCAGTTTTTCCTGCCGCCAGCCATAATGCACCGCGCGCAACAAGGCAATCAGCGTGGTGGGAGTGGCCAGCACCACGCGCTCCTGCTGACTGGCCTCGATCAAATTCGGCTCGGCTTGCAGGGCGGCGGCGTAGAAATTCTCGCCGGGCAGAAACAGCACCACAAATTCTGGGCTGTGTTGGAACTGCTCCCAATAGCTTTTGGCACTCAGCTGCTTGATATGCTCGCGCACCTGCCGCGCATGTTGCAGCAGCAGGGTCTTGCGCTCAGTCTCATCGGCGGCGTCCTGCGCACGCAGATAGGCATCGAGCGGTGTTTTGGCGTCAATGGCAATCTGCTTGCCACCGGGCAGGTTAACCACCAGATCAGGACGACGGCCGCTCTCGGTAGTCACCTGCGCGTAAAAATCACAGTGATCAAGCATCCCGGCCAGCTCCACCACGCGCTTGAGCTGCACCTCGCCCCAACGGCCGCGCACATGCGGTGTTTTCAGGGCATTGACCAGCTTGCCGGTTTCACTGCCCAGCCCCAGCAACTGCTGACCGAGCAGATGCTGGCTCTTGTCCAGCTCACTCAGGCGCTGGGCGATGGGGGCAATCAACTCACGAAAGCTTTGCTCGCGCGCGCTAAGCTGGTCGACCAATGTGCCATGGTTTTGCGCGAGCGCTTCATCGGACATCACCTTGAAGCGATCCGTCATCGCCTGGTGTAGGGACCGAAAATGCAGCCACACCGCAGCGGCAATCACACCGCCAAGGCCAAAGCCAATGCCAAGGGAGAGGAGATCAAGGTTCATGCGCTTCTCCGGGCGGTTAATGCGGTGGCCAAGGTACCTTCATCAAGGTAATCCAGCTCGCCGCCCAGCGGCACGCCATGGGCCAAGCGACTGGCGGGAATGTTCGCCTCGCGCAAGCGGTCGGCAATATAGTGGGCGGTGGTTTGGCCATCGACGGTGGCGGGCAGCGCCAGAATAACCTCAGTGATATTTTCAGCCACGGCGCGGGCCAGAAGCTGCGGGATACGCAATTGATCGGGCGTAATGCCGGCGAGGGCTGAGAGTAGACCACCGAGCACATAATAGCGGCCCTTGATACTGCGGGTGCGCTCGATCGCCCACAGATCGGCGATATCTTCCACCACGCACAGCTGGTGGGTATCGCGCCCGCTTTGCTGGCAGATGGTGCAAGGGTCGTGCACATCCACATTGTTGCACAGGGTGCAGGTGAGCAGTTTTGCATCGGCCTCAATCAGCGCACTGGCTAGTGGCTGCATCAGCGTTTCGCGTTTTTTGAGCAGATGCAGCACTACCCGCCGCGCCGAGCGCGGGCCAAGGCCGGGTAATTTACCCAGCAGCTGGATCAGGCGGTCAAGCTCGGCACCGATCATGTCAGAAGGGCAGATTCAGGCCGGGGGGCAGGTTCAGCCCGCCCATGGCGGCTTTCATTTCGCTGGCTGTTGCGGCTTCCGACTTGCTACGGGCATCGTTAATGGCAGCGAGGATCAGGTCTTCCAGCATGTCTTTCTCGGCTGCATTCACCACGCTGGCATCGAGCTGGACTTTGCGGGCTTCGTTCTTGCCGCTGAGCGTGATCTGCACCGCCCCGCCACCGCTCTGGCCAACAAACTCCATCTGCGCGATCCGCGCCTGTGCATCCTGCATTTTGGCCTGCACGGTTTGGGCCTGCTTCATCATCGCCATAATGTTCATAACTTACTCCTCGTCAAAAATACCCAGATCGGTGCTGCTGTCACTCTCCACCGGGGTGGGCTCATCCAGCACCGCAGCGGCCACCTTATCACGCACTGCCGCAATTTTTGCACCCGGAAAAGCCAGCAGCACGGCTTTTACCAGAGGGTGCTCGGCCGCCTGTTGCAGCACATTCTGCTCCTGCGCCTCGTCCTGCTCGCGCAAGGTGAGGTGGCTGGAGCTGCGGGCCAGATTTACCAACCAACGCTGGCCGGTCCACTCCTGCAGACAGCTGGCGACGCGCGGGGCCAAGGCGGGCGGCGTGCCGGGGCGCAAGAACAGCTCCAAGGTACCGGGCGCAAAGCTGACGCACTCGACCAGCGTGTTGAGCTGGCCATACAGGGTCAGCTCGCGCTTTTCGGCAAACAGGGCGACCGCACTTTTCCAGCTTGTCGGCATGGCGGCGACTTGCGGTTGGGCGATGGCCTGGACCACAGGCGCGGGGCGGCTTTGGCCAACCGCCATTTTCATCACGGGGGCGGTGGTTTGGCTGGGCGACGTCGCTGATCCGCCTGCGCCTGCGGATAGCCCGTCCTGCAAGGCTTTCTCGAGCTTCTTCACCAGATCGCCCGGTGGCGGCAGCGTGCCGATATGCGCCAAACGGATAATAAGCATTTCTAGTGCGGCCATGGGCTGCGGGGCGCTTTGCAACTCCGTTACACCCTTGAGCAGCACCTGCCACGCGCGGGCCAGCACCGGGGTGGTGAAGCTGTCGGCCAATTCGCGCAGATTCTTCAATTCGGTTTCGGTCACGCCGATGTTGGCGGTTGGTGGAAGGATTTTAAGGCGCGAGAGCTGATGCGTGGCGTCGAGCAGATCCTGCAACACCGCCAGCGGTTCGGCTCCGCATTGATGCAGCGTGGCCAGCGTAGCCAGTGCATCGGCGGCCTGCCCGCGCAGGGCAGCGGTCAGCAGCGCGGTAATCTGGGCGCGGTCAGCCAGACCCAGCATGTCGCGCACATCCGTTGCCGTTACAGGTGTAGCGCGGGCAATCGCTTGGTCAAACAGCGACAGGCCATCACGCGCCGAGCCATCCGCCGCGCGCGCGAGCAGGGCCAGAGCTTCGTCCTCTACCTCAACCTGCTCGGCCTTCGCCACTTCGGCAAAATGCGCGCGCAAGACATCCGGCTCGATACGGCGCAGATCAAAGCGCTGGCAACGCGAGAGGATGGTGACCGGGACCTTGCGGATTTCGGTGGTGGCGAGAATGAATTTTACATGCGGTGGCGGCTCTTCCAGCGTCTTCAGCAGTGCGTTGAAGCTGGCGGTGGAGAGCATATGCACTTCGTCGATAATGTAGACTTTGGTGCGCACACTGGTGGGGGCGTATTTCACATTCTCCAGCAACTGGCGGATGTTATCGACACCCGTATTGCTGGCGGCATCCATCTCGATCACATCAACATTGCGGCCCTCGGCAATGCTGGTGCAGGCCGCGCATTTGCCGCAGGGGTTGATGGTGGGGCCGCTCTCGCAGTTCAGCCCCTTGGCGATGATGCGGGCGGTAGTGGTTTTACCGACACCGCGCACCCCGGTCAGGATAAAAGCATGCGCCACGCGCCCCGTCTCGAATGCATTGGTGAGGGTGCGCACCAACGCGCCCTGACCCTTAAGCTCGGCAAAATTCTGCGGGCGGTATTTGCGCGCCAGTACGCGATAGGCGTTCTGGCTGGGGGCCGGGGTTTCAGGCAGTTCAAACAGGGCGTCGGACATGGCTCAGAGATAGCGCGGATGCGGCTGAGTCGCCACCATTTTCCCTATCTTGGCTTACAGGAAATAGCTAATCGAAGCGCAACTTGCTGCCTGGCAGTCCGCCATAGCCACGACCAGAATGAGAGCGACCAAGCTGGTCATTTTTTCTTATTTCCTCATCAAGAGCATCCAAAACATCTTTTGCGGCGTCTCTTGCACCCTCAAGGCTTTTAATAAGCTCTTCTCGTGCATCCGTTGTGCCGGGGTAGGGCTTGGCTTTTTTTTGCTCTTGGCTCATGTTTTGGCGCCCCTCGGGAAGATCAGGTGGAAGACTGGCTGACCCGAGAAAAATTCGTTACGGATGCTGCCTTTCGGCCCTGTCCGGGTTGGCGACTCGCCCGTCCAACCAGCCTTCCGAGGCTGGATATAGCAGAAATCAGCCGCGAGGGTGAAGAAAAATATCCAAGTTTAAGCCCATTTCCAGCTGAATTTAGTTTGATTAAAGGGGGTAATGACATTCTCAAATTTAACTTTGTCACCTACTTCCCAACAATTTGTTGTAGGAACCCTCAAGCGAACGCGCTCGCCTTGTTTCATATAAAAACACTTGTCGCCAGCAATGGATCCAAAAACTGCGGTGCACTTTTTGGTCGCTTCCAGCACAGCGATCTGCCGACCGGGAATCCAAGACGATTCGAGTTTTTTCACCAAAAGATCAGACATAGTGTACCTCCAGCTGCTTATGCTGGTTCGTTCAAGCATGAGGGGTAATCCCAGTGCAAGAATAAAATGGTTAACGTGAGGCTTAGGCCGCTTTCTGGCTGCCGTCTCCACCCGTTAACCGTTGTTCGGCCAAGCGGTCGGCGGCCAGACTGGTGGGGATATCCTGCTGGGCGGCCAGATCAAAAATCGCCTGCATGGTGCCCGCAATTTTGCCGATATGGGCATAGGCTTTGTCGCGGTTATAGCCACCGGGGCCACTTAAATGCTCATAGCAGACGTTAATGACGCCGCCCGCGTTAATGGCATAGTCCGGGCAATACAGGATACCGCGCTCACGCAGCGTCTGTCCGTGGCGAGCTTCAGCAAGCTGGTTATTGGCCGAGCCGGCGATGATTTTTGTTTTGAGCTGGGCGATGGAGGCATCGTTCAGGATGGCCCCGAGCGCACAGGGCGCGAGCACATCGGCCTCAACCGCCAAAATCTCACTGGTGCCAACGGCGCGAGCGCCACAAGCCGACACGATCTTTTCCACGCTCTCGGGGCGAATGTCGGCCACAATCAGCTTGGCCCCGGCCTCATGCAGCAGATGGCACAGGTGCTGGCCGACATTGCCAAGGCCCTGCACCGCCACGGTCAGGCCTTCTAGGTCGCTAGTTTTCAGCTGATGCTGTACCGCCTGCTTGAGGCCAAGGAAGCAGCCCCATGCCGTGGCGGGTGACGGGTCGCCACTGCCGCCTTGGTCAGGCGCAAGACCCACCACATGCTTGGTCTGCTTGCGAATCTCGGTCATGTCGGGCGTGCTGGTGCCCACATCCTCGGCCACGATATAGCGGCCTGCCAGTTGCTCGACCGCGCGACCCATCGCCTGCATCAGTGCGGGCGTTTTTTGGCTGCGCGAATCCCCGATGATGACCGACTTACCGCCACCCAGTGGCAATCCCGCGAGGGCGGATTTATAACTCATGCCGCGTGAGAGACGCAGCGCATCGATCACCGCCTCCTCTTCACTGGCATAGGGCCACATACGGCAGCCACCCAGCGCCGGGCCAAGGCGGGTATTGTGAATGGCAATGATCGCCTTAAGACCACTGGCGGCGTCATGAGCGAACACCACCTGCTCATGAGCTGAGAAATCGCGGGCCGAGAATACGCTCATCATACTCCCCTTGGTCTGTTGATGTAGTTTTTATCGGCTCATTTTATCACTGCGCGATGGACTGAGCCATGAAAAACGCTGCTGCACTGCACAGCGACGCAGCGTCAGCCAGCCTTTTTCGAAGGCGGTTCAATCGCGGAGGGGATCACGCCGGTCTGATTGCCGACTGTTTCGGCGACGCAGACCCATTCCAGTGTTTCCATCCCCTTCTTGACCGCGCGGGCGCAAGACTGGTCAAGTGTGACGATCGACTTGTCCGGATTGTTCTGCTTGCGCAGAAACTTGGTGGCGATGATGACCAGATCCTCGCACAGCTTTTCATCGATGGTGATGCCGAAATGCTGTTCGTATTTCGGCCGCAAACCTTTGATGATGCGAATGGTGGCTTCTACATTCGGCTCTTCGAGCAGCACCTTCTGAAAGCGGCGATCCATCGCGGGGTCGGCAGCCACATACTGGCGGAACTCGTCCACCGTGGTAGCACCAATCACCTGCAAATCACCCACGGTGAGGTAGGGCTTGAGAATGTCCGATACGCCCGAGGCAGCGGTAGCTTTACAGGTTGGCATCATGGTGTGCATTTCGTCGATACACAGGATGATGGGCGGAAATTTCTTGCTGGCGTTGCGCTCGCCGCACCCCTTGATGAAGGGGATCAGGCGGCCCTCAAACTCACCGCGGGTAGTGGTGCCCGCCGCCATGGTGGGAAACTCCAGCTCGATTACGCGGGCATCCTTGAGCATCTTGGGCACCTTGCCCTCGGCCACCGCACCGGCAAAGCCGGTGAACAACGCAGTCTTACCCGAACCGGCCGGGCCGCAAACCGCCACGTTACTGCGCCCGCGCTGTAGTAGAATGGTGATGACCTGATCAATCTCGGCATCGCGACCAATGACCGGGTCGAACTTGCCAAGGCGGGCCAGTTCGGTCAGATCGCGGCAGTATTTCTGGATGAGCGGCTCAAAAACGTCATCTGGCACTTTAAAGGCCAGATCGCGGAAACTCTTGGGCGCATCAGGCGCGGGAGAGGCAGCTTCACTCATGCTCTACCTTTAGAAGATCAGGGTTAAGGGCTGGTTACCTTGCCCGCCCTAAAAGTTAAGTTTATTAAAGATTTTGCGCGGTAAGTGCAAAATCGCCAGCATGATCGGCCACCAGAACCACGGATAATAAAGTGTTCCGCCGCGGGCGGCGCGCTGCCAGCAGACTTTGGCCAGCCCCTCCGGCACGCCCAGCGGCAGGGGTGGATTTTTTTTGCCCCAGGTCATGGGGGTATCCATCACCCCGGGTTTGACCAGAAGTACAGGCACCTGAAAGGCCGACAAATGCGCGGCCAGACCTTGGGCGTAAGCGGCCAGCCCCGCCTTGCTGGCTCCATACTGGTAATTTTTCTTGCGGCCACGATCCCCCGCGACCGAGCCGAGCAGCACAATCGCTCCGGCTTTCTGTTGCTCAAACAACGGCAGCAGCGCATTGCAGGTCAGCATCGCGCTGGTGAAGTTGCTGTTGACCATCTGTGTACATAATACGGCATCCGCCCGCATCGCCGCTTCCTCCGGCATGGTACCAATCGCCCAATAGAGGCTGACCGGGGCTTTGGCCTGTGCTGCCATAGCCACCAGTGCGCCGCGGTGTTGCTCATTCATGGCGTCGAACAGCGCACAGGTAACACTCGCCGCGCCGCGCAGTCGCAAATCCTGCTCCTGCGTGGCCAGCTCCTGCGGGTTACGTCCGGCCAGAATAAGATGCGCCCCGTGCTTGGCCGCTTCACGGGCAAAGGCCTTGGCCAGCGCCGAGCCAGCGCCAAGAATGATCCAGGTTCCGGTCATGCGGTCCTCCGTAAGCCAAGGCGCTGCGCCATGCGTGAGGTGAATTTTTCCTGCGGGTCCAGCTCGGCCAGGACCCGTTTGAAATCCGGCAGACGTGGGTACATAGCCGCCAGATCATCGGCCGTTAACGTGCTGTCCTTGGCCAGATAAACGCGCCCACCCACATCGCGGGTAAATTTATTCAGCGTGGACAAGAACTCCGGTGTGCCGGGGCTGTTGGGAAAATCCAGTGCCAGAACATAGCCGGGCATAGCGTAGCTCAGATAATTTTCATCCTCCTGACCCAAGCGCTTGAGTACCGCCAGAAAGGAAGCGCGGGCACTCTGACTAATCATCTCCAGCAGCTTGGGCAGGGCTTGAGGGGCGGCTGCATCGGGAATAACACACTGGAACTGGTGAAAGCCGCGCTTACCATACATCCGGTTCCAATGCTGAATGCGATCAAGCGGGTAAAAAAACTGCGCGTGCGGCACGATAGAGAGTGTCGGGTTGGCGCGGCCGACCCACGCATAGCGCACTTTATTGAACAGACGGATGCTGAGCGGGTTCAGGGCAAAGCTGGGCAGATCAAGCGGAAATACCGGGCCACCATCAAGCCTGACCGGGGCGTTGCCCGGCGCGATATGCGCGCGCTCAAAAATACTCCGCCCCAGCGCCGCGCCACCGGACAGGGCATCCAGCCATGCGACAGCATAGTCATCGCGCTCAGGCTTGCTGGTGAACGCCGCCAGCAGGTCCTCCAGATTTTTACAGCGGTGCTGGGTTACCGCTACACAGCTACCCGCCGCCGGTGTAAGCTGCAGTGCCGCCTGCACGATGATGCCGGTCAGACCGATGCCACCCAGAGTCGCAAAAAATGCGGGCGCATTCTCGGTGCGGGAAAAGCGGCACACGCGGCCATCAGCGGTCAGCACCTCAACCCACAGGATATGGCGGGACAAGGCCCCGGCAACGGGATGGTTCTTGCCATGTACGTTATTGGCAATGGCCCCACCCAAAGTGACAAAGCTGGTGCCGGGGGCGACGGGAATCAGCCAGCCGCGCGGCAAAAAGGTTTCGAGAATGGTTTTGAAACTTACCCCGGCCTGCGCGACCAGCACACCACTCTGGGGATCAAAGCTTACCAGCTGATCGAGCTGGTCGGTCAGAATGGCGCGGGCAGCCTCGGTCGGCAGGGCGGCATCGCCATAACTACGACCTAGGCCATGAGCCAAAATCGCCGGGCTGTTCTGTACGGCCTCCTGCACTGCGCTGAGTGTATGCGGGCGCGCCGCGCTAGTAGCCGCGCGGCTGGTGCGGCCCCATCCGGTCAGCGTGGTCTGGCCCCAGAGGATCATGCGTACATCAACCAGATGAAGGTGAGAACCCAGCCCAGTCCAGTTGCGATCATGGGTTTGTCAGTCAGAATGACGGCGGTAGGTGAGCCTGAGCGCTCTTTGACAATCGTCAGCTGCAAATAACGCAGCATACCGTAAATGACAAACGGAGCGGTATAGAACAGCGTGTCCGTACCGAGGCGCTCCTGTACTTCCGGATCGGTTGTATAGATGAGATAACTGACCAGCGCTGCACCAAGCGTAATAGCCAACACGACATCCAGAAACGGCCGCGAATAGCCATCGAGCGAGCGGCGATGGTCGGTCCCCAGCGTCTTGACAATATCATCCCGCCGCTTGGCAAAGCCAAGGAACAGCGCCAGCAAGCCGGTGAGGATCACTATCCACGCGCTTGGAGTGATGCCGATCAGAGCCGCGCCAGCCTCGACACGCAGCACAAAGCCCAAAGCAATACACATCACGTCTATGACAGCGATATGCTTAAGGCGCAGCGAGTAAGCGATATTCAATACCGCATAGACCAGCAAATAGATAAAAAACGCGGGCAGCAGACACCACGCGCCCATCAGCCCACCCGCCGCCAGTGCCAGCATGAGGGTGATCGCTACCGGCAGAGTCACCGTCCCTGCCGCCAGCGGGCGCTTGCATTTGGTGGGGTGGGCGCGATCACGCTCGACATCGCGCCAGTCGTTCAAGATGTAGATGGCGCTCGCTACGAGGCTCCAGCACAGGACGCCAAGGGCGACCAGCAGCACGCTCTCGGTTGAAACGACCGAGGGGGTGAAAAACAGTGGCGCGGCAACAAACCCGCTCTTGATCCAATGATGCGGACGAATGAGCTTGATGACCGGCGGCACCGGGAGCGGCGAAATAAGCGTACCCATGCCAGTGTGTTAAGCGATTTGCCGCGTTTCGGCTAGTCATCTGTCATCGTTTTCCTCTATCAGCCACGCCAAAAGATAGCTAAACTGCATCGCATGATGCGCATGGCACTCGCTATCCTTCTGGCTGTTTTTCTGCTTTCGGCCGGGCCAGCTCTGGCTGGACCAGCGGCGCATTGCGCCCCCTCCCCGGCGTCTAAGCTGGCGCTTACGCACCAGACGAGCGAGAGTCATGTGTCGTCGCTCGTACACCCCTGCGCCGGCCAGACGATGAACTGCCAGAGCGGATGCTGCGCGGCCCTCTTCGCCCAGGTATCGCCGCCCGTGCGACCAGTGGCACGTATGGTGGCGATCACGCTCCCTCTACGCACTGGGGTCGTGCACGCCCACAGCTACCCGCTGCTGCGCCCACCTAATGTGTAAGCTTACTTCCTCTTCAATCTTGTAAAATCTGAACATCTCATTGGAAGGAGTTGGACCATGTCCATGACTCATTATATGGAACTGCTGGCCGCCAACCAGCCGTGGAATCTGTTGTTGTTTATGGCGATCCCGGTCATTCTGGCCGAGACTGTTGCCATCACCGAGCTGTATCTGCTGTTTACCCGTGCCCGCACCGGCTGGGTGAAAACCCTTAGCCGTGCTGCAGGCATCCTCGGGGGTGTCTACTTTGCCGGAGTGATGGTGTATCTGCTCAAGACCGCAGTGCTGCCGATCACTCAGGCGGGGGCGTGGCGCGGCCCTGTTGATGTGATCGCCGTGGGTGGCTACCTGCTCAGTGGCATTGCCCTGATCTGCATAGCCTTGCAGGAGCTGCGGGTGATTGATCGTAACCGGACCGACGATCAACGCCTGATCCGCCACGCGGTTTATGTTGGTGCATTCCTGATTTTGGCTCATGTGGCCATGATTGCCGGCATGCTTGACCCGGCGGTATTTGGCTATCAGGCCGCCGCCTCGACCGACATGATGCATGGCAACCACTAAGCCGTGATGTCGAGTGTGAGGGGTGGGCGTAACGCCCGCCCCTTCTGCTTTTTAGGACTCGCCATTTGGCCGGGCTTTGCTATGCTGGGTCAAGAACAAACAGGAAACGCGCATGATCGCCCATATCCCTACCGTTGCCTTTGCCGGGGTCGAGGTGCAGCCGATCGACGTACAGGTGCAAACCTCACCGGGTCTTGTCGGCTTTACGGTGGTGGGTCTGCCCGACAAGGCGGTGGGCGAAAGCCGCGAACGGGTACGCGCGGCGTTACACTCGCTGGGTCTGGCGCTGCCCGCCAAGCGGATCACCGTCAATCTGTCGCCCGCTGATGTACCCAAGGAAGGCAGCCATTACGACCTGCCCATCGCGCTGGGTTTGCTGGTCAGTATGGGAATTTTGCCCGGTGAAGAGCTGGCGCGTTATACCGCGCTGGGTGAATTATCCCTTGATGCTTCGCTCACCAGCGTGGCCGGGGTGCTGCCCGCCGCGATTGATGCGCTGGCCAATCACCGTGGCATCATCTGCCCGGCAGGATGTGGCGCTGAGGCGGCCTGGGCCGGGGAGATCGATATTCTGGCGGCGCCCTCCCTGCTCGCGCTCATCAACCACTTCAAGGGCACGCAGGTGCTGGTGCGCCCACAGCCCGCCGTACAAGACGACCGTATGCCGCTGCCGGATCTGCGCGATATCAAAGGGCAGGAAACCGCCAAGCGCGCCCTTGAGATTGCCGCCGCCGGTGGGCATAACCTGCTGATGATCGGCCCGCCGGGCAGCGGCAAGAGCATGCTGGCCAGTCGCCTGCCGGGCATCCTGCCGCCGCTGTCGCCGCGCGAAGCTCTTGACGTCTCAATGATTCATTCCGTCGCGGGGCTGCTGACCGATGGCCGTTTGCTACGCCATCGCCCCTTTCGCGATCCGCACCACAGCGCATCACTGCCTGCCATGGTGGGCGGCGGCAGCCGGGTCAAGCCCGGCGAGGTGTCGCTCGCGCATGGCGGAGTGCTGTTCCTCGACGAACTGCCCGAGTTTGCCCGCCCCACGCTGGAGGCGCTGCGCCAGCCGATTGAAAGCGGCAAGGTTATGGTGGCACGGGTGCACGGCCATATTACCTTTCCGGCCCGATTTCAGCTGATTGCCGCCATGAACCCGTGCCGCTGTGGTCATATCGATGATGCCGCACTGGCCTGCGCCCGGGTGCCCAAATGCGCACAGGAGTATCAGGACAAAATCTCCGGTCCGATCTTTGACCGGATTGATCTGCATGTCGATGTACCTGCCGTGCCCCCGCTTGAGCTGGTGCGCGCCCCGCACGGTGAGAGTAGCGCCACCGTGGCGGCCCGGGTGCAAGCTGCGCGGGATATCCAGACCGCCCGCTATGCCGCATTACAAAACCAGCCGCGTCCGGTGCGCACCAACGCCGATGCTGATGGTGATGTGTTGCAACTCGCCGCGCAGATGGAGCACACGGCACAAAGCCTGTTGGAGGACGCGGCGGGCAAACTCAAACTCTCGGCGCGCGGCTATCACCGGGTACTGCGCGTCTCTCGCACCATTGCCGATCTGGCGGGCAGCGAGCCGGTTACCCGCGTACATATGGCCGAAGCACTATCCTTCCGCCGCCTTGCACCTGCGTTGCTGAAGGTGGCCTAACACTGGATTTCCAAGTATGTTTCGACCTTACAGAAGGGGATAATGATGGCGAATAACAAGGGAGAGCAGCCGAAATTTGTTAGATTTTTCGCCCCACTTCAAGAGGTTTTACTTAGTCTTGGTGGCTCTGGTTCACCCGATGAGGCATATGCCGGTATAATTGAGAAACTGGCAATTCCGGAAGAAGAACAACTGGAGTTGCTGAAATCCGGTCAGACTAGGGTATATAACCAAATTCATTGGGCGCGATTTTATTTAGCAAAAAGTGGATTTATCGATTCTTCTAAGCGTGGTGTATGGAGTCTGACAGAGCGTGGACTAAAAGAAAAAATTACACCTGAGCTTGCGCGTGAGATTTTTACAACTTGCCAGTCGCGGTTTGCTAGCAAAGATAAGGCGAGCAATACCTTTCAAGAGATTGAAATTTCTTCGAAAGGCGAGGTGGGCGAATCTGATCTTGATTATAAGGCTAAACTTCTCTCTACTCTCAAAAAACTTCCTCCCGCAGGATTTGAACGATTTTGCCAGAGAATGTTACGTGAGGCAGGATTTGTGCAAGTCTCCGTCACCGGACGAAGTGGGGATGGTGGCATTGACGGGTATGGAATCCTACAAATTAACCCTCTAGTCTCATTCAGGGTTTTGTTTCAGTGCAAAAAATATGACGGATCTGTTTCTACAGGCACGGTTAGAGACTTTCGTGGAGCAATGGCGGGGCGAGCCGATAAGGGTATTATCATTACAACAGGAACCTTTACAGCCGACGCAAAGAAAGAATCACAAAGAGATGGTGCTGCCCCAATAGAGCTAATTGATGGTGAGAGACTAACAACTATGTGCGAATCTCTTGAATTAGGTCTAAGGCCAGTTACAAGTTTCGAAATTGTGCCGGAGTTTTTTGAAGAATTTGACGAATAATATAAAAATTTTGCGTGCCCCGCGGTGTTGAAAGCGGCCTAGGTCAGCGCACGCGCGGGGGTTGCCGCGTGCGCCCACTGTTCGTTATAGATTGTGACCGCGCGGCGCGGCTTGCCATCCGGCGAGGCCGGTTTGATCCGTAACCCGACGCGAATAACGGGCGACCGGCCCGGCGGACGAATCATCTCTTCAAACACCGTAATCTCGGCGGGTGGTAAACACTCCGCACCATAGCGGCCTGACACGCCGGGCTCAGGTACATGCACACCGCTAATCTGAAACAGCGCATTGAACGCCTGCAGAGGTGGCAGACTGGCGGGATAGTCCGGGTCCACACCGGTAGCGCGCGCCGTGGCCACATAATAAACGCCAGCGGTGCCATGCTTGCTGGTATCCACCAAGGCTGGATCAAAAACGAGGGTCTTTTTTTCGACGCTTAGTGCAACGCCAAACACGTAAGACGCACATACCGGCTCGTCACTCACTCTTGGCGGCATACCGATGGATGTGGTGCCCGATCCAAGGTTTACCAGCGGAGCGGGCGCGGTCGGGACGTCAGCGAAATCTGCCGAGCAGGCCGCGGGCTGGCCAAGCGGAGTATTTGTGATTGTCTGTACCCACTTACGTAAGCGCGTCAGCATGTTGCCATCTCCGTCAGGTCTATCCTGTCCGGCAAAAAGCTAGCACCCGGGCACGGCGAAAGTCAAAAGAATCACATGGCTGAAATTTGTTTGTTTTATCAGTAGGATATCGGGCTATTTTACCAGCATCGGCCCCAGCGCCCTACCGGCAAACAGGTGGACGTGCAGATGGGGGACCTCCTGATGCGCGTTGCTGCCAGTGTTGGCGAGCAGGCGAAAACCATCCACTGTAACGCCCAGTTTGTCAGCTACCACCCCAATCGCGCGGACATAGCCCGTCACTTCCGGGCCGCTGGCCGCCCCGGCAAAATGAGCAAAGTTTACATATGGGCCTTTGGGAATAACCAGCACATGCACAGGGGCCTGCGGGTTGATATCCGGAAAGGCCAGCGCCCACTCATCCTCATAAATCTTGGTGCAGGGAATCTCGCCCCGCAAAATACGGGCAAAGATGTTGTTGTGATCGTAACTCGGTATGCTCATGCGTTCAGGTCCTTGGTAAAGTAGAGGCCACTAACAAATGCGCCGTCCACCAGGGCATAGAAGGGATGTTGACCAAACTGGGTAAAGCCAAGCGAGCGGTAGAGGGCAATGGCGGCACCTTGCGTTTCACGCACATCCAGATTGACGACGCGGATACCGCTAGCCTTAGCCGCCTCCAGCAGAGTGGTGGTGAGCTGCTTGGACAGACCATGGCCACGCGCCCACGGCGCAATAAAGGTAGTGGTCAGTTGGGCGCTGTGGCTTTGCGCCTCGTTATTGCGGGTGGGGCGCACAATCTGGGCACTACCGCAGATAACGCCATCAAGCCGGGCCACAAACAAACGACGCTCCGGCACCACCAGCACGCCCTTCCAGTAGCGCTCCAGCGCATCGCGCGCGGGCACCTGCAACCAGCCAAAGCCGCCGCCCTCGCGAATGGCGGCTTCGGTGGCATCGCACAGATCATGCAGATCGCCACTCTTGAAGCGCTCAGTGATTTCATCAACAGACGGGGTCGCGGTCAGATCAGCCATGGCGCGAACATACTCCGCTTGCAGGCTGACGCAAAGCATTCTAATCAGGACGGCATGTCCACGCGTGAGAAACTTTGTGCTGCTGCCCTCCGATTGTTTGTTCAGTCGGGTGTCGCGGCCACCACCACACGCGATATTGCCGCCGCCGCCGGTGTGGCGGAGGGCACCATCTACCGCCACTTTACCAGTAAGGATGAGCTGGCGGTGGACCTGTTCGTGCGCAACTGGCTGGCCTTTGCCACCTATATGGATCGTGCCGCCAGCCGGGGCGAGTCGCCACGCGAGCGGCTATCCCTCATGCTCGACTGGCTGCTGATGGCGGCCGAGCGGCAGACCGAACTGTTTGACTATCTGTTTCTGGTCCCGCATGGCCTGTCGGCTCAGGTCGCGCGCGATGTGATGACCCCCGCCAGCCTGCTACGCCGCGAGTTGGCAGACCTGGTCCCGCCGACGGAGGTAGAGTTGCGAGCAGCCCTGCTGACCGGCGCCCTCACTGCTGCCGTTGCGGCCTATCGGAACGGCAAGGTCGTAACACTGCAACCGGCCCGCGAGCTTATCATGCTCATGACCAAATCATTGGTTGAGCAGATACTTAACGGCCAGACAATAAAAAGCTTATCTCGCGCAGAGACTTGAGTTACGTCAAATATACAAGAAGTGTTAACCAATTAAGGTCATAACTAGAGAACTTTTTCCTATGGGGAGTCTCTATTATGCGTTTCACAATCGCCCGTAAACTTTGTCTAGCTGCGATCCTCTTCATTATCCCTCTAGGGGCAGCGCTCTGGGAGCTGGTGAAGTCGCAAAACGTAGCGATTGATTTTGCGCGAAAAGAGATTGTCGGCGTTCAGTATCTCCGCGATGTCGCGCGCGTTCATTTTGGTCTCAGCCGGGCGGATCTGGGCCTCACCTCGGCGCCAACCGGAGCGGACGAGGTGATTGCGGCCACAGAATCCCGCTACGGCGCCGACCTGCAGTCGGCCGACACAGCCGCAGCTACAGTTGCCGCCCTGAAAGGCAGTGTCAGCAAAGACAAGCATGATACGTTGCGGGCCCTGATTTCCCGTGTGGGCGATAAATCAAACCTCATCCTTGATCCTGATCTCGACAGCTTTTACGAGATGGATATCATCGTCGTCAAACTCCCCGACATCCTTGACCGGGTGACCGAGCTGGCTCTAGCGTCCAAAGCGGCCTACGCTGACGGCTATATCGATACCGATGAAAAACTCAACCTGCTGGTGCTGAAGGCCGGGTTGCAGACGGTGACCGGCGGGTTGGCCGGGTCTCTGGACTCCGCCTATAGCGGTAACGCCGATGGCAGCGTTGAGAAAGCGCTGGCCTCCCCCTATGCTGCTTACAGCGCAGCGGTGGTCAATATCGTCGATCTCTGGCAGGATCGGGCTCCGACTAGAGCCGAGCTGGCCGCCGCGATCGACAGTCTTGAGAATTTGTACACCGTAACCTCGGCTGATCTTGAGCGGCTACTCAACACGCGTATTAACGGGTTCCTGACCGCGCAGCACTGGACACTGTTACAGGAAGGTATGCTGTTCCTGGCGGTCATGGCTGTCATTCTGGCGATCATCATCAAAGGTGTTGCCAGCCCGCTGGCCCGCATGACGGCGCGGATGCGGACACTGGCCGAGAATGATCTGGATACACCGATCCCCTTCGCCGGTCGGGCGGATGAAATCGGCGACATGGCCGGTGCCCTCAAGGTATTCCAGACCAGTCTGATTAATTCTGAAAAGATGCGGGTTGAAGAGGCGCGGCGGGTGCAGGAGGAAATGCGCAAGCATGAACATACGGCCAACCTGCTGATGGAATTTGAACAGGCGATTCAGGCGGTGGTTGATACCGTGAGCCGCTCGGCCTACGACATGAAGCAATTTGCGCAATCCCTGCACAATACGGCCGATGATGCCAATCACCGCGCCACCAGCGTGGCCGCTGCGTCCGAGCAGGCGGCGGCGAATGTCGCCACAGTAGCCTCGGCCACGGAAGAGCTGACAGCTTCAATTCAGGAAATCAATCGCCAGGTCGAGGATTCCACCCGGACCGCCAGTGCCGCTGTGCAGGAGGCGCACAACACGAACCGGACTGTGGGGTCGCTCGCCGAGGCAGCAGCCAAGATTGGCGATGTCGTGCAACTGATCAGCGAGATTGCCAATCAGACCAACTTACTTGCCCTCAATGCCACCATCGAAGCCGCCCGCGCCGGTGAGGCCGGTAAGGGCTTTGCCGTCGTTGCCAGTGAGGTGAAGAATCTGGCCAGCCAGACCGCTAAAGCGACCGAAGACATTACGGCGCAGATCCAGTCGATGCAGAGTGCCGCACAGGACGCCGTCCGGGCAATCAACGGCATCAGCGGCACAATTGAGCGCATCAACGGGATCAGCTCGGCCATCGCGGCAGCGGTTGAACAGCAAGGCGCGGCGACGTCCGAAATTTCCCGCAATGTGCAGGAAGCGGCAATCGGCACCAAGGACGTGTCAGCCAACATTGGTAATGTCAGCACAGCTGCAAGTGAGACCACGCGCGTGGCCGGTCAGGTTCTGGATGCGGCTGGCGCATTGTCCGGCGAGGCCGAGCACCTTAAACAGGAAGTTGATGGCTTCCTCGGGCGTATCCGCGACGCTGGATAAACCTGCGTTCAGATCGCTAGTCAATCAAGGGCGCCTGATGCCGACATCAGGCGCCCTAATCTATTGGAAAGCTTAGAAAACCTGACGTTTAAGGGTGTTTTAGGTTCCCTCGGCTAGACTGAGGTGAATAGGACTGGAGTATTACCATGACCAAGCCAACCAAGCCGAACGACAGGATTGATATGTCCAAATTGAGATCGCCCGCTTGCGAGGCGGCGCGCGATACTCTGGGACAAGTTGAAACAGCTTATCAAAAAGTCCTTGATGCGGCCGCACTCGGCTCGGTACAGCCCGGTCAAGCCCGGATGGCGGCCCAGGTTCTGGATGACCATCATAAAAAGGTGGAAGACTCCTGCGGTGCCCCAGCAGCTAAACTGCCCCCCAGACCGGCCCGCCCCGCCAGCGGGCCTAAACCCTAGTGCAAGGGTTGCTCCGGCCCCGGTGAATCGCCGCGCAGCCGAGTGACTTCGTCCGCTGTAAAATTATAAAGACGAGCGCAGAACTGGCAGCGCACTTCGGCCGGGCCTTGTTGGGTTAGCTCAGCCAGATCGTCTGCCGTCAAGGTTTGCAATACGCCCACGACGCGCTCGCGCGTACAGCGGCAGCGATCATCCAGCGCCAGCGGCTCGTACACGCGCACCTCCTCCTCGTGGAACAAGCGGAACAGCAGTTCATTGGTACCGAGCTGCGGGTCGCACAACTCGCGCTCTTTCACCGTGTCCAGTAAAAGCCGACTGCGGTGCCAACCATCATCATCCAGCGCTTTGTCCCGCTCGGGCAAGCGTTGCAGCATGATGCCACCCGCTTGCCAGCCCTGCAGCGGATCACGCCGCACGGCTATCTGAAAGGCGGTATCAATCTGTTCGGACTGCTTGAAATAGTAGGTTATAAACTCCGTCAGCGTTTCGCCCTGCAGTTCAACCAGCCCCTGATAGCGCTCGGTGCTGCCACTTTGATCGACCGTTAGCGCGAGATAGCCGCCGCCCAGCAGCTCCTGCGCCGTCGGTGTTTTGCCCAAAACCGTGAGCTGTTCTGGTGAGAAGCGGGCATAGGCACGCAAATGGCCCTGCGAGGTAATGTCAGCCACCAGTGTGCTTATCGCACCATTGCCCTTCACCTGCAGAGTAAAGACGCCGTCAAACTTGAGCATTCCGGCCAACAGGGCGGCCAAGGTCACGGCCTCGGCCAGCAAGCGGGCGATGACTGGCGGATAGTCATGCCGGACAATCAGGGAATCCAGCACCGGACCCAGCCGCACCGCGCGCCCGCGCAGATTAGGGATATCCAGCTGAAACGGCTGGACCAGATCAGTGTCGCTCATGCAGTCGCTCTTGGCATGCCGCGCGGGTTTTTTCAACCGCTTCGTCAATCTCGGCTTCACGCACCGTTAGCGGAGGGACAAAGCGCAGCACATCCTTGCCCGCGCCCGCACCAATCAGCTTGTGCTTGAGCAGCAGGCGATGCATGTCTGCATACTCCTCGGTGAGCTGAAGGCCCAGCATAAGGCCTTTGCCACGCACATCCTTTATCAGGGTCGGAAATTCCTGCATCAACTGGCGAAACTTGAAATCTGCATAGGCCGACACTGTGTTGACATGCGCCAGCACGCCAGGCTCGGTAATCATGTTGAGCACTTCTTCAGCCACCGCCATGGCCAGCGGGTTGCCGCCATACGTTGTGCCGTGGCTACCAACGGTCATTTCCGCTGCCGCCGCTTCGGTGGCCAGACAGGCACCCACCGGAAAACCGCCACCTAAACTCTTGGCAATGCACATCACATCCGGCTTCACGCCCGCCTGCTCATAGGCCCACAGTGTGCCGGTACGGCCCATGCCGCATTGAATTTCATCAAGGAACAACAGCAGACCATGCTTGTCGCACAGCGCGCGCGCCGCTTTCAGGTAGGCGGTGGTAGCCGGGGTGATTCCCCCCTCACCTTGCACAGTTTCAAAGTGAATGGCCCCCGTTTGCGGAGTGATGGCTTTTTCTAGCGCCTCGATATCATTAAACGGCACCTGATCGAATCCGTCCACCAGCGGACCAAAGCCATCGCACATCTTGGGCGTCTTCGCAGCCGAAATCGCGGCAATGGTACGACCATGGAACAGACCCTGTGCCACGATGATACGGTTACGCTCCGGCTGCCCCTTACCCCAGAAATGGCGGCGGATGATTTTCACTCCACACTCCCACGCTTCCACCCCTGAGTTGGTAAAGAACACAGTATCAGCAAAGCTGACTTGCTTGAGTTTCTCGGCCACGCGCTGCTGACCGGGCACCACAAACATATTGGAGACGATCCATACCTTGTTTGCCTGCTCAGTCAGCGCTTTGATGAGGCGCGGGTTGGCATGGCCGAAGGCACAGACGGCAATTCCGGCGACAAAGTCAAGATAGCGAGTGCCATCCGCAGTAAACAGGTTGCAGCCTTCGCCGCGCACAAACTGGATGTCCGCGCGCTTATACACGGGCAGGACGGAATTAATCATGGCGTTGCCTCCTTGAGCTTTTGCCCAGTCTAGCGCAAATTGGTAAAAATGCCGAGACAGCTCACCGCCACCAGCCTTTATAACAGTGCCGTCCATTATCTCGAGCGCTATGCGGCCAGTCGCGCTGGCGTCAAAGCCGTGCTGCAGCGCAACCTGCAACGTCGCGCCCGCCGGGGCGAGGAGATTCCGCCAGATGCACCGCGCTGGATTGAGCAGACACTGGAAAAACTGGAAAAGCTGGGCTTTCTGAACGATACGGCCTTTGCCGAAACCAAGCTGGTGGCGCTACGCCGCGCTGGAGCCTCCACGCGCACTATCAAAATGAAGCTGGCGCAAAAAGGTATCGGCGCGGCCACCCTGGCGCAGGTACTGGAGGGCGATGAAAGTAATGATGAGCAAGCCGCGCTGGCCTACGCCCGCCGCCGCCGCCTGGGACCTTTTGCCGACCCGCGCACCCGCGCCGAAAAACGCGACAAGCATATTGCGGCTATGCTCCGCGCCGGGTTTTCTCTTACGCTGGCGCGGACGGTGGTAGCTGGGAATGTGGCGGATCTCGACTAATCCGCCTCGTCTTCCAGCCTTTCCATATCCTCATCACTAAAGCCGAAGTGATGGCCGATTTCGTGGATCAGCACGTGGCGCACAATGGCGCTCAGCGGCTCGTTGCTGTCGCACCAGTAATCCAGAATCGGGCGGCGGTAGAGGTGGATGATGTCGGGCAGGCGACCAACATCCAGAATGCTGCGCCGGGGCAGATCAACCCCGGTATAAAGACCCAGAATATCGTAGGGTGTATCCAGCTCCAGCTCTTCGATGGTTTCCGCATCGGGGAAGTCCTCCACCTTGAGAGCGACGTCCTTGAGGTGAGTCCGCAGGGCCTCTGGCAGCTCACGCAGAGCGGCGCGGCCAAGACGAGCGATATCCTCAAGGCTGGGCGGATGTTCCGGCAGGGAATGGGCGTGCGCCATGAGAAGGGAATATGCTGTCCGCGGCTGTGCCCGGCAAGGGGGCAAAGCTGTAATCCTGCAGGCGCCGATGATGCTCACGCAAGATCATGTCTGAGACTTCACTTGCCGCTCCGCAGCATGCCAACGTCAGGGCCGCCAGCGCGGAAAACATCTCGGTCAGACCGACAAACACCGCCCCGCTGATAAACATGGTAGCAGCGCACAGATGAACCGCCCGAAACGCCCAATAACCGCCGCGCGAAAGCGCGAGACGGTTCAAGGTCTGGCATGGCGTGCAGGTGGGTTGATCCCAGCCTTGAGTATCCCTGTTCACGCGAGCAGGGTATCAGGCCGGGTTCTAAAGAGCCAGTTAAAAACGGGAAAAGTCTAGCGGTCGCTGCCTGCGCCGTGCAACACACCCCGCTCCTGACGGCTCTTGAGCTTGGCGATATTGGCCTCGGCAATATCATTGAGGCTAAAGCCCAGATCCGCCGAGAGGTTGGCCACGTACCACAGCACGTCGCCGATCTCTTTCATGATTTTTTCGCGGCGGTCATTGTCCATCACACCATTGCCATCGCGCAGCATCTTCTTGACATGCTCCATCACCTCGCCAGTCTCGCCGGCCAGGCCCAGCGCGGGATAGGTGATACTGTGTTTTTTGTCATAAATGGCGGTGCTGCGGGCAGCGGTTTGGTATGTATCAAAATCCATGGTTGTCTCCGGTTGCGGTTTGCCCCACCTTAGCGATCATGAGCGAAAATACCACACCCCGACTCGCCATTATTTCTGGCTGCACTTCCGGCATAGGCTTTGCCACGGCCCTGGGATTGGCCCGACTCGGCTGGCATGTGGTTGGTATCGCCCGCAGTCCCAGCCGGGGACAGCGCATGACCGAAGTGGTGCGGGCACAAAGTGGCAACCCCCATGTCAGCTTTCATGCCGCTGACCTGTCGCTGGTCCGCGAGACGCAGGCCATTGGGCGCAGATTACGCGCACTCTATCCGCAAGTTGACCTGCTCATCAATAATGCAGGGGGTATCTTTACCAAACGGACAGAGACCGCCGAAGGTTTTGAAACGACTTTCGCGCTTAATCATCTCGGGTATCAGACTTTGACCGGCGAGCTGATCCCGGCGCTGGCTGCCGCTCCAGCCGCGCGTATTGTGAACGTGGCATCCGCTGCCCATCATGGCGCTATCTTGCAGCTGGATGACCTGCAGGCGATGCAAGGCCGTTATCACGGCTGGCGGCAGTACCAGCACACCAAGCTGATGAACGTCCTGTTCACACGAGCGCTGGCAGCGCGTCTGCCCGCCACGATGCAGACCTATGGGTTACATCCCGGCTTTGTCGCCACACAGTTCGGCAGCTCAGCCGCCGCTCCGTGGCGCTGGCTGCTAAGGGCAATGATGCTGGTGGCCCTGCGCCCGGCCGATGCCGCGCGCGGTGTGTTGACAGTCGCCCTGCACGCCCCACCGGCCCTAAGCGGGAGTTATTATGATCGCGGGCGTTTGGCAACGCCCTCACCCGAGGCCCAGCGCGACGATCTGGCTGAAGCCCTGTGGCAACAAACCGAAGCGCTGATTGCACAGGTGATATGACGTGCCAGGAGAAAAAATGGTGGGCGCACAAGGGCTCGAACCTTGGACCTACTGATTAAGAGTCAGCTGCTCTACCAACTGAGCTATGCACCCACTGTCCGGTACGGACGGAGCCTTCTAGCAAGGAAACCGCCCCGGAGTCCAGTCCTTTATGTCATAATTTGCAAAAGTTAACAGGAGAACTACGGCTTAATCACTCGGCTCTTCACCCGCTCCGGCTGCGGATGTCTGCGGGCGATTAGCCGGATTGGGAGGAATGAATTCGGCAGCGGGCAGCGGGGCACGACGGGTGGCCGCCGAATTGAGCCGCTGCGCCTCCAGCAGAATATCCCGCGCAATCGGCGCGGCAACCTTGGACCCACCGCCCCCGTGCTCGACAATGACCGCCACGGCATAGCGCGGGTCGCCAACGGGAGCAAACCCGACAAAGAGGGCGTGATCGCGATTGCGCCAAGGGCGGTTTTCGTTACTGATAACTCCGGTACTGCGCTCGGCCATGCTGATGCGGCGCACCTGCGAGGTACCGGTCTTGCCGCCCATCTCCTGACCTTTATCGGTAATGCGCGAGCCAAAGGCTGTGCCCCGCTTGTCGTTGCACACACTGCTCATGGCGCGGCGGACTGTGGCCAGATGCCGCTCGCTCAGGCCCAGCGTCGGCCATTCCGTTTGCTCACGACGGCCCTGCTCGATCTGCTTCACCAGATGCGGGACTACCCCGACCCCGCCATTGACCAGGCGGGCGGTCATGACAGCAAGCTGCAAGGGCGTCGCCAGCATATAGCCCTGCCCGATCGAGACAATCAGGGTTTCACCAGCCTGCCAGTTCTCACCCCGGTTGGCTTCTTTCCACAGGCGATCGGGCACCAGGCCAGCCTTTTCACCCGGCAGATCCAGCCCGGTTGCCGTGCCAAGGCCAAGGCGGCGGGCCATCGCAGCAATGCCATCGATGCCCACCTTGCTGGCCAGATCATAGAAGTAAACGTCACAGGATTCGCGGATCGCTCCGATCATATCGAGGGTACCGTGACCGCCGCGCTTCCAGCAGTGGAACTTGTGATTGCCCAACTGCATCGCCCCGTAACAGGTCACCGGATGACCGGCATCAATGATGCCGGCTTCCAGAGCTGCGAGCGCCACCACCATCTTGAAGGTTGAGCCGGGAGCGTAAAGGCCCGCCAGCGCCTTGTTGTTCAGCGGGGCCGTTTCATCGTTAAGCAGCTCGCTGTAGGTTTCCTGCCCAATGCCGCGGCTGAAAGCGTTGGCATCAAAACTCGGGTGCGAGGCCAATGCATACAGGGCCCCGGTATGAACATCCATCACCACGGCAGCACCGCTACGCTCGGTCATCAGGCGTTGCTGGACATAGTTTTGCAAGGCCCGATCCAATGTGAGCGTAACATTCTGACCGGGCGTTCCGGCTCGTTCATCCACCCGGCGAATGACCCGGCCATGCGCGTTCACTTCCTGATCCACCGCCCCGGCCCGCCCACGCAGCTCTTTCTCCAGCAGCTTTTCAATCCCGGTTTTACCGATCTGCACCGCAGGCAAGGACAGCAAAGGGTCGGCATCCGCCTTCAGATCGGCCTCGCTGACGGCCCCGACATAGCCCAGCACATGAGCGGTAGCGATGGCCTCGGGATAATGCCGGATCAGACCGACATCAATGGAGACACCGGGTAGCTCGGGCAAGCGGACTTCCAGCGCGGCTGCCTGTGCCCAAGTCAGATTATCGGCCAGCAGCAGCGGATGAAACGGGCGCTTGCGCCGCAGATCACGACGAAAGCGGCGCAGATCCGCCTCGGTGAGCGTGACAAACGCGTTCAACCGGGTCAGCATCTCTTCCACAGAACCAACCTGCTCGGGTACCAGCAGCAAGCGGAAATTCTGCTCATTGGCGGCCAGCCGTTCGCCAAACCGGTCAAAAATGATGCCGCGCGGAGGCGCGACCAGTTGGGTGCTGATCCGGTTTTCCTCGGCCAACGTTGCAAAGCGGGTGCCTTCTGTGATCTGTAGATAGTACATGCGGGCAATCAGCCCCGCAAAAACGCTGGCTTGCAAACCGCCCAGCAACAAGGTGCGGCGGGAGAACAGGCGCTGGCGGTCACTTTCAAAGTCGTGCATCAGACATCATCCGCCAGCAGGCGGCTCAGGCGATGGCAGAGCCACGCGACGAGGGGAAACAAGGCAATGCCCATGCAGGCCTGCAGCAAAAAAGGGGTCAAGGCGGGCAAGGTCTGCAAGACTGCCGCAGCGATGAGCCACAGCACAATCGCCGCCAGCAGGGCAATCAGGGCATAGCCCCACCACAGGATAAAGAAAGCATGCGCCAGAAACAGCTGCCGCTGGCTGATCAAGCTGGCCTGTACCAGCAGATAGATCAGCATATACTGCCCCAGCGGCGCCCCTGTGAGAATGTCCTGCAATGCCCCCAGCAGAGCCACAGCCGGGGCGGGCAGCAGCTCGGGACGATAGACCCCCCAATAAAAGATCGCCAGTAACGCCAGCGGCGGAGCGATGCCGCTATAACCGGGAACCTGCAAGGGCACCACGCTGATAAAGGTCAACAGCAAAACCAACAGAAACGGCGCAACATTGCGTGCGCTGTCACTGACCTTGTGCCAATGTTCGTTCTCGCCCATCAGCGCCCCCCGGCGCCACCGCGCAGGGCTGGAGGCAGGGGTTGGGAGGATTCCGGTGTCAGCAGATCGGCCGGGGTGCCGGGATCAAGGATCTGCACCATTTCCAGTCGGGTCAGATCGGCAATCGGCTCCACCACCACGCGCCCATTCTCATCGGCGCGGGCTACCCCCACTGGTAAACCGGGGGGGTAGATGCCCCCGGCGCCAGAGGTCACCAGCCGATCGCCCGCCTTGATCTGCGCATCCGTCGGCAGATCAGACAGCCGAAGCGTGGCACCGCCATCGCCCGACAACATGGCGCGCTGGCGTGTGCGCTCAATGAGCACTGGCACCCGCGCATTCAGATCGCTGATGAGCAGGACGCGACTGGAATTCTGCCCGGCGCTGACGACCCGACCAACCAAACCGCCAGCGGCCAGCGCGGGCAAGCCGGTGCGCACACCATCCCGATTGCCGGCCAACACGATGATGTTGCGGCTGAACGGCCCGCCAGCATCGACAATCACCCGGCCAACCACTTCGCGCTGCTCGGTCACCAGCGGCATCTTGAGCAGATCGCGCAGTCCCTTGTTTTCGGCCTCCAGCTGGATGACCGCCGTCTGATAGGCGCGCAGACGATCATTCTCGGTCCGCAGCCGCTCATTCTCCGCGCGCAGTTCAGTCAGGTTACTGAGCGTGGTTAACAGGTTGGACAACGCCCCGATGGGCTGGCCAACCGCCGACAACGCGGGGGCCAGCAGGTCAGTGCTACGGGTGCGCACCCCCTCGCCCAGCTGAGGCCGCACGCTGCTGACCACCAGCAGAGCCAGTGCCGCAGCGATCAGCAGTCCGAGTGGCGCATACTGCACCAGCCCGGCGGGCAGGCGCGCGCTATCACTGATCGGAGCTTTACGCTTGGCGGTCATGGAGCAAGTATAACCGCCGTGGCCGCCGGATTGAAGCACTGAATCAGTCGATCAGGCAGATTCTTTTCGTATCTTTGGCGCTGACAGATCCGACTTTTATTCGATCAGTACATATTGATGAGAACGTTCTTAAGGGTCCGCATTTCCTCAAGGGCACGGCCGGTGCCCAGCGCGACACAGGACAGCGGGTCTTCGGCCACCGTCACCGGCAGGCCGGTAGCGTAGCGTAGCACATGATCGAGATTGCGCAGCAGTGCGCCCCCGCCCGTCAGGACGATGCCCTTATCGACGATATCGGCCGCCAGTTCGGGTGGGGTCTGCTCCAGCGCCACCTTAACGGCCTCCACGATCGCACCAACCGGCTCGGCCAGACTTTCAGCAATCTGGCGTTCGGTAATGATCAGCTCCTTGGGCACACCATTCATGAGGTCGCGGCCCTTCACTTCCATGGTCAGGCCCTCGCCGTCTTCGGGCGGACAAGCGGCGCCAATTTCCTTCTTGATGCGCTCGGCCGAGCTTTCGCCGATCAGCAGGTTATGATTGCGGCGGATATAGGCGATGATGGCCTCATCCATCTTGTCGCCCGCTACGCGTACCGAGCGGGCATACACAATACCCCCGAGCGACATGACGGCAACTTCCGTCGTACCGCCACCGATGTCCACCACCATGGAACCAGTCGGCTCGGTAACCGGCAGGCCGGCACCAATTGCTGCAGCCATCGGCTCTTCAATCAGAAACACGCGGCGAGCCCCGGCGGCCTCGGCGCTCTCCTGAATGGCGCGGCGTTCAACGGCAGTGCTACCTGAGGGCACGCAGATAATGATTTGCGGTGAGGCGGCGATGCGGCGGTTATGCACCTTGCGGATGAAATGCTTGATCATCTCTTCCGCCACTTCGAAATCGGCGATCACACCATCGCGCAGCGGACGGATGGCGGTAATGTTGCCGGGCGTACGTCCGAGCATCAGCTTGGCCTCATCCCCCACGGCCAGAACCTGACGGCGGCCACGGACCGTTGCAATCGCGACAACGGATGGCTCGTTCAGGACAATGCCGCGGCCCTTGACATAAACAAGGGTGTTGGCCGTTCCGAGATCAATCGCCATATCGGCCGACATCAGGCCAAGGAAGTTCTGAAACATGGGTGCGGTGTTCCTGTGTTTTCGTGTGAGCCCTTGGATAAAACATCCGCCCGTCTCCGGCAAGCGAAGACTCGGAGTCGGGCCCGATTTTGCATGAAAAAACCGGCCGGATGGCTCCGACCGGTTGATTCATAACCGTTAATACAGTTTAGGGCTGCGGCATGGGAACCGGAGCTGTTTCCGTAGCTGGAGCAAGCACTTCCGGGGCCGACTCAACAGCCGGGGCAACGGCCTCGCCAGCCGCTTCAACCGCACCTTCAACAGCCTGAGTCGCGGCTTCGGTAGCCGGCATAACCGCTTCGGTAGTCGCTTCAACAGCAGGAGCAACGGCCTCGGTAGCCGCCTCGGCGGCACCTTCAACAGCCTGGGTGGTCGCCTCAACAGCGGGGGCTACGGCAGTTTCAGCGGCCGCTGCTGCCTCTGTGGCGGCCTGTGTGGCGCTCTCCATCGCGTCCTTGGCCATATCGCCTGCGGCCTCGGTAGCGTCGCTCGCAGCTTCGGTTACAGCGGCAGCACCTTCGGTAACAGCTTGAGCCGCACTGTTCATGGCGTCGGTTGTCGCCTGTGTGGCAGCTTCAGTTACAGCAGCGCCAAGATTTGCAGCGGCATCACTTACACTCTCGACAGCGGTCGTTTCACCGCTCTTGCCGATCAGGCCCAGACGCTGCGCCCAGACGACGCCAACGGCGACGAGCGCCAGAATGATAACGATGACAATCGCTTTGCTACCGCCACCGGTGCTGTTTTCTTCTGCCATGATGCTACTCCATCTTGTCTATACAGGGCCGGATCGCCCGGCGGGTTGACTGTGAGGGTCAACCTAGTCGCGGATTCGCCTTTGGGCAATCCTCTCTCTTGTCGCAGCTGTTAATAAGGCGTTCCGGCTGTGTTCACGCCCCGGTCCGCCACGCATCAACCGCGCGCGGGTCCAGCGTGTTAAGCCGCGGGGCTGAGGGCATCTGATTACGAAACCAAGTTAATTGACGCTTGGCATAATTGCGGGTCGCCTGCCGGGCCTTGTCCCGCGCCTGCTCCAGGGACCAGTCACCACGCACCCACGCGGCGATTTCGGGCACGCCGACGGCTTTCATCACCGGCAAATCAGGATCGAGTCCCCGCTCCAGCAGCGCCACAACCTCGGCTCTGGCCCCCTGCTCCAGCATCAGGTCGAAGCGCTGATCGCAGCGCGCATAAAGCGACTCGCGAGGCGGATCAGCGATGAGGGTAGTAAACTGCCAGTGGGGAGGGGGGCGGTCCTGCGGATCACCCTGCCACGCCGTGAGCGGACGCCCGGTGGCGCGCCAAACCGCCAGTGCCCGGACCAGCCGCTGCGGGTCGGTCTCATGCAGTTTAGCGGCAGCAACCGGATCCACATTCGCCAGCTCTTTGCGAAAGGCTCGCCCACCCAAAGCCGCGTAGTCGGACAGGGTCCGGTTCAGGATGTCCTCGGGCACGGGAGGAATGCTCGCCAATCCGTCCATCAAGGCGCGCAGATACATGCCGGTACCGCCAACGACGATAGGCCGTGCCCCTTTGCTCAATGCATCAGTTATCTCGGTGCGCACAGCAGTTAACCAGCGCCCCACCGACCCGCGCTCGCGACCATCAAGCGTACCGTACAGGCGGTGCTCAATGTCTGCCTCCTCCTCGGCGCTGGGTCGGGCCGAGAGAATGCGCAGGTCACGATAGAGTTGCAGCGCGTCGCCATTGAGGATAATCGGCCTAGATCCGGCCGCCCGGAACTGTCGGGCTACAGCCAGCGCAAGAGCTGACTTGCCGCTGGCGGTCGGGCCACCGATAATGAGGATGGAAGATGACAAAGGAGCCACGTTGTGAAGTCCGGTTATGAAAATGTTCTGACGCTGGTCGCGACAACACCGCATCCGCCGCTTGAAGTCCAGCAAATTCGGCAAGTCCGGGACGCTCTGGGTGTTCCCACAGAAGAGCCGCAGTGGCTGACCCCCGGCGTAGCGGCGGATGTGTATTTTGGCGATATCTCGTGTGATAGCGCGCGCGACCGGGCCGAGCTTGCCCTCGCCGGATGCGCGGTGGATGTGCTGGCCCAGCCCCGCGCCATGCGGCGGAAAAAACTGCTGCTGGCCGACATGGACAGCACCATGATCGAGCAGGAATGCCTTGATGAGTTGGCGGACGCGGTGGGCCTGAAAGCCGAAACGGCGGCGATTACCGAGCGCGCCATGCGCGGTGAGCTGGACTTCGCAACGGCTCTGCGCGAGCGGGTGAGCCAGCTGCGCGGTCTTGATGCGGCGGCCCTTGAGGCGACCTTGCCGCGGCTGACGTTTACCCCCGGCGGGAAAAACCTGATCCAGACCATGCGAGCGCATGGTGCGGTGTGCCATCTGGTCTCGGGCGGTTTTCGGTTTTTTACGCGTTACGTTGCCACGGCGCTGGGTTTTGATGGTGAGCATGGCAACCGTTTGCTGATGGCCAATGGTCAGCTGACCGGGGGCGTGGAGGAGCCGATCCTCGACCAGCACGCCAAACTGGCCGTACTGAAACACATGCAAGCCCAGCTCGGAATCGAGGCCGCTCATACATTGGCCGTCGGCGATGGCGCTAATGATGTGCCCATGCTGCAGGCCGCCGGGCTGGGGGTCGCCTTTCATGCCAAACCCAAAGTTAATGCGCTGGCTGCCGCCCGGGTGCGTTATAGCGATTTAACCGCATTATTATATGCACAGGGCTACCGACCGGCAGAACACGTCCATCACGCCGATATAACTTAACGATTTCAGTAGAATAGTCGCTTTATTCATATAGCAGTCATAGAACGACCACCGGTCGACCGCTATGGTCTTGGTGTGCGCTATGACATTAACCAATACTCGATTACGCCAGCGTTGACTTTGCCCTCGCCAATCTGCTTAAAACGGCGCACGCTATTTTTAAGGAGAGTATTTTGGATACCCCAACGCTGTCTGCTCCGACGCCGACATTTAACGACAAGGCCTTGATTGAAACGGCCGTAACCAGTGGCAACTTCAAGCCTGTCTTCGATTTGCTGGAAAACGACATGCCGAATGGGCGAATGGCTCTACTCGCCACCGCTATCATTGAAACTGTGCAGGATGCGACTATTCGCGGTGATATTGGAGTCATTCGGCAAACCCTAGAGGGCGATTTGCGCTTCCATCCTGCCCTTGGCACCGCCGCGCGGATTGGCTTCAACGAGGGGGCCATGCGGGTCCTACGCGGCGAACTGGAAATGGCTGATCGCACTGGCAGCCTGCCCGCCTTTACCAAGCTCACAGCGCTGCCCCCGCCACTCAGCACACATGCTCAAGATTTGTATCGCCTAGCGAATCCGCATTTTACCCTTGCTGCTTTGACCGGATCAGGCAGGCAGGCATATGCCGCTCGCGCCGCCAATGCCGCCTTACACAGGCAAGCCTACGGCGATTGAGAGACGCAGGAGCCATTAAGCCCCCGCGCCCCTCTCTTCCCTCTAACGCACTCCCGGCACCGAGGCGGCGGACCCAACGCTCGCTGGTCCGATACTCTCCACCCCCGTCGCGCAAGCCAAGCCGACATTAGCCGGGTTCATGTGCACGGTTTTATTAAAGTCCTGCGAGGTAATGCCGAGCCACTTCAGCGCAGGCATGTTCTCGATCCCGCTGACCACCTTGAAGCGGCCAATCAAGCAGGCCTCCTCCTTGCCATTGAGCAAAATGGGGGCTGTGGGATTGGAATCATTGCGCGGGGTCGCACCGCCAAAACGATACACCACTGGTTTGCCGGCACGAACAATACCCATCCGCTCAACCCCACCCACCACTAGTTTGTGCTGACCCTCACCCTTTTCGATCATCAGCTGGGTCATGGCGGTATCAATCGCCCGGTCATCGCGCAGATCACTCACACAGCCACCCACACAACTGGCCAGCGAGAGTGCCGCCATCCCTGCCGCACCCCACTTCACAACCCGATCAAAATCAAGAGTTACACCCATGTTCGCCCTCCCGGTTTGTGTTGCACCTAAGGAAAGCGTCTCATGCACAGGCACGTGAGTCGAACGACAGTTTTGTGACAGAAAATGCTGCGGTCGCGAAGATTAGCTACGCACCTGCATCTGAATCGGGCCTTCAGCGCGGCCATGGATGAACTGGTCAACATGGGCATTGCCGCTGGCATCGAGCTCGCGCACTGAACCGCACCAGATGATCTTGCCCTCATGCAGCATGGCCACGCGGTCAGCAATCTTGCGCACACTAGCCATGTCATGGGTAATGGTGAGGGCGCTGGCGCCGATCTGCCGCACGCATTTGATAATCAGGTTGTTGATGACATCCGCCATGATGGGATCAAGCCCTGTGGTCGGCTCATCAAAGAAAATGATCTCCGGCTGGGTGGCAATGGCACGGGCAAGACCCACGCGCTTTTGCATACCGCCGGACAGCTCGGCGGGCAGCAGAGCGCCCACTTCCGGCGGCAGGCCCACCTGCCCCAGCTTTTCGAGCGCAATCTCACGCGCCTGCGCCCGGTTCATCCGCTTACCCTGAATGAGGCCAAAGGCCACATTCTCCCACACCGGCAAACTGTCAAACAGCGCGCCGCCCTGAAACAGCATGCCGCATTTATCCATTACAGCGGCCCGCGCACTGCCCCGTGCATGGGTGGTGTCCTGCCCGTCGATATGAATGGTGCCGCTGTCCGGCTGCATCAGGCCCAGAATGTTCTTGATGAGCACCGACTTGCCGGTGCCCGAACCACCAATAACCACCAGTGATTCCGCCCGGCGAATCTCAAGATCAACCCCGCGCAGCACCTGCTTGGGGCCAAAGCTTTTGTGCACACCAGCAAGGCGAATTTTAGCATCAGTCAGCAAAGAACAGCCCCGTCAGCAGATAGTTGAAGATGAGGATGAGGATGGAGGCGCTCACCACTGCATTGGTGGTGGCCTTGCCTACGCCTGCCGCCCCGCGCTCGGAGTTGAAGCCGTGATAACAGCCCATCAGGGCAATCACGAAGCCGAACACTGCCGCTTTAACCAGCCCGGAGACGACATCCATATACTCCAGAAAATCCCAGCTTTGCTGGATATAGTTGGCCGGATTAAAGCCGAGGCGATACACGCCCACCAGATAGCCGCCAAACACGCCAATTACATCCCCCACCAGCACCAGACAGGGCAACATGAGAGTGGCCGCCAGCAGGCGCGGGGTAATAAGGTATTTGAAGGGATTAGTGGACAGCGTGGTTAGCGCGTCGATCTGCTCGGTCACACGCATGGTGCCCAGCTCGGCCGCCATGGCCGCGCCCACCCGCCCGGCCACCATCAACCCCGCCAGCACCGGGCCCAACTCACGGGTGATCGACAGGATCACCACCGTGGCTACGGCTCCTTCAGCATTAAAGCGGGCAAAGCCGGTATAGCTTTGCAGAGCCAGCACCATACCCGCAAACAGGGTGGTCAAGCCCACCACCGGCAGGGAATAATAGCCGATATCGACCATCTGGCGGACCAAAAGCCGCAGGTAAAGCGGCGGCCGCACACAATGGCTCACCGCCTGCCCGGTAAACAGGGCAAACCGCCCGGTGGCGGATAAAAACAGCAAAAAGGTGCGACCGATTGCAGCTACAAAAGTCATGAGGGATTTTATACACTCGCCCTCGTCACTTGGCCAGATACGAGGTTACCCATGCGCTCCCTGCTGCTTACCGCTGCCCTGCTGGCTCTGGCCGGCTGCGCCGCGCCCTCCACCGCCTACACCGTGGCGACACCCGATGCAGTGGCACAAGAGGCGGCGCATCAGGAAAGCATCATCAATTCGGGTCAGTGGGCCAAAGCGGCGGCCCGTGCGCCGGATTCCTTCTCCAGCCAGTTTGCGCCCGAGCAGCGGGTGATCTCGGTGGCCGAGCGGGTGCTGATCGCGGCGGCGCCCTTTTGTGGCAATAACCTGATGAATGCTTATGCGCTGAATGTGGGCACGCGCGACCCTGGCCCGCCCGTGGTCCTGAACGCTGCACCGCCACTGCGCCCCGGTGACCGGATCATTGCCATGAATGGGCGCGCCGTACCCGGCGGGCCGCAGGGCTATATTTTTCTCAATCGTGAAGGGGGCAATCTCACCCGAACTGGCCAGCCGCTACAGTTGACCGCTCAGCGCGGCCGCCAGCATATTGAGGCAACCTACGAAGTGGTGCCCGCCTGTGCCTTCAATATCATGATGGAAGACAACAACCAGTGGAACGCCTATGCCGATGGCGACACCGTGCATCTTGAGCGCAAGCTGGTGAACGATCTGCGTAACGATGACGATCTGGCATTTGTGACTGCGCATGAACTGGCCCATAATCTGCTCAGTCATGTCGGCAAGAGCCAGCAGAACGCCATGGCCGGGGCCGCGCTGGGGCTGGGTATTGAGGCGATTATCTCGGCACTGGGCGGGGGCGGCATGAGTGGTGACATTGCCCGTGCGGGGGCGGGCATGGGGCAGATGAGCTTCAGTCAGGAATTTGAGCGCGAGGCTGATTATGTGGGCCTCTATATCCTGGCTGCTGCGGGCTATGACCTCAACGCCGGCCCGCGCGTGGCCCGCCGCATCGCCGAGCAGGACCCGCGCGCCATCCGCTATGCCAGCAGCCACCCCAGCAGCGCTGACCGCGCCGCGTCCCTGATGGCAACGATTGAAGAAATCCGCCGCAAGGAACAGTCGGGCGCGCCACTGCTGCCGAACATGGCGAAGACGAAATGAGAATAATTAATCCCTGACTTTCAAACTGGTCAGCACCTCATAGCCGATGGTACCCGCTGCCGTGGCCACATCATCCACGCTGATATGTTCGCCAATCAGCTCGGCCGTATCGCCCACGTGCACGGGCGGGGCGTCGGTCACGTCGAGTACAATCGTATCCATTGACACACGCCCGGCAAACGGCACCGTCACCCCATGAAGGGCGGCAAAGCCACGCCCACTGAGGGAGCGCAGCAAGCCATCGGCATAGCCGCACTCAATAGTGGCTAGTTTGGTAGTGCGCTCGGCCATCCACGTCGCGCTGTAACCTACAGTTTCGCCTGCTTGAATAGTATGGGTTTGCAGCACTGGCACCTGTACACTCACTACCCGCTGCATCGGGTTATCTTGCCACGGGCTGGGGTTGACGCCATAGAGTGCTACGCCCGGACGCAATAAATCGAAATGATAGTGCGGCCCTAGAAAAACGCCCGAGCTGTTGGCAAAGCTGGCCGGAATACCGGCATAGTGGGCCCGCACCGCGCGGAATTTTTTGAGCTGCTCGACGTTCATGTGATGTTCGCGCTCATCACTACAGGCGAGGTGACTCATAATGCCGATGGGTTTGAGACTCTCGGGTGCCTCGCCAAACGCAAAACCAAGACGGTTCATGCCGGTATCGACATGCAGCCACGCCGGGCCGGACCAGTGCAAATCCTGCGGGCCGTTGAGGCAGGGAATGAGGTTGAACTCCTTCAGCAGCTTCGGCTCATGCGCCCCGTGCAGCACGATGATGGTCACATCGCGCAACCGCTCGCGCAGTTTCACGCCTTCTTGCGTGTGGGCGACAAAAAACGTCCGGCACCCCGCACTAGCAAGTGCAGGGGCGACAGTGTCAATCCCCAGCCCGTAGGCATTGGCCTTGACCACCGCCGCGCAATCACCTGCTGTCATGCTTTTGAGCAAGCGCCAGTTGGCAGCAAGTGCCGATATATTAGCACTAACACCCGGCACCTTAATCCTCATATCCCGCGTGAGTCGTGTCCAGATCACCGAACTTGGTGAACTGGCCGTCAAAGAACAACTTGACCGAGCCGATCGGGCCGTGGCGCTGCTTGGCTACAATCACCTCGGCCACGTTATACACTTTCTCCAGCCGCTCCTGCCAGCGGGCGTAACGCTCGTTATACTTGTCATCGGCCTCCCCCGCATGACGGGCGGGTTCGCCGCGGCGCAGATAATACTCCTCGCGGTAGATGAACATGACCATATCGGCATCCTGCTCAATGGAGCCGGATTCACGCAGATCAGCCAGCTGGGGCTTCTTGTCATCGCGCTCTTCCACCTTACGGCTGAGCTGGGAAAGGGCGATAATTGGCACTTCCAGCTCTTTGGCGAGGGCCTTGAGACCGCGGGTGATTTCCGACACTTCCAGCACGCGGTTGGATTCATTACGGCGGCTGGCTGACCCGGTCATCAGCTGCAGATAGTCGATGATGATGAGATCAAGCCCTTGCGTACGTTTGAGGCGCCGCGCGCGGGTGCGCATCGCCATCACCGATAGGCCCGGCGTTTCGTCAATCGACAGGTGCAAGCGCTGCAGCTCCTGCGTGATGGTGACAAATTTGGTGAAGTCGCTTTCGCGCAGCTCACCCTTACGGATTTTCTCGGACGGAATCTCGGCCTGCTCGGAGAGCATACGCAGCGCCAGCTGCTCGGCACTCATTTCAAGCGAGAAGAACGCAACACGACCACCTTCCTTGCCCGCACTCTTGAGGTAGGCCTTAGCGGCGTTAAACGCCATGTTGGTAGCCAGCGCCGTTTTACCCATCGACGGACGCGCGGCGAGGATGATGAGATCGCTTTTGTGCAGGCCGCCGAGCAATTTATCGAGATCGCGAAAGCCGGTGGTGACGCCCGTAAGGCCACTATCGCGCTGAAATGCGGCCTCGGCGGTAATAATCGCCTGCTTGAGGGAATCCGAAAAGCTGATGAATCCGCCCGAGCTAGTGCCACTGCTGGCGAGGTTGAACAGCTTCTGCTCGGTGCTTTCGATCTGCTGCTGGGCGCTGATATCCAGTTCGGGATTGGCCGCTTCGGTGATGAGATCGGTGCCAATATCCATCAGCTCACGGCGCAGATAGGAATCGAAAATCGCCTGTCCGTAATCGGCCACGCCGGTAAAACTGACCACGCTGGCCTCAAGCCGGGCCAGATACTCCGCCCCGCCGATGGCCTTGAGGGATTCATCCTGCGTGAAAAACTGTTTGAGTGTCACGGCATTGGCCAGCATGCCGCGCTCAAGCAGCTTTTCGATGGCGCCATAAATGCGGCCATGCACCGGGTCGGCAAAATGCTCGGCGCGCAAATACTCGGCCACTTTCTCGTGGAACTTGTTATTAGCCAGAATGGCACCCAGTAGCGCCTGTTCGGCCTCAAGATTCTGGGGCGGTGCAAGTTTGCCCAAGGTGGCAGACGAGGCAGGGTCGGTCAGCGTAGTCATGGCCGCACCCTAACCAATCTGTCGCCCCTGTCGCCAGCTTTTTTCAACAAGAACGGGGATAAAAATTATCCACAGCCTGTGAAGAACGGGGAATTTGCCTTTAACCCCCTGATTATGCTAGAGCTGCCCTCATGAATGACGAACCGGATAACGAGCGAATCGCCAAGTGGCTGGCCCGCGCGGGCGTTGCGTCCCGCCGCGAGGTGGAGCGGCTGATTTTGGCGGGCCGGGTGCGCGTGAATGGCAAAGTGCTCGACACGCCAGCTACACTGGTTAATGACCTCGATCAAATCGAGGTGGACGGTACGCGCATCACGACCAAACCCGCCACTCGACTATGGCGTTATCATAAACCTGCCGGACTGGTGACCACCGCGCGCGACCCACAAGGGCGACCCACTGTGTTTGGGTCCCTGCCCAAGGACTGGGGCCGGGTCATCTCAATAGGTCGGCTCGATCTCAATTCGGAAGGTCTGCTGCTGCTAACCAATGATGGCGCACTGGCCCGTTACCTCGAACTGCCCAGCACCGGCCTGAGGCGCTGTTACCGCGTGCGCGTGCACGGTATCGTCACGCCAAAAACTTTTACCGAGCTGAAAAAAGGTATGCTGGTAGATGGGGTACAATATGGGCCGATTGAGGCCAGTTTTGCCCGCCCCGCCAACGGCCGCAATGCGTGGCTGGATGTAACGCTCACCGAAGGCAAGAACCGCGAGATCCGCAAGGTGATGAACGCGCTGGATCTGGAGGTAAACCGCTTGATCCGCCTGTCCTACGGCCCGTTTGAACTGGGCGAACTGGAGATCGGCAAGGGAGAGGAAGTACCCGCTAAACTCATTCCCACGGTGCCCGCCCCATGATGCGCATCATTGCCGGTACGCACCGCTCGCGCAAACTTGAGGTGCCACAGACACCGGATATTCGCCCCACCACCGATAAAGCGCGCGAAGCATTGTTCAGTGCACTCCAGCATCGCTTGGGCTGTTTTGATGATGCGGTTGTGTGTGATGCCTGCTGTGGCAGCGGCGCGGCGGGTCTTGAAGCGCTATCGCGTGGCGCAGCTCAGGTGTTTTTTATCGACAACAACCCGCAAGCGCTGGCGCTGGCCCGGCGCAATGCTGAAACCCTGAGGGAACTGGAGAAGTGCCACTTCATCAGTGCAAATATCAGCCACCCGCCCGCCGCCAGCATGCCCTGCGACCTGATCTTGCTCGACCCGCCCTATCAAAAAGGTCTGGCAGAGACTGGTCTGGCCGCGCTGACGCAAACCGGCTGGAGCAAGCCCGGCACACTCGCCGCGATTGAGGTGGCGCGTGAGGAAGGCTTTGCCCCCCCGCAAGGCTGGGTGACTCTGACCGAAAAAACCCACGGCCCAGCCAAGCTGCTGGTGCTGGAGTTTAAATCCTAACCCTCCGGGGCAAGGATGGCCGCCTGATAGGCGAACTAGCAAAAGGATAAGTCCACGATGGTGCATGAGTTGCCCTGTTAAATTTTTTATTTACTTGGCAAACAAGAGGCGTTTAGATACCAGCTGACATGAACCGCCTCAACCTTACTGCTCTGCACATCTGGCTAGCAAACACGCTTGAGCTAAACCGCCATCAGTCGAATGCCCGCAATCTGCCGCAGATGGAAGGTCTGCGTGGTGTAGCCGTACTTCTCGTTTTTCTAGTGCATTATACTTCGCTGATTCAGCCCATCACTCTGCCAACACCCGCTTTCGACTTCTTCTTGCTGCATCTGCATGAGATGGGCGGAGCCGGGGTAGATATATTTTTTGTGCTGAGTGGTTTTCTTATTTACGGCTCATTGATTGAAAAGAAATCCGATTTGCTGACCTACGCCAAGCGCCGGGTACAACGCATATATCCGGCTTTTTTGGTAATGTTCGTAATCTATGTGGTGCTGTGTTTTGTCTTCCCAGCCGAAAACAAGATTCCGCCCGGTGCAGGTGCGGGACTACTCTACCTAGGACAAAACCTGCTGCTGCTGCCTGGTTTACTCCCCATTACACCGCTAATAACGGTAACTTGGTCGCTAAGCTATGAGGCCTTCTATTATGCTTTCATACCCTTACTGATTGCGGGGCTTAATCTGCGCATCCGCACACCATTATTCCGCTGTGTGATCCTTCTACTACTTGCATTCGCTTTACTTGCTGGCACGACTCTGCTGGATTCCAATGATAAGTTAGGTACTTACAGCGATCACTCGAAACTAAGCCTGTTTGCGGCAGGTGCCCTGCTTTATGAATTGCGCACACGCTTTGCACCAAGCGTTCCGAGTGGAATTGGTCTGCCGGCCTTTGTGCTAGCGATTCTGGCGATGGCCATGGTGCCGGGAGACTCTGCTACATCAGCTCTACGCACCGGGTTTATCTTCCTGTGTTATGTGTTGGCTTTTCTATCGGTTTTCAGCCCCCCCCCCCCCCCCCCCCCCCCCCCCCCCCCCCTTCCTTGGCCTAACCCCACCCCCCGGCCTGGTGCTCTCCGCGCTCT
>DDSC01000030.1 GCA_002343265.1 Micavibrio sp. UBA2400
CAAGCACCTTTGAGTATTTGTACAATTCCTGCAGTGATGGGAAGTGTACAAATACTCAAAGGTGCTTGTAATGGCGCCGTTGGCAAATTTGCCGCCACCCAGAACGGAGGCCATGCCACCCGCAGCGCCGCGGTAGACGCCGCCGATGATATTGGCGGTGTTCTCGCCCACGTTGGCGGGGATGAGATTATCAAGGCGCGGACCGGCGAATGTAGAAAAGCCAGCGGCCAAGAACCCGCTCTGGAACTCGCCGCCCGTAATGACGCTGGTCAGCCCGCCCGCCACACCGTGAATGGCAACGTCAGCAGCCTGAGCACCGAAGTCAGCTCCCAGCGTTTTAGTGAAATCACCAACACCAGTAAAGATGGCTCCAGTAATGGCACCCTTCCATGCATTACTCAGATCGCCAGTCAAAACGGCCTGAGTGACTGCACCCTGTGCTGCTGAAAGGGCAATTTGCTGGGGTAAGAGAAGAGAAGATACATCAAGACCAATGGCAGGTAGCGCATAGTGTTGGAAAGTCAGGACTGCCGCCATGACTATCACGGTTTTGAATATGGGCTTCTTCCAGAAACAGCCAAGGAAACAATGTCCGGTCGGATCCCTGAAGGAGAGCGGGTTGTTGCCGACGTAGCTGTAGCGGTTGAGGATCTGGCTCTTGAAATAATCCTCGATCAGCGAATCGGGGGTGAGGAAACGCCCGACGACCGGATCGTAAGAGCGGGCATTCATGTTGATGAGGCCGATATTGGAAATATGCTCGTGGTTGGTGAAGCCGCGCGTCGTCTGGCTGGTGATGGTGTGGGCGGTATCGTCCGCGCCATTGGCAAAGCGGCGCTTGCCCCACGGGTCGTAGGACAGGCGCTCGGCCACCGCGCCCGCTTCGTCGGTAATAACCGACACAGAACCAAGATGATCGCCAATATAATAGCGCACCAGCGGGCCGCTGGTTTTGTTGAAGCGCACGCCAATGGCTTCATCGCCCGCGAACAGATATTCGTTCCACTGCACGGTGCCGGAGGTGCCGGTGAATTTCTCAAGACGCACGCCAAGTGCGTTGTTCAGGTAAACGGTTGTGCCCTCGGGCGCGACCTGCCGGGTGCGCTGGTGCGCATCATCATAGTCGTAGGTGATGGTCGTTGCGCCTGAGGTAATGGTCTTGTGCCGGTTGGCGGCGGTGTAGGTGTAGCTGCGGCCATTGCCGGTGAGCATGTTGCCGTTGGCATCGTAGGTAAAGCTGGTATTAAGCGTGCCAGCGATGCTCGATACCGCATGGGGCCGCGAGCTGCCAGCCGTGGGATAGGTGTAGGTGCCAACGCCAGACTTGCTCGTGATATTGCCAATGGAGTTGTAGGCCACGGTTTTGGGCGTGCCGCTGTTGACCGTCGCCTGCGTAAGGCGGTTCATATTGTCGTAGACGAAGGTTTCGGTCAGCGCGCTGTTGGCATCGGTTCGCGCGGTCAGGTTGCCGATGGTATCAAACGTAAAGGTGAAATTCGCAATCGCATTGGATGCGCCCGCCTGAACGGTAGCCAGCTTTGAGGTATTGGCGTTATAGGTTCTTGTTGTTACCACGCCATTGCCCAGTGTTTGCTGGGTCAGGTTCATTTCCGCATCGCGGGTATTGGCCTGCCAATATGTACTGGTGCCGTTTTTAACGGTGCTAAGATAACCCAGAGAGGTGTAGGTATTGGTTAGCACCAGACCGGAAGGATAAGTCAGCGTGCTTAAGCGCCCATTGGTGTCAAAAGTGGCCGCAGAGGTATATTGCACGCCGCCAATAGTCAAAACTGTGCCATTCAGGCGGCCAAGGCTGTCGTAGGCGGGAACGCGGCTATAGGTGGTTGACCCCGATTCGACAACTGTCGCGCTCGCCAGTGCGCCGATACCTTTGGTCAGCGTATCGTAGGTATAGGTTGTGGTACGGTCGGTGGCGGATATCTGGATGGGCCTGTCGAGCAGATCATAGGCATAGGTCGTGGTCTGATTCTTCGCGTCGACAGTCGTCAGCGGCTTGCCCAGAACATTGTAGGTATAGCTCCAAGTGCCCATGTCCGGGTCTTGCATGGAAAGCTTGTTGCCGCGAATGTCGTAGGTATAGGTTGTGACGTTGCCCGCCGCATCGGTTACGGTCTTCAAGTTACCAAAGGGGTCATAGGTATAGCTGGTCGTGCCCGAAGGGTCGGTAACAGACACTGTTTTACCCTGAGCATTCAAAACCGTGGTGGTTGTCTGGCTTAGTGAATTGGTGACCGTTGTGGTTAAACCCTGAAAGCCAAAGGTACTGACGCTGTTATCCGGGTTTGTCGTAGAAACAACACGGCCGAGCGCATCATAGGTATTAACCGTCCACCGCTGCGTACCGGTTGCCAGAAAGTAAGGCTTGGTTGACTTTTCTGCCCGGCCTTTTGAGTCATACTGTGTGAGCTGGCGAACGGTGCTGCCGTCAAAGCCCTGCGAATCCGTGCCCAATACGCGTGCAAGTTTGTCGTAGTAGGTTTTGACCAAGGGGCCATTCTGCGTGGTTCCATCGGATGCCAGTGGTGTTGCCTGCACCAGATACGCGCCATTTGGCGGACAGGACGCTGTACCGCCGTTTATGCCGCTACAGTAGATATAGCTCCAGCTTGTGCGCGTACCGTCGGGCCTGACCTCAAGGGTCTTACGACCAAAGGAGTCGTAGCTCCATGTTGTCGTCAGCCCGTTCGGCCCGGTATGGCTGGTTGGCTGACCAAAGCGCACATCATACTGCCAGGTTTCGCTATGATTGAGAGCGTTTGTCTGAGTAGTCGCAAACTGCCCCTTGGCATCATAGGCGGTTGTCTGCGTTCGCGTGGCAATATCAACACCCGACTGTGTTACCGCCGTTATGTTGCCAAATGAGTCATAGGTATACGCCGTGGTGAGTTTCAGGGCGGTTATATTGGGCTCTATAACCTCGCTGGCCAGAAGCCCCTGTGCCGTATAGGAAAATGAAGTAGAGCGCGTTCCTGTTGCTGCCCAAGCGGGAGAAGCAAAGAAAACCACCAGGGTCAATATCAGGCTGAGCCGCGACTTAAGTTGGGTGCTTCTGTACATAAGGCCCATCCTTATGGCGTTACATTGGTAGCCGAAGAGCCGGAAAGGCGCCCCAGATGCCAATTGATTGTATCGTTGGTATAAGTACTATTCGTCGTTTGGCTGGCTCCGTCTGGCGTACTGTTCGTAACCTGCGTCGCGTTGCCGTATGTGTCGTAGGCATAGGTTGTCGTTGTTGTGGGCATTGCCGTTCCATCCAGATCTTTACTGGTCGTAACCTTCTGCGAGAGGTAGGGGAAATAAGTCCCCGACCACGGCAGAGTCCCAAGGGAATAAGTGTTCGTTTCGCTGTTAAGGGTGACGCCACTGAGGACTTTAGTCTGCGATGACATTTTGCCTATGTAAGGAAAGTCCTGCCTGAAATTCGTTGTCTGGATAACCCCGGTTTGAGAATCCGTGCTGGTCTGACTGGCAAAGCCCAAGAAGCCACGGCCAGTAACATGAAACTGCGCTCCCGCATATTTGTAAGTCGAAGCATACGTTCCACCAATACCGTTGGGAGACGTCATCGCTGAAACAACAAAAACGGGGGCCTGAAAATCATATCTGGGGTAAACTGCACCTGTTCCCTTTGTATACACGGCACTATCTGTCAGAGGCTTATAATCCAAAGATGTGGTCGAGCCGAAGGAGGAAACATTTACCCCTATTATCAGCTCTGGCGTGCGTATCTTATTCAGGAATGTGTATCGCGTACTATTGAAAAAGAAGGCTATGTCGGCGTAGCCATCGCCATTAAAATCTCCAGTGAGGGGAGCCGAGTTGCCGGAAGGGGGATTGCCCATAGCAAAGCCGTGAGTGGATATAATCGAATGGTATGTGCCGTCTCCGTTACTCATAAACGAGAAGATACTGTTGTTAAAGAACAGCGAGACATCTGTTTTGCCGTCGCCATCCAAATCCTCAGCGAGTGGGACAACCGAAGGCGGAGTCCCCATATTCTGTGGCGGAGAACTTGTTACAAGCTGGTAAGCTCCGTCGCCCTTGTTCAAGAAGGTGCGGATGGAATTAGCAAAAAAGGCCATATCCTTTCTGCCATCGCCGTTAAAATCACCCACGGCCGGGGCATAACCCGCAGAAGGCGGATTCCCCATGGCCAGATTGTGAGTTGTAATTGTCGACTGATACGTCCCATCCCCGTTGCTCATAAAAGTGAAGATGCTGCTATTAAAAAATAGCGAGACATCTGTTTTGCCGTCACCATTCAGATCATCCACCAGGGAGACAACTGAGGGCGGGCTTCCTATATTCTGCGGTGGAGATGATGTGACGGCTTGATACGTTCCGTTACCGTTGTTCAAAAAAGTGCGGATAGTGTTGGCGAAGAAGGCGATATCTTTCCTACCATCGCCATTAAAATCCCCTATTGCGGGGCTGTAGTTTGCGGACGGCGGATTCCCCATGGCTAGGTTGTGAGTCGAAGTGCTAAACTGGTATGTGCCATCTCCATTGCTCGTAAAAGAGTAGATGCTGCTATTAAAGAATAGAGATACATCGGTCTTGCCATCACCGTTAAAATCGTCCGCTAAAGGCACCACAGAAGGGGGGCTTCCTATGGCCTGAGGAATAGAAGAAGTCACGGTTTGATAGGTGCCGTCCCCGTTACTCAAAAATGTACGAATAGTGGTATTGTAGAAAAACAAAACATCCATTCTACCATCACCATTCATATCGCCAGTAACGGGAACAGACGTGCCTTGGGGTGGAGTTCCCATACTAAGGTTATGAATTGTAGTAACGCGCTGGAATGTTCCGTCCAGCTGACTCAAAAAGGCATAAATGCTATTGCTATAAAAGAAGGCTGTGTCTGTCTTGCCGTCGCCATTAAAATCTCCCGATGCTTGATACGAAGTCAATCTTGGCGGCGTGCCAAGAAGGGAGTCGGTATGGGTAGCTGTGGCCTGATCAAACGTTCCGCGGCCGCTACGGCTTGTCCAAGAAAAACTGACTGAAGGCAAGCATGCCCCAGCCCCATCACATTGGGCAATCGAAGCTACCCGGCTCTGATTCGTCGTCGGACTTTGTTCATATGTAAGCCTATAGTCTCCCACAAGCGTAGTTCCGGTTTTTGTTCTGATATTTGTCAGCCGTTGCGTGCGGAACGTCTGCACGCCCGCATAATACATCGGTGAAATGTCTGGCCTTGTAGCGTAAACAAACTCTACGCTGTTGTACGGAGAGAGTGTGGCGCCCGCATTACCGGTATACGCAATTACTGAGGGCAGGACCTCGCCCGTATTAACACTATTGTATGTAAAGTTATTGGCATAGGTGTAGGTAAGATAATTTCCCTTGGTGTCTGATATTTTGTTTACCAACCATGATTTAATCGACGCTATACCTGATAGCATAGCCTTGGAATTTGAGGTATTTCCGTATTCCATAATTTGCCCGGACTTGGTGCGCACTTCCCACCAAGCAGGGCCGCTACCTGTTGAGCCGCGCGATATGATCTTGCTGAAACTTTCCATCTCGGTTCGATATTCTGTTCCATCGGCGCCATAGGTTCCAGAGATTGCAACCAATCGCTGCCCGTCTAAGCAAAACCGATCGTTACTATTAAAAGCGACTCCGCCAATAGAACCATCTTGAACAAGGGTTTTTCCGCATCTGTTGATTTCAGAGAGCCCTGTTACGCTCCAGCCTACCCCCAGCGGGCCATCGCCACCCTGACTATTATATTGCAGCGATACCGAGGGAACCATCCCCGCTGTACCCGGCGGAATTTCTACCGGAACGGAATAAACCGCACCGCCCAGCCCGTTTACATCAAGCTTGCCGGGTGTAACCATAAGCTGGGCTAATAGGGGGTGGGCATAAAATAAAATGGCGCCGAATACGGCGCCAATGACAGCCAATCGCTTTTGATTGGAATTGCACTTATGCAATAGCTCTTGTTTTCTTCTCATTATAGCCCCGCCATCAAAAACGAACACGCCCAGTAGCGTCAAGGTATTGCAGAGGTCCAAAAGTTGTCAATAAGACTTTGGCATTTGAGCGTAGAAATTTTCAGAAAAAAGCATTAGCCACGTAGCCTGGTTGGAACCATAACTGTCCAATTCAGCTGAGTTCATAAACTTGTACGTCCAGCCGATCCGCCGATTTTAGGAGCACTGAATGCTAGAAAAACTGAAGCAGACACTCTTGGCACTTTTGGTCGAGTCTCCGCGGCGTAAAATTATATTCATCGGGCTTGCCGCCTTGGTGTTCGCGGTCAGTCATATCGGCATACCTGTTCAAACTTTTCCCGATACACAAACGTATGTGTACCTTCACAAACACCAAAATGAACCAGGTGTCTGGCAACAGTTCATGCTGATGCGGCCACCTCTTTACCCACTTATTTATTGGTTGGTACCCAACCAGACGTTACTGACAATTCTGCAGTCGGTAGTTAGTTTCGCGGCATGGTGTGTTCTCGCCTTATACATGAGCCGTGTATTTTCCCTTCCGCAAATCCGCTCTGCCGTATTCTATGCGACTGTCTGGGGCGCCCTGGGTGCCAACATCCTGTTTTGGAACCGGATGATTCTGACTGAAAGTTTCTCGCTATCAATGTTGTGTTTATTTATTGCGGGATGGCTATTGGCGATACAACAACGTCGTTATTTTTTGCTATTCGCCGCGGGCCTAGCCCTGCTTTTTCTGCGCGATACCATGGTCTACCTGGTAGTACCATTTTCGGCCACCGTTTTTATCTGGCGGCGAGACGTGAGACTGGTTGCTGTTTTATGTCTGCTTGCCCTTGCCAGTTTTCAAGCCGCAAGTTGGGCGCATGAAGGAGAGCGCTACGTCTCACCGCTGATTAACTCGGTCGCTCAGAGAATTGTTACTGATCCCGATACAACGGCTTTTTTTGCTGCACGCGGCCTGCCAGTTAGTACCGAGCTATTGGCGTGCGCAGGCAAATTTGACTGCCCCGTTTCCAAAGAAGTCACTCAGTGGGCTGCAGATAAAGGCAAGCCCGCTTATATGGAGTGGATTGTACGTACACTACCGGCGCGACTGATAGCCATGTTTGGTGGACGTCAAAAGATTAGCCCTGGAAACGTTTATAGGGCTTATAAGGAAGGGCCAAGGAATATTATCTATGTCATCGCATCGTTACCCCCACTCCCTACCCCCCGCTTTTCTGCAGAAACTATTGTTTTGTTCTGTCTGATAATTGGATTACGAGTTCGCCAGTGCCGCACTCGGTTAGATATAATCACAGAACAAGAATTCTTATGGCTTACGCTCGGCGCGGCAGCATTCGGTAATCTCTTTATCAGCTTCTGGGGCGATGCCATGGAAACCAAACGCCACTGTTTGAGCGCTATGGTGATGGTGCATCTTGCTATACTTGGGTTATTGGCATCTCTGGCCGAGTATAAACTCAAGGCCAGTTCTGGATTCAAGGTAAGTACTCATCAGGGATGAATCATATTAGTGCATTCCCCTCGCACGCCAGAATCCAGGCCAGCGCGCGCCTTAGTACCCAGTATCATAAACGTCTATTGGTTCAATCTCTGATCACCTTAGAAACAAGATCGAGCAGTCTTTGGCTGTGGTTTAATTCATCCTGAACCTGATCTCTGTACTGGCAGTTTGGTTCTGCAAGCTCGGCTTTGCATACCTGGACCGCTTCTAGACAGTTGTTCTTCATTAGTCGCAGATGATTCCACTTTTTGTGTTCTTCTTCGGTCATCGGTCCGTCAATCCTGACCTCACCTGTTCGCGGGTTAACGTGAACGTCTTTCGGATGCGGCAACGGTACGGCTATCGAACAACCTCGCTGCTGAGCCTCTGCTATCGCCTGTTCCCACTCAAACTTATATTCGATCATCGTCTGGACATATAAGAGCTGAGTTTGATAATGCTCTTCTTCAATGGTCTGAACCAGCTTCAGGAATAGCCGCTGAGCGCGAGGCTGGCCCTTAGCGGCTGCAACAGCTACCGAGCGGATAACAGCTTGCGCCATTGGCATGGTGATGGATTTTCCGGCATCCTGCACCGGGATTGAGCGATAAGCCTCTTCTAGCAGCAGCGACTTCAACCGCTCTTCACCAAAGGTGAGTGCCTGTTTGTTGCTACGTCCGCGCGGCCGCCCATTAGGGTTCCCCGACTGTCCCTTTTGGAAGCGACTAGCGTGCGGTGGCTTTTGATATCCTATCTCATAGGGCGCCCCAGGAAGCTTAGGCATTCACAGCAACCTTAGGCATACCGCATACCAGTTGCTCGGCCTCGTCTTTGGCGAAAGCCTCCCAGCGTGCGATGATGCGATCGCAATAGATTGGATCTAGCTCAATCACGAAGGCCCGCCGACCAGTTTTGTGAGCGGCGATCAATGTAGAACCACTCCCAGCAAACGGATCAAGGACAATATTGCCTCGCATCGACACGTCTTTGATGGCGTCAGCAATCATCTGCACCGGCTTGACGGTGGGGTGCAATTCCAGCTCTTCCATGCGTCCTGCACGCAGGGTGTTCACGCCTTTGTACTCCCAGACATTAGTGCGGTACCGCCCGTGCTGGCCCAGCTCAAAGCTGTTGATATGCGGCGCGCTTCCGTGTTTGAAAGCAAAGACCAACTCATGGCGGGAGCGGTAGAAGGTGCCCATACCGCCGTTATCTTTTGCCCAGACAATGAGATTCTTAAGCTCACTGTAGGCGAGCCCACCAGCTTCCAGCATCTCCTTCATATGGCGCCAATCCATGCAGATGAAGTGAATGGCCCCGTCTTGGGAGTACGCCACCATATTCTCAAAAGCAGTGCGCAGAAACTCGGTGAACTGTGCAGAGGTCATTTCACCGGACGCCATCGCAAACTCACGGTGCTGGACACGCCCCATGCCGCAGACATGTCCTTGAACCGGGACATTGTAAGGAGGATCGGTAAATACCATTTGGACCGCTTCGCCCTGCATCAGAAGCGCGAGGTCAGTGGGGTCAAGTGCATCGCCACACAGCAGCCGATGTGGCCCAAGCTGCCAGACATCGCCGGGCTTGCAGCGCGCGGGAGCTTCATCCGGAATAGCATCGTCTTCGGGATTACCAGCTTCTTCGGGGGCCGCGCCTTCGATCAGGCTGTCGATTTCTCCGATCGAGAAACCGGTCACCCCCACATCAAATCTCAGATCTCCAGCCGCGAGCAGTTCCTGCAGCTCTTCAGCCAGCAGATCCTCATCCCACCCTGCATTTAGCGCCAGCTTGTTATCGGCCAGCACGTAAGCCCGTTTCTGGTTTTCGGTCATATGTTCGATCCGCAGGCAAGGAACATCAGCCCAGCCAAGTAGCTTGGCTGCTTCCACGCGGCCATGGCCCGCAAGAATCCGCAGCTCACGATCGATCAGAACCGGATTCGTGAAGCCAAAGGTCTGGATGCTGTCCGCGATCTGGCGGATTTGCTTCTTGGAATGCGTCCTAGCATTACGTTTCCAAGGCGTCAGCTTGCCAAGTGGAATTCGCTCAACATATTGATCAATATTATTACTTTGTTTTTCCGACATGCCGTTACCATCTGCCATGATGATCCCCCTGTTGCCTGTTTAGCGGTATCGTTCATATCGCTATCTGATACTTTTCTTATACGCCGAGCCTTACCTATTGTAAAGTATAAAAAATGCACTTGGATAGAACTTCTCCCCGTGCGATTCTGCAACGAGAAGGAGCGTATTACTATGCCGTTAGGGGACAAAATCCGCGAGTTGCGCAAAGCCAAAGGCATGACACTTGAGCAACTGGCGGCGCAGACGGAGTCCAGCAAAGGGTATATCTGGGAGTTAGAAAACCGGAACACCCGAAAACCCTCTGGTGAGAAGCTTCTCAAGATTGCGGAAGCTCTTGGCGTCACTGCTGAGTTCCTGCTCGATGACGACAAGAATAGTCCAGACGATACAGTGCTCAAGTCGGCCTTCTTCCGCAAATTCGAGAAGCTGAAAGCAGGTGATCAGGAGCGTATTATGAAGATCGTCGAAGGATGGGCTGAGGATAAAAAATGAGACTCCCAAACAGCCCCGTTGGCTGGGCCATACGTATCACAAAAATCTTGCAGGTGTTTGAAAACGCCAGTGGCCAGAGGATGTATCCGGTCAAGATTCAAGATATTGCGATGGATCTCTCACGACAACTCTTTCCAGATTCTCCCCTGACCCGAATTACCGGGGAGGATCTTGGGGGGCGGTTTGAAGGTATGCTCGCGCGTGTACCGGGTGCCGCCAACGAATGGGGCATCATCTACAACACAGCAATCAAATCTCCCGGCCGGATCAATTTTACGTTGGCACACGAGTTCGGGCACTACCTCCTGCATAGGGCTGAGCTGGGGAACGGCCAAATCAACTGTAGCCGTCAGGACATGCTGGACTGGGATTCCGAATACGGACAGCGTGAGGTGCAAGCTAACGAGTTTGCTTCCTACCTACTCATGCCTCGCAACACATTTGAACAACTGATCGGTAAGCAGAAAATCTCCCTGCATCTCATGCAGGAGGTTGCGGATCAATTTAATGTCTCCCTCACGGCAGCGTTGCTGAAATGGCTCCAGCTTACTTCCCGCAGGGCCATGTTGGTTATCGGCGACAATGGTTTTGTAAAGTGGGCTCGGTCAAGCGATGCGCTCTACAAGTCGGGTGTTTATCTACAGCCCAAGAAGGAACTCATTGGACTACCGCAGCAATCGTTAGCCATGAGTCGCGACGCTACGATTGATGCCAAGCTTGGTATTACACACAAGCCTAGTACCTGGCCGCAGTTCAAGGAAAGCGTGCGCGAGATGACCGTGCACGCTGACGCTTACGAAGGCACTATCTCGTTGCTGCTGTTCCCCGATGATCCGCCCCCGCGATGGCACGAGCCGGATGAGGAGCCTGAGCTGATGGATACGTTTGATAAGTTCCAGGACAGGTAACTCGGCTGAAAGCAGCAGGACTGATTACCAATCGTTCCACCTTCGCCCCCCAGCCTGCGCCACTGCGGCGGCCCTGATAGCGATTAACTATTCACTGTTAGTGTGGGAAAATTCCCTGATAACCTCTAATAAATTCCCTGTTATTTTTGACTGCCAAAGATGCGCTCAGCATAAGATATGCCGGATGATCGGCACTTACTTCCACATATAGAAGCTAATAGACCCATGCTAAATCCTGAAAATTCCCTGTATTTTCCCTGTTAAGCAGGGAATTGATACGTGAGAGAGGTTCGCGGTAGACTACAGCCACCGCCATTACTTTTTCAAATGCTTTTTGATAGAGGCGGAAAGGTAATAAAAATACCCAACAATCCAATAACTTGCAAAATAACCTTCGTACCTATACAGTTACGGATGATGCGGATTATGACAATATAGCGCCAAAACGCGCAGAAATTAACGGTAGCTCCGTACTAGTGCTGAGCTTTTTCAGTCAGTAGTTTTTTTTAATGCTGCCTGATGGAGGAAATACATGAAAATATACTTCTTCGGGTTAGCGCGCTTTCTCGGGGTACTAGCCTCTTTTCTTGCTTTTCTATTTTCTTTAAAAAACATGCCTATCCATTACCCCATCCTATCAAGACTTTTTTTTACGGCTGTATTGTACTCTTCCCTTTTAGTAGTAGTTGGTACTCTAATCACAGGTCGTCTGCCTCGATTCCACTCCCAAAAGACCTCAAGGTATTTCTTAATCAGCGTGGCAGCTGTTACGCAGATCATGTTATTAGTCATTGTTTATAACAACAATAAGTACAATAGTGTAAACTTCTCCAAAGAGCTGGGAGAAAACGTAAGAAATGGGAATCCGATTATAGATTTACATAAAATTACCAAATTCAGCTGGGATAGTATGTACCTATTCGGGCCTTACGAACCTAGATCTGCTATCTGTGACACTTTGAACGTTCAGGTAAAATACTGCGAAAGAGTTATACCATTTGAGTCCATTGATGACAGCGATATGTCCATAGCCTTTCTGCTAGAAGGCCGACTAATACGCTACATTAGACACACTAGATATAACGGTGACTTTGTTCCATTACCAAAAATTCAGCCTGTTCCAGCATCAGCAGCGAAATTTCGAGTTACAATAACAGAAGGTGAATCAGATAGAAAAGGCTGGCCAAAGCTCGTGCTGGATAAATGATTTTCTATGCAAAAGGCACTATCAACATCTATGATGTCAGGAAATTATCACGATAAAATCAATATTCAAAACTGAGAGCACGGACAAAATTAGGCAACCACGCACCGCCGTTTCTTGTCCGGCACCGTCTGGTATTATCTTGATATCCCCTATAAATCTTAAAACCATGCACATATACTAGGTCTCGCACGTTCCCAATGCGTCCGGGGACCACCAGTATAGCCAAATCAATATACTATAGGCTTGATGCAGAGGTCATTCCCTACCACGACATGGCTCAGCCGAAACTTTTCTCACATGCCAGATAGACAATACTTATGCATATTTTCAAGAAAAACCCCGCCGGAGGTCCTCGGGCGGGGTTTATCAAGATACTGGCTAAGGATTAATCTTTGGCGCGACCAACATACTCGCCGGTGCGGGTGTCGATCTCGATCTTCTCGCCATTGCCGATGAAGGCGGGGACCACGGTTTCAAAACCACTGGTCATCTTGGCAGGCTTCATGACCTTGCCCGAGGTATCACCACGCACGGCCGGCTCGGTGTATTCGATCTCCTGCACCACCTTGGTGGGCAACTCAACCGAGATGGCGCGCTCGTTATAAAGGGTAATTTCGCAGGGCAGGCTGTCGGTGAGGAAGTAATGGCTATCACCAATAACATCCTTACCCACGTCAAACTGATTGAACTCGGCATCCATGAATACAAACATATCGTCGGTGTTGTAGGAGTAGGTCACTTCCTTCTTGTCGAGGATGATGTCCTCAAACTTTTCGTCGGCATTATAAATGCTTTCGGTGGCGCTGCCGGTCAGCAGGTTCTGCAGACGCATCTTGACGACGGCCGCATTACGACCGGACTTGTTGTATTCAGCCTTGCGGATCACCATCGGCTGATCGTTAATCATGATGACGTTACCGGCGCGGAGTTCCTGAGCGATTTTCATTTTGTCTGTCTCTCTGTTATGGGCAACCGCAGCAGGCGGCTGACACAATCCTGTTGTGCGGCCAGTGCGTTACTGGCCTGCCGGGCGGCACTGTCCAGTTCAGGCAGGCGTTCCAGCAGCAGCGTCAGACCCTCCGGCGCTGCGGCGGGCGATAGATTCCACAGACTGTGCCCAAATTCAAGAGCTTCTGCACATTTTTGCGGCATTTTTTGCGTATAAAGGCGCAAAAAAGCGTCAACTTTGCTCATATGCGCATCCTCACTCTGGGCATAGGCCTGCCAGATAAAGGGTTTGCCCGCCCACAGCGCCCGAATGAAGGAATCCTCGCCACGGACAAAATTCAGATCACAGCTCCACAACAGGCGGTCATAGTCCGGTTGGCGCAGGAAGGGAAAGCGGATCAAGCGAATATTGTGCCCGTTAACCAGTGCAGGGTGATTGACGCTTTCCGGCACCAGCAGGGTGACGGGCTGACCACGCTCGCGCAAAGCCTGCATCAGCACCGGGTAAGGGGCGTAGGGATAGGCGAACAGACTAACCATCAAGCCCTCTGGCTTACGGATACCAAGCTGGTTTAGCCACCAGTGCTGCTGGGCAGTGACATCAGCCATAAAAGCATCGCGCTCATGCAGCAAGGCACCCTCGCGCAGCAACCCACCACTGGCGGGGGCAAAGCCGGGAATATGGAATTCGCGTTTCAGCCCTGTGGTGGGGTGGACTGAGATGAGTCCATGCGAAGATATCGCCCAATCCTCGGCGGTGAGATGTTCCAGATTCACCCAGCGCGGGACAGGATCGGCATTAGCCAGTGCGGCGACCAGCGCCTCGGGCAGTCGGCAGCTGAAAGTTTCGATCACCAGATTCGGCAAAGGCTGCGGTACGTGAAATGGCTCATGCCAGCGGATAATCTGAATACCAAACAGGGTCTGCTCGGGTAGATGCGTATTCACCTCCGGCTCCAGCCGGGCAAAGCTAGCAAGATCATCGACATATAAGGCAATGACATGCCCCTGCTCCTGCGCCAACTGGCGGGCCAGACGCCAGCACACGCCAATATCGCCGAAGTTATCGACAACCTTGCAGAAAATGGCCGTATGGCTTGGCGAGTCGCTCATGCGCTGCTTATAGCGAATTGAAGCGAGTACCGCTATAGTCCTCTCCAAACTCAAGGAGCCTCCATGTCTGCTGCTGCCGATTTGTCCGCCGTGCGCGATGCTGTCCAACTTGCGGCAAATACGCATCTTCTGCTCAGACGCGCCAATCGCCATGGGCTGATTACCGGTGCAACCGGAACCGGCAAGACCGTGACCTTGCAACGCCTGGCCGAAGGGCTGGCAGCGCAGGGAGTGCCTGTTTTCGTGTGCGATGTGAAGGGCGACCTGTCCGGCATTGCGGCCTGCAAGGAGGGCGGGTTTAATCCGGCAATTCTGTGGGATGTGTTTGGGGCGCAGGGCCACCGCTTGCGCACCACCATCAGTGAAATCGGCCCCCTGTTACTGGCCCGCCTGCTTGAGCTTAATGAGATACAGAGCGGCGTGCTCAATGTGGCGTTCAAGGTGGCGGATGAGCAGGGCTTGCTGCTGCTTGACCTGAAAGATCTGCGGGCGCTGCTCGATTATGTGAGCGATAACGCTAAAGCTATCAGCGACCAATATGGCCTGATCGCTCCCACCTCGGTAGCCGCCATTCAACGGGCGCTGGTGCAGCTGGAGACCGACAAAGCCGATGCGTTTTTTGGTGAGCCAGCGCTGGAGCTGACGGATCTGCTGCGGACCGATATCAACGGGCGCGGGCTCATCAGTATTTTAAGTGCCGAGCAGTTGTACCTGCGTCCGGGCCTATACGCCTGTGTGTTGCTGTGGCTGCTCGCCGAACTGTTTGAGGAATTGCCGGAAGCGGGCGATTTACCAAAACCCAAGCTCTGCCTGTTCTTTGACGAAGCGCATTTGTTATTTAAAGACGCACCTAAAGTTCTGCTCGAGAAAATTGAGCAGGCGGTGCGTCTCATCCGCTCCAAGGGCGTTGGGGTTTACTTCATTACGCAAAACCCGATCGATATTCCGGTTAGTGTGGCCGGGCAACTGGGCAACCGCATTCAGCATGCGCTGCGTGCCTTTACACCGGCTGACCAGAAGAGCGTGAAGGCAGCCGCGGATACCTTCCGCACCAACCCCGCTTTCTCAACCCAAGACGCGATCACCGCTCTGGCGGTGGGCGAGGCGTTGATCTCACTGCTTGAGGCTAACGGAGCGCCGCAGATGGTGGAGCGGGTAAAAATCTCGCTACCCGAGAGCCGCTTGGGGCCGCTGACAAGCGATGAGCGCGCCCAACTGCTGGCTGGTAGTGTGGTCAGCGGACGTTACGACAAGGACATTGATCGCGAGAGCGCCTATGAACGCCTGACACAAAAGACTGTGACTGCGCAGAAGGCCGAGCCAATGACAGAAGGCCCCAAGCCACGCGGCCGCCAGCCCGAAAGTCTGGTCACGGCGGTCACCAAGAGCGTCTTACGCGCCGCGGCCAGTCAGGTCGGACGTGAGATCATGCGCGGGCTGTTCGGCTCGATGCGGCGACGCTGACCGTAGCTAATCCAGTGGATCAAGATGCAGCGCGGCGCGCAGTAAGGCCTGCGTGTAGGGGTGTTGGGGTGCAGCAAACAGCTGAGCGGCGGGCCCCTGCTCGACCGCCTCGCCGTTTTTCATGACGAGCACATCATGCGCCAACGCACGCACCACGCGCAGATCATGACTGATGAAAAGATATGTAAGCCCATGGCGGCCTTGCAGCTCACGCAACAGTTCCACCACCTGCGCTTGAACAGAGACATCCAATGCCGAGGTCGGCTCATCCAGCACAATCAGCTTGGGCTTGAGGACCAGCGCGCGGGCGATCGCGACCCGCTGGCGCTGACCGCCTGAAAACTCATGCGGATAGCGGGTGCGCATCTGCGGGTCCAGCCCGACTTCACGGAGCGCTTCACACACCATCCGATCACGGTCGTCCGCGCTTGCGCCAATCTTGTGGATAGACAGGCCCTCCCCGACGATCTCGCCCATCGACAGGCGGGGACTGAGCGAACCAAACGGGTCTTGAAACACCATTTGCATGGCCGGACGCAGGGGGCGTAACCTGGTCCAGCTCTGGCCTTGCAGCTCCCGCCCGTCAAAGCGGATACTGCCCTGACTGCCAATCAGACGCAGTATCGCCTGCCCGAGTGTTGTTTTACCCGAGCCGCTCTCACCGACCACGCCCAGCGTCTGCCCGTGGCGTAGGCTGATGGTAATATCGTTGACAGCCTTGATGTGCGAGGTGGTCCGCCGCCATAGCCCGGTCTTGACCGGGAACCACACGCGCAGCTTGTCGGTCTGGACGATAACCGGCGCGGCAGGATTAGCCGCCACCGGTTCACCGCGCGGCTCAGCCCCGAGCAGCTTTTGCGTATAGGGATGCTGAGGATTGCCAAACACCTCGGCGACCGGGCCCTGCTCCACCACTCGGCCCATTTGCATGACGGCGACATGATCGGCCACTTTACGGACTATGCCCAGATCATGACTAATCAGCAGCAGGGCGAGAGTCTGTTCACGTTGCAGTTTTTTAAGCAAGCGGAGGATCTGCGCCTGAATCGTCACATCCAGCGCAGTGGTTGGCTCATCGGCTATCAACAACGATGGATTATTCGCCAGCGCCATGGCAATCATCACGCGCTGGCGCTGACCACCGGACAGCTCATGCGGATAGGCACCCAGACGGTCCTTGGCGTCGGCAAAACCGACCTGCGCCAATAGCTCGATACAACGGACTTGCGCTTGCGCACCCGTCAACCCCTGGTGCAGCCGCAGCGACTCACCGATCTGCTTTTCAATCGTATGCAATGGGTTAAGCGAGGTCATCGGCTCCTGAAACACCATGCCGATATCGCGCCCGCGTACGTTGCGCAGCACAGCTTCGGGCGCTCCACATAGTTCCTGCCCCTTGAAGAGAATGCTTCCCGCCGGGTGATGGGCGGCTGGGTAGTTAAGGAGTTGCAGGACCGACAACGCGGTTACAGATTTTCCCGAGCCGCTTTCGCCCACCAGCGCCAAAGTCTCGCCCGCCTTAAGGCTCAGCGTCACGCCCTGCACGGCTGGTGCCGCCCCAAAGCTGACCGCCAGATCGCGGATATGGAGTAAAGGCTGATCGGACATTATTTGTCCGGTGCTTTAGCGACCGGTGGTGCGACAGCCGTGGTGGGATCTTCCCAGACTTCAGGCGTGTCGGATACCAACGACAGCTGGCAGATGCCGCCTTGCATATAAATACTGATACGCAGCATGGCGATCAGCTCCTGTCCAAGGCTGCGGGGGCGGTTGTCATTATTGGGGCCGTAGCTCATAAAATAGCTGTTCAGTTCGGCAGCCAAGCGGGCCACATCCGTGCGTTGCGGAAACATGGCATCGCGTAAGCGCTTGGCCTGTGCTGTGCACATCTCCGCCGCGTAAGGTGCAGCGTAATAGAATGTGACCGCGATGGTTCCCTTCTCCGGTCGATATTCGGTCACGGCACCGCGCACATTCTCAAAACTGACTGCGATTTTATTTGCGGTGTTGGTCAGTTCCATCATGCCCAGATCAAATAGGCTCATTGGCTCCTTTTGCAGCCAACGGATACCCGGCGGCCCGGCGGCGGGGTCGGGCTTGGATTCGAACTGCAACTGGGCCTGTGCGGGCGCGGCCAGAGTGAGCATCAGCAGAGTAATCAGAAAGCGCATTTTCATCTCCGTTTATTCAGTGTGGTCAGGGCGGTTGCACCAAAGGTCTTGCGCGGGTCAAAGGCATCACGCACGGCTTCGCCGATGAAGATGAGCAGTGAGAGCATGATCGCAAGGGCAAAAAACGCGGTAAAACCCAGCCACGGTGCTTGCAGGTTGTTTTTACCCTGATTGAGCAACTCGCCCAAGCTTGAACTGCCGGGCGGCAGACCAAAGCCCAGATAGTCAAGCGCCGTGAGCGTGGTAATGGAGCCATTGAGGATGAAGGGCATAAAGGTAATGGCCGCCACCATGGCGTTGGGTAGCACATGCCGCCACATGATGACGGGGTCGGTGGCACCCAAGGCGCGGGCGGCTTTGACATAGTCAAAATTGCGGGCGCGCAGAAACTCGGCCCGCACAACCCCTACCAACTGCATCCAGCTGAATAGCAGCATGATGCCCAGCAGCCACCAGAAATTCGGCTCAATCACGGCGGAAAGGATGATGAGCAGATACAGCACGGGCATCCCGCCCCAGATTTCGATCAGGCGCTGCGCAATCAGATCGGTCTTGCCGCCAAAATAGCCTTGCACCGCACCTGCAAAAATGCCGATGATTGAGCCCAGTACGGTCAAAATCAGGCCAAACAGCACCGAAATGCGAAAACCGTAGATGAGACGAGCCAGCACGTCGCGGCCCTGATCGTCAGTACCCAGCCAGTTAGCCGCGCTCGGTGGCGAGGGGGCAGGTTCGGTCAGCTCGTAATTAATGGTGTTGGGGCCAAAGGGGATCAGCGGCCAGATCATCCAGCCTTTTTCATTAATCAGCCGCTGCACCTCGCGATCGCGGTAATTGGCTTCGGTGTCCAGAAAGCCCCCAAATTGTGTTTCGTAGATGGTCTGAACCACCGGTACATAATACTGCCCTTCATACTTCAACAGTAACGGCTTGTCGTTCGCAATCAGCTCAGCCCCGAGTGTGACCACAAACAGGGTCACAAATATCCATAGGCTCCACCAGCCCCGACGATTGGCTTTGAAATTGGCTAAGCGGCGGGTATTCAGTGGGGTCATACGTTGCGGCTCGCAAAATCGATGCGCGGGTCAACCAGTGCGTACATGAGATCGCCCACGATGTTCATGACCAGACCAATCAGGGTGAAGATGAACAGAGTACCGAAGATGACTGGATAGTCGCGGTTGATCGCGGCCTCAAAGCCCAAGAGGCCCAATCCATCAAGCGAGAATGTAATTTCGATCAGCAAGGACGAGGTAAACAAAATGCTGATAAATGCGCCGGGCAGTCCGGCAATCACAATCAGCATAGCGTTGCGGAACACATGGCCGTAGAGCACACGGGTTTCACTCAGGCCCTTGGCGCGCGCGGTCAGCACATATTGCTGGCCGATCTGGTCAAGAAAGCTGTTCTTGGTCAGCATGGCCAGACTGGCAAAGCCGCTGATCACCATGGCGGTGACCGGCAGCGTAATATGCCAGAGATAGTCCTTGAGCTTGGCCCAGCTTGAAAGCTCGGCAAAGTTGTCACTTACCAGACCGCGCAACGGAAACCAGTCGAGATACTTGCCACCTGCAAATACCACGATGAGCAGAATAGCAAACAAAAAGCCGGGGATCGCATAGCCGATGATAATGACGGCGCTGCTCCACACATCAAAGCGGGAGCCGTCCTGCACCGCCTTTTTAATGCCGAGCGGAATGGAGATCAGATAGACCAGCAATGTGGTCCATAGACCCAAAGAGATGGAGACCGGCAGTTTGGCCAGCACCAGATCGATCACCTTCTCGTTACGGAAGTAGCTCTCACCAAAATCGAGATGGATATAGTCATACAGCATTTTGAAGAAGCGCTCATGCAACGGCTTATCAAACCCGAACTGCACTTCCAGCTCCTCAATGAATTCGGGCGGCAAGCCCTGTGCGCCACGATACTTGCTGTTGGTCACCGCTCCGGCACTCATGTCCTGTGGTATTGGCTGGATTTCGTTGCCGCCGCCGCTAAAACGTGAGGTCGCATCCACCGCGTGGCCTTGCACCTGCGCAATAATGCGCTCAATCGGCCCACCCGGAGCAAACTGAATAATGACAAAATTCAGCAGCATGATCCCCAGCAGGGTGGGGATGACCAGCAGCAGACGGCGCAGCAGATAGGCAAGCATAGCCTAAGATATACGCTGTCCCCGACTGGCTTCCAAGATATTGTTTTTATTGATTGAATTAGAGTGCTTGCAATTATCCTCAGCAACCGTCTAGCTTATGCCTGTAATTTGGCTGGGAGAGTAATTATGGCTGATATCGAATTACGGGTTCCTGATGCTGTTTTTAATCGGATACGTCGTCATCTTGGTCCCGTAGCGGACAGTATGACCAATAAGGATCTTGTTGAAGAGGCGCTAACCCAATTAATATGGGCTGCTGGCGAAAGTGTGCGGGGGCGATTTATTCTAAGCTCCGAACGCGATGGGAGTGATGTGGCTCGGTTACGTATGCGTAGCCTTGATTATGCACGCGGTATGGCTACCTCTTCTCGAAAGCCGAAGCTTTAACCGGATCCACCCACCAGTTATCCGGCCAGCCGAGCGAGTAACGTGCCGGGTTGGCCGGATGGCCGAAGCGATTCCAGTAGGCGACACGATAGCTGGACAGGTGCCAGTTGGGCACCACATACCAGCCGGCCAGCAACACGCGGTCCAGCGCCCGCACCGCGGCCACCAAGCGGGCGCGATCGGGGGCCGTGATGATGCTCTGAACAAGCGAATCAACGGCCGGATCCTTGATCCCGGCCAGATTCATGCTGCCGGGTTCGTCGGCCATGGCACTACCCCAGTAACTGAGCTGTTCATTGCCGGGGGAGAGTGACTGCGCCAAGCCGCCCGCGATCATGTCAAAGTCATGCGCGTTTATGCGCGCCTGATACTGCGCGCTATCCACCATGCGGATTCTGGCCTTAATGCCCAACCGCTCGAGATTGCGCAGATAGGGCTGCACCACCCGCTCCATCGCGCTATCCACCATTAGCACCTCAAACGCGAGTGGCTGACCCGTGGTGCTGTTCGTCATCACTCCGTTTTTAAGGGTATAACCCGCCGCTTTCAGCAGCTCATTCGACTGCATCAGCTGCTCACGGATGTTGCCATCACCCTTGGTAACCGGGAGGGCAAAGGGCGTGGTAAAAATCTCGGGCAGCAGTTTGTCCTTGAGCGGGGTGAGCAGGTCCAACTCAGCACATTTCGGCGTACCGCGGCTGGCCAGTTCGCTGTTGGAGAAATAACTGGTCGAGCGGGTATACTGGCCATGAAAGAGGTTGGCGTTCATCCATTCAAAGTCCAGCAGCCACGCCAGAGCCTTGCGTACCCGCACATCCCGAAACACATCACGCCGGGTGTTGAAGATGAAGCCCTGCATACCTTGCGGATTCTGGTGGCGGATTTCCTCCTTTACCACACGCCCGTCCTGTACCGCAGGGAAATCGTAGCCAGTAGCCCACAGGCGCGCCACCCGCTCGGCGCGAAAGTCGACATCCCCCGCCTTGAAGGCTTCCATCATCACGTTTTCATCGCGGTAATAATCGATGCGGATCTGGTCAAAATTATAGCGCCCGATGTTCACTGGCAGCTCTTTTCCCCAGTAATCTGCCCGGCGCTCATAAACGATGGAGCGGCCCTGTTGTACGTCCTTGATGCGATACGGCCCGCTGCCCACTACGGCGGTCAACGTGGTTGCGCTAAAGTCGCGATCTTTCCAGCTTGCCTCCGACAGCACGGGAAGTTGGCCGATGATAAGCGGCAACTCGCGATTGCCCGGCCCTTTGAAGATAAATTTTACCTTGCGCTCACTGAGCGCCTCTGCATGCGTCACATCGGCATAATAGCTACGGTAATAGGGATTGCCTCTGTTCTTGAGTGTATTGAAGGTCCACACCACATCGCTTGCGCGCACAGGGGACCCATCATTGAACCGGGCGGCATCGCGCAGAGTAAACGCGACCCAGCTACGATCCGCGGGCAGATCCACCGTTTCGGCCAGCAGTCCATACTCGGACAGTGCTTCATCTTCACTTGGAGTCAGGAGTGTATCAAAGAGCAGACTGAGATTATCGGCCGCTTCCCCCTTGAGAATGAAGGGATTGAGGTTATCAAAGCTGCCAAAGCCAGCCAGGCGCACGCTGCCGCCTTTGGGGGCGTTGGCGTTCACATAGGGAAACGCCTTGAAGTCGGACGGCAGTGCGGGCTCGCCATAGAGGGCAAGGCCATGAACACCCATGCGGTCGGTCTCCTGCGCGATGGGCGGCAGTACCGGGCACGGTGCCACCTCCGTGGCCAAGGCAACAAGGGGAAAAGCTGTCAGCGCCGCAGCGCAAAGAAGGCGGATCATCATGCCGCCAGTTTAAGCAGCTGGGCTATAAGGTCCAGCGGTTGTTTTGTAAAATATGCTACAGAAGTTGAAGCAATGGGCCGCCCGGATGTACGCCCAAACATAACTCACACGCACCGTACACGGTGCGCGCTAGCTGGCCAAGGTCTTGAGCGCACGGATCGCCATGGTCAGCATCGACAGGTCGGGCTGACCGTTGGCGGTCAGCTCGCCAATGAACTGGCGGGCGCGCGCCACAGAATCCTGTTGGGTGCCCAGCCATATCGCGACATCGCCCTTGCTGGTGGCTAGTACGGTGCGGGTCAGCTGCTGCTGGATCTTGCCCAGCTCATCGGCCAACCCCATGGCCTGCTGACGCTGCCAGTAATTGCGGGCGCGGAAGTTCATGGCGAGGGCACGCAGCGTATCGCACTCAATCTGTGCGCCAACAGCATAGAACACCGGAGCAACCTCCTCGGGCGTCTGTCCCGCCTGCTGCGCCACCGCCAGAATACGCGGGCCTGAGCCCAAGGGTGCCAGCTGCGCCACCGCCTGTGCCAGCCCTGTCGGCACACCGGCCTCTGCCCAGTTCCGGCTTTGCGCTGCCACCGCCTGATACGGGGCAGGCGGAAGCAATTTATCAAGCGTTGTGCTCATCGTTTGCCACAGCCCCCGCAGGGCTGCGATCTGGGCACCGACACCACCCGCAGGAAGCGGCAGGCTAATCGTTGTGCTGGTGGCGCGAATAGCAAACAGCGTGCAGGCCTGCAGCATCTGCAACTGCACGGCAGCGGACACCTTGTTATCCAGTGCTTCAATCTGCGTCCACAGGGCAGGAAGCTGCATCGCCTCCCGTACAATGACATACGCACGCACAATGGCTGCTGGCGCATGACCGCTGCGCTCGGCCAGCTGCTGCACAAACGTAACCCCCATGCGATTGACAATGTCATTCGCCAATACGGTCGCGATGATCTCGCGCTTCAGGCGGTGCGCAGCGATCGCGGGGGCAAAGCGCTTTTGCATGGCGGGCGGAAAATAGCTGGTGAGCGCATCAGCCACTGCCGGATCATCCGGCAACGTACTGGCCAGCACATCATCAAAAATCGCCATTTTACTATAGGCCAGCAACAGGCCGAGCTCGGGCCGGGTGAGCCCCTCCCCCGCTGCTGCGCGTTGGCCGATCTGCTCGTCACTCGGAAGATACTCAACAGCGCGGTTAAGCTTGCCCGCCTTCTCCAGCGTTTGCATCAGGCGCGCATGTGCGTCGAGCAGCTGCGGTGCCTGCGCCAGTTCCTGCGAGAGAATCTGAGTTTGCAGGTAATTATCGCGCAGCACCAACGCCGCGACATCATCGGTCATGTCAGCGAGCAGGGCGTCCCGATCCGCCTTGGTGAGGGCTAGACGTGCCAGCTCTGGCTGCAGGGCGATCTTGATGTTCACTTCATGATCGGAGGTATCGACCCCGGCCGAGTTATCGACCGCGTCCGAGTTGATCCGGCCACCCTTGCGCGCATATTCGATACGGGCGCGCGCCGTAAAGCCGAGATTCGCCCCCTCACCCACCACCTTGGCGCGCAGATCTGCCGCGTTGATACGTAGCGCATCATTGGCCTTGTCGCTTACCTCGGCATGGGTTTCGGCGGTGGACTTCACATAGGTACCAATGCCGCCCAGATAGAGCAGATCAATATCTGCCTTGAGCAGGGCCTGAATCAGCTCATTTGGCGCCATTTTATCGGCAGTCAGGCCGAAACGGGCCTTGACCTCCGGCGACAGCACAATCGTCTTGGCTGCGCGCTCATATACACCGCCACCTGCCGAGATTTTATCTGCCGCATAATCCGACCATTGGCTGCCCGGCAGCTCGTAGAGCCGCTTGCGTTCGGCAAAGCTTGTCGCCGCGTCCGGATTAGGATCAAGGAAGATGTGCTTATGATTAAACGCAGCGACCAGACGCGTATGCGCCGAACGCAACATGCCATTGCCGAATACGTCACCCGCCATGTCACCCACGCCAACGCAGGTAAAATCCTGCGTTTGCACATCGATATTCAGTTCGCGGAAGTGACGCTTGACGGATTCCCACGCGCCGCGGGCGGTAATACCCATATGCTTATGGTCATACCCCGCCGACCCGCCAGAGGCAAACGCATCGCCCAGCCAGAAGCCGTATTCGAGCGACAATGCGTTGGCAATATCCGAGAATTTGGCAGTACCTTTGTCCGCCGCAACCACCAGATAGGGATCATCTCCGTCATGACGCACGACATCCTTGGGCGGTAACACACTCTCACCCACGCGGTTGTCGGTAATGTCCAGCAGACCCCGAATGAAGGTCTGATAACAGGCGATTACTTCTTTACCCTCGGCCGCCTTATCGGCTGGAAGCTGCTTGCAGTAGAACCCACCCTTGCTACCCACGGGAACAATGACGGCATTCTTGACCTGTTGGGCTTTCATCAGACCCAGCACTTCCGTGCGGAAATCATCGCGCCGGTCCGACCAGCGGATACCGCCACGCGCGACGCGCCCACCGCGCAGATGCACGCCATCAACACGCGGACTATACACCCAGATCTCGGCATACGGACGTGGCAAAGGCAGATTGGTCACCAGCGCACTGTTGAGCTTGAACGACAGGTAGGGCTTGTTCAGATAAAAATTGGTGCGAACCGTGCTTTGCAGCAGGTTAAGGTAACGGCGCAGCACTTCATCTTCAGCCAGACTGGTGACTTTTTCCAGTGTAGCTTCGATCTCGCTCACCAGCTGTTTTTCACGCTCGCCATTCTGCGCGGCCGGGTCAAACCGGGTGTGGAACAGCGCAACAAACAGCCGCACCGTGTCGGCATGTGCGGTCAGTGTATCGCGAATGAAGGAAGGCGTAGGTGTAAAGCCCGCCTGCTGCAAATAACGCTTGTAGGCGCGCAGAACAGACACTTCGCGCCAGTTGATGCCGATGCGCAGCACCAGCCCGTTGAGGCGGTCATCCTCCAACGCGCCTTCCCACAGCTTATGGAAGGCTTCGATGAATGGTGCCTTGATCTGCTCCAGCGCAATCGCACGACCATCGCGGCTTTCGGTGCTCAACTCGCTCAACCAGAGCGGCTGTCCATTCTTGGGCGTCAGGCGATAGGAGGCCTGAGTAATAATGCGCAGCCCCATATTCTCGAGGCGGGGCAGCACATCGGAGAGCACCAGCGGCTTTTCATAGTGGAACAGACGCAGCTGTAGCGCTGACGACTGCCCCTCGACTACATGAAGACTCAGAGCGATCGGGCGGTCACCCAGCACCTGCTCGCAAAGCAGAATGTCGGCAGCCGCGCGTTCGGGCGAGACGGCCGTGCGATAGGTGGCGGGAAAAGCAAGCGTATAGCGCTCGCGCAGCGCGCGGCCTTTGTCATCGCCATAAAGCGCCATCACCTGATCGGCAAAGCGGTCAACCCAGCCGCGCGCTGCATCAATCAGTCGGCGTTCCAGGGCCGCGACATCCAGTCCGTCACCCGGCACACCGGGCGTACGATCCAGCGTCACCTGCAAGCGGACCATGGGGTTTTCGGTAAAAGCGGTGGAGAAATTGCTGACTTTGGCCTGCAGCCCGTCCTCCAGTATGGCAAAAAACTTTTGACGCAGCGCCGTATCATAGCGATCGCGCGGAGTGTAGATAATCGCCGAATAAAAACGGCTAAAGGAATCTTTCCAGATAAACAGAGCGGTGCGCTGCCGCTCGGCCAGCAGGAGGATGCCACGGCTGATGGCCAGCAACTGTTCCTCATCAATCTGAAACAGGTCATCCCGCGGATAGGTATTGAGAATATGGATCAGCGCCTTGCCACTATGACTACGCGGGTCAATTCCGGAGCGTGCAATTACGCGGCTTACCTTTAGGCGCAGCCACGGCACATCCTGCGCATTGCGGCTGTAGGCCATGGATGTAAACAAACCAAGGAAGATCCGTAAGCCGGCAAACTGGCCGCTGGCATCAAAATGCTTCACGCCAACGATATCGTAAAAGCCGGGGCGATGCACGGTTGAGCGCGCCTGTGCCTTGTTCACAAACACCAGCTCGTCGTTCTTGAGGAACGTCTGTACGGTCGCCGGCAGTTCATCAAAACGGCTGATGCCGCGCAAGACAACAAGGTCGCTATCACGCAGCAAGCCGCGCGATGCGCCCTCCTGCAACTCAAGGCGCGTGCCATCCTTGCTCAAACGATAGTCGCGATAACCCAGAAACAGGAAATGGTCATTATCCAGCCAATCCAGAAAGCGCTCAGCCTCCGGCCCGGTCTCTGCCGGGACGTTTTTGGGCAGCTCACCGGGAATAGCCGCGATGGCTCCACGCACAGCCTGACGCATGTCCGCCCAGTCCGTAACAGCCAGGCGCACATCGGCCAGTACCTTGAGCAACATAGCGCGAATACCATCCATCGCCTCGGTGCTTTGCCGCTCGATCGTGATATGCATCCAGGATTCGCGGGGAAACCCGTCTTCACGCTGTGTCTGCAGGGCGAGCAGGTTACCTGCCTCATCGCGCTTCACACTGAAAACCGGGTGCAGCACCAGTTCAGTTTCCAGTTCCAGACGCCCCAGCTCGGTCGTCAGGGAGTCGACTAGAAACGGCATATCATCGGTGACCAGCTCGATGAAGGTGACATCCTCGCGCCAATGACCACCCGTGGCGGGTGGATTATACAGTCGCAGATGCGGCACCCCCGGCTGGCGGCGGCTCTGCGCCCAATGCCACAAGCCAGTCAGACGGGACTGCTGCAGGGCGGGTGGAAGATTCTGTGCATCGCTTGGCGCAACCGTGGCAAACAGCTCTGGTGCATAAACACCATAGGCCGCCTGCTGGGCTGCCGGTAGCGCCGCGGCCGTAGCGGCAATCTGCTCAAGCAAGGCGGGCGATGTCGTATTGGTGTGCAGGGATGCTGTCATAGACATTCTCACTTAATGGTTTCAGCGGGATAAATGCCCCACAGATTATGTTTACTAATCCAGCCACGAATCTTACCCATAGACAGCAAGCACCAGTCGGTGCCGCAACTCTCGGGCTTGGCGATCACTCCGGATTGCAGTCGTGCAACGGGGGAGGAAATGGCATCCGGTTCGGCGCGCAGAACGGCATCGTTCGGATACACCACCACCGCGCGGCGACCCGCCAACAAGGCCTGATGCACCCAGCCTTCGGTCCCCTCCCAGTCGCGAATCTTGCGCCACGTCTCATACTCGGCAATGACTTCCACTGGCATACCCTTACGCTTGAGGACCCACTGCACCGGATAACGCTCACCAGGGCCCGTGCGCACATTCACTGAGTCCGAGCGGGTGGACACAAAACGCGGCAGCGCCAGACCCGACGCCCCCACAGCCGGGGCCGGAGTGTCAAGCTCGACCGTGGCGCTGGCAAGATCAAGCGGCGCAACTGTCAACAGCAGGAGGAACAAGGCAAGATTTTTCATGACCTTAACCGATGGGGCTGGAGTATAGGCAAGTTTGCCAGAGCGGCAATGAGGACAGGGTGCAGTGCACCTAAAGATTGGTCAAGCGGGCTTCCGCTACGTCGCGTGTTTTCGCAAAATGGCGGCTAAGAGGGGATCAAGCGGACCTGCCGCAACTGTTACCTTGCCCAATGCGCCGCCTTGCAAAGGCCACTCAACCGGCTGAGCCGCCCAATCGCGCAGTTCTGCCCCGGCACAGGTAAAAATGGCACCATGCACAATATCGCGCACCTGAATGCCATGCAGCACCGCTGCACCGATCTGCCCGTCAAAAAGGGTGGCCACCGGGTCGGCCCCGCGGGCAGGCTGAAAGCTGCGGCGAATGGTATAGCCCGCTGCGGTAATCTCGGCTTTAACGGCCGCATCAACTGCCCAATAAACGAAAATTTCCTTGCTGTTCACCTGCTGCGGGAGGGATAACCGCTCGGCCTTGGCCATCCCGCATACTGCAAAGTCATAGGCCCGATACGCGGACTGGCCATCCGTCCAATACGCCACATCCAGTGCGGGATAATAGAGTAACGCCGCGGCAAGCTGACCTTTATGCAGCAGTGCCGTATTGGTGGAGTACCCATCGCCGCCTTCGGTATAGATCAAGGTGCCGTCGATGGGGTCAATCACCAGCACATAATCGCCCTTGTCAGCTGGCAGGAGCGCTTTCCCCGGCGTCTCCTCTTCCCCATCCAGCAGGGTATTACTCTGCGGCAGCAAGGGGGCCAGTGCGGTAATGAGGATATCCTGTGCGATTTCATCAACTGCCGTTTTCGCAACATGCATGCGCTGAATATGAGCGTCAAGGTGGGCAAGACCATCTACGGCCTTACCCTCATTGGCCACCTGCCCTTGCAGGCGGCGGGCCATAACACCCACCTGCCGCGCTGCCAAAGCAGCTACCTCAAGGAAAGCCGGGATATTTACTTGCACGTGCGCCATGGAAAGCCCTTTGTTTTCAATCCGTCATGGCCTAGATTGGCGCCATGAGCAAGCCCCGCAAAGCTACCCCGGTCTGGCAGATCCGCCTGACCACCAGCACCGCCCACGCCCCCGCTTATGCTGAGGCACTTGAAGCTTTTTGCCCCACCGTGAGCTGGATGGATACCGATGAGGACGGGGTGGTGGAAGTTGACGGGATTACCGAGAGCAAACCCGATACCAAAGCCGTTCTCGCTGCCCTGCGCGCCGCGCACAGCCCGCTGCCCGAGGTAACGATCGCCCCACTGGGGCAGCAGGATTGGCTGTTGCTGAGCTATCAGAGCTTTCCGCCCAAGCGCCTAGGTCGGTTCTGGATTCATGGCTCGCACACCACCGACAAACCGCCACGCGGCAGCTGGCCATTGCAGATTGATGCCGCCACGGCCTTTGGCTCGGGCGAGCACCCCACCACAGCAGGTTGCCTTGCCGCTATTGAGCGCATCACCAAGCGTGAGACATTTGGCCATGCCCTCGATATGGGCACCGGCTCCGGCATTCTGGCCATTGCCGCCCTGCGTGCCGGCGTCAAAGAAGTAACCGCTATTGATATCGACCCGGAATCCATCCGCATGACCGCCATTCATGGCGATGCCAATGGCGTACGAGCGCGGATGCATTTGCAAGCCGGACCGGGCTACCGCACCCCGCTGGTGCGTACGCATGCGCCCTATGACCTGATCTTGTGCAACATCCTCGCCAAACCCTTGATGACGATGGCACCGGCTGCGGCCCGTGTCATCCGCAAGGGCGGCACCATTATCCTTGCGGGTCTTCTCAATACGCAAGCAGCGGGAGTCATAAGCGCCTATCGTGCGCAAGGCTTTACTCTCAAGCACAAGGATGTGCGCGGCGAATGGACCGTACTGGAGATGCGCAAGCCATGAGCCTACCTCAAAAACTGGCTGCTCTGCGCGGGCAGATGGCAACTCTCACGCTGGATGCCTTTCTGGTGCCGCGCACCGATGAGTACCAGAATGAATATGTCCCCGCCTGTGCCGAGCGATTGGCGTGGCTTACCGGCTTCACTGGCTCGGCCGGGACGGCGGTGGTCTTGGCAACCAAGGCTGCGCTGTTTGTCGATGGCCGCTACACCCTGCAAGCTCCGCAGGAAACAGACACGAACCTGTTTACGGTCAAGCCGATTGTCACCGAACCGCTTGTCGAGTGGCTGGTTGGCGAACTGCCCAAAGGCAGCCGCGTGGGTATTGATGCTCGCCTGTTTACCCAAGACTGGGTTGAGAGTGCTGAGAAAAAACTGAAAGCGGCTGGACTGATGCTCATCGCACTGGGCGAGAACCCAATTGATGCCGTTTGGACCGACCGCCCCGCCCCACCCTGTGCCGCCTTTAAGGTACAGCCCGACGAATTCACCGGCGAGAGTAGCCAAAGCAAGCGCCTCAAGCTGGCCGAGAAGCTTAAGGAGGCCGGTCAGGATGCGTTTATCCTGACAGCACCGGACAGCATTGCCTGGCTGCTGAACATTCGCGGTGGTGATGTGCCCCACACGCCACTCCCGCTGAGCTTTGGCATTTTGCACAGTGATGGTCAGGTGGATCTATTTGCCGATGAGTGCAAGGTGACCGACGAGGTACGCCGCCATTTGGGCAACAGCGTGCGCCTTCACGCACCGGAGAGCTTTGCTCAGGCCCTAACCGAGCAGGGTAACGCGAAAAAATTAACCGCCGATCCATCCATCAGCTCGCATTGGGTATTCACTACCACCCCCAATATCACCCGCTTGGCCGATCCCTGTGTGTTGCCCAAGGCCTGCAAAAACAGTGCCGAACTGAACGGCACCCGTGCGGCCCATCTGCGTGATGGCGCAGCAGTAGCCAGTCTGCTCGCCAGCATAAAGGCGGGCGATGACGAGATGGCCCTGATGGCGCGGCTGCGCAACCTACGCGCCAAAGGTGCGTATTTTCGCGACCTGTCATTTGAGACGATTGCCGGCAGCGGCCCCAACGGTGCGATTGTACATTACCGCTCAACCGATAAGACCAACCGCAAGCTCCAACCGGGCGAGTTGTTTCTGCTCGATAGCGGTGGGCAGTATCAGGATGGCACCACCGATATCACCCGCACCATTGCTATCGGCACACCGACGCCCGAGATGCGCGATCGCTTCACGCGCGTACTCAAGGGTCATATCGCCATCGCCACCGCTGTCTTTCCCAAAGGCACCACCGGCCACCAGCTTGATGCCTTGGCCCGGTACGCCCTGTGGCAGGCCGGGCTGGACTATGACCATGGTACGGGCCATGGCGTAGGCAGCTTCCTCTCCGTGCATGAGGGACCGCAGCGGATCGCCAGCAAGCCTACGCCGCTTGGCACCTTGCAGGTGGGCATGATCCTCTCCAACGAACCGGGCTATTACAAAACTGGAGCATACGGCATCCGCTGTGAGAATCTGGTAGTGGTGCAGCCAGTCACCATTCCGGGCGGCGAGCGCGAAATGCTCGGGTTTGAAACCATCACCTTGTGCCCGTTTGACCGCCATTTGATCGACCTAAGCCTGCTCAATACCGCCGAGCGGGACTGGCTCAACGCCTATCACCACCGTGTGCATACAGCCCTTACCCCGCAGGTTGATGCCCCGACCCGCAGTTGGCTTGACGCCGCCTGTGCGCCACTTTAAGGCAAACCCGATGCACAAGCTCACGACCATCATCAACTGGCTGGCCGGACCGCGGCTACTCTTTGCTCTGCTGCCCGCGCTGATGGTCCTGATTGCCATTGGCACCGTCGCGCAGAAATATCTGGGCCTGTATGTCGCTGAAAAAACTTTCTTCAGTTCGTTCGTGTTCTGGGCGGGGGGCTTTCTGCCATTGCCCGGTGGCTATAGCCTGATGAGCCTGCTCACCCTCAGTCTGTTGCTCAAATTCATTCTGAAAAGCCGCTGGACCCGCCCACGCGCAGGTATCAATCTTGCCCATTTTGGCGTGCTGGTGCTGCTTGCGGGCGGTATTGTCTCGTCACTATTGGCCGAGGATGGCTCGCTGACCTTGGCGGAAGGCCAGAGCAGTACGCAAGTCCGGGATTTCCACGTCCGTGAACTGATGCTGATACAAGGCAATAGTCTGCTGGCGACACTCCCGCAGCGCGAACTGCGCGACGGACGGGTGCTGGAGTTTACCACTCCGCCGTTGCGTCTGAAAATCCTGCAGGCTTGCCGCAACTGCACTATCCGCGCACAGGAGAGCGAGGATCCGGCCCGGCGCAGTATGGCCAAAGGCATGCAGCTCGCGCCAGCCCGGCTGGAGTTAAATGACGAGGCCAACACCGGCGGCATTACTTTCGAGGTACAAAACCTCGATGCTGACCAGAATGGCACTTACATTTTATTTGAAGACGGACCCACGACCAAGTTGATGATCGGCAAGCAGCTGATTGAACTGGCTTATAGCAAGCAGCAGCGGCGACTGCCCTTCACAGTCACACTGACGGACTTTGTCAAAACCAATTATCCGGGCACTGACACTGCCAAAGACTATTACTCCGACGTGGTGATTTCGGATGGCGCACTTACTTGGCCCGCCCGGATTGGCATGAACGCGCCGCTGCGCTATCGCGGCTATACCCTCTATCAATCCGCGTTCCTGACCACCCCTCAGGGTGAAGAGCTGACCGTGCTGGCCGTAAGCCGCGATGCAGGCCAGTTTTTGCCCTATCTGGGCACCATTCTACTGGCGCTTGGCTTGATCCTACATTTGTTCCTGCGCTCGCGCGAGGTGCAGCCATGAGGGTTTGGCTTTTCGCTCTGCTCCTGCTTCTACCAATATGCGCACAGTCACAGGAGCTGGACTATCAGATCTTCCGCACCCTGCCGGTGCTGGAAGATGGTCGCCTCAAGCCGCTTGACAGCTTCGCGGTGCATATGCGCACCCGCATCTCCGGTAGTGCCACACTGGATGACCGCCCGGCCATTGCCTGGCTGGCACAAACTCTGTTCGACCCCGCACAGGCCGCGCAGGAGCGCGTCTTTTATATCCGTAACGCGCATATCCGCGCCCAGTTTGAGCTTCCTTCCCGTACCAATCACCTCTACAGCCTGACCGAACTTGCCCCGCGTCTTGAAGAGAGCGCCAAGAGCGTCACCGCACTACTCACACGCGAGCTAGCCAGCCTGACCGCTGACGAGCAGGATCTGCGCGATCTGCACACAGCCATCCTGATCTATAACCAGCTGTTGCAAAGCTTCTCGTTACTGTTACCGCTGCCTTTTGCAGCTCCGCCCGAAGCCAAGCTAAACGGCGCCTACACGTATCTGGATGCGCAGAAGGTGGAGCCCAAGCTGATGCAAAACTTGCAAAAGCTGCTGACACCTAAGGTCCTTGCGCATCCCGAGACGCTCACTCCGGCACAGCAGCAGCTGGCCGCCTTTGTGCATGACCTGCAAAAACTGCGCGAAGGGGGCACCAACAACCAGCTTTTGCGCATCCTGCCCGCCAGCTGGGCTGAACAGAAGGGGGAATGGTTCGCGCCCTGGCAGTTATTGCTCAGCGGGCAAGGCTCGCCCACAACACAACGGCTCCTTGAGCTGTGGCAGCAGCTGGCGCAGGCCTATCGTAGCGGCGACGCCACGCGCTGGCTACAGGCAAGCCAGGAGCTGCACGAACAGATGCAAAAACTTGTTGGCACTGCGGATGAGCGTCTGTTGCTTGAAGTGCTGCTGCGCGACCTGCATGTACTTGATGTGACAGCCCTCTTCCTTGTCCTTGCCATGGGGCTGATCGCCAGCCACCGCCGCTGGCCGCGTGCCTATAGCGCCAGCCTGATCGCGGCAGCTTTATCGGCTGCCAGCCTAAGCACCGTTCTGCTCGTGCGCAGCTACATTCTGGCCCGCCCGCCGGTCGGTACGCTGCACGAATCTGTGCTGTTTGTCGCGCTGATCCTTCTTCTCGGTACGCTACTCATCACCGTACGTCGCCGGATGCCGGGGCTGGCCTTAGCCGGACAGGTCGGTACTCTTGCATTACTTCTCGTCGCACCCTTTGTACACAGTGACAGCGAAAACATGACCATGCTCAGCGCAGTCCTGAATACCAACTTCTGGCTGACCGTGCATGTCCTCTGCATTACCGCTGGTTATGGTGCCTGTGCAGCCACGGCAGCGCTAGCCCATGTCCATCTCATCACGTTCAAGACCGCATCCGATCCTCATGGACGTTTGGCTTTGCTGCACCGCTGCTCGCTCATGGCTCTATTGCTCACGGCCGTCGGCACGCTGCTCGGCGGGGTCTGGGCCGATCAGAGCTGGGGGCGCTTCTGGGGCTGGGACCCGAAGGAGAATGGCGCCCTCATCATCGTACTGTGGCTGATGTGGCTGCAACACGCTCGGCTGGCCGGGCAAGTCAGCGAGTTGGCCTTTACCGCTGGCATGGCCGCACTGGGCGTGGTGGTAGCCCAAGCGTGGTTTGGCGTTAACCTGCTTGGTACCGGGCTGCACTCTTATGGCTTCATTCAGGGAATCGCGCTCGGCCTGTTCAGTTATACGCTTCTCAATCTCATGCTGATTGCAGGCCTGTGGTGGCGCGCCAAAAGAGGTTCACATGCGTAACCTGTTGCTTCTGATTCTGGTGTTGCTACTCGGGCTTAGCATTCATCATTTTTACGGCCGAAGTGTGCCGCAAGCCCCCCAGCCACAACCTGTGAGCTCAGCCCCCACTCGCGCTGCGGCGCCTGACTTTCCCTTCACGACCCTAGATGGTAAAACTTATCAGTTGAGCGAACTACGCGGCAAGATCGTGCTGCTCAACTTCTGGGCCAGCTGGTGTGCGCCGTGCAAGGTAGAGTTTCCGCAATTTCTGGCTCTCGCCAAAGAACGTAAGAATGTGGTGATTCTTGCCCTCTCGGTTGATCATGATCGCCAAGCGCTTGAAAAATTTGTAGCCGATCAAGCCGAGCTTAAAAAATTGCCCAACGTTCTGATCGCGCAGGATAAGGATAAGGCCGTCGCGCAGGATCTGTTCCAGACCATCCGCTTCCCGGAAACCATCCTGATTGATACCCAAGGTGGCCTGGTGCGCAAGTATGTTGGTCTTGAAGTGGACTGGAGTAGCACCGCGTTTATGGGCCAGCTCGACGGGCTTGCCAACGCGCCTTAAGCCTACCGAACAAAGTTACGAGCGGAATACAAGCAAACCCGGCCACCAGCCCCGTTCCCAAAGCCAAGAGCAAAGACTGGAGTGGGAAACTTGGCAGGTGCGACTCGAGGTGCAGCCCGTGCACCAGAATACCGCCGCCCACCAACAGCATGGCCGCCGTCCCCACGAAAGCGATAACCTTGAAGAGATGGGGAGCCGCGTGCAAAATGGCCAAACCAAGGCGCTGTCGCCGCCCACTCTGCCGGGCCAAATGCAGCCCGACATCATCCAGTTTGACCAGAAGCGCGACGACACCGTAGACGCCCACCGTCATCAGCAGTCCTACTCCATAGAGCACCATGGCCCGCGTCAGCCCATCATTATCCTGAAGGCTGGCCAGCGTCAGAGCAATAATCTCAGCAGACAAGATCAGGTCCGTCTGGATCGCACCCCGGATTTTATCCTTTTCCAGCTGTACCGGGTCGGCGTTTGATGGCATGAGATGCGGCTCCTGATCGTCTTTGCGATGATGCATAATCTTCTCAACAGCCTCAAAACATAGAAACAACCCACCCGCCATAAGGATCGGCGTAATTGCCCAACTGGCCAGCCAGCTCAGGAGCAGCGCCGCTGGAATGAGAATGATGAATTTATTGAGCAGTGAGCCTTTGGCAACCGCCCACACGATGGGTAGCTCGCGCTTGGGATCGACGCCCACCATGCCACCGGCGGTGACGGCCATGTCATCGACCACAATGCCGCCAGCCTTTTTGGTGCTCAGTGCCGTGAGTGTGGCAATATCATCTGCCGATGCTGAAGCAACTTTGGCCGCAGCCACCACATCGTCGAGCAAAGTCAGAAAGGCGCCGCCAGCCATGGTTATTTTTCCTCATCATCCAGCAGAATGCGCCGCGCCGCGCCGTCCAGATCATCATACTGGTCGCTCTTGACCGACCAGATGAATGCCCCGAGCCAGATTACGCCGATTAGAAGCGCGAGTGGGATCAGAACCAGTAGCACACTCATGCGCGCACCCGCTTCAGACGGAAGGAATTGGCAATCACGATGAGGGAGGAAAGCGACATGGCAATCGCCGCCCCCAGTGGGGTAACATGCCCGAGTACGGCATAGGGAATGGCGATGATGTTGTAAACAACAGCCAGCACGAAATTTTCCTTTACCAGTCGCTGACTGAAGCGCGCCACCCGCAGCGCATACTCAACCGGACCCAGCCTCTCGCCAGTAAACACAATATCCGCCGCATTCTGGGCAATTTCAAGCGCCGAAGATGGTGCGAGGGATACATCAGCCGCTGCGAGCACCGGAGCATCATTGAGGCCATCACCAATCATGCCAATCCGCCGTCCCTGTGCCCGCAACGCCTCCAGCCGGGCCAGTTTGTCCTGCGGTTTGAGCGCCCCTATAGCCTGCTCGAACGGCAGGTCTTTGGCAATCGCCGCCACCACCTCGGGCCGATCGCCCGACAGAAGTTGCAGGCGAATTCCGGCAGAAGCAAGCTTTTGCAGTGTTTCCTGTGCATCGCTGCGGAGTGTATCGGCGAATACAAAACGCGTTGCTGGCACATCCGGCGCACTAAACCATAATTCCAGCTGACTGTCGTTCTCCTCAGAACCAGTAACATGGGAGATAGCGGCAACACCAATAAAGTGGCGGCTCCCCAGCCGCGTTGCCCCAGCACTTAGCCCTTCGCCCGGATGCTCGGTGACACTTACATCGTCATAAGGGCCGGGACACGCCCGCACCAATGCTTGGGCTAGGGGATGGCGGCTATGTACAGCGAGGCTAGCTGCGCGGCGCAGCAGGGGCGCATCTGCATCTCCCACCAGCTCGGGCTGGCCGCGCGTGATGGTTCCGGTTTTATCAAGCAGCAGGGTGTCAATTGCAGCCAGACGCTCGAATGCATCACCTGCCTTGACCATCACCCCGCGCCGGAACAGCAGCCCGGTCGCCAGCACCTGCACCACGGGTACGACTAGACCCAGCGCGCACGGACAGGTAATAATCAGCACCGTCGCTGCGATCATCAACGCCGGTTCCCACGCCATGTTCCCGAATAGCGTCCAGTACAAAAATGCGAGCAGCGCAACCGTATGAACCACAGGTGTGTAAAGCCGCGCCGCGCGGTCCGCCAACCGCACATATTTGGCCTGCCCCTGCTCGGCTTTTTCCATCAGCCGCACGATATCCGCCAGCAGGGAATCCTCCGGCGGCTTGGTCACTTCCAGCAGGATGGGTGCACCGATGTTAAGCAAGCCGGACGGAACCGTTTGCCCGATGAGCGCAGCTTGCGGCAATGTTTCTCCAGTCAGAACACTGGCGTCAAATGCGGTCGGCCCGCTGAGCAGACGGCCATCGGCGGGCACCCGCTCGCCCAGCGCGAGGTGAACATGCATCCCCGGCTTCAGCTCGCTGATCTGCATGGGCACGGGCTGGCCGTTTTGCAGCACTGTAACCGTGCCCGTCATCAGCGCCAGCAGGTCGGTCGCCGCGGCTCGCGCATTGGCGCGAGCACGGCTATCAAGATAGCGACCAATAAGCAGGAAGAACAGCAGCATCACCACCGCATCGAAATAGGTGTGCTCGCCCATGCGGATGGTTTCGAAGACACTGATACCAAGTGTCAGACATACGCCGACGCTGATGGGCACATCCATATTGGTGCGGCCATGGCGGAGTGCCGCCCAGGCTGAGCGGAAGAAGGGGCGTCCGCTGAACAGGGCCGTCGGAATGGCAATCAGGGCACCGATCCAGTGCATCAGCGCCCGCATGGCATCGCCCATTTCAGCGGCGGTCGTCGTCCACAGTGCGAAGGACAGCAACATGATGTTGCCAGAGGCAAATCCCGCCACCGCGGTACACAGCAGAAGAAACTTCTCTTCGCTCTGCTGCGCGGCGCTCGCCGTCTTTGGCTCAAACGCCTGCACCTTATAGCCCATATCGGTAATCTGGCGGGCATAACTGTCTGCCTGTGCTTTTTCTCCCTGCCAGATCAGGCTGAGACGGCGGGTAGAGAAGTTGAGACGGGCCTCGCGAATGGCGGGATCGGCCACCAAGGTGCGCTCAATCCGGCCGATGCAGTTATGACAATGAATGCCCTCGACCGCCAGAGTCAGGTGGTGCAATCCGTCGGGCGCGGTCTGCACGAACGGGGCATAGGTGGCGGTGGCGGTGCTCATGGCTCAACGATGATATCCTGTGACTGGCGGAAATTTTCCCCCTGCCGGGTTGCCACAACCGTAGCGGTCCACAGGCCGGGGTGAGGAAAGGTTGTAGCCACTTGATAGACGCCGGCTGTCACCTCCGCCAAGGTCACCTCAAAATCGGCCCCGGCAGCTACAGGCCGAGACAACTGGACACGAACAGTGGCACCGTTTAACAACTGACCCTGTCTATCCTTAAGAACAACATGAAGCCGGTCCTTCTCATACACCAACTCACCTGTCCAGCCACGCTCCGTCTGTGCAGTCTGCTTGGCCAGATAGGTGTTATAGGCTAAACCACGCTCGTAGTGGTGAGTGGCGACGACACCGGGACTAGTGCGCACCGCCAACGTGACCATTACCGCATTGACCCCAAACACGACGAGAAAAAAAGCGACAAACCAGAGCGGGATATATTTGTCACTTGGCCGTGGTCCGCTATCGGTCATTACCGCACACCTCCGCTGATGAAGACCGAGTCATGCTGCGCCGCTGGCGCGCCGTCAAGCGGGATCAGTTTGAAGGTAATATCCGTCTGATTTGCCTTGGCTTTAGGTGCCTGTACGAACGCACGGAACCGTGAGCTGTCATTGGCCGGAGCTTCAATCTCTGTCACCTCATCCTCCCCGGTGCCGCGCAACAGCAGCTGGCCGTCCGGCAGCCCGACCAGTTCGACCCGATACCGATGGGGCTGCAGGTCCTTGTTGAGGATATTCAGCTCGTAGCCGTTGCGCACCTGACCATCCGACAGGGTGACAAACAGCGGATTACGGTCATGCACCACATGCAATTCCACCATCACCCGGGTGGCCAGATTGTAGATCACCACGGCCCCGAGCAGCAGCAGCACGATGGCATAATACACCGTACGCGGGCGCACCAGCCGCAGTTTGGGAGCCTTGGTGACAATCGCCCCCTTGGGCTGTGCCCGCAGGTTGCGGTCGGTCTCGTAGCGGATCAGGCCGCGTGGCAGATCAAGCTTATCCATCACGCTGTCGCATGCATCAATGCACAGACCACAGGCAATGCACGACAGTTGCAAGCCGTTGCGGATATCAATTCCGGTCGGGCAGACCTGAACGCACTGCGTGCAATCAATGCAATGGCCACGATTGTCCCAGCTCTCGCCTTTTTTATGCTTGCCACGCGGTTCACCGCGCTGGGCATCGTAGGTGACAATCAGGGTATCGGTATCAAACATACCCGACTGGAAGCGCGCATAAGGGCACATATAGGTACACACCTGTTCGCGCGCATGGCCTGCCATGAGGTAGGTGCTGGCGGTGAGAGCCAGAATAAAAATAGTGACTGTGCTACCCAGTTGCCCAGTCACCAACTGGTGCAGCAGCGTGGGCGCATCATTAAAGTACAACACAAACGCGCCGCCAGTGAGCAGAGAAACACCAATCCATGCTGTATGCGTTATCACTTTGCGGGCCAGTTTATTCAGACTCCAGGGCGCAGCATCAAGGCGCATGCGCTCGGCGCGATCCCCCTGCACGACTTTTTCCACCCACATGAACAGGTCCGTCCACACCGTCTGGAAGCAAAAATAGCCACACCAGACCCGACCAAACAAGGCGGTGACAAAAAACAGCATCACAGCCGCAAAGATCAGGATCGCGGTCAGGTAATACACCTCCTGCGGCCAGATTTCGATAAAGAACCAATAGGCCCGGCGCCCCTCCATATCAATCAGGATCGCTTGGTCTGGCGCGTGCGGGCCGCGGTCCCAACGAATGAACGGTGCCAAATAATAGATCAGCAGACACACGCGCAGAGCAATCCATTTCCGGCGACGATAAATCCCCTCTACCGCGCGTTGATAGACTTTCTTGCGTTTGGCAAACAGCTGCACGGGCGGGTCGCTATTATCGTAGTCGTCGGACATGGTTGTTTCCTCAAAAAGATAATCCCGGCGTGAGCCGGGATTAACCTGCACGTTAATCAGTCATCTCTCAAGAGTTGCGGGGCTCAAACCGCCAGCTCCCGCCGGACCCTGTCAGGGGGCCGGGGCCTCGACCGGGGCCGATTTTTCACCACCACCAAGCGCATGCACATACACAGCCAACTGACGGATGGTGTTGGGATCAAGGCGCCCCTCCCACGCCGGCATCATGCCGGCATGGGCGTTGAACACCGTATTGTACACCTGCGCCCGCTCACCGCCGTACAGCCAAATAGCATCGGTCAGGTTGGGCGCGCCAAACTCACGCAGCCCCTTGCCCTGCTCACCATGGCAAGCCGCGCAGTTCTCGGCATAAACCGTCATACCTTTCTCATGGCTCGGCTTTTGCGCAGCACCTGACAGAGTCAGGACATAATCGGTCACCGCATTCACATCCTCCGCGGTCAACACGCCGTCCTTGCCAAAAGCAGGCATGGCCGACTGGCGCGTCTGTGGGTGCGCCGAGCGAATACCATAGCGCAGCGTGGCATAGATCTCCTCAAGGGTACCGCCCCAGATCCAGTCATCATCATTCAGGTTCGGATAGCCAAGACCACCCGCCGCCCCGGTGCCGTGACAGGTGGCGCAGTTATCCTTGAACGCTGCATTACCGCCGGCGACCGCAAATTTGTATAGCTCCGGATCCTGCATGATCTGCTCAAAACTGGCGCCTTCAAAACGGTCCAGATACGCCTGTTGGCGGGCCTTGATATCAGCTTGCGAGGCTTCCAGTTCCTTATATTGGGTCCAACCCCACTTCCCTTCGGTATGGCCGCTCAGCGTGGGCCAAGCCGGATAAACTACCCAGTAGCCAACCGACCAGACGATGGTGACCAGCCAGACCAGCACCCACCAGCGCGGGGCCGGGTTGTTCAGCTCCTTCAGGCCGTCCCATTCGTGTCCGGTGGTTTCAACACCGGTGATCGGATCTTTTTCAGGCGGAAGGCGATTGCTATCAGTCATGGGAACCATCCTTGAAGGGAATGAGTGCACATTGGGCGGCATCCTCGCGCGCGCCTTTGCGAAGCAGCGTAAAGACAACCAGACTCCAGAATGTCACGAAAATCAGCAGCCCGATCAGTCCGGCTGTGCTATTGGCTGCCGCCTGCATCATGGCTGGGCCTCCGCGGTCTTGGTGGGCAGCGCTGTTTGGTCATAGCTGGTGAAATCCACCATGGTGCCCAGCACCTGCATGTAGGCGATCAGCGCATCCATCTCGGAGACCATCTTGGGATTGCCATCAAAGTTGCGAACGTTGATCTTGTCGCCATAACGGGCCAGCAACCCGGCGGCATCGGCACCGTCGGTGGCCTGTGTTACTGCATCATTATAGGCTTCCTTGATCTGCTCATCACTATACGGCACACCGGCCAGACGCAGCGCCTTCAAGTGCTTGTCTATCCGGCGAAGATCGGCAGCCTGCCTGTTCAGGAAGCTGTAGGTCGGCATGATGGATTCCGGCACCACACTGCGCGGGTCGCTCATGTGCGCCACATGCCAGGCATCCGAGTATTTGCCGCCCACGCGCGACAGGTCCGGTCCGGTGCGCTTGCTACCCCACTGGAACGGATGATCATACATGCTCTCGGCGGCGAGCGAGTAATGACCATAGCGGGCCACTTCGTCGCGCAGCGGACGGATCTGCTGGCTGTGGCAGTTATAGCAGCCCTCGCGCACATAGATATTGAACCCGGCCAGCTCAAGCGGTGTATAGGGGCGCACACCCTTGACCGGCTCGATCACGGTTTCCATCCGGAATAGCGGAACGATCTCGACGATACCGCCGATCAGCACCGTCACGATGATACCGATGAGCATATAGATCGAGTTGCGCTCGAAGAACTTGTGACGACCGAGGATGCTCATGCGACTGCTCCTTTAAGCTGGGCAACTGTCGGCTCATCGGCAGCGAGATCGCCGCGAATGGTGCGCCAGAAGTTGTAAACCATGATCAGCGAGCCGAGCACGAACAGCAGACCACCCGCAGCACGGATCAGATAGTAGGGATGCAGGGCCAGCACTGTCTCGACGAATGAGTATTTCAGGAAGCCCATCTCGTCATAGGTCCGCCAGTCCAGCCCCTGCAGGATCCCGGCCGGCCACATGGCTGCGACATACAGCACAATCCCGAGCGTGGCGACCCACAGATGCGTCCAGATCAGTTTGGTCGAGTACATCTGGGTGCGATTCCACAGACGCGGCACCAGATAATACAGCATACCAAAGGTGATGAAGCCCACCCAGCCCAGCGCACCTGAATGTACGTGACCAATGGTCCAGTCGGTGTAGTGACTGAGCGCATTCACTTCCTTGATCGACATCAGCGGGCCTTCAAAGGTACTCATGCCGTAGAAGCTGATCGCAATCACCATGAACATGATGATCGGGTCCTGCCGGAGCTTGTGCCACGCACCCGACAGGGTCATGATGCCGTTAATCATGCCGCCCCAGCTGGGCATCCACAGCATGACCGAGAAAGTCATGCCCAGCGTCTGCGCCCAGTCCGGCAGCGCCGTATAGTGCAGATGGTGCGGACCCGCCCAAATGTAGATAAAGATCAGCGACCAGAAGTGCAGGATCGACAGGCGATAGGAATAGATCGGGCGCTCGGCCTGCTTGGGCACAAAGTAGTACATCATGCCAAGGAAGCCGGCGGTGAGGAAGAAGCCCACCGCATTATGGCCATACCACCACTGGATCATGGCACCTTGTACACCTGACACAATCGGGTAGCTCTTGGTGCCGAACAGCTCGACCGGAATGTTGATATTGTTACCAAGGTGAAGCACGGCCACGGTAATGATGAAGGCCATGAAGAACCAGTTGGCGACATAAATATGTTTTTCCTTGCGCTTGAAGATGGTGCCCATGAACACCAGCAGGTACGCCACCCACACTACCGTCAGCCAGATATCAACATACCATTCCGGCTCGGCATACTCCTTGCCTTGGGTAATACCAAACAGGTATCCCACGCCCGCCATCACGATCACGGCCTGATAGCCCCAGAAGGTAAAGGTCGGCAACCAGCCGCCCCACAGGCGCGCCTGACAGGTACGCTGTACGATATAATAAGCGGCAGCGAACAGCGCATTACCACCAAAGGCAAAAATAACCGCCGATGTATGCAGCGGGCGCAGACGACCGAAATTCAGCCACGGCTCAAGATTGAGCTGCGGGAAAGCGAGTTGCAAGGCAATCAGCAAGCCGACGACGAAGCCAGCGATACCCCAAAAGATAGTCGCCAAGGTAAAAAGCCTAACAACATCATCGTTGTAGCTCGGGCGCGCGGCGCTGTAGGCAGCTTCAGTCGACATGACAGATTCCTTTCGTCGATACCCCTTTTCCTGCAAATTGTCCTTGATGGCAACCCCTTAAAAGCCAGAATAGTGTTATTTTTCAGTAGTTTAGGACTATTCTGGTCTGATATCTGAAGCAGCTTCTACCGCCACAAGGTTCATCAGTGCTATCAGATATCGAGCAGTATTTTTAGCGCACCGACCGTCTCTGGTGTATCCCACGCCAGCTTGCCGACCACGCGCCCAACTTCGTTCCCATTCGCATCAATCACCAACGTAAAGGGTAGCCCCTTGGGCTTGTAGGCCTTGCGCAGGCTGCGCTGCTTCTCGATCAGGACCGGCAGACCTTTAATCTCGTGCTCGTCATAAAAACGGCGGACAGCAGGCGCACCGCCCAGATCAAACGCCACGGGCAATACCTGTAAATCGGGTATCTGCATTTGCAGATTCACCAAGGTCGGCAGTTCCTCGATGCAGGGGGCGCACCAGGTCGCCCACAAATTGAGCAGGACCGGCCTTCCGCTGTAGCTGGACAGGGAGAGCAGCTCATCAGCCTCATTGGCAAAACTCAGCGCAGGCACTGGCGCCGGAGGTTCAGTCGGGATAAGTTGACCCAAGACAGGCTCCTCAGCCCGCGCCGGGTTTACAGCCCATAATGCGAAAACAGCCGAGAGCAAAGAGCGTCGAGAAAGAATCAGGTTCGTCATGGTTAGCTTTCTTACTATAGCCCCGCGCCCGTATTGGCTAGTGCTGGCATTTTGTCTCGCCCTGCTGGTCAGTGGCTGCGGACGCAAACCCGGCGCGGTGGATACCCCATCCGGCGCGGTGGCGACCAGCTATCCACCTGCCGAAGAGGCCCCGGCGGCGCCATGAGCTTTACTCTGCAATACGGCACCCTGCACTGTGAGGGCGTCAATCTGGCCGAAATAGCTGCTGAAGTCGGCACGCCTGCCTATGTGTATAGCGCCGCCCGCATGCGTGAGAACTTTGCGCGCCTGCGCCGCGCCCTCCCGGATATCGGTATCTGCTATGCGATGAAAGCGAACGGTAATCTGGCGGTGCTCAAACTGTTTGCCAAGTTGGGCGCAGGCGCGGACATCGTCTCGGGCGGTGAGTTGGCTCGCGCCTTGGCAGCGGGCATCCCGGCGAACAAAATTGTCTTCTCGGGCGTGGGTAAGACCGCCAATGAAATTGATGCCGCGCTTAAAGCCGGACTCCATCAGTTTAATGTCGAATCCTGTGAGGAGCTGGAACAGATCGCCGCCCGCGCCCGCTTGCTGAACACACGCGCGGCGGTGGCGTTACGCGTCAATCCCGATGTGGCAGCAGACACGCACCATAAAATATCGACTGGCAGCAAGGGCGATAAATTTGGCATCGATCACGAGCAACTGCCCCATGCCCTGAGCATCATAAAACGTCTGCCCGCGCTTGAGCTGGTGGGTCTTGCTGTGCATATCGGCTCACAGCTGTTTGATCTGGAGGCCTATCGTCAGGCCTATACCGTGCTGGCACGCATGGTGCGCGAGTTGCGTGCGCAGGGGGCTTCGCTCACCCGGCTGGATCTGGGTGGTGGCATGGGCGTGCCGTACAAAGCCGAACAGGCTCCGTTTGATGCCCCCGGCTATGCCAAAGTCGTGCTGGACACCGTGGGTGATCTTGGGTGCGCCCTGACCATCGAACCGGGGCGGCATCTGGTGGCCGACGCCGGGGTACTACTCACCCGTGTCATTCTGGTCAAGCAGGGTGTGGCCAACCGTTTCATCGTACTCGATGGTGCGATGAATGACCTCATCCGCCCGGCATTATATGAGGCTTACCACAACATCCGCCCGGTGGTGGACAGCAGCGACCCGCTCAGCCCGGCCGAAGTTGTTGGCCCGATTTGCGAAAGCAGCGATGTGTTTGCCCAAAGCCGGATGCTGCCGGTGCTGGCCCCCGGTGAGCTGGTCGTGCTGGATACAGCTGGAGCCTATGGCGCAGTCATGGCGGGCACCTATAACGCGCGCGATCTGGTACCGGAAGTGCTGGTGGATGGCGCGCGCTGGCACATCATCCGCCCGCGCATTACCCCGGCGCAGCAGATGAGCTGGGAGTCTGCTCCGGACTGGTTGTGATGATTAGTTATCTCGGCAGGAGGTATAAAAGTGATTGAGGCCCTTGCAGTTCTGCTGATAACAGCACTCGTTGAATATATTCGGAGACATAAGTCAATACTCGCACCAGTAAAATCGCAAATAGCTGTAGTATTGATAAGTGCCTGTTTGATAACGTTTGCTGGTACATTCACCATATACAGTTACTTTCTTGATGAGCGCCTAAAGAAGCACCAGGATACAATCAGCATTAAGAATACGATCATAGAACAAAAAGACGCGATAATTATGGACTTGGAAAGGAAAATATCCGAGCAGGAAATGGGGAGAATTGAGTTAGAAACGTCCACCAAGTTAGCATCTGATAATGATCGCCCATGTGTGCCAGCGATTGACATTAAAGGAATACCTACAGACAGTAGCTTCAAAAACATAACAAATTACGGGTGCGGAGCGGCTATTAGCGCGGAAGGTCTGGAAAATTCAAAAATTGAGAACGTAAAGAAAGTAGAGCCTTAACAAAAGCCTTGGCCTAAGCGCTCTAATGCATCCGCGGTGCGAGCAGCGCCTGCTCGACCGCACTGATGAGCGCCTTAAGGGAAAACGGCTTGGGCAGCACCGTGTGGATGAGGGTTTCCAGATTATGAGCGCGCTGCCGCTCGTTGGCATAGCCGGTCATGAGCAGGATTTTCAGGCCCGGATATTCTTTGGCCGCCTTTAGTGACAGGGCAATGCCGTCCATCCCCGGCATGACGATATCGGTCAGCATCAGGTGGTAGCCACCACGCGCCAGCTGCTCCAGCGCCTGCGTAGCATCGTCCACCGCCGTGACGTCGTAACCAACCGACAGCAGACCGCGCTTGACGAAGTCACGAACACCCGGCTCGTCCTCGACGACCAGAATACGGGTCTCGAGCAAGGGCACCTCAGCGCTCATCCGACCCCGCTTTCACCGCGGTTACGCGGGCACTAAGCGCCTCGCCCGCTGCTGTAGTCAGCTGGCTGGAGAATGGAATCGCTGCCTGACCAGGCACAATCTGCTGGCGCAGGTCAATCACGCTCTGCACAGCCACGCTGTCATCTTGCCGGACCAGCTCAATCTTGAGATCCGGTGCCGAAGACGTGCGCTTGCTGCGATTGATGAGCTTGCCGCTCACGGTCCAGACTGTCTGATCAGCACGAGATCTCGGCTGTACATCAACCTCGGAGATCGTGAAATGACGGACCGCAAAGGCCTGTTCATCATGCGGGCCGGACTGGCGGGCGGCCCAGAAGGCCCCACCCAAAAGCGCCACGCCGAGCAGCAGCACCATAGCCCGGCGGGTGGTGCGGGGGTGACGCTCAATGACCGGGAGTTCCGGGCGACTAATGACCGCTGGGGTGCGCTGGGGCGTCATGATGGTCCGGGTTGGCGGGCGGCGCTGATGGTTCTTGCGCTGACGGCATTGATGATTCGTGCGCCGTCGGCGCGGGGGCAGAAACGTGAGGCTCGGCGGAGGATACGGCGGACGCAGGCGTCTCTACCGGAGGCTCGGTCTGTGACGCCGCAGGTTCGTGCGCCGGTGACGCAGAACCCACCGCATGGGCCTGTGGCATACTGTGAGCGTCCTTTGCTGTCGGACCCGGTGCGGATGCAGCATCGCTTACCGCGTGCGTTGTTCCTTTCGCTTCTGGCTTGACATCATGGGGGGTCACAAAAAGAATTTTCACTTCACCGCCGATCGCGGCATCGACCCCGCGCAACTCACCATTGAAGCGCGCGGCCTCCCCTACCGGCAAACGGGCCGGGCGGGTTTGTAACCATGTCTCAGGGCCGATATCACCATTCTTCTGTCGCCAGAAGAGACGTAACTGTGGCACTTCGCGCGTTTTGCGTGATTGGTTGATAACTTTGCCGCGCACCAGCAGCACGGTCTGCCCATCCGCCTCCGACTTCTCCAGGGCCACACCATCAAAGCGGAACCAGTCAGCTGGTGTTTCAACCGGCAAGCCGATCATCTCGTACATGTCGGCCAGCCACGTCGCTTTGCGGCCCAGCGGCTCGCGCGCCAGCACCAAAGCACAGGCG
>DDSC01000023.1 GCA_002343265.1 Micavibrio sp. UBA2400
TATTCAAGCTCCATCGCTTCCGTCAGGTTACTATCCAGACGGAAGCGATGGAGCTTGAATATGTACGTCGTCTTTCGGTTGTCACGCGTTTTGTCGTTGATGGTACGCGTCAGCCGGATGTGCCGATCAATACCATTTCCGGACGTGCACAGGCTATCTCAGGTCACGATGAAGAAGGAATTGACTTACCTGACCCCAGCGGCTCGGTGCTTGATGGCTTATTGACTGAGCAGCTTGCCGCCGCTGAGCCAACGCCCGAGCGCACCCGAGACGCAGTCGTGGCTTTTTTTGAAATGCCCCTCAGCGAACGCAAGGCCATCGCCCACCGCGCCGGTATGGCGACCAATGCCTTTGATATCGCCAGCTGCCGCCTGCGGCGAGACCATAAAATCCCGGTCAGGGCCATAGCCGCCCCAAACCGCCTAGCCCTTGATCAGCCGCTCCGCGAGATGTTCAGAGCCAAACGCCAAGCAAGTGGCCTGACCATGGCGCAGGTCATTGGCCAGCTCAAACTTGTTTTTACGGAGCGTGGTATAAAGGCCAGCGCCGCCAGCGCCTATACCCTCTTGCATGCGGCCACGCCCTCGCACAATCAGACCCATATCCGCCGGGACTGTGTTGAAGCGCTATCCGCCGTATACGAGCGCCCGCCTTTACCGTTACAAGATACAGACCATGCGTATTGTTTCAGCCCGCGGCTGACGCAGTATTTTCTCGCTCTGGGCCTGCGTAAAGGAGTCAGCTGGGCGGATATCGAAGAGGCACTCCCCCCTGACCTTCGGGCGTGTCGCTTGCGAGATGCAGCAGGCATTCCATGCAGCACTCGTGTCAAGGAGAGCCTGGCGCAACGGCGGGCCTTGTATTCTGCTTACCCAGACGTCAACCTGCTACCGCAGGATCGGGAATTCGTTCACCTGCAGACTGCGCTGGTGGAGCATAAGATTATGGCCAGCGATTTTGACGGTCTTTTGCGCGATTTTAATGACCGGAGTGCGCTAGCGCGCAGCCAGACCTACTTCCTGAATCTCATCCACTCGCGCGGCACCATTCCAGTTGCGCTTGCCCGGCATTGCTTGGCAGCGCTGGCGAGATAGTTGTCGTCCCGACTAACCGCCATCCCCGATATCTGCGGCAGGCTTGTGATCTGGTTTGACCGATTTTTTGTCATAGACCCGCCATTCAGTTGGCCATTTATCGGTGACCTGATCTGGATGGGTAAATTTATACCCTCCATAGGCCATAGCAAAAATAGAAACTACCAGCAGATAGAGATAGGGCACTGTCGTGGGTTTGTTGCAACCGATGCTGGTGGGCACATTGGTCTGAACCACCGTGCTAGCCATTTTTTGTACATCTTCCATGATACAGACAAAAGGATTCTGCCCCCACAGCAGGGGGATCACCACGTCCTTGGTGCTGATATTGCCCCACAAGCTGAGGCTCTGGCTATAGTCCTGTAACCCGAGAGCACCGATGATGGGAGCGGCCACCCCGAAGATGACCAGCCAATAGGCATAACGTGGCACGACATACTGCGACATACTTCCCTCACGTCAGATTCGCTTTGACTATAACCAAGACATCCTTCTTGCGCTAGGGAAATCTCCGGCTTAAGCTCCTGAGGTGCGTACACTTTCTGTCTCTCAGGCCCTCCGGGTCATTATTGGTGGCTCGGCCCTGATCGCCTGTTTGGCGCTGGCGCTAGCCTTCCTGCCAGAGTCTATTCCGGTCAAATTTTTTGCCTTAGGCATCGGCGGACTGTCTATCCTGTTGATCGCTCTAGGTATTGCCAGTTTTCGCCTTCAGGGAGTTGCTTGGAAGGCCTTAGCCGACCATCTAGGCCATGAGCTCCTGAATCTGGAAGCCATTAATACCACCGTGACCGACCATGTACTGGCCTTTACCAGTGAGGGCGTGGTCTACGCCTCGCCCGGCCTGAGTGCCTTCGTCGGTCTGCCCCGTGTCGGCACAGCTGATGATCTTACCACCGCTGTCCATCCGTCCCAGCAGGAGCAACTGAAGCAAGCTATCGCAGGTCTTGCCGATGCGGGCGAGCAATTTACCCGAGTGTGTGAGACAACCCAAGGGCGTCAGGTTGAATACAGCGGGCATCGTGCCACTGTTCGCCGGGGCCAGCCTGAGCTTTATGTCCTGCGTCTGCGTGATGTAACACCCGTACAGGAGGCACTCAAACGCGAACAAACCGTCAGCAAATTGGCTCAGGCCAATTTGCAGCACTGGCAACAGCGATTTGATGCCCTTCCCTTTCCGATCTGGCTGCGCCGTGAAGATCTCACCCTCAGCTGGCTCAATCAGGCCGCCGCAAAGGTGCTTGAGACAGATATCGCCACAGCCCTGCGGACGCAAAAAGAATTGTTTGTCGGGGCACTCGGCGAAGATGGGCGCTGGCTGGCTGAACAGGCCCAGCTTGATCAGGCTGCCCGGCACGATATGGCGCACCTTATTACTGCTGGCCAGCGGCATTATTATGCAGTCACCGAGGTTCCGCTTGGCCAGAGTGACGCTGCCTTCATGGGCTTTGCCCTTGATATGACTCAGCTTGAGGAGAAGGATAGCGAGTTGCGCCGTCATATCGCCGGCAATGCAGCTGTGCTTGAGCGTTTGGGGGCGGCGATTGCCATTTATGGCGGCGACCAGAAGCTGAAATTCTACAATCAGGCTTTTGTTGACTTGTGGTCCCTGCGGGAGCCATTTCTGCGCGGTGAGCCAACACTCACCGAGGTATTGGAAGAACTGCGTGCCGAGCGCCGCCTGCCCGATCAGGCCGACTATCGCCGTTACCGGGAAGAACAGATCCGTTTGTTCACCTCCCTGCTTGAACCACAGGAGGAACTGCAATATCTGCCGGATGGCCGCATGCTGCGTGCGCTGGTGGCGCAGCATCCGCTTGGCGGCCTGCTGTTTGTCTATGAGGATGTCTCCCGCCGCTTCGAGTTGGAGACCAGCTACAACACCCTGCTCGCCGTGCAACGCGAGTCTCTCAACAATCTCGCTGAAGGTATTTGCGTGTACGGCTCGGACGGCCGTCTGCAGCTCTTTAACCCTGCCTTTGCCCGCATCTGGAAGCTGGATCCTGAGCTCCTGAACCATCAGCCCCATGCCACCGACGTGATCGACCGCCTGCGCCCGTTCTTTGCCGTCTCCGACGAGGAATGGCCCAACTTGCAAAAGGACATGGTGGCCATCTCGCTCGACCGCAACCCCCGCAGCGGACGGCTGGAGCGCGCCGACGGTTCAGTACTCGACTATCTCGGCCTGCCGCTACCCGATGGTGCCGTGATGCACTCATTCCTTGATATCACCGACAGTGTGCGTGTTGAGCAGGCTCTACGCGAAAGTAATGACGCGCTTGAGGCAGCGGATCGTCTGAAGAGCGAGTTTATCGCTAACATCACTTACCAACTACGCACACCTCTTACGGCAATCATGGGCTTTACCGAAATCCTTCAGAATCAATATTTTGGCCCCCTCAACCCACGGCAGGGCGAGTATTGCGAGAATATCCTTGATGCGGGCAAGCGACTGGTGACACTCATCAATGACATTCTCGAGCTCGCAACAATCGAGGCCGGGTATGTGAATCTGGACCGCAAGGACATTGCCGTTTGCGATCTCCTGAACGGCGTCATGACGGTCGTGGCTGACTGGGCGCGTCAGGAAGATCTGGAAATCGAAGTGATCTGCCCAGAGACAGTCGGCACTGTTGCGCTGGATGAGCGCCGTATCCGTCAGGCTCTGTTCAACCTGCTGAGTAATGCCATCAAGTTTACACCGGCGGGCGGGCGCATCAAGCTGACTGCGACCCGGCACGCGGACGAGGTGGAGCTGTGCGTGATCGATAACGGCATTGGCATCCCGCTCGACGATCAGACCCGTATTTTCAAGCGGTTTGAGCGCTCCAATCTGCGTACCGGGCAGACCGGGGCCGGGCTGGGCCTGTCAGTGGTGAAGAGTATTCTAGACATGCATGGCGGTCGCATTGCGATCGAAAGTGCACCCAACCGTGGCACCACCGTACGGTGCTTCCTGCCCATCAAGGTTGCAGCACCGCAACCCTCACTGCTGGAGCAGGCGGCAGGCTGATCGGTCTTGGAAAAACTGCTGTAGGGCCAACCGAGCGGACCCAATGCGTAGATTGAGCTCGTTCCAGCACATAGCGGTCAATTGCAAGTATCTGAATCTCATTTAGTTTAGGAATTAGACGACGTAGCTCACGGCGAACCTGTGAAGGAGCACCCCAGATCACCTGACCATCGCCCAGATTATAGGCGCAGTGCCCGACACACACGGTCCCACCTGCCGCGGGAACATCGGGCATCAATACCTCATCGCGCGGGTAATGCCGCCACTCACGAGCGCTCCCGTCATGTGCCAGAATATAGCGTCGACCGCCGGACTGGGCCAGAATCTCGACCGGGCCGGGCTGACGATGCGGGCCAGATAATAAAAAACCCAGCAATTCCAGCTGGGTTTGGTAGGGGATGAAAGGCAGCCGCGCCCGTGTTAGCGCGTCTTCGTACAACCATTTGAGTCTTTGCATGGGAACCTCCAAATCGGTAATACATACCGCACTTGGAGATCACCTTGTGAACGGGATTCGTAATCACGTCAAGACGGCCTAGGCCGCCTTCTCACCCGGCACGCCTTTCGTGGTTGAATACTCAAAGTGCACCACCTCATCCGGACGCACAACCTTCTGGGCGCTATGCGCCGCAAAGGCCGCTTCGCTGAACCCGCATAGAATCAACTTGAGCTTGCCAGCATACGTCGCGATATCGCCTATCGCAAAAATACCCGGCACCGAAGTAGCGGCTGTTGTCGGCGCGGTGGCAATGTGGTTTTTCTCCAGATTAAGCCCCCACTGCGCAATCGGCCCAAGCTCCATCGCCAGCCCGAAGAAGGGCAACAAAATATCGGCCGGGATGGTCTTTTTCCCACCGTCGAGGTCTTCCAGCACCACGCCGCTTAGCTGGCCATGGGTGCCTTCCAGAGCGCTCAGCTGATAGGGCGTAACCAGCTCCACCTTGCCTTCGGCGACCAAGGCATCAAGCCGGGCCACACTCTCAGGTGCGGCGCGGAATTTAGGGCGACGATGGACCAGCGCAACATGGCTAGCGATGCCTTGCAGGGCAATAGTCCAGTCCACCGCGCTGTCCCCGCCCCCGGCGATAACCACCCGCTTTCCGGCAAACTCCTGCTTGCTCTTGACCAGATAGAAAACCGACTTGCCCTCGTAGGAAGCCAAATTCTCGAGTGGCGGACGGTTAGGCCCAAAAGCTCCACATCCCGCTGCGATAATTACAGCCTTGGCGGTCACACGAGTCCCGGCCGAGGTGGTCAGCTGCCAGCTGCCATCCGTTTGCCGCGCTAATCCGGTTACCTGCTGCCCCAAATGGTAGGTGGGCGCAAACGGTGCAGCCTGTGCGGCGAGCTGCTCAATCAGCGCCAGACCTTCAATGGCCGGGTGGGCCGGGATATCGTAAATCGGCTTCTCCGGGTATAAGGCGGCGCACTGGCCACCAACAAAGTCAAGCGCATCAAGTACATGGCATTTGAGCTTGAGCATACCGCACTCAAACACGGCAAACAGGCCCACCGGGCCAGCGCCGATTATAGCAACATCAGTCGTGTGGGCGGTGCCGGGCGGGCAGCTGGAAATAGTCGTTGTCATAGCCGCAGTTATTGCCCATAAAAGGGACATTAGGCAAGAGATGAGTCAGCAGGAATTTTTCCTTCCCGATCAAGAAGCTACCGCCCATCTGGCGGCCAAACTTGGCCGCCTGCTGCGCCCGGGCGATGTTCTGGCCCTGCATGGCGATCTTGGTGCGGGCAAGACTACCTTTGCCCGTGCGCTCATTCAGGCCCTTAACCCAGCCGAAACTGAAGTGCCCAGCCCTACCTTTACACTGGTGCAAAGCTATAGCGTGCCGCAGGGCCAGCTGTTTCATTACGATCTCTACCGCCTTGGCTCACCCGAGGATGTCTATGCCCTTGACTGGGACGATGCACGGACGGGCATCGTGCTGGTCGAATGGCCGGAGCGGCTGGGCAGCCTGCTTCCCGCCGAGCGCTTTGATCTGGCTCTCACGCACACGGATCATGAGAATAGTCGCCGTTTGATTATCACTGCTCCGCCGGGCCGCCTGGAGAGCTTACATGTCGGTTGACGCCTTTCTGCGCGAACATGGCTGGGGGGAAGCCACGCTAGCTCCTTTAGCGGAAGCCGGTGCCTCACTGCGCAGGTATCAGCGAGTTACATCACCCACCGGGCGCAGTGCCATTCTTACCATCGCCAGCGACCCGGCACTTGAGATTACCAAGTTCTGTAAAGTGGCCAATATCCTGCGATCCCATGGCCTGAGTGCGCCAGAGATTTATGCGGCCGATGAGGCCGCTGGCCTGCTGCTGCAGGAAGATTTTGGCGATGCCAGCTATGCGCGTCTCATTCAAGACGGCGCGCCTGCCATGCCGCTGGCGGTGCAGGCAATGGATGTCTTGTGCGCGGTGCAATCCATACCCGCCGCAGAGCTGGCCGGTATTCCGGTTTATGACTTTGATCTATGGTACAGTGTAACCAGCAAAAGCTTTGCCGAAAACCTGCTGAACTTTTACATGCACTACCTGCCCTGTGTTGGTGCAGCGCCCCTCACGACAGAGGAGCAGAACACCTATAAAAACCTGTGGCAAAAGGCTTATGCGACGATTGATGGTGGTCCTACGGTTTTGCTGCTGCGTGATTACAAGTTTGCCAATCAGATGCACCTGCCCAGCCGCAGCGGTATTGCACGCACCGGATTGATTGATTTTCAGGATGCAGGGGTGGGCACACCTTATTACGATCTGGTGGAAACCTGCGAGCCCTGGGCGAGCGAGCCGGATAAGGACGTACGCGAAGCTGCCCTCACCCGCTATCTGCACGGCCGCACCGATATCACCCGTGACCAGCTCGAGTTGGGACTAAAAACCATCACCGCGCTGCGCTGGATTGCCTGGCTGTCCAACTGCGCGCGCTATGCCCGGCAGGGTCGTTTACAGTATCTAGCCTTGGTCCCACGCATCTGGCGAGCAGCGGAGCGCAATCTGGCTGCCCCCGAGCTGACCGAACTGCGCCGCTGGTTTGACCACTATGCCCCTATGCATTTACGTGCCCCTACACAGGTGGCGGCATGAGCGGAGCGGTATACCGTATCCCTGCGGGTGTTGACTTTGCCCATACCTTGGCGGCTGGGTTACTCGCCCGTTATGCCGATAATCCCCTTGGTCTGAGCGACGTGCTGATTTTATTGCCGACCCGGCGCGCTTGCCGCACACTCCAACAGGCTTTTTTGCGCCAGAGCGAGGGAAAAGCCCTGTTACTGCCACGTCTGCTGCCATTAGGCGATCTTGATGCGGATGAATTATTGCTGACCGCCGGTGTGAGCATAGCTCCGGCAGTGTCCCCACGCCAACGTCAGCTCATTCTGTCGCGGCTGATTGCCCAGCAGCAACCCAACCTGCCAACTGCGCAGTATCTGGCTCTCGCCAAAGCTCTGGCACGGCTGTTTGATGATTCTGCGCTGGAGGGTGCGTCACTGGACAGGCTTGGTGGGCTGGTCGATGGCGAGTTGGCCGGGCATTGGCAAACTACGCTGAACTTCATTAGCCCCCTGCGCACCCGCTGGCAGGATGAGCTGAACAGGCTCGGGCTGATTGATGCGGCGGAGCGGCGTAACCTGCTCTTGCACGCACAGGCCAAGGCTTGGCGCGAAGCTCCGCCCAACCATCCGGTGCTAATTGCGGGCAGCACCGGCGCCCTGCCCGCCATTGCCACGCTGATGCAAGTGGTGAAAGATTTGCCGCACGGTGAGCTGGTCCTGCCCGCGTTACCATCGGCAAGTGAGTGCCAGGACTGGTGGGACCAGACCGACACCACACACCCCCTGTGCGAGTTAAAGTCACTGCTCGCTACACTGGCTATTCCGCTCGACGAGATCAAGCTCTGGCCTGGTGTGCAGGATACGTCCGGCTCCCGTACTGCCCTGCTCCACCACGCCCTGCGTCCGGCACAGACTAGCGAAGCATGGGCGATACCACAAAACTTTGACAGTCATGGCCTCATGCGGCTGGACTGCGCCACCGAGCAAGAGGAGGCCAGCACCATTGCACTGGTTCTGCGCCAAGCCCTGACCCAGCTAGGTCGCACCGCCATGCTGGTAACGCCGGACCGCAACCTTGGCCGCCGCGTAGCGGGGCTGATGCAGCGCTGGTCGATTCAGGTTGATGATAGTGCGGGTACGCCGCTTGCCAAAACGGAAAGCGCGGTTTTTCTGCGCCTGCTGCTTGGGCACGCTGCTGCGCCGCTTAATCCCAGTGCTCTCCTCGCTTTACTCAAGCACCCGATGTTCACCGCCGGCCGGGCCATGGGCCAAGCCCGCCGTCAGGCTCAGCGTATAGAGCTTGAAGCCCTGCGTCAGCGCCCACCCGTGCGCGAGCTGAACGCGATCAAAATCAAAGTGCCGGAGCTGGCGGACTGGATTGCGGACATTCAAGCTGCGCTGGCTCCGCTCTTTGCACTCTTCGCCCAACCGAAAGTAGAGTTGCTGGGCGCCCTGAAAATCCTCATTACCAGCGCCGAGACACTGGCCTCGACCGACGCTGAACCGGGTAGCATCCGCTTGTGGCGCGGCGACTATGGCCAGAAGTTGTCCGACTGGCTGTCCGAGCTTCTAACCAGCGCCGCTGAGCTGGAGCCACTGGCCCCGCAGGAGATCGAGACGGTTTTGTTGACCTTGATGAGCGATAGTGTGGTGCGCCCGCGCTATGGCGAACATCCCCGTCTGTTCATTCTCGGCCCGGTGGAAGCGCGGTTGCAGCAGGCAGATTGGACCATTCTGGCCGGGCTGAATGAGGGCGTCTGGCCCGCGCCACCGGAGCCTGACCCGTGGCTGTCGCGGCCAATGCGCAAGGCACTCGGGCTGAAATCACCAGAGGCCCGCCTCGGACAGGAAGCACATGATTTCTATTCACTTGCCAGTGCGCCATGGGTGCTACTCACCCGTGCCCTTCGGCAGGATGGCACCCCAACGGTGCCCGCCCGCTGGCTCAGCCGCTTGGATACTGTCCTGCAAGGCCATTTTGCCAGACCACCCGAAGTAAACTGGCAGGCGCTCGCCCGCAGCCTTGATGTGCCCGAGCAGGTGGTGCCCACCACACCACCCGCACCGACACCTCCTCGTACGGCCCGCCCTAAAGAGCTTTACGTCACACAAATCGAGACGTGGTTGCAGGATCCCTACGCGCTCTATGCCAAGAAAATCCTGCGCCTGAAGAAGCTCGACCCGCTGGATGATGACATCGGCACTGCGGAGCGCGGCACCTTCTATCACGCGGTTCTGCACCAGTTTATAAAAGATAATCCGCGCACTCTGCCCGCCAATGCACGTACTCAGTTGCTTGAGCTTGGTGAGAAAGTCTTACAGGCACAAGGGTTACTCAGCCAGCGCGCGTTATGGTGGCCGCGCTTCGAGCGCCTCATCGACTGGTTCCTTGACCATGAAGCACACTGGCGCGAGCAGGCCTTCCCGCTCGGTACCGAAGTGGAGGGACATTATACCCTACCGGGCGGCTTTACCGTCAAAGCCAAAGCGGACCGCATCGACCGCAAGCATGGCGGCGGCTTGGCGATTATCGACTATAAAACTGGCACCTTGCCCGCGGCCAAGCGACAGGAAATCGGCCTAAGTGTGCAACTACCGCTGGAAGGTGCGATTGCCCAATATGGCGAATTCAAGGATATTCCCAAAGGTGAGGTTGATGAGTTAACCTTCTGGCGTTTGAGCGGCGGCAATCCGCCGGGCGAAGTCAAACCCTTTCGCGCCAAGACACCAGCAGGCGAGAGTATCACCGACGCGCTGGATCAGTTAGCGGCTCTGGTGGCCGAGTTTGATAACGATCACATGTCGTATCACGCCGAGCCGTATGCCGATCATCCGCCGCGCTTTAGCGATTATCGCCATCTTGCGCGCTGGAAAGAGTGGGCCTTACTCGGTGAGGAGGAGTCATGAGTTCGACAACGGCCCGCCGCCAGCCCTTGCCCTCTGATGATCCGCGCGCGCAAGCCAGCCGCCGACAGCAGCAGGCTGCGTACCCGCAGGCGACGGCATGGGTTGATGCCTCGGCGGGGAGCGGCAAAACGACGGTGCTGATTAACCGTGTGCTGCGCCTGCTGTTGGCTGGGGTCGAGCCGTACCGTATTTTGTGCCTGACCTTTACCAAAGCGGCCGCGGCCAACATGGCCAACCGCCTGACCAGCACTCTCGCGCAGTGGGCTACTCTGCCGGAGAAGGAACTGTATACCAAATTATTTGAGCTGACCGAGCAGGATCCGGATGAAGACACACTGCTCACCGCACGGCGGCTGTTTGCCCAGTCGCTGGAAACACCGGGCGGTATGCAGTTCCAGACCATTCATGGCTTTTGCCAGTCGCTGCTCGCGCGCTTTCCGCTGGAAGCGGGTGTGCCGGTTGGCTTTGGTGTGCTGGATGAGCGCGCCAGCAGCCAGATGCTCGGCACCATTCGGCTTGAGCTGCTGCGTGAGGCTGAATTGGGTACTGATAGTATGCTCACCGCGGCGGTTGACTGGCTGTTGGAGCATTTCGGGCCGGACGAATTCCCCAAACTGGAGGCCGAAATTATTGGTGCGCGCAGCCAGCTCGAAGGGCCGCTACAAAACGGCTATGGTCTGGCCGTGGCCCGCCTGCGCAACCTGCTCGAGCTGAAAGAGGGCGAAAGCCTGACCAACCACCGCGCCGGTTTTATCGCTCAGCTTCACGCACAGCGCGACGAGTTAAGTACCGTTGCACAGGCCCTGGCGAATGGTAGCAAGAACGATCTGGAGCAACTTAAACGCTTGAACCGCTGGCTCAGTGATGGTGAGCTTGACGGCTATCTGGAGCTGTTCTTCACCCAAGAGATGACCCGGCGCAAGAGCTTTGTAACAAATTCGGTCAGTAAGACATTTCCCGCTATTCCCGAGCAACTGCAGCGTCTGGCCGATGATGCTCAGGCCTATCTCGACCGCCAGCGCGAGCTGACCACCTATCAGGCTAGTGCCTCCCTTATTATCTATGCCGCCGCCTTGCTAAGCCGCTACCACGCGGCCAAGCACGCGAAACTGGCGCTGGATTATGACGACCTCATCACCAAAGCCACCCAACTGGTAAGTGGTACTGATGCCGCCAGTTGGGTCCTGTACAAGCTTGACGGCGGTATTGAACATGTGTTGGTTGATGAGGCACAGGACACCAACCCGCTGCAATGGACTTTGCTGCAGTCACTCAGCAGTGAGTTTTATAGTGGCGAAGGCCGGTATGACAGCCAGCACATCCGCACGTTCTTCGCGGTTGGCGACTTCAAGCAATCCATCTTCAGTTTTCAGGGCGCCCGGCCTCAAGCCTTCTTGCACGCGCGTACCGAAATCCGCCGCGCCGTGGAAGCCGCCGGACAGACATTCCGGGCGGTCGACTTCATTGTGTCCTTCCGTACCGTCGCGGCCGTGCTGGATATCGTGGATGCGACCTTTGGCGCTGCGCCAGCTAATCAAGGCCTGCCGGACTACCAGAACCATATCAGTGCGCAAAGCCACCTGCCCGGCCGGGTCGATGTCTGGCCCCCCGCACCGTCGGAGAGCAACACGCCTGAAAGCGGCTGGCGCTTGCCCACCACCCGGCATGATGAAACGCATCCGCGCAGCAAGCTGGCCAGCGTGATCGCCGCGCAGATCAAGGCGTGGGTCACGCAAGGCGAGAGGCTTCCGGCGCGTGGTCGTGCAATACGGTATGGCGACGTTATGGTGCTGGTGCGTACCCGTGGCCGCTTTGTACCCGAGCTAATCCGCGCCTGCAAAAAAATCAACGTTCCGGTAGCAGGCGCGGATCGCATGGTTCTGCTCGACCAGCTGGCGGTGGAGGATGTGCTGACCTTCGCCGACTTCCTTCTGTTACCACAGGACGATCTGACCCTTGCTACCCTACTGAAAAGCCCGTTTATCGGTATCTCGGAAGAGCAGCTTTATGCACTGGCGCATGGGCGCACAGGTACTCTCTGGCAGGCGTTGGGGCACAATCACGCCACCCGCCCGATCGCCCAGTGGCTGGATGGCTGGCTGGATCAGGCGGATCGCATAACACCCTACACGCTTATCGCCCATCTGCTGGCGAAACCTTGTCCGGCCAGTGCGCGCTCGGGCCGCCATGCGCTGCTTAGTCGTTTGGGGCCGGACGCCAATGATCCGCTCGACGAGTTACTAGCCAGTGCCTTGAGCTATGAGCAGAGCGAAACGCCTTCGTTACAAGGCTTTCTACACTGGCTCCGGCTCACCGAGGCCAGCATCAAGCGCGAGTTGGAACAGGCGGGCGATCAGGTGCGCATCATGACCGCACACGGCGCCAAAGGCCTTGAGGCACCGATAGTGATTGTGGTGGATCCGCTATCCGGTCCCACCAGCAAAGGCCGTTTGCTGGCCGACCCCGACGGGGTCGAGCCACCTTTTGTAGCCCCGAGCCGCGAACAAGAGGCACCGATCGCCCGTGCCCGCCGCGCCGCCACCCGGGCGCTGGAACTGGAGGAATACCATCGCCTGCTCTATGTCGCCCTCACCCGTGCCGAGGATTGGCTGATTGTGGCGAGCTGGCAGAACAAGAACAACAAAAAAGACATGAGTGAGCGCGACCCCACTGTGCCGAGCTGGTATGATCTGGTCTATCACGGCATTAGCCATGCGGGCGGACAAAAGCACAACTATGACTTTTCCCGTGTACACCCCGAGCTGGGCTGGCAGGGCGAAGGCTATTGCTATCAGGTGGACGGCCGCCCCGGTGCTGTGCGTAGTGAGAAACACCATGTCGCACACCAATCGAGCGAAGTCTCCGAACTACCGGAGTGGGCCGTGCAACCCCCTGCACCTGAACCCTCCCCGAGCCGTCCACTACGCCCCAGTGCGGTAGAAGATGACACCGCCGCGCTGTCCCCTCTGGCGGCGGGCGATAGCTGGCGTTGGCAGCGCGGCCTGACCATTCATCGCCTGCTGCAAACCTTACCAGATATGCCCGCTGATCAACGCCCCACCGCTGCGCGGCGCTGGCTGACCCACCTGCCTCCTGAGGTGGCGGAAAAAACATGGCACGAGGTTGAGGCGGTGCTCAGCTCGCCAGATTTTGCGCCTCTCTTTGGCCCCAGCAGCCGGGCTGAAGTGCCAGTCACTGGCTTGCTGAATAATGGTGTGGTGATTGCCGGGCAGATTGACCGTCTGGCCGTTACCGACGAGGCGGTGTGGATTGTGGACTTCAAAACCAACCGCCCACCCGCGCTGACAGTAACGGCCGTACCCAAAGCGTACCTCAAGCAGTTGGCTAGTTACCGCGCGGTACTGGCACCGATTTATCCCGGTAAGTCCATAAAAGCGGCCTTGCTGTGGACGCATGAAGCCCGTTTGATGGCGATTCCCGCTGAGCTGCTTGACGAGTTCGCGCCCGCGCCCTAACTAAAGAGAAGATCAACGTGAGGAGAGTGTCATGGGTGCCAACACCACAGCCGTTACCGATAGCGAATTCGAAACTTCCGTGATCAAGGCCAGCCAGCCCGTGCTGGTCGATTTCTGGGCGGAATGGTGCGGCCCCTGCAAAGCCCTCGCCCCCGGCCTTGAGGCCGTCGCGGCCAATCTTTCCGGCAAAGTGACGGTGGCCAAGGTGAACATCGACGAAAACCCGATGGCTCCCACCAAGTATGGCGTACGCTCGATCCCCACCCTAATGCTGTTCAAAGGTGGCCAGATGGTGGCCAGCAAAGTCGGCGCCCTGCCCCCGGCTGAGCTGCAACGCTGGGTGGAGAGCAATATCTAGGCTGTTATTAATCGTCATCCCCGCGCAAGAGGGGACGTCGATTCTATATAGTCTAGGGCGTTTTATCATGTGCTAGTTACATGAAAAACCGTCACCCCGGCGCAGGCCGGGATCCATCATCTTCCAGTTTAGTCTGTTGTAGCGCGACTTGGAGCGCCGCCTGCGCGGCAGCGCGGATACTGCGATAAAACGCCGTGTTCTTGACCAGTGCGGTCAGCGGAAACCAGCGTAGTTCGGAAATCTCACCATCTTGTGGTCGGAAGCCGCCCTCATAAGTGCTCTGAAAAATCTGGACGCAGTCCTGCTTGCCTTGGGCGTCTGTTTTATATTCACAGAGCCATGTCAGCAGCAGGTTGGTTATCCCCAGCTCTTCAGTAAGTTCACGCTGCATCGCCTGTTCTGGCGCTTCACGCTTTGGGTTATAGCCACCACCGGGTAAATTCCAGTTTTTGCCATCGCCGTAACTATGCCATACCAGTAACGCCTCGCGGCTCTCGCCTTGGCCGCGCAGGATCAGCGCCTTAACGCCAAAGCTCTTGGGCTTGGCGAGCCGCCAGTACAGCGCGACGAGAGGAAAGGTTAGCTTGCGGATTAGCGCCCGCAGCACGGCTACCGCAGCACTATCTGGGTGGCACCATGGGGGCCGGCGAAGGCGCTTTCAACCTTCTTGCCGCCGCCGAATTTGGGGCCACTCATCAGCAAGCCAAGAACGCGGGCCAGCGTATCGCGCAAATCCTTACGGTGCACCACGATATCGACCATGCCATGATCCATCAGATACTCCGCCCGCTGGAAGCCTTCGGGCAGCGTCTCGCGGATGGTGCTCTCAATCACACGCGCACCCGCAAAGCCGATCAGCGCCCCGCGCTCGGCAATATGCACATCGCCCAGCATGGCAAAGCTGGCGGTCACGCCGCCGGTGGTGGGATCGGCCAGTACCACGATATAGGGCAAGCCCGCTTCCTTCACCTGCTCGACCGCAATAACGGTACGCGGCAATTGCATGAGCGAGAGGATGCCCTCTTGCATACGTGCGCCACCGGAAGACGGCACCGCCACAAAGGCAGCTTTCTTTTGCACGGCCAGCTGCGCTGCCGCCACAATGCCATCGCCCACGGCCATGCCCATGGAGCCGCCCATGAAGCCGAAGTCAAACGCCGCAATCACGGTAGGGATACCACCGATAGTGCCGTCACCAATCACCAGCGCATCGGAGCGGCCCTGCTTGGCCACCGCGTCCTTCATGCGATCAGCATAACGCTTCTGATCGCGGAATTTAAGCGGGTCGGCCAGCACCTTGGGCAGGGGATGCTCGGTATACTTGCCCTCATCGAAGAGCAGCTCTAGCCGCTCGGTAGGCGACAAGCGCATATGATGGCCGCAATGTTGGCACACCTGCATATTGGCGGCCAGATCGCGCTGAAACAGCATGGCATCGCAGTTCGAGCATTTCAGCCAAAGGTTATCCGGTACGTCGCGCTTTTGCACCAGCGCGCGGATCTTGGGACGGACGAAATTGGACAGCCAGTTCATGCGTTAACCTCGGTGATGTATGGGGCGGACTAAAGCAGAAACCGCCATTAAAGACAAGCGTTGATACACCGCAGCGCGCAGCTTCTCCCTGATATTGCTGATGTTTTTCTAGGGCTGAGCCGTAAGCAACCGCGCTGAGCTGGCTCCGCTTGGTGGCGGCGCATCAAGACCCAGTGCACTGACGCGCAAGCTGGCTAACTCCTTCTCCAGCTTTTCAGCACGCTTACCCTCGCGCCGTGCGGCTGCCCTAGCGGCATGACCATGCACCCACATCAGCAGCGCACCAAACAAAACGCTGAGCGCCATGAGCGGCAAGACCAACAGATAAAGCGGCATAACCAACTGATCCGGCAGCGGAAACAAGGAAACCGCTACGCTGTCCCGATTGGAGATCGCGAATAAAACGACCAAGAGCGTGAAAGGCAGCGCAATAACCGTGGTGAGTACGGCCCGCAGCATGAAGGCTTATTGCTCCTCGCCGTTCAGACGGTCACGCAGCTGCTTGCCGGTCTTGAAGAAAGGAATGAATTTCTCTGCCACTTCAACGGCCTCGCCGGTACGCGGGTTGCGCCCGGTGCGCGCATCGCGCTTCTTGACCGAGAAAGCACCAAAGCCGCGCAACTCAACGCGCTGACCGCGCGCTAACGCCAAGGTAATGCTCTCAAAGATGGCGTTCACGATGCGCTCGATATCGCGCTGGAACAGATGCGGATTTTTTTCCGACAACCGCAAGATCAGTTCAGACTTCGTCATGCCATCCTCCGAAACTGGCCGTATCCCGGCCAAGTCGCTGATACAGCTAAAGAATTGCCTTTTGCCGTCCCATGGTCAAGAGTATTTCTTCAGTTTTCAGAGGGTTAGCTGGTTTGCCGGGAACTGCGACAGGCCGTCTGTTGACAGCCGGGCATATTAACAGAATAATGAATCCATGCGTAACCCATTGATTTTAGTGATTCTGTTCGGACTTTGGGGGGGATCGGCCCTAGCCGAGAGCAAGCCAAAGCCGGTGGCATTCAGCACAGCCGCCTTCGCCTGCCCGGCCGAATGGGATGGCACTTCGTTAGCGGTTGATGCCGGAATCGAGAGAAGTGTAACACTCCGCCTGATGCTGTCCCCTGCCGGTGTGGCAGCCCTACGCAGCAGCCGGAAAGCCGAATTTCCGCTCACCAGTCAGCAAAGTACGACCAAGCCTAACGGCACCGCCCAGCTATGCATTCAGGGTCAGCCCTGCCGGCCTGCGCAGGCTCGCCTTGAAATTGAGGGGGGGGCAATTGTGAACGGCTCTCCGCTCAAAGGACGCGTCTTCTGGTACGAGGCCGCGCTCGGGCGCGATGTCTCGCTGCCGGTGGATGCGGTCATTCAGCCCCGCCCGGATAACTGCAAGTAAGACCTCTTAGTAATTCAGCCCGCGCACCCGGCGGATGTAATAACGGTCGCCCGGGACCCGCACGGCCAGCCTAAGAAGACCTGAATGTAGGGTCGCTTGCGGGCAAAAATCAGCAGCATCAGGAATATCTTGAGTTTCATCGGCGTGCAGATAATGCGCCAAGGCCAGTGCATAACGACACCCGGCGGTAAACACCCGGCCTTGTGCCTGCTCGGGCGTACAGGACTGAGTGACTGCCGTCTTATCACCCAAACGCAGCAAGGCATCGACCACGCGCGCCTGCTCAGGGGTTACAGGAATAAAATGTGTCGGAACACACGGCAGGCTGTCGCGCATGGCGTAAGTTTTAAAGGCCACTGTTGGATGCACGTCAAAAACCGGGGTTTCCGGCGGGGGAACAATCCCGGATCCATTTTTATCGTCTGGCATCGAGTACTGTGAAACAAGAACCGGATTGGCCAATTGGACCGAGGATTCCGCCGCACCCACAAGCTGCCCCAACACCGAAAAAACGCGATCAACGCACTCTGCCTGGCTATCAGCACGCCCACCTGACAGACGCGAAAAACGCTCAGCCAAGTCTAATGACTCATATGGCGTGCTAATGTAAGTGCTCATAAAAAGCTCCTGAATTTATATAAATGCAGTGGCAGGACACTACGCGATATGCCTTATCCACTTCAAGTAAAAAGGGCTGCAGTTTCCTGCAGCCCTTTGCGGTTTCCTGTTAAGGAAGTTTACTTCTTAGCGAAACCAAGGATATCGCCCAGCGTGGCACCGCTGTCGACGCTGCCAAACTCGGCCAGCGCCTGCTTTTCCTCGTCCATTTCGCGAGCCTTGATCGACAGGCTGATCTTGCGCGCCGCGCGATCAACCGTGGTGATCTTGGCGTCGACCTTCTCACCCACCGCAAAGCGGTCGGGGCGCTGCTCGGCGCGGTCACGGCTCAGATCGTTCTTCTTGATGAAGCCGGTGTAGCCTTCGCCTACCGACACCTCAACACCACCATCGTTGGTAGCGGTGACGGTGCAGGTAACCACTTCACCCTTCTTGAACACGCTGGCCACACCCTCAAACGGGTCCTTGGTCAGCTGCTTGATACCGAGGCTGACGCGCTCCTTGTCGGCGTCGATCTCGAGGATCTTGAACTTAACCGTCTGGCCCTTGGCGTAGTCCTTGATGGCGTCTTCGCCGGCCTTGTTCCAGTCGAGGTCCGACATGTGGATCATACCGTCAATCTCGCCGGGCAGACCCACAAACAGGCCGAACTCGGTGATGTTCTTGATCTCACCCTCAAGCTCTTCACCCGCGCTGTGCTGGCTGGCGAAGGACGACCACGGGTTGTCTTGACACTGCTTGATGCCAAGGCTGATGCGGCGCTTGATCGGATCGACGTCGAGCACCTGCACATCCACTTCCTGACCGGCGGTGAGGATCTTGCTGGGATGCACGTTCTTCTTGGTCCACGACATTTCGGACACGTGCACCAGACCTTCGATGCCGCTTTCCAGCTCGATGAAGGCACCATAATCGGTGAGGTTGGTGACCTTGCCCTTGTAGCGGGTGCCGGGCTGGAAGCGACCAGCCACACCTTCCCACGGGTCGGTCTCGAGCTGCTTCATGCCCAGGCTGATGCGCTGGGTTTCGCTGTTGAAGCGGATCACCTGCACGGTCACGCTCTGACCGATGGTGAGGGCTTCGCTCGGATGATTGACACGGCGCCACGCGATATCGGTCACATGCAGTAGACCATCAACACCACCGAGGTCAATGAAGGCGCCGTAATCGGTGATGTTCTTGACCACGCCCTTGACGACGCTGCCTTCGCGCAGCGCCGCGAGCAGCGCTTCGCGCTCTTCG
>DDSC01000017.1:0-179 GCA_002343265.1 Micavibrio sp. UBA2400
AGAGCTTTGGTTGAGTGATCGCCCCATGCACCCTGATACATTACTTGTCTTAGGATTAACACTCGAGGCAGCGGCTCTCTTTAAGCCGTCATTGCGCCACAAGCCTCCCGTAACCGGCCCACGACCGAATTACAAACCTAAACCCTTCGCTCGACCATCAGCTTCTTGATCTCGCCGAT
>DDSC01000017.1:418-21465 GCA_002343265.1 Micavibrio sp. UBA2400
GGTGCAGTTCATGATGGTGTGGCAGCGGTAGAGGCGGAACGGGTCCTCCAGCGCGTCGAGACGCTCACCGGTCATTTCATCGCGGCTGTCGGCAATCCAGCGATAGGCCTGCAGCAGAATGGCCGGGCCAAGATAGCGGTCACCATTCCACCAGTAGCTTGGGCAGCTGGTGGAGCAGCAGAAACACAGGATGCACTCATAGAGGCCGTCGAGCTTGGCACGGTCTTCCGGCGATTGCAGCCGCTCGCGCTCGGGCGCAGGCGTTTCGGCCTGCAGCCACGGCTTGATGCTCTGGTATTGCGCGTAAACCTGCGTGAGATCGGGCACGAGGTCTTTCACCACCGGCATATGCGGCAGCGGGTTGATTTTGACATCGCCCTTCACCTCATCGACCGACTTGAGGCAGGCCAGCGTGTTGGTGCCGTCGATGTTCATGGCGCAAGAGCCGCAAATACCCTCGCGGCACGAGCGGCGGAAGGTCAGCGTGGGGTCGATATTATTCTTGATGTGGATGAGGGCGTCGAGCACCATCGGTCCGCACTGGTCGAGATCAACCTCGTAGGTGTCCATGCGCGGATTTTTGTCATCGTCCGGATTCCAGCGGTACACCTTGAAGTTACGCACGCGCTTGGCCCCTGCTGGTGCCTTGTGCGTCATCCCTTCGGTCACTTTCGAGTTCGCCGGTAATGTAAATTCAGCCATGGCTCGGACCCTTTCGAAGATTACGTTTTTGAATCGTCATGCGTGGGACAGGAATAGCAAGTGACTTGGCCGTCGGTGACGAATTATTTGGTAGTGCCCCGGGGTAATTATCAGCGAGAAGCCCGGAGAGTGCTGTCGGCCCACACATGCCCACAACGGGACTAGTCTCATCTCGCAACAAATGAGAAAGAGGTGAAATATCACTGTCTGGGATTGTCGTAGCCCCTCCATCCTCAAGCCAGTGCCGCAACGGACCCATGATCGCCTCCTAGTAAACGCGGGCCTTGGGCGCGATCACTTCGATATCATTGGTGAGCGTGTAGAGATGCACCGGGCGGTAGTCGAGTTTGACGTTACCTTTGTCATCCACGGAAGCGATACTGTGCTTCATCCAGTTGGCGTCATCGCGGTTGGGGAAGTCCTCCCGCGCGTGGGCACCGCGGCTCTCCTGCCGGGCCACGCCGCTGGCGATGGTGGTGAGCGCCTGTCCCATGAGGTTATCCAGCTCGATCGTTTCGATGAGATCGCTGTTCCAGACCAGCGATTTATCGACCACACCAAGACCCGCCTTCTTGCTCCAGCAGTCTTTCAGTTTGTCGAGGCCGGCCTGCATCAGCGGCCCGGTACGGAACACGGCAGCGTGGTTTTGCATGACCTTCTGCATTTCAAGGCGTAAGTCAGCGGTGCGCACTTCCTGCTTGTTGTGGCGCAGATGATCGAGCCGCGAGAGGGCCAGATCGGCGCTGCTGGCAGGCAAATCCTTATGCGGGGCACCCGCCTTGATGATTTCCGACGCGCGGATAGCGGCGGCACGGCCAAACACCACCAGATCAAGCAGCGAGTTGCTGCCCAGACGGTTGGCCCCATGTACGGACACGCAAGCGGCCTCGCCAATGGCCATCAAACCCGGTACCACAGCGTCCGGGTTGCCGCCCTTGGGGTTGACGACTTCACCATGATAGTTGGTGGGGATACCGCCCATGTTGTAGTGCACGGTGGGCAGCACCGGGATCGGCTCCTTGGTCACATCGACCCCGGCAAACACGCGCGCACTCTCGGCAATGCCGGGCAGACGGGCATGGATGATCTTGGGATCAAGATGCTCGATATGCAGATGGATATGGTCCTTGTTGGGGCCGACGCCGCGCCCTTCGTTGATCTCGATGGTCATGGAGCGGCTCACCACATCGCGGCTGGCGAGATCTTTAGCGGATGGCGCATAGCGCTCCATAAAGCGCTCGCCCTTGCCATTGGTGAGGTAGCCACCCTCGCCGCGCACACCCTCGGTAATCAGGCAGCCGGCGCCAAAAATGCCGGTGGGGTGGAACTGCACGAACTCCATATCCTGCAGCGGCAGGCCCGCACGCAGCGCCATACCACCACCGTCACCCGTGCAGGTATGCGCGGAGGTGCAGGAGAAATAAGCGCGGCCATAACCGCCGGTGGCCAGCACCACCTCATGGGCACGGAAACGGTGAATGGTACCATCGTCCATATTAAGTGCCATCACGCCCCGGCACACGCCCTCGTCGTCCATAATCAGGTCGAGAGCAAAATACTCGATGAAAAACTCGGCATTATGGCGCAACGCCTGCGTATAGAGCGTGTGCAAAATGGCGTGGCCCGTGCGATCCGCCGCCGCGCACGTGCGGTAGGCCTGCGTCTTGCCATAGTGGGCGGTCATACCGCCAAAGGCGCGCTGGTAAATCTTGCCCTCGGCGGTGCGAGAAAACGGCACCCCGTAATGCTCCAACTCGATGATCGCCGGGATCGCCTCTTTACACATATACTCAATGGCATCTTGGTCGCCCAACCAGTCCGACCCTTTGACAGTATCGTACATGTGAAAGCGCCAATCATCCTCGCCCATATTGCCCAGCGCCGCGCTGATGCCACCTTGCGCCGCTACCGTGTGCGAGCGGGTCGGGAACACCTTGGTAATACAGGCGGTGCGCAAACCCTTTTGCGCCATGCCAAAGGTAGCGCGCAGCCCCGCACCACCCGCGCCCACCACCACCACGTCATAGGTGTGATCGATAATCTGATAGGACTGAGCCATGAAAAACCCCGATTACAAAGCGAGTTTAAGAACTGAGATAAGCCCGAGCAGAGCAAACCCGAAGCAGCTGATGCGGATAAGCGCCAACAGGCAGACCTTGACGAATTCGTGATGAACATAATCTTCCACCACCACCTGCAAGCCCATGGCTGCATGCCAGAAACTGGCCATAATAGTGAAGGCCAGCAAGGTGGCAGTGCTGAGGCTGGTCGCCCAATCCATGAACTCGGCATAGGAGGAACCAATATGAGCTATGACGCCATAGACCAGCCAAAATGTCAGCGGAATAAGGGCCAGACCATTGACGCGCTGGGCGATGAAGTGGGAAGTCCCCTCCTCCCGCGACACGCCAAGGCCGCGCACGCGCTTGAGCGGAGTAATTAAACGTCCTGGATTTTTTCCGTAGGGGCCCATGTTACTGCCCTCCCGCCATCATGAAGCCAAGCACCCACACCAGCACCGTAGCCACGGTGGCGGAGGCCAGCACGGCATAGCCCGAGGCCGTCATGGTGGGGATGTCATAGCCCCAGCCGATGTCCCAAAACAAATGACGAATGCCATTGGCAAGATGATAGAACAATGACCAGCTCCACCCCGCCAGCATAACCAACCCGAGCGGCGAGCGCAGGAAGTTCTGCATCTGCTCATAGGTTTCAATCCCATTCGCCGCAGAGGCCAACCACAGCACCAGTAACACCACACCAAACGACAGGGCAATGCCTGTCAGACGGTGCAGGATGGAGGTGATGGAGGTGATCTGGGGCTTATAAATTTGCAGATGCGGCGAGAGCGGGCGCTGCCGCTTGGCCGCTGGCGCTGAGACTGTGTCGATCATGAAAAATCCTTCGCGAAATCAAGCTGTTGCAGTCTAGCGAGGATAGCCACTCTGTCAACTGACTGAACTATGCATAAAGTTCAACAAATCAGTGATTATGGTCATGCTCACCGATTGGCGATACGCTATCCGCGCACCCGGCCCGTTCGATCTGCACTGTGCTGTGGTGAATGTGGAATTTCTGCAGCACGGCTTTTATCTCCTGCAAAATGTCGTCATTGCTGCGACTGCTGGCCGGGTTTACGCTGGCGTGCATGGTGGCGAGCAGATCCTCGCCCGAAAGTGACCAGGCATGCAGATGGTGGATCCCCTCCACTTCTGGCACGGCTTCCCGGATGGCGGCAGAAACTTCATCCAGTTTCAACTCGGGTGGCCGCCCTTCGAGCAGAATATGTCCGCTCTCGGCCAGAATGTTCTTGGCACTGTAGGCAATGAGGAGTGATACAGCCAACGAAGCGATGGGGTCGATGATATTCAGTCCGAAATAGCTGATACCGAGCGCCGCAACGATAACCGCCACCGAGCCCAGCGCGTCCCCTGCAACATGGGCCATGGCCGCCCGGATATTCACGCTCCGGCTATCGGAGCGGTGCAGCATGAGCATGATAACCAGATTAACCAGCAAGCCGCCAACTGCCACCCACAACATGATGCCGGTCTCCACCGGTTCGGGGGCCCAGAACCGCTTGAACGCCTCTTTCCAGATAATCACCGACAGGCCCAGCACCAGCAGGCCATTGATAAAAGCGGCCAACACCTGCATGCGGCCATAACCGAAGGTGCGATGATCGTCGGCATGGCGGGTGGACAAGCGCACCGCAAATAGGGCCAGTCCCAGCGCCCCGGCATCGGCCAGCATGTGAATGGCATCGGCAATCAGCGCCAGCGAGCCGGACCATAACCCGGCCATAAACTCGACCAGCATAAAGCCAGCGGTAAGACCAAAAGCGACCCATAAGGTCAGCTCGCGCTTACCGCCTACAATAAAGTGAGTGTGGGAATGCTGATGTCCGGTACTCATGATTTTGCTTTCACATGCTGAGCTAAGCTCAGCAGCCGCTCGGCCTGCTTGACATGCAGCTCTTCAATCATCTGCCCATCAACCACCGTCACGCCTTTGTGTGAACCCGCCGTCCATGCTGCACTAACTTTCTGTGCCCAAGCAATTTCTGTGGCCGAAGGGGAGAACGCCGCGTTCGCAGGGGTAATCTGCGCGGGATGAATCAGGGTTTTGCCATCAAAGCCAAGCGAGCGGGCTTGTGCGCATTGCGCCGTGAACCCGGCGCTATCGCCCAACACTGGATACACACCATCCAGCACCATCAACCCTTGTGCTCTAGCCGCGAGCAGCACTGTGCTCATGGCGTGCATCAGCGCGGCGCGATCCGGCGTGAGAGCCACATTCAGCCCGCTGGCGAGATCATTGAGGCCGAGCACTAGGGCACTCAGACGCGGATTACCCTCAGCAAGAGTAGCGGCAGCCAGCACACCCTTGGGAGTTTCGATCAGCGCCCACAGGCGGGTGCGATCCGAGCAGCCTGCCGTGAACAGGTCATGGGCCAGATGCTTAAGCTCTGCCGCACTTTCGACCTTGGGCAGCACCACAGCATCGGGGCTGAGTTTGGCAGCCAACTTAATATCTTCATCATACCAAGCTGTCCCAGCGCGGTTGATACGCACGCAGAGCTGGCGTGTACCCGGCTCTGCGCCGTGATATTGCGCAGCGAGCTGCGCGCGCGCCTCGGCTTTAGCCTCAGGGGCCACTGAATCTTCGAGATCAAAAATCACCGCATCGCACGGCAACGACGGCACCTTCGCCAAGGCCTTAGCGTTACAGGCCGGAACATACAGGACAGAGCGTAGAGGAAACATCTTAAACTCCTACTGACCTAGATAATCCTTCGCCAGCCGTTCCGCAATCTGCACGGCATTCAGCGCCGCACCCTTGCGCAGATTGTCGGCCGCCACCCAGAAGGACAGGCCATTTTCAACCGTGCTGTCTTCGCGAATACGGCTGACGTAGACATTATCCTCTCCCGCAATCTCGACCGGGGTGACGTAGCCACCATCCGCGCGATGGTCAATCACACTAATACCACGCTGCTGCTTGAACAGGGCGCGCGCATCGTCGGCGCTCAGTTCGCGCTCCAACTCGACTGTCACCGCCTCGCTATGCCCGACAAACACCGGCACACGCACACAGGTAGCAGTCAGTTTGATGCTGGGATCAAGAATCTTCTTGGTCTCTACCATCAATTTCCACTCTTCCTTGGTCGAGCCGTCCTCCATAAACACATCGATATGCGGAATGACATTAAAGGCGATCTGCTTGGTGAAGGTTTGCTTTTCGGGAATGTCGTTAACGTACACACCCTTGGTCTGGTTGAACAACTCATCCATCCCCTCTTTGCCCGCACCGCTGACCGATTGGTAGGTACTGACCACCACACGCTTGACCCGCGCCGCCTCATGCAGCGGGCGCAGAGCTACGACCAGTTGAATGGTCGAGCAGTTGGGGTTGGCAATAATGCCTTTCTTTTTATAGCCAGCAATCGCGTGCGGATTGACCTCGGGCACAACCAACGGCACATCCGGATCCATCCGGAAATGCGAAGTATTGTCGATGACAACAGCGCCAGCCTGAGCTGCGCGCGGAGCAAACTCGGCCGAGACTTTGGCACCGGGTGAGGACAATACAATGTCTACCCCTTTGAAGCTGAATTTGGCCAAGTCCTGCACGGTGAGGTCCTGGTCGCCAAAACTGACCTTACCACCCGCCGATCGATCCGACGCCAACGCAATAACTTCGGACACGGGAAAATGACGCTCGCTCAAAATCTGAAGCATTTCGCGCCCTACTGCCCCGGTAGCTCCAACCACTGCGACTTTGTAAGCCATTGCGTCACCTCATAAAACCGCTCTATAGTAGCCGTAAATGACCGACCTGACCACCCTTATTGCCAAAACCATCCGTGATGCCGACCGCTCATGGTTCAATGAGGATTATACCAAGCAGGCGGCGGCCGTCCTGAATACCCTGCGCGCCAAGGGCTACGAGATTGTCCCGCGCGAAGCATCAGCGGAGCTGGTGACCTACGCAGTTGACAACATGCCGTTTGGCCGGATGAAACCGGATGACCTTATCCGCGAGCTGTACGCCACCATCATCGGTGCAGCCAAGGTCAGCAGATGAGCGACCAGGCCCACCTCCTGCAGCTCAGCCCCCCCTCACTTGCCGTGATGCCTAGCTATATTGACGCTTTGCGCGAAGGTTTCACCCTTGGCGATGCGGGGCCGATTTACGGACTGGAGATCGATAGCATTGCCCACAATCCGATGCGCCACCTTGATTATTTGACAGGTCCCAAACCACTGACCGCCGTATTGCCCGATGGCTCGATTGTTCCGCGTACGCCCGAGACGTTGCTATGGTTTGTTGAAGGCGACCAGTTTATCGGCGCGGCCTGCCTACGCCATACCCTGACCAAAAATCTGGAGCGCTGGGGTGGGCATGTCGATCTTGGCATCCGGCCGGACCGGCGCGGCAAGGGCTATGGCCGCACGCTGCTGCGTCATCTTCGCCATTATGCCCGTGAGAAGGTGCCTTTGGAAAAGCTCCTGATGACCTGCGAAGAAAACAATCTGGGTGGCAAGCGGGTGATTGAGGCCAATGAAGGCGTCGTCTTCAGCAAAAGCATTCACCCCTACAAGCCCGGCGAGCGGATCCTGGCCTACTGGGTGCCGACGTGACCGCTGAAACCTATCTGATGGTCGATGTGGAAGCCGATGGGCCGGTGCCCGGTCGCCATTCCATGCTCTCTCTTGCAGCGGTAGCGTTCAGGCTTGATCGTACGATCCTCGGCACCTTTGAGTGCAATCTGGACACGCTGCCCGGTGCTACCACCTACACCAGCACCATGCGCTGGTGGCAGAAATTCCCCGAGGCCTGGCAGGCCTGCCGGGAAAGCCCGGAACCGCCAGCATTGGCTATCCCCCGGTTTCTGGACTGGGTAAAAGCGCTGCCAGACCCGCCCGTGATATTTGTCGCCAACCCGGTCAGCTATGACTGGGTGTATATCCATTACTATCTGCATAGCTTCACCGACTACGTGCATAGCATTACCGATGCCAGCCCGTTTTATCTGAATGCGCTGGACATGCGCAGTTATGCGCATGCGCTGATGGGCAAGCCCTTCCGCTATTGTGGTAAACCCAACTACCCCAAAGCATGGAAGGAGCACGGACTGCCGCACACCCACCGCGCGATTGACGATGCGCGCGAGCACGCCATGACGTTTTGCGCCATGGCTGAAACAGCGGCGGAACTGGTTGCCCTGAGGAAGGCCACCAAAACATGAGGGTCGTTCTGGTCCTTGCACTAGCCGTCTTTATCGCTCTGCCCGCCCTTGCAAAAACGCAGGACCTGACGGTAACAGTTAAATTAAACAACCAGATGGCCGCCCCACAGTATCGCCTGACGGGTGAGGACGTGCGCGAATTCTGGCAGCGCTGGGGCAAGCTCGACCGGGTGACAGACATGGTACCGCTTAAAGCCGGCTCAGGCTATGGCGGGCTGAGCCTCCGGGAAAGTAGCAGTGGCAAGTCGATGGATGTCTTTAATGGCACTGTCCGGCGGGGCACCGAAACCCGTAGCGACCCGTTGCGCCAACTAGAGCGCTGGGTCCTGAGCAAGGCCCCTCCTCCCTACGGCCCCTCGCTGCTGGCAGCGCTGGATGACGCCATCCGACAGGATGCAAACGCAAGCGCGACGGCCCGGCCCGGCCCCAACCCCACTAGTGCGGATACCGCCATCCTGAATTGCTTGAGTCGGGCCCGCGGCAACCACCAGTTGCGGGCGCTGTGTTTGGAAGAAAAGTTGCGCGAACACCTGAGCTGGCGTGATTATGCCAACGCGTTACAGAAAGTCTTAGAAGAAAGCGCCATCCCTCGCGAACAGCGCTAGTTGTGCTCCAATGTTGGGCGGGGCTTGATAGCGGGGGATTGAACGGGGCTGGCGGGTGCCGTTGGCTCAGCTGGTCCCAATGACGATGTGAGTCGACTCATGTCGATTGTTTCGCCTTCCGGCTTGCTGTCGTGACCAAAAAGCTGCCGCCCCAGAAGCGCAGCGCCGAGTGACAGCGCGGCTCCCATCACCATCCCGCCCACCGAGGCATGGCCACGCAGACCACGTAGTTTGCCATGGCTCAGCTGTGGATCATGCCGAGTGTCTGTCACCTTAACCGCGCCGAACTTCTCCTGCATTCTTTCAGTCATCAAATCCGCACGGTTATGCTGTGCCGCCCATTGCTGCGAAACCAGAATTTGTCCGGTCGCGTTCATACCTTTTTGGGCGTTATCCCAATTCCGCAGGGCAACTGAACTGGCACCGGTACGCAGAACACCACCCTTGCCGTCGCTCACAGCCATATACGCTCGCGCCAGCTCGACCTCGCGCTGCACGCGCATGGCATCTTCACCGGTTTTGCCGGCTACAGACTGCCCATACTTTATGATTTCTGCCTGAATTTTGTTGGGATCGCCAACTTGTTGCTCTAGCCGACCGACCATAGCAATCGCTGCCTTGCGGGCCTTGTCTTCAAAATCAGACATCTTCAGCCTTTTTGAATGAATTCAGTCATTTAAGTATGGCAAAGCTTGCTTGCCATTTGCTTAAAGCCGATTCACGAAGCGTGAATTATCTTTGTTTATCAATTAGCTACGCTGCGATAAGCGTTGCAATAGCGCATCGCCCATGCCGCTGGTGCTCACCTGTTGGCAGCCCGGCGCCATGATATCCGCTGTGCGGATGCCATTCTCCAGCACCGCTGCCACCGCCTGCTCGACGCGCGCGGCTAAGTCAGCCCGGCCCAAGGAGGTACGCAGACACATGGCAAGGCTGAGAATGGTTGCCAGCGGATTGGCCAGCCCCTGCCCGGCAATATCCGGCGCACTGCCATGGATCGGCTCATACAGCGCGGGCTGCTTGCCATTCACCTTCGCGCCGAGCGAAGCACTAGGCAACATTCCAAGCGAGCCGGTGAGCATCGAGGCTTCGTCGGACAAAATATCGCCAAACAGGTTATCGGTCACGATCACGTCAAACTGGCTGGGGCGTTTGAGCAGCTGCATGGCGCAGTTATCAGCATACATATGCGTAAGCGTGATATCGCTATACTCGGCCGTGTGCAGCTTGGTTACTTCCTCACGCCACAGCTTGCCGCTTTCCATCACATTGGCTTTTTCCACCGAGCAGACGCGCCGCGAGCGGGTACGGGCAATATCAAACGCCACGCGGGCCACGCGTATGATTTCGCTGGTGGTATAGACCTGAGTATTCACGCCCCGCCGCTCGCCACTGGGCAGCGTGGTAATACCGCGCGGCTCGCCAAAGTAAACGCCGCCCGTCAGCTCGCGTACAATAACCAGGTCCAGCCCGCGAATTACATCGGCCTTGAGTGTGCTCGCGCCAATCAGCGGCTCGAATACCAGCGCCGGACGAATGTTGGCAAACAGGCCCAGCTCTTTGCGCAAGCGCAGCAGGCCCGCCTCCGGGCGAATGGTGTAATCCACCTTGTCCCACTTCGGGCCACCCACGGCACCGAGCAACACGGCATCCGCTGCTTTGGCCTTGGCCAGCGTGGCATCGGCCAACGGGACACCATGCACCTCAATCGCGCAGCCCCCGACAAGGTCTTCCTCAAGAGTAACCTCAAGGCCTTGCAGGACTAGCCAGTCGATCACCCGGCGGGCTTCGCGCATCACCTCCGGGCCAATACCATCGCCGGGGAGAAGGAGGAGTTTGCTTACAGCCACGGTTTTTCTTCTTTCATCTTCACTTCAAACGCATTGATCGCAGCGCTGTGCTGCAGTGTCAGGCCGATATCGTCCAGCCCTTCGAGCAGGCATTTTTTGCGAAACGGGTCGATCTCGAATTTGGTCACTCCGCCATTGGGGCGGCGGATGGTTTGCGCGGCAAGATCTACCACGAACTCCTGCCCGGTACGGGCATCACCCATCAGCACATCGATCTGCTCTTGCGGCAGGGCGATGGGTAGTACCCCGTTTTTAAAGCAGTTATTATAAAAAATGTCAGCAAAGCTGGGCGCGAGGATACAGCGAATGCCAAAATCGAGTAGCGCCCACGGCGCATGCTCGCGGCTGCTACCGCAGCCAAAGTTGGCGCCAGCAACCAGAATTTTTGCCTCCCGGTAGGGCGGTGTATTGAGCACAAAGTCCGGCTTCTCGCTGCCATCGGCATTATAGCGCAGCTCGTCAAACAGATGCCGCCCCAAACCCGTACGCTTGATGGTTTTGAGGAACTGCTTGGGGATGATCATGTCGGTATCGACATTGACCAAGGCCAGCGGCGCGGCCACGCCGGAGAGTGTGGTGAAAGGCTGCATACGGCAAAGATTACGGCAATTCATCCGAACTGCAACCGCTCTTATTCCGGTCGCGGGGCCTTCTGCGCGGCGGGGCCGGTACGCAGGCGTTGCAGTACCTCCTGTGCCTCATGCGCGAGATGCGTTCCTGGCACGGGGAGACGCAGCGCAAGGCCATACTGCTCACACGCCTTGTTAACCTGCTCAAAATGTTCATGTCGGCAGCCAACGGCAACCATATGCTCGCTGAGTTGCAGCAGATCAGACAGATATTTATAGCTCATGGTAGCTGCCCCATTTTCCATGCCATATACCAGCGCGTTATAGCCGCCGCGGTTGGAATGGCAGACAATGAGTTGAAGCTTATCCGGCGATGACAGCCCGGCTGGCCCACTAAGAAATAGCCTGAACCAGATCTGGTCCATCTCGATATCGACATCCCCCAACTGACGCGGCGGCTGTAACGGCTTGTGCTCAGTCAGGGAGAAATGCAGGCGTAACATCAAGGCGATACTCCCTCGGGCGAGGCTTTCAGACGATTAATCAGCTCTCCCGCTTTTCTGTCCGCCTGTAACGCGCACACCGACACGGGTAGACCCATCTGCCGGATCATCAGGGCGGTGGCACCACGACTCATCAGCAGGCGTGAGGCCTCACGCAAGGACAGACAACGCTGACGGCTGAACGAGGTATAGCCATGCGCACAGCTGGAGGCGATGGCCAGCGGCCCGCCGTCCTGATCAACCGCCAGATACTGCACATCAAACTGACCTTTGCGCATATGACCAAGCGGGGCAGCCAGAAAGTCACGCGTGCGCGTTTCGCCAACAAACAGTGGCGTAATCTGCCCCTGATTGAGCATCAGGACCTGAATTTCCATGCGGAAATGATCGTCCTTCAAGAAGGTCATGGCGCGCAGGGCCGGAGTGCTGAACGGGGCCACCAGTAGCGCACGCCCCCGCGGGGGGGCGGGTTGATACGGCACCGGGCGCAGCTCAAGCGCCGAAATGGCATCCGCCAGCCCTTCGCGGCGCAAGCGCTGGCACAGGGGCCAAGCCTGCGGGTAGGAGTCAAAACTGAAATCGTCAGGATCAACGCCGCCCAGCGTTAGCATGGCAAAGCCCTGCGCAGGGCGCTTGAGCACCCAATGTTGCAAGGGAGGAGACCCCGGTGCATCAAAGCGTAGCAGCGGCTCGCCCGACCAGATTTGGCGATAGACACGCTGGGTGCGTCCAGCCAATGTACGAAAAACCCGCACCTGCACCGATAGGTGATCGGGAATATCGTCGTTGATCTCCGATAAAAAACCCATAACTGCCCTGTTTGCTGTTCTTATCCGCGAGACTAGGCGGCGCAGCCAACCAAGTCAAAGAAAAATGTTTTAAGATTTATCCGCCAGCAGCACCCGTACATCCGTTAACATACCGGTGATTGCTGCCGCTGCCGCCATGGCCGGGCTCATCAGGTGCGTACGCCCACCCCGGCCCTGTCGCCCTTCAAAATTACGGTTGCTGGTGGAGGCACAGCGCTCGCCGGGCAGGAGTTTATCGGCATTCATCGCCAGACACATCGAGCAACCGGGCTCGCGCCATTCAAACCCGGCTGCTCGGAAAATCTTATCGAGCCCTTCCGCCTCGGCCTGCGCTTTAACAAGCCCGGAGCCAGGCACGATCAGCGCCTGCACATGCGCCGCCACACTGCGGCCCTGCGCAACCTTGGCCACCTCGCGCAAATCCTCAATCCGGCCATTGGTGCATGAGCCAATAAACACTTTATCGACCCGCACACTGGTCAGCGGCTGGCCAGCTGTCAGCCCCATATACTCAAGCGCACGGACAATGCTGGTGCGCTTGGCCTCATCATTCTCGGCGGCAGGGTCTGGTACATTTGCGGTAATCGGCAAAGCATCCTGCGGGCTGGTACCCCATGTAACCTGCGGGATAATATCGGCAGCGTTCAGGGTTACTTCCTTGTCATACCGCGCACCGGCGTCACTGGGCAGCGTCCGCCAATAGGCCACTGCCCTCTCCCATGCCTCACCCTTGGGGGCCATGGGTCGACCTTTAAGGTAGGCAAAGGTCGTGTCATCCGGCGCAACCAGCCCGGCCCGCGCGCCCCCTTCAATGCTCATATTGCACAGTGTCATGCGCCCTTCCATGCTGAGCGCCTGTACGGCCTCACCCGCATATTCAATCACGTGACCAGTGCCACCAGCAGTGCCGATCTTGGCAATGATCGCGAGAATCATATCCTTGGCCGTCACGCCAAACGGAAGCTGGCCCTGTACCGTGATCCGCATATTCCTGGCACGGGTCTGCTGCAGGGTTTGGGTGGCTAGCACGTGCTCGACCTCACTGGTGCCAATGCCAAACGCGAGCGAGCCAAAAGCGCCATGTGTGCTGGTATGGCTATCGCCACAGACAATCGTCATCCCCGGTAGGGTAAAGCCCTGCTCTGGCCCGATGATATGGACAATGCCCTGCCGCGCATCGTTCATGTCATACAGCTCAACGCCAAACTCACGGCAGTTGGCCGTTAGCGTATCTACCTGCTGGCGGGATTCCTCATCCGCAATGCCATGGCGTCGGTCCGTTGTGGGCACGTTATGGTCGGCGACCGCCAGTGTGGCCTGCGGGCGACGAACTTTGCGCCCAGCGGCCCGCAGCCCCTCGAACGCCTGCGGACTGGTGACCTCGTGCACAAGGTGGCGGTCGATATAAAGAACAGCCGCGCCCTCTCCCGGTTGATGCACCACATGAGAGTCCCAGATTTTGTCATATAGTGTGCGTGCGGCCATACTGCCCTCCAGCTCTGACTCTAGCTGATTTGCCACACTTGTGAACAGAAAGTTAACTTCTGAGCCGGATACTTGCGCCATGAGCGCTACCATTGCCCTGGTTGATGACGACCGCAACATTCTGACCTCGGTCAGTCTGGCGCTTGAATCCGAAGGTTTCACCGTACGCAGCTACAGCGACCCGGAAGAGGCCTTGCGGGCCCTCACCGTTCAGCCGCCCGATCTGGCTGTGCTGGATATCAAGATGCCAAAGCTCAACGGCTTTGAGCTTTTGCAGAAGTTGCGCCGGGTGTGTGCCATTCCAGTGATCTTCCTGACCTCCAAAGATGGCGAGGAAGATGAAATGCTAGGCCTGAAGCTGGGCGCCGATGATTATATCAAAAAACCGTTTTCCCAAGGTCTGCTGATTGAGCGTATCCGCGCTATTCTGCGCCGTGAGCAGCTTTTGCGTCATGCGCCCCGTGCGGAGGACACCGTGATTGAGCGCGGGCCGCTGCGGCTGGATGAAAGCCGCCATAGCTGCAGTTGGAAAGGTCAGTTTCTCAACCTTACGGTTACTGAGTTCATGCTGCTCTTAGCTCTGGTGCGCGAGCCAGGCGTGGTCCGTAGCCGCGACTACCTGATTACTACTGCCTATGGCAATCAACCGGGCACTGACGATCGGACGATCGACAGCCACATTAAACGCCTGCGCAAAAAGTTCCGCGATATTGACGGCTCCTTCGATCAGATCGAAACCCTTTATGGCGCGGGCTACCGCTTTCGCGATCAGCCAGGATGAGCGTAACACTCGCATCACCCTCTCTCTCGCTTCGCGCCGCAGGCGGCCTAAGCCTTGGCGCACGCATTATCCTCATCAATGCTCTCGCCATGTTGCTCATGGTGGGCGGCCAGTTGTATTTCGGTCGCTATCTTGAGCAGTTGGTGAGCCACGAAATTGACCTGCAAACCCGGCAAGCCCAGCTTACCGCCAACAAGCTGGTGAGCGATGCGCTGACCCGATCGAGTCGTATTGACCCGGCCCGCGCCCGCGCCATCCTCCGCGATCTGATCCGGGACACGGATATCAGTGCCTTGGTGATTGATCCGCAGGGGCGCACCTTGGCAGGCGATTACCAGCCCCCGCGCAGCCAGCCTCTGGCACCCGTAACAGGAACCTGGCTTGATGGCCTGCTGGCCGCTGTTGACTGGCTGGCCATGCTGACCCCTGCGGGCATGGACTTGCCCGTTTATGATGAATCTCTACTAACGCACCCGGCACGGCTAACCGATGTTACCACGGCCCTGAGCGGACAAGCCCGCTCTACCCTGTGGAATGATCGCGATAAAGGTTTTGTGGTAACGGTTGCCGTCCCCATCCGCCGCGATGCCCAAGTAGTGGGGGCGATTTTGCTCACCCGCGGGGGTGGCGATATCTCCGCAACCTTGCAAAGTTTGCGGCGCCAGCTCCTCCAGATCTTCGGCCTGATGCTCGGCATCAGCATGGTGCTGTCGTTGTACATGGCCCAGACAATTGCCCGGCCACTGAAACGGCTGGCACGGGCGGCCCGCCAAGCCCAATCAATCACTGGTGGTATGCCCGAGATTCCCGACTATCAGAACCGCAACGATGAAATTGGCGAACTCTCCGGTGCATTGCAGGCCATGACCCGCGCCTTGTGGGAGCGTCTGGGCGCGATTGAAATGTTCGCTGCCGATGTGGCGCACGAGCTCAAAAACCCCCTCACATCCATGCGCAGTGCGCTGGAAACACTCAACCGCATTCAAGATGAGGCACAACGGCAACGTTTGTTAGCCATTATTCATGAAGACGTCATCCGCATGCAGCGCCTGATCACGGATATCGCGGCGGCTTCCCGGCTGGAGGCCGAACTCTCGCGCACACCGCCCGAGCCGGTGGATATTGGTGCCCTGCTGACCAACCTGATTACCAGTCGCAGCAACGCTGGCTGTGCTATCCGCTTTCATATCAGCAGCACAGGCCTGATTGTCAAGGGAATCCCCGGCCAGCTGGTCCAGGTGATCGACAATCTGATCGCCAACGCCCAGTCCTTCTCACCGCCCGGTGATGCCGTGACGGTGCGGGTCGCACCGGAAGGCAAGCAATTGGTCATCAAGGTTGAAGATAACGGACCGGGTATCCCGCCCGGCAAACAGGAAAAAATCTTTGAACGGTTCTACTCCGAGCGGCCCGCAGGCGAAAATTTTGGCACGCACTCTGGCCTCGGGCTGGCTATCTGCCGACAGATTATTGAGGCGCATGGTGGAAAGATTTATGCTGAAAATCGGCAAACCGAGCAGAACACTGTCTGTGGTGCCCGTTTTGTGGTCCTGCTTCCTCTCAAAACTGGCTAAATTGCCGGTTATTCTTGACAGAAGCTTAACTGGTAGCGCAGGATAATGGGGTGATGAGCGACTCTCTTGGCATATCTCTCTCCGGACTGCAGCTGAACGCGACCCGCGCGGGCGTGGCGGCTAACAATATCGCCAATAGCCAGAGTACAGGACCAGCCAGCGATCCATCCCGTGCTTACCAGCCTCAGCAGGTACGCGCCGTCTCCGCCGGCGAGGGAGGGGGTGTTCGCGCCGTAGTTGAAGGCACCCAACCCGCCACGACGCCCGCCTATGCCCCTACCGATGCCAATGCGGATGAGCAGGGCATGGTGGCTATGCCGAACGTCAATCTTGAGCAACAGGTGATTGAGCAGATGACCGCGGTAACCGGCTATCGCGCCAACGCGGCTGCCATCAAGACGCTAGCTGCGATGGACAAGGCCTTACTGGACATCAAGGTCTAGTCCGTCTAGCCTCCCTGTCAGGAGGCCCCATGTCTGGAGATATTTTTACCCAAGCCGTACGCGAGTTTCACCAGACGTTCGGGGCGTCTTCCGACAAGCCGATTACGGATACCGATTTGCTAAAATTCCGCCTGCAATATATCGACGAAGAAGTAGCCGAGCTGAAGGAGGCTGCGTGGATTGCCAATGCCGACCCATGCGCGAAAAACAAGGCCATGCTGCTCCGGGAGCTGGCCGATGTTATGTATGTCGTGATGGGCATGGCGATTGCCTTTGGTCTGCCTTTACGAGAAGGTTTTGAGCGAGTGCATGCTGCCAACATGACCAAACTGGTTGATGGCAAACCGCTGCGCGATGATCGCGGCAAGGTTTTGAAAGGTCCCAACTTCAAACCACCTGTACTGGACGATTTGGTGACCTGATGCCGCGCCTGCACGCCACCTGCGTTGCCTATTCTGGCCATGGACTGCTGCTGACCGGACCCTCCGGCTGCGGTAAGTCTGATCTGGCACTGCGGCTGGTTGAGCGCGGTGCGCTGCTGCTCGCCGACGATCAGGTCGAGATTGACGAGAGCCTGACCGCCCGCTGCCCCACCACCATCGCCGGGCTCATCGAGGTGCGTTATGTCGGCGTGTGCCATGTACCGAGCCTGAGCCAGATAAAACTCAGCGCTGTGCTTGCGCCTGCCGCTGAGGCCGAGCTGGAACGTATCCCTGAACCAGCCACATATCCGCTTGAGGGTCAGCTACTGCCGCTGCTGCGCCTGCCCTATCTTCATGCCTCAACCCCGATTAAAGTAAAATTGTGGCTGGAACAGCTGGCCAATCCGGCTAAGCTGTCGGGATCAGGGAGTGATGGCAGATGATTGGTCTTGTTCTCGTTGCACATAACCGGCTGGCGGAGGAGTTTCTCGCGGCCTTGGTCCATGTTCTTGGCCCACAGGAGGCGGCGCTGGCGGTTAATGTCGGTGCGCAGGACGACATGGCGGCCCGGCGGCAGGATGTTTTGAACGCCATTGGTAAAGTCGATCAGGGGGATGGTGTGGTCATCCTGACTGACCTGTTCGGCGGCACCCCCTCCAATATCGCGATTTCCGTCATGGGTGAAACCAAGGCCGAAGTAGTCGCGGGCATGAATTTGCCACTGCTGATCAAACTGGCGGAAGTGCGCAAAACCCAGACTCTGGCCGATGCTGTGGCGAGCGCGCGCGAAGCCGGTCAAAAGTACATCAATATCGCCTCTGCCTTCATCAAATGACCGTGACGGCTGAACAGGAAGCCCGTACCACCGTCACCATCCGCAATACGCGCGGACTGCATGCGCGGGCGGCCAGTAAACTGGTCCGCTGTGCCGGTGCCCATGACGCCGAAATCTGGATCATGCGGGCGGATATGGTTGTCTCGGCCAGCTCGATCATGGGCTTGATGATGCTGGGCGCGGCGGCTGGTACACAAATCGAATTATGGGCGCGTGGCCCAGAGGCACAAACCGCCATCACCGAGCTGGTCAGCCTGATTGATCGCGGATTTGATGAGGATACCAATGGCAAAACCACCCCTTAAGTCCGTCCGTCAGCCCGAGCTGCGACTGGATGGCACTGGCGCGGCGGCCGGGATCGCCATCGGCCATGTCTTTCGCCTGCCTACCCTAGCCGGAAACGAAGAGCCACGTACACTCCAGAAGGCTGACGTGCGGGGTGAGCTTGATCGCCTGCATAACGCCATCATCATGGCGCACGCCGAACTCGACAGCTCAATGCGCGGTACCGTCGGGTTGCCCGCGAATGCGGCGGAAGAGATAAACCGTACGCTGGAAGCTCATAAGGTCATGCTCGAAGGCTCACGCCTGACGCGCGGGGTAGAGCGCCGCATCCTCAAACAGATGATTAATGCCGAAGCGGCCTTACAGCAGGAAGTGGAAGCCATTTCGCACAGCTTTACTCTGCTGGAAGACCGCTACCTTGCTGCACGGGGAGCTGACGTGCGCGCGGTTGGTGCCCTGCTGCTGACCTTTCTATTGCAGTTGCCTGCGCGGACGATCGTACAGGCCCCGGCAGGAGCCGTGATTGTCGCTGATGACATTACGCCCAATGATACGGCACAGATCAACCCCAAACATATTGCCGGGCTGGTTACCAGCGGTGGTGGACCAGAGGGGCATACCGCCATTATGGCCCGTGCCCTTGGCCTGCCAGCGGTTATGAATGTGCCCGAGGCTCTGGCCCGCGTGCAGGATGGCGATCCGGTCATTCTTGATGGCCGCGAAGGTTTGGTAATTATACATCCGACTGCTGCGACGCTGCGCCAGTTCAAGGCTCTGCGCGAAAGAATCGAAACGAGCCGGAAGGAGCTGAAGAAGCTTAAGCGTCTGCCCGCCAAAACCAAAGACGGTACACTCATCCGTCTGTGCGCCAATCTTGAGCAGCCGGAGGATGTCAAGGCAGCCCGCGAGGCCAATGCCGATGGTGTGGGGCTGCTGCGCACTGAATTCCTGTTCATGGGGCGTGACACCCTGCCAGATGCCGACGAGCAGTTTGAGGTGCTACGCCGCATTGTTGAAGGGATGGAGGGGAAACCCGTGACCATCCGCACGCTGGATGTGGGCGGCGAAAAAGTTCCCCCTGCATTGGCTAGAGTGATTGGTAAATCCGCCAACCCGGCGTTGGGCCTGCGCGGCATTCGCCTCAGTCTGGCCGAGCCGGATCTGCTCACAACCCAGTTCATCGCGGCGTTAAAAGCCAGCAAGCAGGGGCCGATACGCCTGATGCTGCCGATGGTGACCAACGCCGACGAGGTGAAAGTCGCCAAGGCATTACTGCAAAAAGCCGCCAAGTCACTCGGGTATAAAGGCAAATTGCCAGAGCTAGGCCTCATGATCGAGGTACCCGCAGCGGCCCTGCTGGCTGATAATCTGGCCAAGGTGAGCGACTTCTTTGCCATTGGTACCAATGACCTGACGCAGTACACCCTCGCCGCTGACCGCGCCGATGATAAGGTCGCAGCGCTATTTGATAGCCGGCACCCAGCCGTACTAGCGTTGATTGAGCGCACGGCGAAGGCTGGCGCGAAAGCCAAAATCCCGGTCTCGATTTGCGGAGAAGTGGCCGGCGATGCACGGGCCACCGCCACCCTGATAGGTCTGGGCATCCGCGAACTTTCGATGACGCCGAGCAGCATATTAACTGTAAAAAAGGCCGTGCGTGCAGTCTAGAATGAATTGACCAAAAACGCCAAAAGCCCTATATCACGCGGGTTATTAACCTTTACAAGGAAGCTGTCATGAGTGCTGCGCCCAAGGCTGTCGAGCCTGATTATAAAGTCAAGGACATCAAGCTGGCCGAGTGGGGCCGCAAGGAAATCACACTGGCCGAAATCGAGATGCCCGGCCTGATGGCCATTCGCGCTGAGTACAAGGATAAGCAGCCCCTCAAGGGCGCGCGCATCGCTGGCTGCCTGCACATGACCATTCAGACCGCCGTGCTGATCGAGACCCTCACCGCGCTGGGCGCAGAAGTCCGCTGGTCGTCGTGCAACATCTTCTCTACGCAGGATCAGGCCGCGGCCGCCATTGCTGCCGCGGGCATTCCAGTTTTCGCGTGGAAAGGCGAAACTGAGGAAGAAGCCTGGTGGTGCATTGAACAGACCATTTTTGGTCCCAACAACTGGCGTCCCAACATGATTCTGGACGATGGCGGTGACCTCACCCTTGTTATGCACGAAAAGTATCCCGAGCTGCTAAAGGACGTGAAGGGCATCAGCGAGGAAACCACCACGGGCGTGCATCGCCTCGTTGAAATGGCCAAGAAGGGTAAGCTGCTGGTTCCGGCCATCAACGTGAATGACAGCGTCACCAAGAGCAAGTTTGACAACCTGTACGGCTGTCGCGAGAGCCTGATTGACGGCATCCGCCGCGCCACTGATGTGATGGTGGCTGGCAAGGTTGCCGTCGTTGCCGGTTATGGCGATGTCGGCAAGGGCTCGGCTGCATCGCTGCGCTCGGCAGGCGCGCGCGTGATCGTCACCGAAATTGATCCTATCTGTGCCCTGCAAGCCGCGCTGGAAGGCTATGAGGTCAACACGATGGACAATGTCGCCAAGCTGGGCGACATCTTCGTGACGGCAACGGGCAACGTGGACGTCATTACCCTTGAGCACATGCGTGCCATGAAGGATCGCGCCATTGTGTGCAACATTGGCCACTTTGACAGCGAGATCCAGATTAACGCCCTGCGCAACTACAAGTGGCACAACATCAAGCCGCAGGTGGACGAGGTTGAGTTCCCCGATGGCAAGCGCCTGCTGGTGCTGGCGGAGGGTCGACTGGTCAACTTGGGTTGTGGCACGGGCCACCCCAGCTTCGTCATGTCGAGCAGCTTTTCTAACCAGACGCTGGCGCAGATCGAGCTGTGGAATAATCACAAGGCGTATGAACGCAAGGTCTATACCCTGCCCAAGCACCTCGACGAAAAGGTCGC
>DDSC01000017.1:21721-22150 GCA_002343265.1 Micavibrio sp. UBA2400
ACAGGCCGAGTATCTTGGCGTCAGCGTTAGCGGCCCTTACAAACCGGAACTGTACCGTTACTAGGCGTCAGCTATTAACAGTTAACAAGGGCGGGAGTAACATCCCGCCCTTTCTGTTTGCAATTCCTCCGGTGATCTGGTTTACTCGCCGCATACAAAAATTAAAAATGCACGGGAACATCTATGGGCACCAAACCATTTGCAGCACTCAACGCCTACGCATGTAACCATCGTTTGGACGAAGCTGCGCTTAATCGCTTGGCGGCGGATTATCTTGTTGCCGACCCGTCAGAAAGAAACTGCATTGAAACCCGTGTTATGGCGGGGGGGGGCGGGGTGGGACTTGCTAAAAAAAAGGGCCGGGGCCACCACACCCCCCTTTGGGGACAACAGGCGGATCAGGCTCAAGCCAGGGGCAAGGGTAGCTTC
>DDSC01000008.1:0-62516 GCA_002343265.1 Micavibrio sp. UBA2400
CATCTCTGTATTTTTGCGTCACCCATTTCAAAGTCCGTATATTGATTATTTGGTTTGTTGCGCTGTCACATTAACAATTAGGCACAATCTATCAATTTGGTAAAAATAAAGACATCTAACCGATCATTGCCACTAGATTTTTTGTTTATCTTATTAATATTTTCTACAAAAAATCTATCGACTTTATCTTGAAAGGAAGCGTGCATGTCTCCAAGGAGGTAGACATGCCAAGAGCTGAAAAACCGGGCGTAATGCCAATCGAAGAGCTGCGTCGCCAGTGGTCGGAAGTGTGGGGTATCAAACCGCACGCCAGAATCGGACGCACAATGCTGGAGAAAAGCCTAGCCTTTAAGCGCCGTGAGCTGGCTGGGCTGGGAATGACACCGGAGCAGCGTGCTCGGCTTGCTCAGCTCATAAAAGCATACAAGCGTAACCCGAGCTGCTTTAATGACAACCGCCCGGAAATCAAACCCGGCACTCGGCTGATTAAAGAGCACGGCGACAGCCGCCATATCGTCACCATCCTTCAGGCTGGCTATGAATATCAGGGCAAGACCTATAGCAGTTTGTCCCAGATAGCCTCTGAGATTGCTGGCACCCGTTGGAACGGCTGGGCCTTCTTCGGCCTTAAGCGCAAGAAGGGAGAATCAGCGTGAAACCTCCCATTCGTTACTGTGCTGCCTACACCCGTAAATCTACAGAGGAAGGGCTTGAGCAGGAGTTCAATACTCTTGATGCCCAGCGCGAAGCTTGCCTTGCCTATATCGCCAGCCAGAAAATTGAGGGGTGGGTCGCACTGATAGAGCAGTATGACGATGGCGGCTTCTCAGGCGGGAACATGGAGCGGCCAGCACTGCAGCGACTGCTGGCAGACATCAAGGCAGGCAAAGTTCATACAGTCGTAGTCTATAAAATTGATCGCCTGACCCGCTCGCTCATGGATTTTGCAAAACTAGTCGAAATATTTGATCAATACGGCGTTACCTTTGTTAGTGTGACGCAGGCATTTAGTACCACCACCTCAATGGGGCGTCTCACCCTCAATGTACTACTGTCCTTCGCCCAATTCGAGCGTGAGGTGATTGGCGAACGTGTGCGCGACAAGATTGCCGCCAGCAAGCAAAAGGGTATGTGGATGGGAGGTAATAACCCGGTTGGATATCAACGAGTTAATAAGCAGCTTGTACCATATGAGCCAGAGCGTGACACCGTGCGTATGATATTTGAGGGCTATCTGGAAACAGGCTGCCTGAATCTCCTGTATGAACGGTTACGGAGGGCTGGCGTCCGTTCCCGCGAATGGACATCAACCAAGGGGATAAAGCATGGGGGTAAGCTATTTAGCTATGGCTCGTTACACCAGATACTTACTAACCCAGTATACATAGGTAAAATCAGACATAAGACCAAAGTGTATGATGGTCTGCATGAACCGTTGATATCACAAGAATTATGGGATGGAGTTCAGACGGCGCTACAGAATCAGGCCCCACGCAAGCGCGGTCTGAAAATGGCCAAAGATACAAATCTGCTTCAGGGCCTGCTTTTTGATGAGGTGGGCGTCATTTACAGTCCCAGCTTTACTAACAAGGGGCCAGACAAGCGTCGCTACCGCTACTATATCAGCCGAAACGAGAAGTCCAAGAAGCCGATGCCAGCAGGTGTGCCGTTCCGTTTGCCCGCGCAGGAGACTGAAGAACTTATCGAGCGCACTATCCGGGAGCACCTGTCAGACATACATAGGTGTGCGGAATTACTTGGTGCTGATATCATAGAGAATCATCAGGCTCTGACCCAAATCGCTCAGAAACAGGGCTGTCTCAAGGTTGATGCTATTATGACTTGTCTTGAGCGAATTATCGTTGAGCCGGAAAAGCTGGTAATATCCCTTAGGCCCAGCGGGTTATGTGAGCTGATAGATGAAAATCTAGCTATTAAGGTGACCTCCTGCATCACCGAGCCAGCACACGTGATAGCCACTATAAAACCAGTCAAGGGCAAGCGTGGAGCACTGATAGTGGCGCCTCAAGCTGACAAAGCAGACATGTTTAGTTTGGCTCCTGCAGATCTGAAGAAGCTGGTACAGGGCTTTATGTGGATGGACGAGCACTTCGCGGGGAAATCACTTCAGGAAATTGCACAACGTGAAAAAGTATCAGATTCGCATGTTGGGAAGATTATTACGGCCAGACTAGATGGGAAGTACGCTCCCATTTGGAGCGCATGGTTGAGCAAATAATATTTATTGAACCTTCATAAGTAGACGCTGATACCTTTTCTTACTCACGCCAGCAGATATTTTAGGAATAGAAAGAATAAACGCACCTAAGTCATCAGACGACAGCATATCACTACTTAACAGCCATTCTTCAAGATAGTCATGGCATTTAGACTGAACCGCCATACTTCGTGAAATATCCACGCTAAAATTTCCTGCGTTTAATATAATATTGGGAACATACGCCCCCGTATTTTGGTCAAAAGGAAGTGAATGTATTTCTGTTCCTGTCGGAAGCGCGCCTAAAGAGATAGTTAGCGAGCATTGACCATTGTCAGAAGACCAAGATATAACCCCCAGTACTGGATATGAAGTCTCTGGCAAATCCATCAATTCCGAATCAAGGTGCTGCGTATAGTTGCGTGCTTTTTCAAGCTGAATGATATCGCGCTGCGCCAGTTTAAATCTAGGGTCCGAATGCTTTAAACCCTTAATTTGTCCAACACCCTTAGCAAATCTAAAGGCATGATCTATATAGAGCCAGGCATCATCAAGAGCAGCCATAGTTAGGCCAATTGTTACTCCTGTCTTTTCAACCATTTCCAAAGTTTCTCTTAGGCGCTTAAACGAACGGCTCATGGATGAGAATGCCGCACGCACATACCCAATGCGAAATATTAGTTTTCTATCTGTAATGTTCTGTAGTTGCCTCATGCCTGTTCCACATAGGGCTGTATTGATAATGCATATTTATTTGGAATTCTTACAGCATGCTGTACAGGTATATCTGGGCGTATAGACTTTATAATATCTGCGATGCTTTTTGCATTGGCTTGGCAGCCAATAATGATGCTCCCAATTGCTCCGTTTGAAAGAGAAAGCAGGTTATCCTTTGTTTTCAATGTTGAATACTCATTTGACGCGGCCGACTCCTGTGCGACCAGTCTGTACTCGTTTTCATATGCCCAGCTTGCTGATTTGCTAAGAAACGGCAAGAGGTTGCCCACAATACTTTCGTCATGAAGACAATATAAAGGAAAGGCATCGGAGTACTGAACCTCAAGAGCAGCACATATTTCCGGAGAGTTCACTTCATATTGGATGCATATGCCTTTATGGTTATTAGCATAGTGAGCCCACATTAGAAGATTATCAGGGTGGGTCGTCAGGCAATATACTCTGTACCTCTTTGCCGCTTCCTCATGCAGGCTTTGAGATATCAAATCAATGTGACTCTGAAGAAATTTTCTATCTTTTAGTTTTTCTTCAACATGGCTAAGAAACCCCGATTCATGCGGCCCCGGATTGTGCTTCAACCAAACTCTGAAGGCCCAGTCACAATGTAGTCGATATTGGGTTGGATCGTCTAGAAGACTTGTATTGAACCACGGCTTACAGTCCCATGGGTCATTGAAGTTTGCAGGATTTGATAGGTATATCCGGTTATGTTTTAATAGATCACAAAATTGCTCTGATCTTATTTCATCACTCAAGTCACAGCTCTGATAGTGATAAAGACTTCTGATTTTTCTTTCTGCGGCTGTTTTGAAGTCGTTGTTGTTCGTCATCGATAAACCTGCCACTGATTCCGTCGAACAGGAAAACCTGCTTCTGAGAAAAGTGGGCTGATTCGGGCGATTGTCACCAGCTCTCAGTGTTCGACGGAATTTGGGGGGCGCGAAAGGCCCCGGTAACGGGCCTGTTACTGCGATAGTTTCTCGAGATACGGCAAAGAGCAGACTGGTTGGCTGGGGCGGGAGGGATCGAACCTCCGAATGGCGGAATCAAAATCCGCTGCCTTACCGCTTGGCGACGCCCCAACTGGGGCACACTGATAGCGCCCATGTGCAGAAAAAGCAATGGTGCTGCGAGTGTCGGCCATCATTTTTTGCGCAGATTAATCCTTTTTGACCAAGGGCTTGAGGACGAAGCGCCGATGTGGAAACGGCTTTTTAGCAGATACCGGGTAAACTCGTCACAGAGAGGGTCCGTGGCTGATACCAGTAAATCTCCCGCCCAGCGGTTTGAACATCTACAAAAGGTGGTGCAGGGGCAGCGCACCTTACTGACCGAAGATCAAGGCATTGCCGGTACCGCACTCAGCGCCTTCAGTCTGCTTCGGTTGAGCAGCGATTATGATAATTTTCGCGAGGAATGCCTGCGTCAGTTGGGACGGTCACCCACCTGTACGGGCGCGTTCAATATCTCCGGCAAGCGTCTGGATGTTGAAGTGTCCTTTGCGCCCACGCCCGCTGCCGATCAGGTGGTGATCGGCATTACCAATACCGAAAATCCCACCGCGCGGCGCAAGGTGGTTTTCAAGGCCGAGTAGAGTGTGTCTGCTTAGGGCGAGTGGTGCTCGGCGCTCACCTGCACCGGGACGGCGCGGTCCAGCTTGCGGCGCAGATCACCGGCTGAAATCGGCTCACTCTCGACGGCATCCCGATAGCGCAGTGCGCGTGCCCACTGAAAACGGGCTTCGCGCGCGCGTCCTGCGGCCCAGTAGGCATCACCCAGATGGTCATTGATAGTGCTGTCATAGGGGCGTGTCTGACTGGCCTTTTCCAGCCACGTCACGGCCTCCGTCATTTTGCCCTGACGATAGAGCACCCACCCCAATGAATCCTGAATGGCAGCGCTGGACGGGACCCAGGCCAGCGCCCGGCGGATCAGGCTTTCGGCTTCTTCCAGTTTCTCACCCTGCTCGGCAAGCAGGTAGCCCAGCGCGTTGAGCAGATGCGGATCCTCTGGGCGTAGCGCGATGGCTTGTCGCAAGTCATGCTCGGCGGCGCTGGCATCGCCTTGCTGGTGCAGTAGACGGGCGCGGGCCTGTAGCAGGTCGGTTCGGTGCGTGTCGGCGGCCGTGCGCGGGAGCTGCTGCAGAGCGGCGGTATAGATTTCCCGCGCGCGGTCCAACGCTGTCCGCGGTGCCATCAAGCCAGCCTGCAACAGGCGAGCATCGCTCCAGTCGGGAAAGCGCTCAAGCAGCGGGGTAATAACCGTGTCATCCTGATCGAGTGCGGCCAGTCGTAGCGCAGCCTGCCCACCAAGGGCCGGGTGCAAGAGAAGGCCGACATAGAGGGTGCGGGCCAGCGCCGTCTGCTCGGCGCGTTGCAGCAGGTCAGCCAATGCCAAGCTGATGAACGGGTCCTGCGGCGCTAGCGCCTGGGCCAGACGCAGATAGGGCAGGGCGACATCCTGCGCGCCTTCTCCGATCAGCAGTCCAGCGAGATCATAAAACACCTGGGCCAGACCTTCAGCGATGCTGGGGGCGGCGGTGCCCAGCGTTCCGGAGCGCAGCGCGTTCAGCAAGACCGGGTCGGTCACGGTTTTCTCCGCACTCTGCAGCAGGCGGGCCAGGGGCTCCTTTAATTGCTGTCGGTGGTAAAACCGACTGGCCTGAATCAGCAGACGCGGGGTCGGGGGCGCACTCAGCAGTTCACGATAGACCGCGCGGGCAGTCTCTGTCTGTCCGGCCAATTCGCTCAACAGGGCTGTGTGTAACTGCAGCATGGGGCGGAGCAGGGCAACGGAGGCCACGGGAGACAGGGTCTGTGTCATCTCTCCGGTCTTGCCGGAGGCTGCGGTTAGCCATGCCGATAAAAAGGGTTTCAAAAATTTGCCAATACCATCATCGCCAATAGCGCTGAGGTCCCGTCGGGCAGCGTTGAGATCTTGTCTCCGGATATGGTCGGTAAACGCCAGCAGGCGCGGCAGATGGGCGTGCTCCGGTTTGGTGAGGAGCCTATCGGCACTGGCCAGAGCCAGATCAGCATCGCCCTGATTGAGTAGCAGCAGACTATAGCGGTGACGCAGATCGCTATCATCCGGGGTGGCAGTCAGCAGGGCTTGGTAGGCTTCTGTTGCGCTGGTCCAGTCGGCGCGTTGCTCGGCGGCGCGTGCGATCAGAAATTGCCCGGCCTGACCTTTCGGTAAGCTCTCAGCCCCTGCTGGTAAGTTTATCGCAAGCACAAGGGCAACTGCGGCTAGGCTTAGTCCCATAACGTTAGGGTACTGGCCGAATGGTTAATTTTCGGGCAAGTGAGCCGGGCGAAAAACCAATAAAGTCTGACTGTAGCGTGAGTTGCAGTCCTGATTTTATTAGCTGGAACTTTGGAGGCGCTTCGCGTCAAGTGGGATAAAATTGCCATAAACCATTGAATCTTAATGAGTCGATACAGTTATCCACATTGACCGACTCCAGCCGCTAAGGCAGTGTAAGGCCCATGCGCTGGATGAACCAAATCATTGTCGGCGATTGCATTGCCGAGTTGAACAAACTTCCCCCCAAGTCGGTGGACCTCGTGTTTGCCGACCCTCCCTACAATCTCCAGCTTGGCGGCGGCCTCACCCGGCCTGACCAGAGCGTGGTCGACGGGGTGGATGACGCGTGGGACAAGTTCGCCGATTTCGCGACTTACGACAAATTCACCCGCGAATGGCTGGCCGCGTGTTACCGCGTGCTGAAGGACGATGGCGCAATCTGGGTGATCGGCAGCTATCACAATATTTTCCGCGTTGGCACCGCCCTGCAGGATTTGGGCTATTGGGTGCTCAACGATATTATCTGGCGCAAGAGCAACCCAATGCCCAACTTCAAGGGCCGCCGCTTTACCAACGCGCATGAAACCATGATCTGGGCCAGCAAAGGCCCCAAGGCCAAATATCACTTCGCCTATGAAGGCATGAAGGCGATGAACGAAGAGCTGCAAATGCGCTCGGACTGGACGTTGCCGATCTGCTCGGGCGGTGAGCGCATTAAAGGTAAGGATGGCAAGAAAGCCCATCCCACGCAAAAGCCGGAAGCGTTACTGTACCGTGTGCTGATGTCCAGCACCCAGCCGGGCGATGTCGTGCTCGACCCCTTTAGCGGGACGGGGACAACCGCCGCCATGGCCAAGAAGCTGGGGCGCCATTATGTGGGGATCGAGCGCGATGAGGGCTATGCCAAAGTCTCGCGCGAGCGCCTTGCCAGCATCACACCCTTCGCCGAAGACGGCATGATGGATGGCCTTATCAGCGTTAAAAAGCAGCAGGCACGTATTCCTTTCGGCTATGTGCTTGAGCATGGGTTGCTCAAACCCGGCGCCACGCTTTACAGCACGGGCAAAAAGCATGCCGCGCGTGTGCGGGCCGATGCCAACCTGTTTGCCGAAACCAAGGATGCCAATTATATCGGCTCCATCCACAAGGTTGGCGCACAGGTGCAGGGGCTGCCGTCATGTAACGGCTGGACCTTCTGGCACTATAGCGAGAAGAAAGAACTCATCCCCATCGACGGCTTGCGCGAGCAGCTGCGGTTGAGCTTGGGCGATCTGGGCTAATTATCTATTCACATGAATAAGGCCGCAGGGGGAGTACCCGCTGCGGCCTTTTTTCTTGGTAATGCGTTAGCGTTGCGGGCGTTCGCGCGGCGGGTGGCGACGGTCAACCCGGTTTTCTAAACGGTCGCGATGATTCTCACGGCGGTCGCGCACATCTTCGCGCTTATCATGGGCGTCCTCGCGGGCATCGCGGCGGTCTTCGGCAGCGTCCCGTTTGTCCTCAGCCGCATCGCGGCGATCTTCCGCCGCATCGCGCTTGTCTTCAATCAGGTCACGCTTGCCGCCCTCGTGCGCGGCGTCGCGTGCATCTTCCTTGGCATCACGGATATCTTCGCGAGCATCATGCGCGTCTTCCTCCTCATCACGCACGTCCTCACGCGCATCGCGGCGGTCTTCCCGGCGGTCATGGCGATTTTCCACATGATCCCGCACATTTTCGCGGTGATCGCGCACATTCTCGCGGCGGTCATGCCCCACACCAATACGGGCGCTGTCGGTATTCGTGGCAGTGTCCTCGGCTAGGGCAGGCATACTCACAGCCAGAAGAGCACAGAGAGAAAAAAACGGGAGAAGACGCATGAGAAAAGTCCTTTCAGAAACAAATCCCGCTGACCCACCAGCGGAGTGTATGTGATTGTTACGCACGGCAACCCCGTTATCCTGCGCGAAAAAATGAAAGGGATGGTAAAACAGGCTCAACAGATTGATTTTTCAGGTCTATTTTCTTGGCTATCAGGCTGTAATTTTAACAATTGCTTGATTTAATTACGGTAAATCCCATTTTACCAAGAGGAGAGATGCTATGACTTTTCCGTTTTTCAGCGATTGGGACCGTACCCGCAGCCTGCCTGATTTCAAGGCGATCAAGCCCGATATGTTTATTCCGGCCTTTGAGCAGGCCATGGCCGAGCATCGCGCCGAGGTGGAGGCGATCCTGAATAACCCGGCAGCGCCGACCTTTGAAAATACCATCGTGCCGCTGGAGCTGGCGGGGCGCAATCTCGATCGCGTCAATGATATCTTTGGTATTCTCACCGGTACGCGCAGCACCAAGAAGTTGCAGAAGATTGACGAAAAAATTTCGCCCAAGCTGAGCCGCCATTCCTCCGAGATTGCGCTGTTGCCCAAGCTGTGGGAGCGCACAGATGCTATTTATCAGCAGCGCGATAAGCTCGACCCTGAGGCGCGGCGTTTGGTGGAAGAGAAGCACCGCGATCTGGTGTTGTCTGGTGCTCAGCTACCGCCTGAGCAGAAGAAGCGTATGATCGAGATTGGCGAGAAGTTGGCCAGCCTGCACACCAAGTTTGGTAACCGCTTGATGAATGAGGTGGATGGCAACCCGCTACTCATAGATACCGCGGCGGAGTTGGAGGGCGTAGCCTCGGCTACTCTCGAAGCACTCGCCGAGGCGGCCAAGAAAGCAGGCAAGAGCGGTTATCTCATCAAGCTCCAGCGCGATGGTGTTGAAGCTATTCTCAAGCAGTGCAAAGTGCGTGCAACGCGCCAGAAGCTGCATGAGGCCTTTGTCAGCCGTTGCGATCACGGCGATGAAAATGATACCAAGGAGCTGATCCCGCAAATCCTCAAGCTGCGGCAGGAAGAGGCGGCATTGCTAGGCTTTGCAACATATTCGCACCTTGCCACTGTAGCCAACATGGCAAAAACGCCGGAAGCTGCGATTGGCCTGATGCGCGATCTGTGGGAGCCTGCCAAGACGGCGATGGCGCGGGAGCAAAAGCAGCTGGAAGCAGCCGCAGCGGCCGAGGGCATGAATGAAAAGCTTCAGCCGTGGGACTGGATCTATTACGCCGAAAAGGTGCGCGAGAAGGAGTACGCGCTGGATGAAGCGATACTCAAGCCCTATCTGAGCCTGAATAACGTGCGCAAAGCCGCTTTCAAGACTGCCGAGAAGCTGTTTGGTATTCAGCTCAAGCCGCGCAAGCTCAAGGGCTGGCACGCCGAGGTGAAGGCCTATGATGTGTTCGATAAGGCGAGCGGCCAACCGATTGCGCTGTTCCTGACCGATTATTTTGCGCGCGATGGCAAGCAGTCCGGCGCGTGGATGAGCGAACTGGCCCATCAATACAAGATCGATGGTGGCCAGCTGCCTATCGTTTATAACGTGTGCAACTATGTGAAGCCCGCCAAGGGCCAGCCTGCGCTGCTGACGATGGATTCCGCCAACACGCTGTTCCATGAGTTTGGCCATGCGCTACACGGCATGCTCTCACAAGCGACCTATCCGTCACTCGCGGGGACTTATGTGTACCGCGACTTTGTCGAGCTACCCTCGCAGTTGTACGAGCATTGGCTGACCGAGCCGAAGGTGATGAAGCAGCACCTCAGGCATGTGGAGACAGGCGAGCCGATCCCCGACGAGTTGATCGAGAAAATCCGTAAATCTGCTCAGTTTAATGAGGGGTTCAATACCGTGCGGTTCCTCAGCTCCGCGCTTATGGATTTGGAATTGCACCAGCTCGCGCAGGCACCCAGCGATATCGCTAAGGCCGAGCAGGAAATTCTGGCGCGGTACGGCATGCCGCCTTTGGCGCAGATGATGCACCGCCCGGTCCATCATAGCCACCAGTTCAGCAGCGGCTATTATGCCTCCAACTACTATGTCTATATGTGGGCGGCGGTGCTGGATAACGATGTATTTGCGGCGTTTGAAGAGAAGAAGAATCCTTACCACAAGCCAACCGCCCGCAAGCTGCGCGAGCATATCTATAGCGCGGGCAATACCCGCCACCCGATGGAGCTGTTCAAAGCCTTCCGCGGCCGCGAGCCCAAGCGCGATGCACTGCTCCGGCACAAGGGATTTGTGGGTGACGGGAAGGCGGCGTAATGCCTACTGCCCCGCAACGGTCATTCCGGTCACCAGCACGCTTGGCGCATCCATGCCAAAGCGGCGGGTGAGGTTATTGGCGGGCTGCATGGCCTTGAAAATGTCAGCGAGGTTACCGGCAATAGTTAGCTCGTTCACCGGATAGGTCAGCTTGCCATTTTCAATCCAGAAGCCGCTAGCCCCACGGCTGTAGTCGCCCGTCACCATGTTGGTGCCATGGCCCAGGCAGTCGGTGAGGTACAGGCCTTGCTTGATATCAGCGATCATCTCCTCGGGTGAGGTAGTACCCGCTTGCAGCCATACATTGCTGGCCGAGGGGGAGGGTGGGCCGCCCACACCGCGCGCACCATGGCCCGTGGGCGTAAGGCCCAGTTGCCGGGCGCTCCGCAGGTCAAGGATCCAACTGGTGAGGATGCCGTTGTCGATCAGCTTGCGCGGCTGTGGCGCAAGGCCTTCACCATCAAACGGGCGCGAGCGCGGCCCGCGCGGCACAAACGGGTCTTCATGGATAACAATGTTGCTACCGCACACCGCTTGGCCAAGTTTATCTTTCAAAAAGGTTGATTTGCGGGCCACCGAGCTGCCGTTGATGGCGCTGACCAAATGACTGACCAGATCGCGGGCCTGCCGCGCTTCATAGATAATCGGCACTTGCTGACTGGCAACACGGCGCGGATTCAGGCGGCGTACGGTGCGCTCGGCCGCCTCGCGGCCAATGCTGGTGGCAACGCGCAGGTCACTCCAATAGGTGGCGCTATCGTAATCGTAATCGCGCTCCATCCCTGTACCGGTGCCTGCCAGCGCCGTGCAGGATATTCCACAGGAGGTGCGGGCATATTGCCCTACAAAGCCGTTACTTGCAGCGAGGGTGATGTCACTGCGGCCCCAACTGGCATCACCGCCCTCGGTGTTGGTAATGCCGCCCACGGCCAGTGCTGCAGCTTCGGCTTCGCCCGCGGCTTTTATCAGCAGATCTGGTGCTGGTTCCTGATTTTCGGCCAAGTCCAAGATGGGGATATTCCGGCAAAGCTGGGCTGGCTCCGCCAGTCCGGCATAGGGATCATCGGGGGTGGCGTCCGCCATATCCAGCACCCGGCGCACCAACTCGTCTAGCTTATTGCTGCGCAGGTCAGAGGTGGCGATGATCGCCTGCTTGTGTCCTTTAAAAACGCGTAGGCCCAAATCACTGCTCTCGCTGCGCTCGATATGCTCGACCTTGCCTGTACGGACCGAAACCGAGAGTGAGGTGGAGCGCACCAGAATGGCATCAGCCGCGGTAGCGCCAGCACGTTTGGCACGGTCGAGCAGGTCGTTGGTCAGGGCGGCATCAGGGGCGTTGTGTGTCATGCCCTACATATAGTGTGAATTTGCAGGCTAAGGAAGAGCGCCGCCGATAAAAGCCGCGAGGATCAGTAGCCCGGTCAGACGATTGAGCTTGAAGCAGGTAATGCAATCCGCCGGGCTATCCACCTTCCAGCTCCACACCAGATGCAGCGTTTGCAGTGCAGTGAGGAAAAGAATGGCATAGAAGACCCAGCCCATTTGTACACTCAGACCCGCCAGAAGCAGGAGTACGAAGAAGCCAGCGTAAAACAGGCTTACCCAGCGTTTGCTGTGCTGGCCGAACAGGCGAGCGGTAGACTTGACGCCCACCAGCGCATCATCCGCCGTGTCAGCATGAGCGTAAATAGTATCGTACCCCAGCGTCCATAAAATACCTGCCGCGTATAGCGGCCACACAAAAGGGGGCAAGGTGCCAGTGGTACTGGCCGCACCCAGCAATACCCCCCAGTTAAAAGTAAAGCCGAGAAACGCCTGCGGCCACCATGTCAGGCGCTTCATCAGCGGATAGGTGACAATCAGCAGCAGCGATGCCGCACCAACCACAACTGCCATACCATTAAGCAAGGAGAGAATGAGCAAGCCAAGCAGAAGCAACGCCAGCAGCAGCAGCAGCGCCTCGCGCGGCTTTACAGCGCCACTCGCCAGTGGGCGATTACGGGTGCGCTCAACCTGCTTGTCAAAATCGCGATCCCACAGGTCATTGATGATACAGCCAGCCCCGCGCATGATGATACTGCCAACGCCAAAAGCGAGATAGAGCCAGAGTGGCGCATGTGTAATGGCGAGCGCCCACCAGCCGGGCAGCAGCAGGAGCCACGTGCCGATGGGGCGGTCAAGGCGCATCAGGTAGCCGTAATTTTGCCATGGCTGCGGCAACAGGGCTAACCAGTGCTTTTGGCGGATATCGGTAAAGCCGGAGGTCATAGCGCAGGGTATAGCAGTTTTTCGTGAGACGGTCTAATCTGGGGCATGGGAAATTCACTCCGGACCCGTCTGTATGTATCCGCCCCTTTGCATACGGCTGTCACGGTGCCGCTGTCGCCCGAGCAGGTGCATTATTTGCGCAATGTGCTGCGTCTTTCCGCCGGCGTTGAGCTGGCGCTGTTTAATGGTGCGGATGGTGAATGGCTCGGCCGTATCGGCGAATTGGGGAAGGACAAAGGCGCGGTTGTGCCACTCAGACAACTGCGTGCGCAAGCGCAGACGCCGGATATCTGGTTGCTGTTTGCCCCGATCAAACGGCAGGGGGTTGATCTGATTGCCGAGAAGGCAAGCGAGCTAGGGGCATCGGTTATCTGGCCCGTGCTGACCCGGCATACGGATGTCGCGCGGGTGAATGTCGAGCGGCTGCTGGCCAATGCCATCGAAGCAGCGGAGCAATGTGAACGGCTGGATGTGCCAGAGGTGCGTGAGCCGGCCGACCTTGCTGTCATACTTGCCAACTGGCCAAAGGAGCGCACACTTATTGTGTGTGCCGAGGGAGGTGAGGGGCGAAAGCCACTCGCGCAGCTTGTTAACACTCTTCCGTCAGGTCCTATCGCCTTGTTGGTTGGACCGGAAGGTGGCTTCGCCGCTAGTGAGCTGGAGTTACTCGCACGTCAACCTTTTGTGCATCTTGCTCATCTGGGTCCCCGTATCTTGCGGGCGGAAACAGCCTGTTTCATGGCGCTATCCGTCTGGCAGTCGTTGAAGGGTGATGCCGCGCGTTAATCTTTCTTACTGACGTTATGGTTACTCATGACGGGATTGCAGTTGGTACATTGAATTTGCTAAAACTACCGCGCCAATGAGAGCAACTGTATATTTTTCAGATTTGAATCCCGGAAAGCCGTAGTTTTATGAGCCAACCAGATACACCCGAAGCCAACGACACCCCCTCTAAAACCCAGGCTAAGTTAGCGGCCCGCCGGGGCTTTTTGAAAAAAATCGCCTGGGGTACGGGCGGGGTATTCGGTATTGGCGGATTGGTTGCTGTTGAGGAAGCTTATATCGGGGGGATACAGTTCTCCGTGCTCCCGCGTATTGCGACGGGCCGGTTATTCAGTACCCGCCAGACTGGGCTTCCACCCGCGTATAGCCCACTGGATCTCAAGTATGCCTATAATGAAGTAGCCCGGTGGCGGGCTGAACTACCGGGGTTGAGTTATAGTCTCAACTCGCTTCCGGGCTGGAATCAGCATTCTTTTCTTGGAATTACTGCACCAGCACTGTTTCATCGCCCGCAACAGGCCGGGTTAACTCTGCAGGATGCCGATGGTCAGGAGATGTACAGCGGGCGCGACCCCTACCGTATCTATGAAAAGTTTGAAGATATCCCCAAAGTCCTGTTTCAGGCCCTAGCCTATGTCGAGGATCGCACGCCGCTGGAAGAGTTCCGCCTACCAGGCGATAATCCGGCCATCAATTATCAGCGCGCTCTACGCGCTGTGGTTGAGAACTCGGCACGTAGATTGGGTCTGCGCCGTAAAGCTTCAGGCGGCTCCACCATCCCGGTGCAGAATGCCAAAAACGAGGCATGGGCGCGAGGGCAGACCAAAAACAGTGCTGATAAAGCCAGCCAGTTTTTTATGGCGTCCGTGCGCATGTTTGATAGTGATCGCGGCAGTACCACCGATAATCTGCGCTATGAGTTTTTGAAGTACATGAACATCGTCAGCTTGGCCTCACACCCGAAAACGGGAGAACTGCGCGGCTGGAACGATGCCATGGCCATATGGTTTGGTAACACGACTTTTAATGAGATTCTCAAGGGCGATCTGAATCATCCCGAGGCTGCTCTGGCGTTTCGACAAGCCTTCACGCTAGTGATGGCAGTGCAAAAGCCAGATGCGCTCCTGCGTTACCGGGAGGGGTTTGAGGATGGCCAGCGCCGTGTCGATGCGTTCTTACCGGGGTTGGTAAAAGAAGGCATTATTCCGGCAGAGTTTGCTGACCGTGTTGGTAAAGTTGAGCTAAAATTTGAAGATGTTGGCAAGCATCCTGCGCTAGCGGTTGCGCCGAAGCCGGTGAAGCATGTCAGCACCGCCCGGCTGGATTTGCTCAAGCAGCTTGGGTTTAAGCAGCTGTATGACCTTGATCGGGCGGATGTGACAGCAACATCGACTCTATATGGCAACCTCAACGACGAGGTCGCTTCCTATCTGCGCCAACTTAATGATCCGGCTTTTGCCGAATCCGCCGGGCTGGTGGGGGCGCGCCTACTCAGCCCCGCCGCCGCACCGCGCGTAAAATGGGCTCTGATGGTACAAGAGATAATGGATGGTAACCGTGCACTGCCACGCATCAAGACCGATACCTATAAAGGTGCGCTCGATCTGAATGCTGATGGCAAGCTCAACATGGGCTCGACCCAAAAGCTGGTGATGGCATGGACATACTGCACGGTAATGGCCCGCCTCTATGATGAGCTGAAAGATAGGGATGCTTTCCAGTTATTAAGCACAGTCGCGCAGGAGCGTGATCATCTCACCAGCTGGGCGGTCGATTACATGCAGCGCACCGAGCCAGAGCAGCGCTCCAAGATTGATTTTCTCGAAAAAGCCCTGCAGCGGCGCTATTCCGCTGGTCCGCAATGCTTCTTCACCGGTGGTGGCCAGAACTGCCCGAGCAATTTTGAGCGCAGTGAGAATGGGGGTTATTATAGTGTTGAGCAGTCCGTTTGGCAGTCGGTCAATCTCGCTACCTATCGCTATACGCAGGATGTGCAGGAGCATGTAAAGTGGCACGTGCTGGGCAACGATCCACGCTTGTTCGACCCGGAAACCGATGATCCCGACATGCAGGCACTACGTCGAAAGAGGCTCGAAGAGTTTGCGCAGTATGAGGGGGGCGTGTATCAGAGCCGGGCCTTTGTGGCCATGCAGAACAAGTCGCCGGAGCAGATCCTGAGTCTGCTGGCAACACGGTCGCGTGGCACGCCTGTGGCTCTGATGGCGACATTCATGTCGGTGTACCCGGATGCACCGGTCGAGACGGTTCTGGATTTCGCGCTTAGCCGCTGTGTCCGCGGTTGTGAGCGCGACCCCGAAAAGCTGGCCAAGCTCTACACCAATATCAAGGGATTTGACCTGAATGATCGCGGGTATGTCGCGGGGGTGCACCCGCTCTGGCTGCAGCAGGCCAAATTGCGGACAGATAATCCGGTTATCACGCTTAAAGAGTCGCTCGCAGCAACCCGGCAGGACCGGCTGGATATTTATAAGTGGCTGCTCAAATCCAAAAAAACAAAAACACAGAACAAGGCCATCAGCATCATGCTGGAGCAGCAGGCCTGGAAGCATATTGAAGAACTCTGGCGGCAGGGCTTTGACTACCCCTATCGCTTGGTGCCATCCTTGGCGACCTGTATTGGCGTATCGGGCAGTAATACCCGCATTATGAGCAACTTTATAGCGACGCTGCTCAATGGTGGGTGCAAGGTGCATGTCACCCCGTTCAGCCAGCTGGATATTGCCAAGGGCACTCCGTTTGAAACAATTGCCAAGATTGATAAAGCAGCACCTGGCGAACAAGTGATGGACCCTGCCGTCGCGGCTGTGGTGGCCAAGATGGCACGCGGTAACACCGAGTGGGAGAAAGGGACTGGACGTCGCCTGAAGGGCAAGGCCCGTTTGCAGGATGGAACGGAACTACCGATTGGCGGTAAGACCGGTACCAACGATGAAGGCGAGACGCTGGGCGTACGTGTCGCGGCGTGGACGGGGTATATCGGCCCCAAACTGGCGATGACGATGATGGCCTATGTTGATGATGCCAAGTCGACGGATAAATTCACCAGCGGCCTGATCGTGCGGGCGGTCGAATTGATGCTCAAACCCGATGGGCCGTTGCAGAAGCTGATTGATCGTACCTATGGTACCACGGCGACGCCCCAGCTGCTGGCCAGTTTTGACCCGGTGCAGCGTTACAAAGACCGGCAGAGCGCGACGGCCAGCTTTGCCCTGCCACCGCTTCCGGCTGCGCCCACGCTACCCGCTGATCCGGTTTTGGCGGATCCACTCCTGCCGGAGGGTGATGTCAACAGCGACCGTCCCGGGTATTGGGATGTGCCTCCACCGCGTGGTCAGGATGTGACGTTGCCCGCGCGGCCGCCCAGTGTGATCCGTATTCAAACCGCAACGGTGGGGCCTAAGCCGACTTAGCGGCTTCTTCTTCGATCAACGCCTTTTTGTTGAGTTTGCCGATCATGGTTTTCGGCAGCTCAGCGCGGAATTCAATGTGCCGCGGCCGCTCCATGGGGGAAAGTTTGTCCTTGAGAAACTCGGTTAGCGTCTCGGCTTCCAGAGTGTGTCCGTTGCGCAGCTTGACGAAAGCTTTGACCGCCTGACCGGTTTTTGCATCCGTTATTCCAATCACAATACACTCGGCCACCGCCGGGTGCAGGTAAATCGCCTCTTCGACATTGCGGGGGTACACGTTATAGCCATTGTAGAGGATCATGTCCTTGATCCGATCAACAATGCTGATATAGCCCTGCTCATCCATGATGCCGACGTCACCGGTGCGCAGCCAGCCATCGGGGAGCATGACTTTGGCCGTATCTTCCGGTCTGTTCCAGTAGCCCAGCATCACCTGTGGGCCTTTGATGCAAACCTCTCCGCGCTCGCTCGCGGCAACCTCTTGTTCCGGATTGTCCAGCGCACGAATGGATATCTCGGTCCGGGGCAGCGGAAGACCGACCGATCCCGCCTTGTTCAGGCCAACAAGGGGGTTACAGGTGGCAACGGGTGAGGTTTCGGAGAGGCCATAGCCTTCCACCAGCACGCAGCCGGTAAGAGCTTCAAAGCGTTGCTTGATTTCTACCGGCAGTGGCGCGCCGCCGGAGATGCAACGACGGATGGAGGACAGCGAATAGCGGCCCAAGGCAGGATCATTCAGAATAGCGGTAAAGATTGAGGGGACCGCCGGGAAAAGTGTGGGCTTCTTGCGGGTCATGGTCTTGAGGACATCGCGCAAGTCAAAGCGCGGCAGCATAATGATCTCAGCCCCGAGCTTGATGGCCATGTTCATGGCCGCGGTCATGGCAAAAACATGAAAGAAAGGGATGACCGCCAGCAGGCGCTCCTGCCCCGGCACAGCGCCAACAAACCAAGCCGCGCTCTGCTCGGTATTCGCGTAGATGTTCGCGTGACTCAGCATGGCCCCTTTGGCAACGCCTGTAGTGCCGCCGGTATATTGCAAAACTGCCAGATCCCGGTGGGGCTCAAGCGCGACAGGGTGGGGTCGGGCACCGGTGGGGGCCAGTAACTCCTGCCAGCACAGCCGCTGGCTGTCTTTTTGCCATTTGGCAACATCGCCGCGTTTAAACAGACGGAACAGGATGCTCTTGGCGCAGGGCAGGCAGTCGGCCATGCCACCAATAATCAGCCGCTTGAGGGTGCACTGGCCAATCAGTTTGAACAACTTGTCATGCAGAAGGGCCAGATCCAGCGTAATGACCGTTTCAACTGCACTGTCATTGAGCAGATGGATCAATTCACGCTCGGCATACAGCGGGTTGAGGTTCACCACTACGCCGCCCGCCTTCAGGATGGCAAAGTAGCTGATGACATAGTAGGGACAATTGGGCAGGCACAGGCCGATGCGGGTCCCTTGAGTTACCCCCAGTTGTTGCAGGCCGACGGCAAGCCGGTTGACCAGATCGCCCACCTCACGATAGCTCCAGCGCCGTCCCAGAAACTCAAGACAGGGATGGTCCGGGTAAGCCGCGACACTGGCATCCAGCAGGGCGTAGGCCGGTGCATCGGTGAGCGGCATATCCCAGCTCACACCGGCAGGATAGCTGGCCAACCACGGGAAGCTGCGGGCACCGGACATCAGAGGTCTCCTCTTCGTCCTTGTTTTTATTCATAGATTCAAGGACCTGCGCTACGATAACCCAGTTTCGCCAGTTGCCAAGCCCGCGCCTTGCTCTTTTTCAGCTTTTCGCCCGAGGCGTGATTCAGCTGTGGAAAACTCAGGGTTTTTATGCCAGAGTCGCCTCGCAAAGCCCAAGGTGGGCGGTGCAGCGGTTGGCTCCGGCGTTAAGGGGCCGATGGAAAGGTTGTTGCTCGTGTCACGGTTCAATCAGTTCGGCGCCATGCCCATGGAGCCAGGTGTTCAAGTCAAGGCCAAGGTCAAGTGGTTCAATACAACAAAGGGTTTCGGGTTCGTCGCGCCGCAGGATGGCTCGCCGGATGCGTTCCTGCACACGTCGGTGGTAAGCCGCGCGGGTAAGCAGGAGCTGTACCCCGAAGCGGAAATTACCTGCGAAATCGCGCCGGGCGCGAAGGGACCGCAGGTGACCCGTATCGTCGAAATTCACTCCGAAGGAAACCCGGCGGCGGCTGGTGGTTCCGGCGGTGGTGGCTTTGGCGACCGTGGCGGATTTGGCGGTGGCCGTGATCGTTTCGGCGGTGGTGACCGCTTTGGCGGCGGCGACCGTGGCGGATTTGGTGGCGGTCGTGACCGCTTTGGCGGTGGTGATCGCTTCGGTGGCGGTCGTGGTGGCCCGCGTCAGTTTGACGATGGTCCGGCGCCGGATCTGTCGAATGCGGTCGAGATGGACGGCACCCTCAAGTGGTTCAAGGGTGAGAAGGGCTTTGGCTTTGTCTCCCCCGGCGATGGCGGTGCCGATGTGTTCCTGCATCGCTCGACCCTGCGCCGTGTCGGGCTGATGCCCGAGATGCTGCAGCCGGGCTGCAAACTGAAGATGAAGGTGATTCAGTCCGACAAGGGCCGTGAAGCCGCCTGGATCGCGATCCAGTAATCTTCTGTTAATCTGGTTCAAGACGCCCCGGACGAAACTCCGGGGCGTTTTTTATGGCTGATAAAGGCTTGGATACGCCTTGTACTGCTTTGTATTGCAGCTCCAGCGCAAAGCCTCAAATCCTTCCTGCAAGCGATGACCGACCCAGCGGGAATCTACCAGCTGAGGCTGATCAGGAAAATTCGCCAGCAGTAAGCGGCCAAGATATTGTCGCCGATCGTCTGCGTTCATCGCTACTGGGATATAGCCATGCATCGAACGGCCTGAGGAAAACAGCTTGAGCTTTTCTAAATAATCTGGTGGTAGAACTTTTGCGAGCTGCGGGCGGGGATCGCGCGGTGCGCCGTCAAAATCAATCATGCCCATGAAATAGGTTTGGCTGCCAACATACAGTCGCGATTGCAAGGCCAGCTCCTGCCGTGGCTCCTGCTGCCGCAGAGTAGCGCGTAGCCATGTGGGGGTAACGGAGCTAGCCAGTACCGTGAATACCTCGCGAGGATAAGGACCAGCGTGCTGCGGGATATAGGAATACCGCGCAAATTCCAGCCTCAGACCGCGAGCGGGCAGTGTCGCCCGCAGATCCTGAATCACCTGAAGCGGATGCGTTGAAAAATCCATGCCAGCAGAGTAGAATTTTTGCTCAGCAAATTGCAACCCAAAAATCTGTTAACCGTGCGTATTCGTCCACCTCAGTATCGGCTGCCTCGCCGCGCGGGTTTCATCGAGCCTCAAACGGGGTGTATAGCGCGGCGCTCCGGTAAAGTGCGTGGTATCGCCGGATTTAGCCTTTGCTGCCAGTGCACGCAGCACAGCAATCAGCCCGTCAAGGCTGCGTTTGCTTTCACTCTCGGTCGGCTCAATCAGCATCGCGCCATGCACCACCAGTGGGAAATACATGGTCATGGGGTGAAAGCCCTCATCGATCATCGCCTTGGCAAAGTCCAGAGTGGTAACACCCGTGTCTTTCAAAAACGTATCGTCAAACAGGGCTTCATGCATGCATGGGCCGGGGTAGGGCGCACTCATCACATCCTTGCAGCGGGCGAGGATATAATTGGCGTTGAGCACCGCATCGCCGCTCGCCTGCCAGAGGCCATCAGCCCCGTGGCTAAGGATATAGCTGAGCGCACGGATGAACATGCCCATCTGGCCATGGAATCCCTTGAGGCGGCCGCAGCTCTTGGTGCCTTGTGTGTGCTCGACAAGTTCGTAGTTCTCTCCTGTCTTGCGCACAAACGGTACCGGGGCATAAGCCGCGAGGCGCTCGCTTAGCACCACCGGGCCGCTGCCGGGGCCGCCGCCGCCATGCGGGGTTGAGAAGGTCTTGTGCAGGTTGATATGCATACAATCTACGCCAAGGTCAGCTGGACGCACTCGTCCGACAATCGCGTTAAAGTTGGCTCCATCGCAATAGAAATAGCCGCCTGCATCATGCACGACCTTTGCAATCTCGACTATTTCCCGCTCAAATAGTCCGCAGGTATTGGGGTTGGTGAGCATGATGGCGGCAACCTCGGGCGTCAGCGCTTCGCGCACGGCCTGTGCAGTGACGCGGCCATCGGCCCCGGCCTTAACCGGAACCACGCTAAAACCCAACGCAGCAGCGGTGGCGGGGTTGGTGCCATGGGCACTTTCAGGCACCAGCACTTTGGTGCGGGTGGCCTCCTCGCCACGGTCGCGCAGAGCTGCCTTGATGGCGAGCATCCCGCAAAACTCGCCATGCGCACCTGCCGCCGGACTCATTGCCACTGCGCTCATGCCTGTCAGGGTCATCAGCCAGTGTGCCAGTTCATCCATCAATTGCAGCGCGCCTTGAGCAGTAGCGGCAGGCTGCAACGGGTGCAGGTCAGCCAGACCCGGCAGCCGCGCCATCTTCTCATTCAAGCGCGGGTTGTGCTTCATGGTGCACGAGCCAAGCGGATACAGCCCGCTATCAATGGCATAATTTTTTTGCGACAGGCGGGTGTAGTGCCGCACTACCGCAGGCTCGCTCACATCAACCAGCCCAAGGCTGGTGCGCGGTTTAACGGCCCCAAGGCGCGGTGTATGCGCTGGCGCGGGCGGCAGATCCACACCATTAGCCCCCTCACTGTGCAACTCAAACAGCAGAGCTTCTTCCAGCATCAGGCCCTTGTGACCGAGAATGCTGCTGTGCTCCGGTGCTGGCGTGGCAGGCGCGGTCGGTCGGTTTTCGGTAAAGGTCGTCATGCGAGCACCTGTGCTAGCTTGTCCATATCGCTCTCGCTGGTTAGTTCAGTCGCCGCGATGAGCAAGAGGTTTTTATGTTCGGGATAAAAACGGCTAACTGGCACGCCAGCGAGGATTCCCTGTGCAGCCAAGTCGTCGACCAGCTTTGTCGCATCACGGCCCATATCGACCACGAACTCGTTAAAAAAGCTGGTGTTCAGCACTTTCTTACCCAGCTTCTCAGCGAGTTGGCAGGCCTTGGCGTGATTTAATTCGGCCAGTTGCTTGAGGCCTGTCTCACCCAACAAAGCCAGATGAATGGTAAAAGCCAGCGCGCACAGGCCGCTGTTGGTGCAGATGTTACTGGTGGCCTTTTCACGGCGGATATGCTGCTCGCGGGTGGACAGCGTGAGCACAAAGCCGCGCTTGCCGCTGGCATCAACGGTCTGCCCGCACAGGCGACCGGGCATCTGGCGGATGAACTTTTCGCGCGTGGCAAACAGGCCCAGATGCGGCCCGCCAAAGCCGAGCGGGTTGCCGATGCTTTGTCCTTCGCCCACCACGATATCCGCCCCCATGGCACCGGGCGGGGTGAGTAGGCCCAGTGAGACGACTTCAGTAAAGACGACCACCAATAAAGCGCCTTTAGCATGGCACGCTTCAGCAAGGGCCGAATAGTCATTCAGATGACCGAAGAAATCAGGCGTTTGCACCACTACACAGGCGGTCGTATCAGTAATTTTTTCAGCCAGATTTTCTGGTTTCAGTGGACTGGGGGCGCAGGCATCAAGTGTCTGGCCGGTCCAGTTGGCATGGGTCGCGATTACATCGCGGTAGTGTGGGTGCAGGTTGCCACTTATCACCACAGCGTTGCGTTGGGTGATGCGGCAAGCCATGGCGACGGCCTCTACCGTAGCGGTCGCACCATCATACATGCTGGCGTTGGCTACCTCCATGCCGGTGAGGGCGCACACCATGCTCTGAAACTCGAACAATGCTTGCAGCGTGCCTTGCGAAATTTCAGGCTGATAGGGGGTATAGGAGGTGAGAAACTCTCCACGCTGGATCAGCGCATCCACACTGGCCGGGATATGATGGCGATAGGCCCCAGCCCCCAGAAAACTCGGGGCGCGGCTGGTGCCAAGGTTGCGGGCGGCGAGCGCGCTGATATGTGCCTCGACCTCAATTTCACTTTTGGCAGTTGGCAGACCGGCGATAGGGGCTTTGAGCTTTGCGCTAGGGGGTACGTCGGCAAACAGGGCTGGAATGTCAGCCACACCAATGGCGGCGAGCATGGCCGCACGATCGGCAGCGTTGTGAGGCAGGTAGCGCATGTTAATCCTTATACGGTGTTGCAACGCGCGGGAACACTCTAGGCAGGGCAAGCAGGCTAAGGCAGAGGGTGATAAGAATACGCATAGCTTCAGCTTAGCCGAGTTTACCAATTTGGCCAGTGGGGCTGCCGATTCTGCTTGATCTTAACCAAACCGATCCGTTAGGTGTAGATATCATGAAACGCATGAAAATCAGTAAAGAGGCGACAGAGGGGTTGCTCTGGCTCCAGCAGCAGGATGCAGCGCGGGCAATCGCAGCGAGGGCGGGACGCAAAGCCGAACCTATAGATACTCTTGTAACCGACATTCCGCCTGTCGTTACGTCTGTCTTTGATTTGGCTGGGCTGCCGCCGCAGCATGACAGAGCCAGAAACAATCTCCAGCTCTCCTCACTCCCGCGTCGCCGCCAGCAGATTAAACACTCTGGTGGCGCTGGTTCTGCCATCGGCGTTTCGGATACATTTCTCTCGGCGCGGCGGGTGGCGCAGGCAATTTCGCGGCTTGCAGGTGGCGAGACTCTTGAGGTGACCTGCAGCCGGATGTTCAATACCGTACAAGTTGAGCGCGTGGTCGGGCGGCTATTTTTACCGCAGCAGGTGTCACCTCAGGTCCTGCGTGGCTGCCGGGTGGTAACGCTGCGTGAGGTGCGGAAGATTCTGGAGAATACCATTCCGCTGCATGTGCAGGAGATGCCGCAATACGTAGCTGATGCCTATGGCTCAGCGGCTGGGCTGGCGGTCGTACCGCACCCGCGCACGGACCCGAACTGGCTCAAGCCCAATAAATGTGCCGTTGTCATTTTACCGCCTTTGCTAGGGTAAGTCATGAAACGGGAAAAGCTCAGCAAAGGCGCGTTTGAAGGGCTGCTGGAACTTCAGAAGCTGGACGAAGCTGCGCGTGCGGCTGCGGTTCCTAAGGGGCGTCGCCGCAAGAAATCCATTGGATTAGGCGATCCGGCAAGTGCCGTTGCCTCAGTCTGGCAGGCAGCGCAAGGGGCGCCACAGGTAGGGGCTGTCGCCGCGCAAGCCGCACAGACCGCCCAAGGGCGCTTTCGCAAACGTCCCGATGATATGCTCGGAGTTTCATCTGCTTTCGGATCTTTGAGTAAACTTGCAGCCAGCGTTCGCGCCCCCCCGGCCGGGCAACCGCTTCGTATCTTCCGCCAAGTTCAACTCAACATGAATCCGACTAATCTGGTCGTTGGTCATCTTTACGCGCCGGACCAGGTGTCGGCGGAGCGTCTTGGCGCTACACAGCCCGTTAGCTGCCAAAAGGCGAACTTGCTTTTGATGTAGGCGATTTCTGATGATAAGAACGGCCCGGCGGACTTTTTTGATTTTGCCTACGGTGTGAACAAAGATGGCAGCGCCATTCCGGGCTTGCGAATTGTCGGGCGAGATAAGACAACCGTCGTTGCCGTTGTGTTGCGTCCTACCCTAACGCCTTGATCTGCGCGTCATAGGCGGTTTGATCAAGCAGAGCGTCGATTTCGGCCGGATTGCCAAGTTTCAGTTTGAAAAACCACCCACTCGCCTCCGGGTCGCGGTTAACAAGGCCGGGGTCGGCGGTGAGGGCGGTATTGACTTCGGTTACCGTGCCACTGACGGGGGCGTACACATCAGACGCCGCCTTGACGGATTCCACTACGGCGGCTTCCTGTTTCGCTTTCACCACCGCGCCGACTTTGGGCAGGTCAACAAAGACGATATCGCCGAGCGCCGTTTGTGCATAGTTGGTAATGCCGACAGTGGCACTCTCACCGCTTACCTCGATCCATTCATGGTCCTGTGTATACTTGCGGGGCATGGTCGTCTCCTATTTCTTGTAGCGGTGAGGGGTAAAGGGCAGGGCCACAACCTTGGCCGGATAAAGGGTGCCACGCACCTCGAGTTGAACGGGGGTATCGATCACGGCATGAACGGATTCAATATAGCCCATGGCGACTGGCCCACCAACACTGGGACCGTAGCCGCCACTGCTAATAAAGCCAATGGTTGTCCCGGCGCGATCGAGAATTTGCGTCGCGTCTCGCGCGATGATGCGGCCTTCGGGTTTAATGCCCACACGCTTGCGTGTGGTGCCGTTGGCCAACTCGGCCAGAATGCGGCCTGCACCGGCAAAATCGGCCGCTTCCCGACGATTTTTGCTGACGATCCAGTTCAGGGCTGCTTCAACCGGGGAGGTAGTTTCGTCCAGATCATGGCCATACAGACAGAGACCGGCTTCCAGGCGCAGGCTGTCACGCGCGCCAAGTCCAATCCAGTTGACATCCGGATGCGCCGCTAGTTGATCGACCAACTCAAGTCCCTCATCGGCGGGAAGCGAGAGTTCGAAGCCGTCCTCACCGGTATAGCCCGAGCGGGTAATAATTCCGCCCCCCATACGGGCACCTTGCATGAAGGTCAGACTCTTTACCTCTGGCACCAGCGGCGCAAGTACGGTTTCAGCCAATGGCCCCTGAAGGGCAACCAGAAGCCGCTCTTGTAGTACTTCGAGTGTCACGTTGCGGGGCAGGGCGTGGCGTAGCAGGTTATAGTCGATCGTTTTGCGGCTGGCGTTCACGACAAGGAACAGCAGGTCGGGCGCCAGTTTGAGCACCATCAGATCGTCAATAATGCCACCATGCTCATTTAGCAGAACCGTATAGCGCTGTTGTCCAACCTGAAGACCGGTAATATCACTCGGTACGAGAGCTTCCAGCGCGGCCGCCGCTTGGCTGCCCATCAGGTAGGCTTGCCCCATGTGCGAGACGTCAAACAGTCCCGCCTTGGTACGGGTCTGCAGATGCTCGTGCAGCACGCCCATTTTGTACTGGAGTGGCATCTCATAGCCAGCGAAGGCACCCATCTTGGCTTCCGCCGCACGATGGCGCTCGGTGAGGGGCAGGGTGCGCAGAAAGCTTTCATCATTGGACATGGACGGCAACTTAGGCCGAGTCAGCCAACGGCCGCAAGGCGTGACGGCGCGTTAGTACCAAGAGAAACGCTATCGACCGATTCACTATCCCCGGCGATGGTGACGGCGATATTGATGAATTTGGTGACCAGACCCTGCACAATCCGGTCTTCCGGCGAGCACCCGGCCGATTGCACCGAAACCAGCTCTAGTGCGCCATTCGCTTCACAGAAGAAGCTCGACACCGTCGCGCGGGTACGCGAGTCGGGCAAGCTGGCGAGAGAAATGATCGTATCGCGGTCCATCTGAATCAAGACGTTACGGGAGACTATTGAGTCCGGCAAGAAAGCTTTAACCAAAATTGACTCTTTGTTTACAATTCCTAATAAAGTGTTGCCAAGCAGTGACAGGACCCGCTACAAGCCGATTATGACTCAAGTACCTGAAAAGACTCAGCTTCATGTCCTCCTCGCGGCCCCGCGCGGCTTTTGCGCCGGGGTCGACCGCGCCATTCAGATCGTCGAAAAGGCGCTGCTCAAGTTTGGTGCCCCGGTCTACGTCCGCCACGAGATTGTGCATAACAAATTTGTCGTCGACAGCCTGAAGGCGAAGGGCGCGGTGTTTGTCGAGGAGCTTGATGAAGTGCCCGATGGGGCGCCCGTCGTCTTTTCAGCGCACGGTGTGCCCAAAGCCGTGCCCGCCGAGGCGAGCCGCCGCACCATGATCGGGATCGACGCGACCTGCCCATTAGTCACCAAGGTGCATAAAGAAGCCATGCGCCACTTTGAGGAGGGGCGGCAGATCATCCTGATCGGTCATGCGGGCCACCCGGAAGTGGTGGGCACCATGGGCCAACTACCCGAAGGGGCTGTTGTCCTGATCGAAACTGTTGAGGATGTTGCCGCGCTGGCGGTCCAAGATCCTGATAACTTGGCCTATTGCACGCAAACCACGCTATCGGTGGATGACACCGCCAAGGTGGTCGCGGCACTTCATGCTCGTTTTCCTAGCATCGCCGGGCCCAAGAAGCAGGATATCTGCTATGCGACTACCAACCGCCAAGCCGCCGTGAAGGAACTGGCCCCCAAGGTAGAGGCCGTACTGGTGCTGGGCGCTCCCAATTCCTCCAACTCCAAACGGCTAGCCGAAGTCGCCAAGCTCAACGGCTGCGAAAAATCAGTGCTGGTGCAACGTGCCAGTGAGATCGACTGGGACTGGCTCGGCCAGCCCAAGACACTGGGCATCACCGCCGGAGCCTCAGCACCGGAAGTGCTGGTGGAAGAAGTGCTAGACGCCCTGCGCGCCCGCTTTGCGGTAACGGTGGAGGAGCTGCGCATCGCGCAGGAGAATGTTGCCTTTAACATTCCCGCCATTTTGCGCGATGAGGAAGTGGCCTAAGCGAATCTGTGTTAGCCTTAATGCATGGCCGTTTACACGCAAGTTTCCGCTGCCGAATTGGATGCCTTTTGGGCGGACTACGACCTGCCCGCGCTGACTGGGTTTAGCGGCATTAGCGAAGGCACCGAGAACAGCAATTACAAAATCGAAACCGAAACCCAGCCCTATATCCTCACGCTCTATGAAAAGCGCACTCGTCGCGAGGAGCTGCCGTTTTTTCTTGGTCTCATGCAGCATCTGGCGCAGGCGGGCGTGAGTTGCCCCCTGCCCATGGCCGCGCGCGATGGGGTGGTGCTACGCGAACTGGCAGGCCGCCCGGCGGCGGTGACCAGCTTTCTCCCCGGCGCGTCGTTGCGGCACTGGCTGCCCGTGCACTGTGCCGCATTGGGGCAAGCGCTGGGGCAGATGCATAATGCCGCCGCCTCTTTTACACACACCCGGCCCAATGCGCTTTCGCTGTCTGGCTGGGGAGAGTTAGTGGCGGGCTGTGCCCAAGCTGATAGCGTACAGGCCGGTTTGCAGCAGATCATCATCTCAGAATGGACCTTTCTGCAGCAGTACTGGCCACGTAATTTACCTGCGGGCGTGATTCACGCCGATCTCTTCCCCGACAATGTGTTTTTTAAAGGGGAGGCGGTTTCCGGTCTGATTGATTTCTATTTCGCCTGCACCGATTTTTTTGCCTACGATCTGGCTATTTGCCTTAATGCGTGGTGCTTTGAAGACCATGTGGCGTTCAATATTACCAAGGCACGGGCGCTGCTGCGCGGCTATACTGCAATACGCGTCTTGAATGAGGGTGAACTGGCGGCCTTGCCACTGTTGTGCCGGGGGGCGGCGCTGCGCTTTCTTCTTACCCGTCTTTATGATGTGTTACATCCCAAGGGCGGTGTGCCGCGCAATCCGCTGCATTATCTCAAGCGGTTACAGTTTCATCAGCAGGTGGACAGCGTTGCGGCTTACGGGCTAGAAGTGAGCGCATGAAGCGAGTGGACATCTACACTGATGGCGCGTGCAGTGGTAACCCCGGCCCCGGTGGATGGGGGGCGTTGTTGCGCTTTGGCGATACCGAGAAGGAGCTGAGCGGCAGCGAGCGCGACACCACCAACAACCGCATGGAAATGATGGCGGTGATTGCTGCGTTGGAGGCGCTTAAGTCGCCTTGTGTGGTGCAGCTTTATACCGACAGCAAGTATGTGATGGACGGAGCAACGCAATGGCTGGCGGGCTGGAAAAAACGCGGCTGGAAGAATGCCGGGCGCGAGCCGGTTAAAAACACTCCGCTCTGGCAGCGCCTTGATGAGGCGATGAAGCGGCATGAAATGCACTGGCATTGGGTTAAAGGCCACAGCGGTCACCCGGAAAACGAGCGGGTCGACGCGCTGGCCCGCGCCGAGATCGAAAAACTGCGCGCGCAGGGTCTGGTTTAGGTCCTGCCCAATATCAGTTTGATTTTTGGCAGAAAACGATCGCGTAGGCGTAGCCCCGGATAATCAGGTAAATTACTCAGGGCGATCCAGCGGGTTCCTTTGATCTCACCCGCCTGCGGGGTGGTTTCGGTTTGGGTGGCAATCATCGCATAGCAGAAATCATGATGGAAATGCTCGCCCTCGTTCTTCTCCGGGCGGGCTGCAATCGGATGCGTATGGATATCAAACGGGATCAGATTGGATTTATGCCATGGATGAGGGCGCAGATCGCTCAGGCCCGTTTCTTCCCGCACCTCGCGGCAGGCGGTGTCCCACAGGGTTTTTTCGTTTTCGTAATGGCCCCCCGGCTGCATCCAGAAATCACTCGCCTGCTGGTGAATGAACAGGACATGATCCTGCGCTGCATTAAACACTAGCCCACTGGCGCAGAGGTGACCTCGCATATGCTTGCGCGACACCAAGCCGTTGTCATGGTCCTGTAACTGAGCTGTCAGCAAGGTCAGCTCAGCGGCTTCTTGAGGGTAAATCTCTAGATAGGCCCGGAGTGATTTCGAAATAACATTAAAATCAAGTGTCATGCTCTCAATCTAGGCTACGAAGTCCGCCGTTTTCAAGCTAATTCGGGGCTGCTGGAGGTTTAATTTCTGCCTGACCAGGAGATGTTGTCTCGGGAGTTAAAATTCCGGTCGCTGTGTTGAGTGCATCGTCGATTTTTGCCGCACTCAACAATTCCGGCAGCACCACGCCTTGGGGGGCGCCGGGGCCATAGACAATGTTGAAGGGGATGCCATAGCGGCCGAACTTGGCCAGATAGGCACCAATCGTATCGCTGCGGCTGGTCCAGTCCGCCTTCATGCGGATGATATGGGACGCGCTTAGTCGCGTGCGGGTTGGTTCGGCATTCAGCACAAAGCGCTCATTGACGTGGCAGGTCAGGCACCAGTCGGCCGTGACGTCTACAAATACGGTATAACCCTGCGCGATCAGAGTGGGGATGCTGGCTTCATCAAAGGCTTGCCACTGCAGGGGTGGTGAACTAGTGGCCTCGTCGCGCAAAAAGGGCAGGCGGTGGGCATTGAGAGCGATAATGGCCAGCACGGCAAAGACGCCGACACCCTTTACAAACAGCAACGGTTTGGCGAAACAGGCCCGGATCCACAAGGCGAGCAGGAACAGCACCACGCTACCGCTGACCATTTGGGCATCCTGCACTCCAATCTGCTGGGACAGCACGCCGGCAAGCCACAGCGCGGTCAGGGCGAGTGCCAGACCCAGTATGTTCCGGAGCCACAGCATCCAGCGCCCCGGTCGTGGCAGAAAGCGGGCGACATGGGGAAACGCAGCAATCAGCAGATACGGCAGGGCGAGGCCGACACCCATCGCTAGCGCCACTAGCAGCAGATCTAGCGCCGTGCCGGTAAAGGCAAAGCCGATTGCTGTTCCCACAAGCGGGGCCGAGCAGGGGGTAGCCAGTAGGGTCGCAAAGGCACCCGTAATGAAGTTACCCGTCAACGTGCGGTCGTGCGCTTCGCCGGGGCTAGGCAGACGATCGTTAATGGCATCGGCGAGAAAGCGCGGGAGCGGAATTTCGATCAGGTTCCATAGGCTGGCCGCAAACAGGGTGAGAATGGCCACCATTGGAATGATGAAGGCCGGGTGCTGGAATTGTACCCCCCAGCCCACACTGATACCGGCCTGCTTAAGCCCGATAGCCACCAGCGCCAGCAGCAGAAACGAGGTGATGATGCCGGCGGCATTAGCCAGAAAACTCAAGCGTACATGGCGGGGCGGGGCTCCAGCATGACTGACAATGCTAAGTACCTTCAGCGATAGCACGGGCAGCACACAGGGCATGAGATTGAGGATCAACCCGCCCAGTAGTGCTGCCAGCAATGCGGTCAGGCGTGAGCGGTGAGGGGCTGACTCCGGCGTTCTGGCAACTGGGCGGGCCTCTGCAATGTCCAGATTTTGTGTCGTATCCAGAACAGTCAGCCGATACGTCTCCCTATCCAGCGCTGCGCCGTCCCGCAGTTTACTGAGCAGGGGGATTTTATATATGTAAGCTGAGCCATCCCGGCCCGCTGGTTGAGGCTTACCAAAGCGGTATCCGGCCGCGCTTTCAACCAGAATATCGGGGTCTGTTAGCTCCGGCTGCGTATTAAGATGAACGATTAAGCCTTGCCCATCGCTCCTAAGCTCAATTAGGCTTTCGGGCGCTGGCCGCGGCACACGGCTAGACCATTTTGCAAGGCGTTCAGCAAAAGGCGTTGGCTGGGGCGCTCCCGCTGGCAAGTCGAGCGATAGATCAAAAGAATAAGGAATACACAGCTCGGCACACACCAGCAGGTCTAGCTTTGCGCGTAAGAGTAACTCTGCTGACTCCGGACTACGTGTTACGCGGATCGGCAGGATGAGCGGCGAGTAGTCATAGCCCACGGTTTCGATACCTTGCGAGACCATGCGTTTAGGGGCGGGCCAGAGGGTATCTGCCCGGCTCAGCCCGGTGGAGCCAGTCCAGTCAAGGCTCGCGGGAGCCCCCGCATCGCCGGGGCTGCGCCAGTAGGTGTGCCAGCCCGGCTTCATTTCAATCTCAAGGCCAAGGTCGAGCGTCGGGGCGTGACCAGCAGTCTGACTGGCACTCAGGAGCCGGACGGCGACTTCCGGCTGGCGGACCCAGTAACTGGCTCCGGACTCGGCGCGGGCAGGAATGGCACTCAGGCTCAGGAAGGCGAGAAAAATCAGGCGCAGCATAACGAGATATGATATAGATATTTTCAGAAAAAGGCACCCTCTTACGTTCCGATAGGGAAAGACAGTTTCGCGATGACGGATGCACCATCACTGGCCGGCCATTTCCTGATCGCCATGCCCAGCATGCCCGATCCGCGCTTTGCCCGCGCGGTGATATTTCTGTGCGCCCATACCGCCGAAGGGGCGATGGGGTTGGTGATTAACCGCCTGTTCGAGCCGCTGGATTTTGCCGAGCTGATGAGCCAGCTTGATATCGAGGTCGATGCCAGCAGTCAGGACGTCCGGGTCCATTTTGGCGGCCCAGTCGAAGCAGGGCGTGGTTTTGTGCTCCATTCGGCTGATTACAGTAGCGACGGGACGATGGCGATCAGCCCGGATATCTCCTTGACGGCAACGGTGGATATTCTCAAGGCGCTGGCCGAGGGCACTGGCCCCAAACGCTGCTTCCTCGCGCTGGGGTATGCCGGCTGGGCGCCGGGCCAGCTTGATGCCGAGTTACAGGCGAATGGCTGGCTGCACGCGCCGGGCGATGCCGATCTGCTGTTCAGCCCCGAAATTGAGAAGAAGTGGGAAACCATCCTTGGCCGCATGGGCATTAATCCGGCTATGCTGAGCAGCGAGGCGGGACGGGCTTAGCCACCCCCGTCGCCTTTTACCATCCCGAATAGGACATGGTCTTCCCATTGGCCGTTAATACGTAGATAGTTGCGGGCGAGGCCTTCTTCTTGAAAGCCGACGCTGGTCAAGAGTCTGCGGCTGGCAAGATTACTTGGCAGGCATCCGGCCTCAATTCGGTGCAGCGCCAGTGCGCCAAAGGCATGGGCGCACAGCAGCTTGACTGCCGCACTGGTGTAACCTTGCCGGGCAAAGGGCTTGCCGATCCAGTAGCCGAGGGTGCCCATCTGCGCCACGCCCCGGCGCACATTGGTGAGAGATACACCCCCCAGGAGCGTCTGATCGCTCACCTTGAAGAACAGCAGGTGATAGCCGACATCCAGCCGCCACTCCTCATACTGGCGTTTAAGGCGGCGCTGCCACGCACTCTTGGTCAGGCTGTCGGCGGGCCAGCTTGGCTCCCATGGTACCAGAAAATCCTTGCTTTCCTGCCGCAGGTCGGCCCAGCTCTGCCAGTCGCTCTCTTGTGGTGGGCGCAGCCAGACCCGCTCGTCGGAGAGTTGCATGGGCGAGGGCGGAATCAGCGGGGCTGAGAACATGACCTAGGCTACCAGCCGTTGCCGGGTGGCGTCAAAACTTTCCAGCGCCGCCACTGGCCCAACGGCCGCACGGGTGAGCCGACTGGCCAGTAGATGCCGGGCAATAGCGGAAATATCGCTCAAGGTTACCTTTTCCAGTTTCCGACGTGTTTCCTCCACCGGAATAACCCGGCCCTGCTGGAGTTGGCTGAGTGCGGCCCGCTCGGCCCGTGCACTGGTACTCTCTAAATCCATGAGCAGACTGGCAATGGCCCCGGCGCGGGCGCGATCCAGCTCTTCTTGAGAGGCGTTTCGGGAAAGGGCCAGAGTTTCAGCCAAAATCAGGTTGGCAGCTTCTTGTGCGCGCTCGGGGTCGGCGGCGGCATAGATCATCAGCTGGCTGGTATCCTGATAGCCACTGCTGAAGGCGCTCACGGTATAGGCCAGCGCGCGCTCCTCACGCACCTCGTGGAACAGGCGTGAGGAGGTACCCCCGCCCAACATGAGGCTCAACAAGGTCTGTGCGGGAAAAAGTGGATCGGTGACGCCCACCCCCTCAAGTCCAAAGCAGAGATGCAGCTGCTCAATCTCACGATCCTCCAGCGCATCACCACCCGTATAGCGCGCGGGTGCGGTGGTCATGGGTGCTGCTTTAGGTAGGCTAGCCAAATGGGTCTGAGCCAGTGTCAGGAGCTGCTCATGCGAAATAGCCCCGGCTGCGGCCAGTACCGCGCGGGAGCCAGTGTAATGGCTGGAAACGTAGCGACGCAAATCCTGTGTTGTCAGGGGGGTGAGGCTTTCGAGGCTGCCGAGCGTGGGTTGGCCAAGCGACTGGCCCGGATAAGCGGTCTGGTGAAACAGATCAAAAATCCAGTCGTCCGGCGCATCGTAAGCCTCGCCGATTTCTTGCGCGATGACAGATTTTTCCTTTTCCAGATCGGCTGCATCAAACTTGGGGTGCAGCATCATCTCGGCGACCATCTCAAGGGCCAGCGGGGCATCGGACGCCAGCACACGGGCGGTGTAGGCCGTCTGCTCGCGCGCAGTATAGGCATTGAGCGATCCGCCGACAGCCTCAATGGTGCGGTTCATGGTCTTGGCGTCGCGCTTGGTCGTGCCTTTGAAGAACATATGCTCGAGCAGATGCGAGATACCAGTTTGATTGGCTTCTTCATGGCGGGTGCCGACATTGAACCACAGGCCAAGGCTGACCGAGGCCACATCAGGCATGGTTTCGGTGAGGACCGTGAGGCCCGAGGGTAGGGTAGTGCTTTGTAATGACATGCGCGCAGTTTAGGGCTAGCGGCGGCTGTTTTCCAGCACAAAGCGGCTGAGTGCGGCATAACTCTTTTGCATGTCGGTCACCCGTTCGGGCAGGCCCATTTGCTGGGCTACGCGGGCAGGCAGCTGCGGGCGCTGGCCGGTTGCCCGGAGTACGGCGTCCGAAAATTTTGCTGGGTGCGCGCAAGCAAGGCTGACCACCGGATACTGCTGGTCGTATTGCCCCATGTAAACACCTGCCAGACCCACGGCGGTATGCGGATCGACCAGAATGGCAGAATTTTTATAAACCTTGGCCATGGCCTTGAGTGTCATGTCATCATCGGCGCGGTGCCCGGCGAAGAGGGAACGATATTTGCGGTGTGCGCCGGGTGTTAACTCATAAGCGCCGCTGGCGCGGAATTGTGCAAGGTTGCGAATAACATCGCCGGCTTTGCGATCGCACAGATCAAACAGAAGCCGCTCAAAATTGCTGCTGACTTGAATATCCATGCTCGGCGAGAGGGTAGGGTGTACCGCATCGCGTTTCATCTGCCCGGTTTCATAGAAGCGGGTGAGAATATCATTGCTGTTGCTGGCGCAGATGAGGCGGGCGATGGGTAGGCCCATCTGTTTGGCTCCGTATGCGGCAAAAATGTTGCCAAAATTTCCTGTGGGGACGGAGAATGCCAAGGCTCGCTCGGGGGCACCGAGCGCGAGTGCGGCTGTGACGTAATAGACAATCTGTGCCATCAGCCGCGCCCAGTTGATGCTGTTGATGGCACCCAGATTCAAACTCTTCCTGAGATTTTCATCATTAAACAGGGCTTTGACCAGCTCCTGACAATCATCAAAGGTGCCATCAATGGCGATGTTAAAAACATTGGCATCCGGCACGGTAGTCATCTGCTTGCGCTGCACGTCACTCACGCGGCCCTTGGGGTGCAGGATGAAAATGTCAACATTGGAGCGGCCCTTGCAGGCGGCAATCGCGGCTGAGCCAGTATCGCCCGAGGTAGCGCCAATAATCGTCAGGCGTTGCTTGCGTCTGGCCAAAACATAATCAAAGAGGTGGCCGAGCAGCTGCAGGGCGATATCCTTGAAGGCCAGCGTGGGGCCATGGAACAGCTCCATCAACCAGAGCTGGGTGTCAAGCTGCACCAGCGGAGCGACCGCTTGATGGTGAAAACCGCTATAGGCTTTCTGGATCATGAGCTTGAGGTCGCCTGCTGGAACAGCCCCGCCGACAAAAGGAGTAATGACGCGGGTGGCAATTTCAGTATAGTTCAGTCCGCGCATGCCGCGCAGCGTATCCTCGCTGATTTGCGGCCAGACCATGGGCACATAAAGCCCGCCATCGGCGGCAAGGCCAGCGAGCAGCACATCCTCGAATTCCAGCGGCGCAGTCGCACCTCGGGTGGAGATATATTTCACTAAAAACTCCGAACTAACCTTGCGGCAGTTTACACCGAGTTAGTCTTGCTGGCGAGAGCGCAGGTAAAACCCGTAAACGCCGAGCAGAGTTGCGGCCAGTGCGAACCACGTCAGGGCGTAGTGCAGGTGGTTGTTGGGCAGCTCGGTCAGCGTGGCTCCACCGATAGGCAACGCGCCGGATTTATCAGTTTCAATCACATAGCCGGGTTCGGAGCGGGCTAGAAAAGCATCCAGCACCGGCGGGGCCTGAATTTCGGCGGCGGCAAACATCGCCTTGGGTGCGTAGTAATACCACAGGTTATGAGCTGGATCGTTAGCGGGTGTGAATCGCCCCGGTGGCTGAGGGGCGCGGGCCAGCCCCGTCAGGGTGACTTCATCGGTTGGCGTGGGGGGGATGTTCTGCAGCTTGTCCTGCGGTACCCAACCCCGATTGATCAGCCAGATGCGACCGGTGTTTTGTTCAAAATACTCCAGCACATGCCAGCCAACCATACCGTTGTAAACACGCGATGGCATATGCAGACGGCCCATATTCATAAAGCGTCCACTGAGCCGCACTGGGCGGTAGTCAAGACCAGGCAGCACTGCCTCAAGAGGAATCCCATCAAGTTCAACCGGCGGGCTATGCAGCTGTGCCTCGCGTTTGACGATCAGCTCAGTTTTCCATTGCAGGCGCTGGAGCTGCCAGACGCCCAGGCTGCACAGTATCAAAAAACAAACGGTCGTTGTCACCGTAGGCCAAAGGGGAACGCGCATGGCTAGAGCTGTCCGCCTTTCTGGCGGCGGTGTTTGTATTGCAGAGCAATGGTGTAGGCTTTGAGCGGACGAATGGTGAGCAAGGTTGCCGCAATCGTCACCCCGCCCCAGACCAGCGCATGCCTCCAGATCGGCCAGTCGGTTTGAAAACCCACCACAATCGCAACAGGCGTAATGAGGAACCCTAAAAGAAAAATCAGGAACACCGCCGGGCCATCGCCGCTATCTTCGGCGGAGAGGTCAAGCCCGCAGTGAGTACAGCGAGGTGAAACCGTCAGAAAGCCGGTGAAAAGCTTGCCCTTCCCGCAATGCGGGCAGACACAGCGCCAGCCCGCATGAAGGGATGTGGGGGGGCTCAATGCCCGGCCACAGCTCCGGCGCTGCCCCACCAGTAGATGGAGATGAACAGGAACAGCCAGACCACGTCAACAAAGTGCCAGTACCATGCTGCCGCTTCAAAGCCGAAATGACTGGTGGCCGTAAAGTGGCCCTTGAGGGTACGGAAATAGCAGACCGCAAGGAAGATGGTGCCGATCAGCACATGCAGACCGTGAAAGCCCGTCGCCATAAAGAAGGTGGAGGCGTAAATATCACGTCCCTCAATCGTGCCATCATTAAAGCCAAAATGGGCGTGGCTGTACTCATAGACCTGAAAGCAGGTGAATAGCACACCAAGCCCAACCGTAATGGCCAGTGCTTTGGCGGCATCCTTGTTCTTGCCTTCAATCAGGGCGTGGTGCGCCCACGTTACCGTCGTGCCGGAGAGCAGCAGAATCAGGGTCATGATGAACGGTACATCAAACGGATCAAAGGTGTGCACACCCTGCGGTGGCCAGACAAAACCGGTGGCTTCGGTCGGATAGAAGGCAGCGGCAAAATAGGCCCAGAAGAAGGCAACGAAGAACATGACCTCGGAGGCGATGAACAGCGCCATACCATAGCGCAGACCGATCTTGGCGACGGGGGAGTGGGCCTTCTGCACCACTGCTTCCTTGATGACGTCGCGCCACCACATCCACATCACAAACAGAACACCAAGCAGCCCCAGTGCGGCTGTTTTGGCACCAATCGGCAGATCGCCAATGGTAAAGCCGTTCATCCACATGGCGGTACCTGCAGCGAGCAGGCCTGCTGCCAGTGAGGCGACCAGCGGCCACGGGGAGGGATCCACCAGATGGAAGGGGTGGGTAACATGTTCGTCGTGATGCTGTTCAGCCATGATGGTCTCCAGTTCTTTTGTTTGTACTGCTACTGCCCGGTTTGCTCAAGCGGGACCTTGTCGGCGGGATAAAAGGTGTAGGAGAGTGTGATCTCACGGATATCCGCCGCGTCCGGGTCACCAGCAATGGCCGGGTCGATATAGAACAGGACGGGGAAATCCATACTCTGCCCGGCCTCCAGACGCTGCTTTTCAAAGCAGAAGCATTGAGTTTTCATGAAATAGGCCCCGGCTTGCGGTGGTGTAACGTTAAATACGGCGGTGCCAACCACCGGCTGGCTTGAAAGGTTGCGTGCATGGTAAGCAAACAGGACCTCTTCACCCGCCTTCAGGCTGATTTCTCGTTGCTCGGGGCTGAACTCCCATGGCAGATCCATGCTGGTATCCGCATTAAATTGGATCCGAAAAGGTGGGAGAGCTGTACTGGTGCCCGGGGCTGTGGCGTTGAGCGCAATTTGCGGCGTACCACCATAACCGGTTACCTGACAGAACAGGCGGTATAGCGGTACGCTGGCAAAGGCCAGTCCAAGCATTGCGCCAGCTATCAGGAGCAGGATGAGCAATGTGCGCTGGTTCTGTGCGGCGGTTGATGCGCTCATAGCCCCTTCATCTTGATAAAGCCGATCGCGTAGATCAGTACACAAAAGGCGAGGATAATGGCCAAGGTCGCCAGATTGCGGCGGCGCAGATTGGCTTTTGGATCGGTCGTCATAGCAGACTCCGCAGCAGGTGATCCGCCCAGAGAGCCGCGAACAGGCTGAATAGATAAAACAGGGAGAAGAAGAACATCGCGCGCGCCGCGGCGTCCTCCTCACGGCGCAGAACGCGCAGCGCATGGGCGATAAAGCCAAGGCTCATTCCCAGTGCGATGCTGCCATAAAGGGTGCCTGCCATTTGCAGATAAACCGGAGCAAGTGAAAGGGGCAGCAGCAGCAAAGTGTAGGCCAGCATGTGCCGTTTGGTATGGGCTTTGCCTTTGACAACCGGCAGCATGGGAATGCCCGCACGGGCATAATCTTCGCAGCGGTACAAGGATAGCGCCCAAAAGTGAGGCGGTGTCCAGAAGAAGATGAGCGCAAATAGCAGCCAGGCTTCAACCGGGGTCGTGCCGGTGACAGCCGCCCAGCCGATGACCGGAGGGAAGGCACCCGCAGCACCACCAATAACGATGTTTTGGGGCGTACGGCGCTTGAGGCCTATCGTGTAGACAAATACATAAAACGCTGAGGCAAAAGCCAGCCAGAACGCCGCCACCCAGTTGGTGGCAAGGCCCATCAGCATGACAGCAAACAGTGTCAAGACTACGCCAAAAGCCAGAGCTTCAGCCGGATCAATGATGCCGCGCACCAGAGGGCGTTGTTGCGTCCGGCGCATCAGGGCGTCAACATCGCGTTCATACCACATGTTGATACAGCCGGAGGCCCCCGCGCCAACAGCAATCGCCAGTATGGCCGCAAGCGCCAGCACCGGATGCAGTTGACCCGGCGCGAGCGATAGACCCACAACGCCAGTAAACACCACCAGTGTCATGACACGCGGTTTCAGCAGTGCAAACCAGTCAGCCACGGGGGCTGACTGGCTCGGTGCAATCGGACTGACGGAGACGTCGGTCATGCCTAGTGCTGTCCGTCACCCTTGATAACGGGCTGCGTGTTGAAGGTATGGAACGGCGGCGGTGAGGCAACTGTCCACTCCAGCGTGGTGGCACCGTCACCCCAGTAGTTGGCCTCCACCTTCTTGCCCCATTTCAGGGTGTAGATCGCGATCAGCACGAACAAGAGGCTTGAGGCGAAGGCGATATAAGCACCGATTGAGGAGATCTGGTTCCAGTAGGCATACGCATCGGGGTAGTCGATATACCGACGCGGCATCCCCTGAAGACCGAGGAAATGCTGCGGGAAGAAGATGAGGTTCACGCCAATGAAGGTGGTGAAGAAGTGCACCTTGCCCCAGAACTCGGGGTACTGGCGACCGCTCATCTTGCCAATCCAGTAATACCAGCCGGCAAAGATTGCAAAGACCGCACCCAAGCTGAGTACGTAGTGGAAATGGGCCACCACATAGTAGGTGTCATGCAGCGCCAGATCCATGCCCCCATTGGCCAGCACCACACCGGTTACCCCGCCAAGGGTAAACAGGAAGATGAAGCCAATCGCCCACAGCATCGGTGTGGTAAAGCGCAGCGAGCCGCCCCACATGGTGGCGATCCAGCTGAAAATCTTCACACCCGTCGGCACCGCAATAATCAGGGTGGCGGCGGTGAAGTAGGCGCGGGTATTGACCGACAGGCCCGTGGTGTACATGTGGTGCGCCCACACGACAAAGCCAACCACGCCAATGGCCACCATCGCATAGGCCATGCCGAGATAACCAAAGATGGGCTTACGCGAGAAGGTGGAGACGATATGGCTGATGATGCCGAAGGCGGGCAAAATCATGATGTACACTTCGGGGTGGCCGAAGAACCAGAACAGATGCTGGAACAGGATGGGATCGCCACCCCCGGCCGGGTCAAAGAAGGCCGTACCAAAATTGCGGTCCGTCAGCAGCATGGTGATCGCACCACCGAGTACGGGTACCGAGAGCAGCAGCAGGAAGGCGGTCACCAGCATGGCCCACGCAAACAGCGGCATCCGGTGCAGGGTCATACCTGGCGCGCGCATGTTGAAAATGGTGGTGATGAAATTCGCAGCACCCAGAATGGAGGAAATACCGGCCAAGTGTAGGGCAAAAATCGCCATATCAACCGACATACCATCCTGCCCAAGGCGGGAGGACAGTGGGGGGTAGATGGTCCAGCCCGTCCCTGCGCCAACACCAACGAGGGCAGAGCACACCAGCAGGGCAAAGGCCGGGATCATCAACCAGAAAGAGATGTTGTTCAGACGCGGAAAAGCCATATCCGGCGCGCCGATCATGAGCGGGACAAACCAGTTGCCAAAGCCGCCGATGAGAGCTGGCATCACGACAAAGAACACCATAATCAGGCCGTGTGCCGTAATCAGCACGTTCCACAGCTGACCATCACGCTGACCGTTGTCGGTTGGTAGGCCGCGGGCATCAACTTTGGCACTTGAATCCATGGTGAGTGCATCTTGCGCCATGCGTTCCGCCGCGCCAAGCAGGCCACCCTTCACCCCCGCTGCTTCATCCGCAGCGACGAGATACTGAACGCCGGGTTCGTGTAACTCGGCGCGCATCATAACCGAGAACAGGCCACCGATGATACCGGCGCACAGTGCGAAGATGATATAGAGAGTGCCGATATCCTTATGGTTGGTCGAGCAGAACCAACGGGTGAAAAAGCCGGGCTTATGATCGTGTGACATGGTGCGTTCCTGTGGCAAGTGTTAGTTGGTGTGTGTGGCAGGGGTTGCCTCGGCGGGGGGCGAGGTCTCAGCTGGCTTGGTCAAACCTTGCTCAGCCTGCTGCTTGGCAATCCAAGCCGCAAAGTCGTCCTTGCTGACCACTTCAACCGCGATGGGCATATAAGCGTGATCGGTGCCGCAGAGCTCGCTGCACTGACCGTAGAAAACGCCGGTGCGATTGACTTTGACCCACGTCTCATTCAACCGGCCGGGCACAGCATCGCGCTTGACACCAAAGGCGGGTACGGTCCAAGCGTGCAGGACGTCTGCGGCAGTAATCTGCAGCTTGATATTAGTATCGACCGGCAATACCACGCGGCGGTCCGTCTCCAGCAGACGCGGTTCACCGGGTTTGAGTTCGTCATTCTTCTTGACGTAGGCAGAGAAGGTTACACCGTTATGATCGGGATAAACATACTCCCAATACCACTGGTGGCCGATAACCTTGAGGGTCATCTCGGTCTGCTCCGGGCTGCGCTCGGTATAATACAGCAGCTTAAGGGACGGGATGGCAATGACAATCAGGATCAGGATGGGAACCGCTGTCCAGATAATTTCGATCAGGGTGTTATGGGTCGTCTTGCTCGGCGTCGGATTGGCGTGACGGTTGTAGCGAATGACCACCCACAGCAGTAGCAGCAGGACAAAGATTGTAATAGCTGTAATAATCGGCATCAGCAGGTCATTATGGAACCATTCCATTTGCTCCTTGATCGGACTGGCGGCGTGCTGAAGCCCAAGCCCCTTGTCAACCGGTTGGCCGACCCCGGCCTCCGGTGAAAGACCCGTTGCGAAGGCGGGGACGCTCAACAGCGCGGCGCATAAGGACCAGAACAGACGCTTCATTGCAGACAACCTCGGAATAGTTAAAACGGCGCTAAACTATACCGCACCGGTCCGTAACGCAACAGGGGCTAACTTACCGTTACGACAGTCATTTTTGTCTGAGTCGGGCATCGTGCTCAACGGGGTGTCCGCTTCGACACGGTGCTGGTCAAAACCAGCAGATGCCCCCATATTAAGGGCACATCAGGAGCCAACATGACCCATCTATCCATTACCGACGATCTGTTCTTTTCCCAAGCCGGGCTTGATAAAAGCCGCACTGAGGGGCTGGTGGGTGAGGCGCTGCAAGGCGCGGAAGATGGGGAGTTGTTTCTGGAGTATAGCGAACAACAGGCTTTGGTGTGGGATGATGGCCGTATTAAAAGTGCCACTTTTGATAGTTCGCAGGGGTTTGGCTTGCGTGCCGTAGCGGGCGAGGCCACGGGCTATGCCCATGCGGCCAGTCTTGAGGAAGAGGCGATCAGGCGGGCTATTCCGACGGTCCGTGCCGTACTCGGTGGCTATACAGGCAAGCTGGCCGCTGCCCCGATTGGTACCAACCGCCAGCTTTATACGCCCGAGAATCCGCTCCATGCGCATGATGTGGCTGAAAAAACCAAATTTCTGGCTGCACTTGATAAGTATGCCCGCGCTAAGGACAGCCGGGTACGGCAGGTCAGCGCCTCGCTAGTGGCCGAGTGGCAGGCGGTGCAGATCATCCGCCCGGATGGCCAGCGTATTGCTGATGTGCGTCCGCTGGTGCGTCTCTCGGTGCAGGTGATTGTCGGTGAGGGTGACAAGCAGGAAACCGGTGTGTGGTCGGGCGGTGGGCGCGTGCCGCTGACCCGCTATCTCGACCCCGAAGTGTGGCACAAATCGGTTGATGAAGCGGTGCGGCAGGCCTTGGTGAATCTCTCCGCTGTGTCCGCTCCAGCAGGGGAGATGACAGTGGTGCTCGGTAACGGCTGGCCGGGAATTTTGCTGCACGAAGCGATTGGCCATGGCTTGGAGGGTGACTTTAACCGCAAGAAGACCTCGGCGTTTGCGGGTCTGCTCGGCCAACGCATTGCAGCGCCGGGTGTCACGGTGGTGGACGACGGCACCATCCCCGATCGTCGCGGCAGCCTGACGGTGGATGATGAAGGCACCCCCACCAATTGTACCACCCTGATTGAGGACGGCATTCTGGTCGGCTTCATGCAGGACCGCCTCAATGCCCGCCTGATGGGCATGAAGCCCACGGGTAATGGCCGCCGCCAGAGCTTTGCCCATTGCCCGATGCCACGCATGACCAACACGGTGATGATGAGTGGCACACATACGCCTGAGGAGATCATCGCCTCGGTACAGAAGGGCGTTTATGCGCCCAATTTTGGCGGTGGGCAGGTGGATATTACCAACGGCAAATTTGTGTTTGCCGCTAGCGAGGCTTACCTGATTGAGGATGGCAAGCTTGGCCCGGCTATTAAAGGCGCTACGCTGATTGGCAACGGGCCCGATGCCCTCACCCGCGTGAGCATGGTAGGCAATGACAGCACCATGGACCCCGGCACCGGGGTGTGCGGCAAAGCCGGGCAGGGCGTGCCCGTGGGGGTGGGACAGCCGACATTGCGCATTGATGGCCTTACTGTAGGTGGAACAGCAGCCTAATGGCGAACAGCCCGCCGGGTGAGGGCGGGCCGAGCTTTGAGCTACCTGTTATTAATCGAACGAGCAGGAGCTGCCGCTATCTGAGCTAAAACTGCTACTGTCTGAGCTAAAACTGCTACTGTCGGAACTTGAGCCCCAGTTGCTGCTTACGCTGTCACTGATCGAGCTGATACTGCGGCTCAAATCGCTTACTGTGCTGCCCAAGTCCAGCTTGCGGGGATCAAACTCGATCCCATTGCTCAAGGCGTTGAAGTCGACCCCGGTCGGAGAGATGGTGTCAAACTTTACGTCCAGATCGCGCAGCACCTCGGGTTCGATGCGCAGTCGCACAGGGTCGATACCGAAGCTGGCGGCATTCTTCGGTGTCACGCCCAGCATCTCCGCCCGGAAGTAACTGTTGCGGGCAGGTTCATCATCCGTATCCCAGCGCCCATCAGCGCCGCCGCCCCCAAAATCACCGCCACCGCCTGAGCGAAACGCCGGAGCCGCCGAGTGGCTGGGGCCGCCCTCATTCGTCAGTAGATACCAATAGAGCCAGCTGTTATCACTGCTGCGGGGTGGGGCACTGTCCACGCGCTGGCGGACATCCTGCGCGGCCCGCGCTCTCTGGCCAAGGACCGTCTGGTGCTTGTTCATCTGCTGGGTGCGATCGGGTAGATCAAACTCGATCCGCTTGCTGGCATTGCCATTTTGCATGGCTTCGTTCAGCTTGCTCACGGGGTCCTCGAGTTGATCGAGCGTCTTGCGGGCCTCATCACGGCTGCGGGCGATCCCGCTGGCCAGTTTGTCCAGTACTTCGACCTTTTGTAAGGTTGCGAGCAGGTCAGCCGGGAGTGGGAAGGCTGAAGCGACAGCCCGCAAGGCCTCCGGCTCCCGCAGGCCTTTCAGGGTGAGGGGATAGGATTCCTGAACGATCTGCGGTTCGGTATGCAGTCCCTGAGTTAGCCACCTATGCTGCGTAATTAGCTGGTCTGTTCGTGTGGCTCTGGCAAGAGCCTCCTGCCGCGCAGCTTGATATTCGCACCGCTGCGTGCGCAGTGTTTCCCGCGTCCGTAAGGCCTGAGGCAGGTTGATGCCCGCTTTGGCATATCTTTCGATCATCGGCGCGGCTACCTCATAGACGGGATCAAACAGTTTGCGCCACGCATGCTTCATCCAGCCGCTTTCCGGTGTGTAACCCCCAAGTGTCTCTAGGGTCAGTTCATCCTTTCCCTGCTGGGACAGCTTAGTGTTCACGCTATCAAAGAGGCGTAGTACGTCGTTGTTGTCATTGGCTTGCTGTGATAGTTCACGCTGGCTGCACTCATCGCTCTCTAGCTGCTGGCGCTGTGCTACCAGTTTTTGTGCTAACGCTTCAGGTGGGCCATGTTCCTTCGTAAATTTCTCGATCTCACGGGCGGCTTGCTGAGTCTCGTCGCGGCGCTGCTGCATGAGACTGAAGGGACGCGGGGCGCGAGGGCCACTGCTGGCCATCGCGCCTTCCAGTTTACGAAGCTCGGCTTCATTCCCGGCCTGGAAAAACGGCATTAAAAAACCCGCAAACTGCGGGGCGGCTTTATTGAGGAGGTCCTCGCGCTTGGCAAGGGTGAGGCGGTGTTCCCGCCCGAGGGCGTCATGTAGTTTTTGGTAGTTCTCCTGCTGGAGTGTCAACGCATCTTTAACATCGCTTATACTGGCTTTTGTCACGGGATTTCCTTTCGTTCGTTGTTCCCGCGGCAACGATACAAAAAGCCTGTGACAGCCGTATGACAGCGTGATGACAGTTTTGTGACAAGTATGGGAGACTTAGGCGCTTGTCGCCTGACGGTTGGTGCGGGCAAAAGCACCGATAAAGCCGCGGATGGCCGCATCGATCTGACCGATCTCGGAGTACAGTACCGAGATGGCCTGCGGCCAGCGGCGGTCAAAATGTTTGGCCAGATGCTCACGCACCAGCGGATCGTTCATTTGGTCGGCCAGTGCCTCGATCATCGCCTGCTTGAGCTGGGCGGCCCCCAGCCGCTGGGCCCAGGCTTCGGCATAGGCGCTCACCCAGCGCCGCTGTTCCTGCACCATCTGCTCGCGCAGTTCGGTGTTCTGCTCTACCACCACCAGCTCTTGCCGCAGCTGTGATAGGCGGGTGAGCTGACTGGCCACACTCTCGCCACCCTGCTCAAGCGGCGCCATCAGCGCCCGCATAGTGCGGTACATGCGTGAGGTCAGCCAGCGCAGGACATGGCGCAGGCCCGGTGCGCGGGCATAGCGGGCAGCGACCTCCGGTGTAATGAGGGTCTGCGTCGCCGCATTGAGGCTGGCGTTGTAGCGCAGCAGCGGGGCCAACCGCTCTTCCAGCTGGTCGCGGGTGCGTGCCAGCGAGCGCAGGCGGGCCTGGCTGCGGCTGAGCTGCTCCTCGCCTGCGGGCAGGGTCTCGGCCAGCTGATAGATATTCTGCTCGCGCTCATAGCGGCGGCAGTCTTGGCTGGCCTTCTCGCTGCGCTGGCGCAGCCGCTCCAGCAGCACACTGGGGATGACATCCAGACAGGCGATTTTTGCAGCCTCATCAAACGGTGCCAGATGCGCCGGGGTCAGAGTAGCCAAGGCACTGGCGAGAAAGCGGGTCTGCTCGTCTTCAAGTGTCGCGAGCAAGGTACGGCGCCGGGCCTGCAACGGAGCCAGTTCGGCGCGGCGGGCAGCCTGATAGTCTTCGCTACGGCGCTGGCGGGCTGGCAAATGATCGAGCGGCGTTTCCATGGGCGCTATAAAAGCACATTCGGGTGGGGGATTTCCAGCCTGTTTTCAGGAAAAACCGACAATTTTAGCTTAATGCGCAAGCCTGCAAGGCCTTATCGACATTCTGATCCCACTCATCATAGTAACGGCGCAGCAGATCATCGGCCTGGGTGACGCCGCTATCAATAATCTGCTCCAGAGGCGCTAAATAAGCGTCCTCGCCCAGCGCCCGGCGTTGCAGACCGTCACTGGCAATGCGAACCAGATCGCGGGCAATCTCTCCCACCGTGCGGCCCTTGTGCGGGGTATCCAGTCGCAGGCTATGGGCGCTGGTGTGCAGCGCGAGGTAATCCTCATGCTCCCACTCGCTCAGCAGTTGATCGGCCGCATCCAGCGCGACACTATCGTAAAGCAACCCGGTCCAGAGCGCGGGCAGGGCCATCACCATAGCCGGGGAACAGGCCATGTCCGCGCCACGCAGCTCAAGGTAGCGCCGCAGCCGTACCGGCGGGAACAGGCTGGCGAGGTGGTCGGACCAATCGGCCATGGTGGCGCTTAAGCCGGGATGATCTTCCAGCTCCCCGCGCATGAAGTCGCGAAAGAAACAGCCTGTGGCATCAAGATAAAAGCCGTCGCGGTGGATAGCATACATCGGGACGCTCAGGGCCCAGTCAACATAGCTCTCGAAGCCAAACCCCTCATCGAAGACCAAATTCAGGGCATTGTACCGCGAAGGATCGGTGTTCAGCCACGCGCGGGTGCGGGTGCTGCTCTCGCCGGTGGGCTTGCCATCCCGGAAGGGGGACGCCGCGAATAGCGCTGTAACCAGCGGTTGCAGGGCCAGCGCAACGCGGAATTTGGTGACCATATCGGCTTCATCGCTGTAATCAAGCGTCACCCGTAGGGCAGCGCTGCGCTGCATCAGGTCCAGTCCCTCGCGTCCGACATCGGGCATATAGTCCCGCAAAATACGGGTGCGCCCTTGCGGCATCCACGGAAGCTCCTGCGGGGTCGCCGTCGGATGAAAGCCCAGACCAAAGCTGGCAAGGCCGGCATCACGGCCTGCCCGGCTTAAGTCGTGCAGGTGTGTGGTTAATTCCACTTCGGTTTCACTCAGGCTGGCTAACGGCGCACCGGAGAAGATCAGCTGACCGCCGGGACCCAACGTCAGCGCCGCCTCGCCGCGGCGCGCGCCCAGAATCTGTTCCATCTCGTAAACGGGCTGCCAGCCCAGCGGCTCCAGATTGCGCAGCATGGCTGCCAGCGAGCGGGCTCCCTCATGTTCGGCGGCGCGGTGCGAGCGGAAATCGATCAAGAATTTTTCGTGCAAGGTCGCAACGCGCCAGCGGTCTTGGGGTTTGGCGCCCGTCTCCAGCCAGCTCACAAGCTGCCGCTTGTGCGTGACGGGCGTGGCATTGGGCTGGCTCGGCAAAAACATGGGCCGAGTATAGCGGGAGTCGCCATCTGCCCAGAGTATTTTGCTAACGGCGCCGGGCGGACTCTGCCTTGAGCGAGACGGTGACGGGCGAATATGCTAAAAGACAGATAGAGGTTTACATGTCTTTACCCTTTCGCACTCTGCTGATTGCCAATCGCGGCGAGATTGCCTGCCGCATTATTCGTACGGCTCGGGCGATGGGGGTGCGGACAGTCGCGGTCTACAGTGAGGCCGATGCGGGGGCCTTGCATACCCGACTGGCTGATCAGGCCATCAGCATTGGGCCAGCTCCGGCGCGGGATAGTTATTTGAACATCAATGCGATTTTGGGTGCTGCGGCGGTTAGCGAGGCACAGGCTATCCATCCCGGCTATGGATTTTTGTCGGAGAACGCCAGTTTTGCCGAGGCTGTTACTGCCGCCGGGCTGGTGTTTGTTGGGCCGCCCGCCCGCGCCATTCGTGCGATGGGCGATAAAGCCAACGCCAAGCAGTTGATGGCTGCGGCAGGAGGGCCGCTGCTGCCCGGCTATGATGGAGCCGATCAATCGGATGCTGCCTTTATTGCCGCCGCTCAAAACACCGAGTTTCCAGTCATCCTCAAGCCCAGTGCCGGCGGCGGTGGTAAAGGTATGAAAGTGGTTCATGCGGCTGCCGATCTACCTAGCGCGCTGGCGAGTGCGCGGCGCGAAGCCAAGGCGTCCTTTGGAGATGAAAAACTGATTCTTGAGCGTTATCTTGAACGCCCGCGCCATGTAGAAGTGCAGATCTTTGCCGATACGCACGGCCATGTGCTGCATTTATTTGAGCGTGATTGCACCCTGCAGCGTCGCCACCAGAAAGTGATTGAGGAAGCGCCCGCGCCGGATCTGCCCGAGCACACGCGCAGCTTGCTGCATAAAGCAGCGGTGCTGGCCGCCAAGTCGGTCGGCTATGTAGGAGCAGGGACGGTCGAGTTTCTGGTCGATCCGTCCGGTCAGCCGTTCTTTATGGAAATGAATACACGGTTGCAGGTCGAGCACCCGGTGACAGAAAGCATCACCGGGCTTGATCTGGTGGAATGGCAGTTGCGCGTGGCCATGGGGGAAGCCTTGCCTAAGACGCAAGAGCAGCTTATCGCGGCCGGGCATGCGGTGGAGGCCCGGTTATATGCCGAAGATGCGGCTAACGGGTTCCTGCCGCAGACGGGGACGGTTTCGCATCTGAAGTTTCCCCCGGATGTCCGGGTTGATAGCGGTATTGAAGTTGGCGATGCCATCACCATTCATTACGATCCGATGATTGCCAAGATCATCGCGCGCGGGCCAGACCGCACAACAGCCTTAGCCCGTCTGGCCAAGGCGCTGGATGAAACCGAAGTGCTGGGCCTGACCACCAATCGTGACCTGCTGCGTACGCTTGCCCGTCATCCTGATTTTACCCGGACTCCGCCGGATATCAGCTGGCTGGATCGTGAAATCGGTCATCTGGTTGTGTCGCCCTCTATTGATCCGGCTCTGGCAGTAGCCGCGGCATATGTGGTGGTTGCCGCGCACGCCCAACCCACCGATGACCCTTGGGAACAGGCCGACGCCTGGCAGCTCAACCTGACACGGCCACGCGTGGTGTTGCTGCGCGATGCCTCGGGCCAGCTGCATAGTATCCCCTTAACCGAGCGCGACGTGCCCGGCGCATATCGTTCGAGCGTGCGGGGAGACACAGTCACGCTCTTTGTTGGTGGCGAGCAGGTCAGCTTTACTCGGGTTGATCCGTTGGCGGACAGTGCCCGTAGTTTTGAAAGCGATCATCATGTGCGCGCCCCCATGCCGGGGCGTGTGATTGCTGTGGCCGTGAAGGCCGGACAGGAAGTGGAAAAAGGCGCGCCGCTGCTGGTCCTCGAGGCGATGAAGATGGAGCATACCTTGCGCGCCCCCGCGGCGGGTAGAGTTGTAGCTGTGCGTTATGCCGTCGGCGATCAGGTGAGCGAAGGGATGGATGTTATCGAGTGGGAGCCACGCACATGAGCGAACGCATTCGTCTGGTTGAGGTCGGCCCGCGCGATGGCCTGCAGAATGAACAGACGCACGTGAGCGTCGTCACGCGCATAGAGCTGATTAAAAAGCTGGCCGCGTGCGGCTTGCAGCAGATTGAAGTTGGCGCATTCGTCTCGCCTAAATGGGTACCCCAGATGGCCGATAGCGCGGCGGTGGTCGCCGCCGTTCAGTCGGTGGTGCCCCAGCCGTGGGTGCTGGTACCGAATCTGCGCGGGCTGGCCGATGCTCAGGCCGCAGGAGCGAGCCATATAGCCGTGTTTACCGCCGCGTCGGAAACGTTTAGCCAGAAAAACACCAATGCCAGCATTACCCAGAGTCTGGAGCGCATTGCCGAAGTTGCCGGTCAGGCCAAGGCCGCCGGGCTGCAGGTGCGTGGCTACGTCTCGTGTGCGCTCGGATGCCCGTATGAGGGAGCGATTAAGCCCCAGGCTGTGCTGGACGTTACCTCACGCTTGTTAGCTGTGGGGTGCAGTGAAGTGTCGATTGGGGATACCATAGGCGTGGGAACGCTGACCGGGGTGCGTGAGCTGTTCAAACAGCTCACGGCGCAGTTTGGCGCCGACCGATTGGCTGCGCATTTTCATGATACCTATGGGCAGGCACTAGCCAACCTAACGGCGGCACTGGATTGTGGGGTGCGCACGATTGATAGCTCGGTTGCGGGTCTGGGTGGTTGTCCCTATGCGCCGGGGGCAACGGGCAATGTCGCAACTGAGGATGTGGTGCGCTTTTGCGAGGGGCAGGGGTTGGCCACAGGTGTGGACCCGGGGGCGCTGTCAGTGGTCGGTAACTGGATCAGCGAGCAGCTTGGGCACCCTAACGCCAGCCGGGCAGGTCGGGCGATCTGCGCCACGTAAGCCGCGTTATACGCGGATATTGAAAATCAGATCCAACTCGTTGTCAGCTTCGGATGAGCAGTCGCTTTCAGCCGTACTGACACCAACGGGAAAGCTGGTACGGGCGGTTCCGCCATTCGCTTCAATACTGGTTAGTCCCAGTTCGGCTGAGCGGGCCGTCAGGTTCATCATGGCTTGGATGCAGCCACGTTTGTCGACACCATCAAGGTTGAGGTTAAAGGTTGTAAAGGGCGAGGTGTTCACGATGTTGACCAGAACCGCACCGCCATAAACATTGACCGGGTCACCACCCGCAACGCAGGCCGCATTACACATATCTTCCGGAAAGACAGAGCGGTCGCGCAGGGTGTCGGTAAAGGTTGAGGCAGTGATTTCCCCCGCCGCCCCGGTGGGCAGGGCGCGACCCGCATAGTAGGTTCGGATATTCTGTACCGTCAGGTTGATTTGCTGCTGCAGCGAGGTCGCCTTTGCGCTCTGCCGCACGCTGCTGGTGACCACCCAGATCGAGCCGAGCGCCATGCCGATGACGCCAAGGACAATCGAGGCCTCAATCAGCGAGAAGCCACTGGATTTGCGGGGCGTATGGAGAGGCATGGCAACACTCCTGATTCGGGGCAGAAAGGCAAAACAGACCGTAAAATCATTAACATGATCTGGCAAACTTACCAAGCTTAAGCTGGCCAGTCGATTCGTTGTGCTAAATTTACAACATTAACGAAAAAGGCTGTGCAGAAACGAGATTTGGCGCGGCAAACCCGTGACCGGTGTCCGGCTCTGCGTTATTCCAAATATCAAGTCTGGGCTGCGCCCTGTGATGTTGACAGCCCGTAACATGAGCTTGACCGAAGAGGATTGATCTATGACCACTCGTAATCAGCTGCTGGGTGCTGTTGCTGCAGTAGCGCTGTTGATGCCGTTTTCTGCCAGTGCCGACACGCACGAAGGCTTCTTCCTCGGTCTGGGTGCCGGTACCAGCATCAATGATGATGCGACGTTTGATAACGGCACCAATACAAATAGCGTCGAAACGGATGTTGGGTTCGCTGGCCTCATCATGGGTGGTTACCAGTTCTCCAACAACTGGCGTGTGCAGGCTGAGTTTGCCATGCGCTCCAATGGTGTTGATAACATCACCGGTACAGGCGCAGCCGCCCCGTTTGATGGTGATCTGACCGCGTACTCGCTGATGGCCGATGCCATTTACGGTATCCCGACCGGAACCAAGTTCACACCGTATATCGGTGCTGGTGCCGGTATGGCTTGGATCAAGGCCGATGGTGTAGAAACCGCGCTGAGTGCTACAGTGGACGATACCGATACGGTCTTTGCCTATCAGGGTATCGCGGGTGTCGAGTATGACATGACCGAGAACCTCAAGGCAGATCTGGCCTATCGTTACTTCCGTACCGCGGATGCAACCTTCACCCCGAGTTCGGGCGCTGATGTCGACGTCGAGTATGAGAGCCACACCGTCACTCTGGGTCTGCGTTATCTGATCCCGGCTCCCAAGGCGACCCCGGCTCCCGAGCCGACACCGATGCCGGTGGTCGAGGCCGCTCCGGCTCAGCCGACCGTGCCCAACAACTACATCGTGTTCTTTGACTATGACAGCGCCCGCCTCACCCCTGAGGCCGAGCGCATCGTGACGGCAGCCGCCATGAATGCTCAGCAGGCCGGAGCGACCACTCTTGAAGTTGGTGGTCACGCCGATCGTTCGGGCAGCACTCAGTATAACCTGCGTCTGTCGCAGCGCCGCGCTGATGTGGTCCGTAAGGCTCTGGAAGCTCAGGGCATCAGCGGCGATCAGGTCGTTGTTATGGCCAAAGGCGAGAGCGAGCCGCTGGTCGCCACGGCGGACGGTGTCCGTGAAGCGCAGAACCGCCGCGTTCAGGTTATCCTCAAATAACCGCTACTGCGTACAACTTTAAGGGCGTCCTTCGGGGCGCCCTTTTTGTTTTGGCACTCACAGCGCCTGAGTGCTGATGCCCAAAATTTGGGCATTTTTACCATTTTTTAGCAAGCAGCGCGAAACAATATAACTAAGCGGGCAGGACGTCTGGACAGAAAAAACTGCAACCGAGTTGGGTCAGGGAGACCGCACGATGGGCCGAATTGAAAGTTGTTTTGGCAATTCCGATTTTGAGCGCCAGCTTTATGGCTATCGGCTGACCACGGCCGAAATTCTCTATCACCTGCCGGACTATCCTCAGCTGCTGCAAAGTTTCGTTTGGCAGGAGCTGGATGTGGCGCCAAAATTCCCGGTCCTGCGTGGCTTTCTCGACTTCTGGCATCGCAATCTGGACGGCAAGTTGCACTCAGTGAAGATTGCCAGCGTGGGCCTCATAAAACCCGCCGAGTTCCGTTTGTGTGACGGGCTGTTTCAGATGCAATAAAAAGCCGGAAGGATTCCTCCTCCCGGCTCTCTGCTTATATCAGTTCGGCTGTCGGTTCGCTCAGGCCCATCTGCTGAGTCTCATAGAGGCGGCGGTATGCACCGTTCTCGCGATTCAGCAGCTCATCATGGCGGCCCTGCTCAATGATCCGGCCCTGCTCGAACACCAGGATCCGGTCCACAGCCCGCAATGTGGAGAGACGGTGCGCCACAATCAGTGTGGTGCGGCCTTCCATCAGGCGGTCAAGCGCATCCTGAATCAGCGCCTCGCTGACACTGTCGAGGCTTGAGGTCGCCTCATCAAGCACCAGCACCGGCGCATCCGCCAGAATTGCTCGGGCGATGGCGACCCGCTGCCGCTCGCCGCCCGAAAGCTTGATGCCACGTTCCCCCACCAGCGTCTCATAGCCATGCGGTAACCGGTCGATAAAGCCGTGCGCATGGGCTTGCCTGGCGGCGTCGATCACATCCACCAAGGCTGCGTCAGGGCGACCATAGCGGATGTTCTCGGCCAGCGAGCGATGGAACAATACCGGCTCCTGCGGTACCAGCGCAATGCGGCTACGCAGACTGCTTTGGGTGAGGGTGCGGATATCCTGCCCATCGATCCGCACCGCGCCGCTGTCCACGTCGTACAGCCGCTGCAAGAGCTTCACAAACGTGCTCTTGCCGGAGCCGCTGGCCCCCACCAACCCGATTTTTTCTCCCGGCCTGATGTGCAGGGAGAAATTCTCGTAGGTGGGCCGCTGCTGCCCCGCATAGGTGAAACGCACATTCTCGAATGTGATTTCGCCCCGCGTGATCTGCGCCACAGTGGCCTCTTGCGCATCAGCGACCCCCAGTGCCATCCGGTGCAAGCGCACGACATCCTCCAGTTCGTTGCTGGATTTCTGGATGTTCTGCACGTTAGTCACCGTGTTACGGGCACAACCGCTGAGCAGGAAAAAGGCGGTGATGCCATAGGCTACATCCGCGCTGCTGCCGCTGCCCTGCTGCCAGAACCACACGGGTGTGCCGATCAACACCGCCATGTTGAGCATGGTCATCATGTTCATAAGCACAATCATGTTGCGTCGCCGCTGCCAGTTGTGCAGCGTAACCTGCCGCCACTGCGTGGTCGCCTCCTTCAGCCGCGCCTCCTCCCGTGCTTCAGCGCCATGTGCTTTCACGGCGGCGTTGCAGGTCACGGCATCAGCCAGCGTGCCACTTAGGGCGCTGTCCTGAGCGTTGGCCAAGCGGTTGCTAGGCGCGACGTAACGTGTGCTAAGCGTGACTGAGGTGAGGATGAACAGCAGCAAGCTGCCACCGCTTAGCAGTGCCATCAGCGGATGCTGAAACGCCATTGCCGTCAGGCTTCCCGTGAGCATGACGAAGGTCGCTACAAAGCCAGTCAGTAACGTCTCGCTGAAGGTGTCAAATGCCCACATCCCGCGCGTAATCTTGCGCACGGTAGCACCGGCAAAGCTGTTGGCATGCCAGTCGGTGCTGGCGCGTTGCACCTTGGCAAAGCTGTCCTGCACCAGCTGCTGCATATGTACGAGCGTATCGCGGCTCAGGCGGCGGTAGGCAATCTCCCAGAACACATAGAACAATCCGGCCGAGGTAAGAAAAGTTCCCACCATCAGCCCCGCCCGTTGGCTGTTGTTCTGCTCAATTGAGCGCGCAATCTCGCGGGTGATGTAGGGTAGGGTCACGTCACATGCCACTGCGGCCGCAATGCCTGTGGTGATCAGGGCTACTGATCCCGGCGTGTGCCGCCAGTACCGCCAGACAAGATTGGCGATCTCTTTAAACTGTACGCGCTCCTGTTCTGTCTTACTCATTCCATCCCCCTGTTTTTTGGCAAAGCTCCGCCGCCGCGTTGTGCCAAGGCAAAACGCACGAGGGTGCCTGCGGTTACGGACGCAAAACGACGGATTGTCGGGGTTGGCTAACTACAACTTTGCCTGAAATCACCACCTGAACTTGTCGTCTGCACCCGGTTTGAACTGACCCGGATCATCTGCTGCTACTTGGCGTACCAAGTACCGACGACGACCGGGGACAGTCGATTAAGGCTGATAAATTCAATCATTTCTGTCTCCCTGTCTGGTGGTTATAGCGCACGCACATTGCGCATACCTGCTCTGACTATAATTGTGCAGCGCAATATTTGCAAGCAAATAAGGGTTAATGCCTTGATAAACTGCCGCCTTCACAAGCTGCCCGGCTTGGGGCACCTTCGCGGTCAGCAGGAGATGACGATGAAGATCGCCGTATTAAAAGAAACCCGTGCCGGGGAGCGCCGTGTGGCTGCTACGCCCGACAGCGTAAAGAAATTTCTGGCGCTGGGGGCAACCGTTGCGGTGGAGCGCGGCGCAGGTGAGGGAGCATCTCTTGCCGACAGCGCTTATGAAGCGGTGGGGGCGCAAGTCGCCGATCGGGCCAGTGCTTTAAGTGGTGCGGCGATCGTGCTTAAAGTTGCCCGCCCAAGCATGGAGGAAACGGCCAGTCTCCCCGAGGGAGCGGTGCTGGTGGCCATGCTTAACCCACATGCAGAGCCAGCCTTGCTGGTCAGTTATAACAGCCGCAAGCTGACCAGCTTTGCGCTGGAGTTGGTGCCGCGCATTACGCGCGCACAGGTGATGGATGTCCTCTCCTCGCAGAGCAACCTTGCGGGCTATCGGGCTGTAATTGAAGCGGCGCATCTCTATGGCAAAGCCTTCCCGATGATGATGACAGCTGCTGGTACCGTGCCACCGGCCAAGGTTATGGTGATGGGTGCTGGCGTTGCCGGCTTGCAGGCCATTGCCACCGCCAAGCGCCTTGGCGCTGTCGTGAGCGCGACCGACGTACGTCTTGCCGCTAAAGAGCAGGTGGAGAGTCTGGGTGGTAAATTTGTGATGGTGGATGATGAGGAAGCCAAGCAGGCCGAAACCTCCGGCGGCTACGCCAAGGAGATGAGCGAGGCCTATAAAGCCAAGCAGGCCGAGCTGATTGCCCAGACCATCAAAACACAGGATATGGTGATTACCACTGCGCTGATCCCCGGTCGCAAAGCACCCGTGCTGGTGACCGAGGCGATGGTCGCCAGCATGAAGCCCGGTTCAGTGATCGTGGATATGGCCGCCGAGGCTGGCGGTAATTGTACCCTCACCAAGGCAGGCGAGATGGTGATGGTGAATGGTGTGACCATTTATGGCCCTGTCAATCTCCCCTCCCATATTGCCGCCGACAGCTCGGCGCTGTTTGCCCGCAACGTGCTGGCCTTTGTTACCCCGCTGATTGATAAAGAAACCAAAACGTTGAAGATTGATCTGGCGGATGAAATTCTGAAAGCGTCTTGCCTTACCCGCGAGGGCGCCACTATTCATCCCCAGTTTTTGCCTAAGGAGAACGCAGCATGAGCGGAACTATTCAGGAAAAGATCGACGCGCTGAACGCGCAGCTGCAAAGCGCCACTCAGGGTTTGGGTGAGCTGTCACATCAGGTAGCTTCGGCCTTGGCTGATCAGGCGGCAAATGGGCACTCACCATTCTTTATTACTGGTCTCACGATTTTTGTACTGGCCTGCTTTGTTGGCTATTATGTGGTGTGGCGCGTTACCCCCGCGCTGCATAGCCCACTGATGGCTGTGACGAACGCGATTTCCTCGGTCATTATCGTCGGGGCCCTCATCGCCGCCGGGCCTGAGCATTTCGGCTTCAGCAGCTTCATGGGGATGCTGGCTGTCATGCTCGCTGCCGTCAATATCTTCGGTGGCTTTATCGTTACCCAGCGTATGCTGGCGATGTATAAGAAGAAGGTGAAATAACATGAAGCCGGGAGATTTTTTCGAAAAGCTGACGGGCACGCCGCTTCGGCCTGAGATGACCCTCACTCAGATTTGTCAGGCCGTCGAAGCAGCGCGCGGGCATTCTGAGCGGGCTGTTCCTGACGGTGTATGGCCAGTCGATACTCAAACAACATCAGCAGATTTAGATCGCAGGCTTGCTGTTGCCTTTTCTAGTTTCCCTTGTCTTCGGAGATAAATATGATCCCCACACTGGCCGCGATTGCCTATCTCATTTCCGGCGTCTGCTTCATCATGGCCCTGCGCGGGCTCTCCAGCCCCGAGACTGCACAGTCCGGCAACCGCTTCGGCATTGCGGGCATGGTGCTGGCCATTGGCACCACGTTGTTACTGCCGGGCATGCACACCTATCTGCCTATTTTGGTGGCGCTGGCCATCGGTGGGTCGGTTGGTACCTATATTGCTCTCAAAATCCAGATGACAGCGTTGCCGCAGCTCGTGGCGGGTTTCCATTCGCTGGTCGGTCTGGCGGCGGTGCTGGTGGCAATCGCCGCGTTTACCTCGCCGGAAACCTATGGCATTGGCCAGCTTGGCGATATTCATGTCGGCTCGCTGATCGAAATGGCGCTCGGTGTGGCGATTGGTGCCATTACCTTTACAGGCTCGGTAGTGGCTTTTGCCAAGCTGCAAGGTCTGGTTTCGGGTAAGCCGCTTCAGTTTAAAGGTCAGCATCTGCTTAATGCCGGATTGGGCATCGGTATTGTGCTGCTCATCCTGATCCTGTGCGGTACGCAGTCGGCAGGCGTGTTCTGGCTCATCATTCTGCTATCCCTTGCGCTGGGCTTCCTCCTTATTTTGCCGATCGGCGGCGCGGATATGCCAGTCGTAGTGTCCATGCTCAATTCCTACTCGGGCTGGGCTGCTGCTGGTATCGGCTTTACGCTGCAAAACCCGCTGCTCATTATTACCGGTGCGTTGGTGGGTGCCAGCGGCGCCATTCTCTCCTACATTATGTGCAAGGGCATGAACCGCTCGATCTGGAATGTGATTTTAGGCGGTTTCGGAGCCGAGGCGGGCGGTGACGCTGCAGCAGCGGGGGTAGGGGACAAGACTGTAAAGAACGGTTCGGCCGAAGATGCCGCCTACATCATGAAGAACGCAGCCTCGGTCATCATTGTGCCCGGTTACGGCATGGCGGTGGCGCAGGCGCAGCACAGTTTGCGTGAGATGTGCGATCTGCTCAAGAAAGAGGGCGTGAGTGTGCGTTACGCTATCCACCCGGTGGCAGGCCGTATGCCCGGCCATATGAACGTTCTGCTGGCCGAGGCCAATGTGCCCTATGATGAGGTGTTCGAGCTTGAGGATATCAACCGTGATTTCGGTCAGGCCGATGTCGCCTTTGTGATTGGTGCCAATGATGTGACTAATCCAGCGGCCAAAAGCGATCCCAAGTCACCGATTTACGGTATGCCCATCCTCGATGTCGAAAAGGCCAAGACCGTGCTGTTCATCAAGCGCTCCATGGCCTCGGGCTACGCGGGTGTCGAGAACGAGCTCTTTTTCCGCGCCAACACCATGATGCTGTTTGGTGATGCCAAGAAGATGTGCGAAGAAATCTGTAAAGCGATGGAGCATTAATGTACTGGCTCTTGGTCGTGCTTTTTTTGTTGCCCGCTCCGGTGTGGGCCGAACAGGCGCGTGGCGTGTCCTCTCTGCCAACGCCTATCATCCCGTTGATTCCCGACAATGCCGGGCCGGAGGATGCCCGCCTGAATGAATATGAGAATTTCATTGGCGGATTTGATGAAAGTGCGAAATCGACCGCGTTGCCTACTGTCGCCACCACGGCGGCGGCCACTCTGTCCGTACAGGCCGTGCCCAAAGTGGCTAAGCCCACTCGCCCCCAAATCCGCATTTATACGGGTAGCACTCAGGTCAAGCTTGGTCGCTCGGTTGAGAATGGCGTAACCATCTATCGCGGGAATCCGGATGACGAGGGGCGTAAAAAACCGGGGCGCTGACGGAGTGCCGGTTGGCCTGTTACCTTAACGTGTCACCAAGGTCAGCCACTCCTGTTCACTAATCACTTTAACGCCAAGCGCCTGCGCGTCTTTTAGTTTGCTGCCCGCATCCGCTCCGGCAATCACCAAATCCGTTTTTTTGGAGACGCTGCCTGAAACTTTGGCACCGAGTGCTTCGGCTTTCGCCTTGGCTTCCGGGCGGCTCATGCTGGTGAGGGTACCAGTGAACACCAGTGTTTTACCGACCAGAGCACCGTTCTGGGCCGGGGCCTGCGCATCCTCGACCGTCACCTCTTTGGCAAGCTCATCAAGAAGATGTAAATTGTGCGGCTCAGCAAAAAAATCTACTATCTCCTGCGCGATGATAGGGCCCATACGCTCTATCCCTTCCAGCTGCTGCCATGCCTCGCTGGCGTGGTCGGCGGCGATCATCATCTGGCTGCGGAAGTTCGCAAGACTGAGATAGTGCCGCGCTAGCAGCTTGGCATTCGCCTCGCCAATGCGGCGTATGCCAAGGGCGTAGATAAAACGCTCAAGTGAAATGGTTCGGCGGTTATTGATGGCGGTGAGCAGTTTGGTGACGGACAACTCACCCCAGCCGTCCCGCTGCTTCAAATTGGCCTCATGCCGGGCCAGACGAAAGATATCTGCTGGCTGTTTGAGCCAGCCCAACTCATGCAGCTCATCGACAATTTTATCACCCAGCCCCTCGATATCAAAGGCCAGCCGGGACGCGAAGTGAATAAGTCGCTCCTTCACCTGTGCCGGGCAGATTAATCCGCCGGTGCAGCGGCGTACCGCCTCATCCTCCTCGCGCACGGCATGGCTGCCACAGGCCGGGCAAGTGTGCGGGAACCTGTAGGGCTTGCTGTCTGCCGGGCGCTTGTCAAGTATGACACCGACCACTTGCGGGATCACATCGCCCGCCCGCTGGATGGTGATGAGATCGCCCTCGCGGATATCTTTTCGCTCGATTTCATCCTCATTGTGCAGTGTGGCATGGCTCACCATTACGCCACCTACGCCAATAGGCTCCAGCACGGCGACAGGGGTGAGGGCACCGGTGCGACCAACTTGAATCTCGATTTTCAGTAGTCGTGTTTGTCCCTGTTGGGGCGGGAACTTGTGCGCCACGGCCCAGCGCGGTGCCCGGCTGACAAAGCCCAACCGCTCTTGAAGGGCAAGATCATTCACCTTGTACACTACGCCGTCAATCTCATAGGGTAGCTCGCTGCGCTCGGCGCCGGTCTTTTCGTAAAACTTCAGCAGATCAGCGGCAGTCCGACAGTGAGTGGCACTATGCGTGGTGGTAAAACCAAAGCGCTCGAGCGCGCCGCGAATATCAGCTTGGGTGGTGCCAAGCGGAGCCGATAGCTCACCCAAGGCATAGGCAAAAAAGCGCAACGGGCGGCTGGCTGTAATACGACTATCCAGCTGGCGCAGACTGCCCGCCGCGGCGTTGCGTGGATTGGCGAAAAGTTTGTCCCCCGCCTTTTCCTGCGTTTGATTGAGCCGTGCAAAGTCGGCCCGGGTCATATAAACTTCACCACGTACCTCAACCACGGTGGGGGGGCTTCCCTTTAACTGCTGGGGAATGTCGCTAATGGTACGCACATTGGCCGTTACATCTTCACCCTCGGCCCCGTCGCCGCGTGTGGCGGCCTGTGCCAGTTTGCCCCGCTCATAGCGCAGGTTCAGGGACAGCCCGTCAATCTTGGGTTCGGCAATGCAGGCAATGGCTGCATTATCCGGCAGGTTAAGGAAGCGACGCATGCTGGCAAACCAGTTTTCCACATCTTCGCTGGTAAAGCAGTTCTCCAGTGACAGCATTGGCTTGGCGTGCTGCACTTTGGCAAAGCCATCTTTGGGGGCCGCGCCAACTTTCGTCAGCAACGCCTTGGCCGCGGGCAAGGTAGGGTATTGCCGGGCTAGTGCTAGCGCCTCAGTCTTCAGGGCGTCATAGTCGGCATCGCTGATCTCCGGCGCGTCCTCACCATGATAGAGGCGATCATGCCGGGCCAGCTCGGCCGACAGTTCATCCAGTCTGGTCGCAGCATCCGCTCGCTTGGTCATGCCACTGGTTATAATGGAAAAATCTGGCGTCCCCTAGGGGATTCGAACCCCTGTTACAACCGTGAGAGGGTCGTGTCCTGGGCCTCTAGACGAAGGGGACGCGGTTGTGGGCGGTGTTCTAGCGAATCCGGGGACGGAGCGCAAGCATTTATCGCTAAACCTGCCAATAAGCCAGATTTTGCGGCCATTTTTGTCCGCGCCAGATGCCTTTAAGGTCGGCTACAATGCCTGCGGGTGTGAGGAATTTAGCGAGGTTAGCCGGGCTTAGCGCGCGGTAGGGCGCGTGGGCCACGGCGGCAATCACCAGATCATAGGGCCCGCCCTCAGCAGGATTCTCCACCAGCCGTAATCCATACTCGTGAAACGCTTCTTCAGGGTCAGCCAGCGGGTCGGCCACGCTCACCAGATGCCCACGCCGGGTAAGGGCGCTGATGAGATCAGCCACCTTGCTGTTGCGCAAATCCGGTACGTTTTCCTTAAAGGTCAGACCCAGCACGAGTACACGGCCCACTTGTCCGGCGTTGAGGCGCTCGAGTAGCAGCGTGTGCAGCTCGCTGGCAATTTGCTCGGCCATGCCATCGTTGATGCGGCGGCCCGAGAGGATGATCTCGGGGTTATAGCCAAGATCCCTGGCGCAGCGGGCAAGGTAAAACGGATCAACGCCAATACAATGCCCTCCCACCAAGCCGGGCGTAAAGGGCAGGAAGTTCCACTTGGTGCCCGCAGCCTCAAGTACATCATGCGTAGAGAGGCCCAGCTTGCGAAAGATGGTGGAGATTTCATTGACGAAGGCGATATTAATATCGCGCTGGGCATTCTCAATCACCTTGGCGGCTTCAGCGGCCATGATGGAAGGAGCCGCGTGAATTTTGCCGCCATTCAGGCTGCCATAGACGTTCACCAGCCGCGCCGTTACCTCGGGCGTCTGACCGGAGACGATTTTAACGATACGATCAACGGTATGCTCGCGATCACCGGGATTGATACGTTCGGGCGAGTAGCCAAGGAAAAAGTCACTGCCACAGCGCAAGCCTGAGGCACGCTCCAGCGCCGGGCCAGCGATTTTCTCGGTCACGCCGGGGTAGACCGTGCTTTCAAACACCACAATCGCACCTTTGGCGAGATAGCGGCCTACAGTATCACAGGCTGCCAGAACAGGGGTCAGGTCCGGCTCGTTGCGGCTATCCACAGGGGTAGGGACAGTAATGATATAAATATCATGCCCTGTGAGCTGGGCGGCCTCTGCGCTGCAGGTCAGGCGGTTGGCTTTGAGGAGTGTATCAGCCACTTCGTTGGTACGGTCGTGTCCTTGGTTCAGCTCATCTACTCGGCGCTGGGAAATATCAAAACCCAGCACTGGATAGTGATGGGCCAGATGCACGGCCAGTGGCAGCCCAACATAGCCTAGACCAACGACGGCAATCTTTTCGCTCATCCTCTCACTCCCTTACAGACCCCTATGGTGTTAACCTATTGCTGCCGCCCCGGCAATGACGAACAAAATCTCTAGCCCGCCCGAGAGAATTCTTGTCTTTGGGCTGTCGTTTCGTTAGGCTATTGGCCTGAGCACAGGGAGGGGAAATGACCAAGGCTACTGGACCCGCCAGGGCGTTTGTTATGTGTGTGGTCGCGGGCGGCGATATTATCGGCTATGTTCTGCGGAACTTTCGTGATGGCGGCAGTTTTACGACACTGGATCCAGCTGAAGCATGGTCATGCGATAATCAACTTGATGGTAACCGTTTTGCTGGGCAGGTCGAGCAGTATCGCGGGTTGGGTGATGGTGTCACCCTCAAGATGGTGCCACGTGGCCAATGCTTCAGTTTCGACTATCTACGCAATAACTAAACCAGCTCAAGAATAACATTCATGCGGCCCCCACTGATCTCGCGGTAGCCGGAGGCTTTCATGCGGCTCACGATATCTTCGGACCACTTGCCATTGTTACGTTCAATGAACACCAGTTTAGGCCAACGGCTAGGCGGGGCCTGATCGAGAAAACACCCCAGCACCATGGCTTCGGCGCCTTCAATATCAATCTTCATG
>DDSC01000008.1:62741-62960 GCA_002343265.1 Micavibrio sp. UBA2400
TGGCATCAGCTTGAGGTATGCCCAGTTCATCCATCATTCCCAGCAGGGTTTGCGTGGGGACGGTCAGCGCGTGCCCATCGCCGATCAGGCTGGCTTGGCCCCGATTATCGGCGCTCAGATGAAAGGTAATTTCACCTGCACGGTCTGACAGGGCCACGGGTTTGACGATAATGTTGGTGAATTCATTCAGCGTGATATTGGTGCGCAGCCGCTCAAGCA
>DDSC01000008.1:63264-63484 GCA_002343265.1 Micavibrio sp. UBA2400
TAAAGCCCGGCATTCGCCCCCACATCAAGCAGTATAAAGGCGGGGTGCATGCGGGCTGCGATCTGGGCCAGCTCCTCGGCATCAAAAAATTGCGGAGTAAACAGTACACGCTTTTCCGAGACATTATCGCTAGCTTGGATACGCATACGAAAGCCCAAAAGCTCAACATCCGCCGGGGCACTACCGAGGCTCAGCAAAACCGGTTTACGTAACCACAAAG
>DDSC01000037.1:0-49099 GCA_002343265.1 Micavibrio sp. UBA2400
TCTGCGCTTTGCCATCCGCGAAGGTGGCCGCACCGTCGGTGCCGGCGTCGTCGCCAAGATCATTGAGTAGTAGGAGAGGACAGGGACTATGGCGAACTCCATTCGCATCCGCCTCAAGGCGTTTGATCATAACGTGCTGGACCAGTCCACGCGTGAGATCGTCAACACGGCCAAGCGGACGGGCGCTGACGTGCGCGGTCCCATTCCGTTGCCGCTGCACATCGACAAGTTTACGGTGCTGCGTGGTCCGCACATCGACAAGAAATCGCGTGAGCAGTTTGAAATGCGGACTCATACCCGCATTCTCGATCTGCTGGATCCGCAGCCCTCGACCTTGGAAGCGTTGTCCAAGCTTGAGATCGCCGCGGGGGTCAGCGTGGAAGTGATCGGTCAATAGGAGAGCAATGATGCGTACCGGTTTGATCGCACAGAAGCTGGGAATGAGCCGCGTCTTCGACGAGAAGGGCGCTCACATTCCGGTGACCGTGCTTAGTGTGGCAGGCCTGCAGGTGACGGGCGTGCGCACTCTCGAGAAGGACGGCTATACCGCTGTTCAACTTGGCCTCGGTGCCAAGAAAGCCAAGAGCTGCTCGGCCTCCGAGCGGGCCAACTTTGCTAAGGCGAAGGTGGAGCCAAAGGCCAAAGTCGCGGAGTTCCGCGTTCCAGCTGACGCGCTGCTGGAAGTGGGCGCCGAGCTTCTGGCCAGCCATTTCGTGCCGGGCCAATGCGTTGACGTTGCTGGCATCAGCCTCGGTAAGGGGTTTGCCGGCGGTATGAAGCGCTGGAACTTTGGTGGTCTGAACGCCTCGCACGGTGTGTCAGTATCGCATCGCTCCATCGGTTCGACTGGTGGTCGTCAGGATCCGGGCCGTACCTTCAAGAACAAGAAGATGCCGGGCCATCTGGGCGTTGAGCGTATTACCACCCTCAACCTCAAGGTAGTTCAGGTTGATGCTGAACGTGGTCTGATTTTTGTGAAGGGCGCCGTGCCCGGTCACGCCAAGGGGTATGTGTTCGTCCGCGACGCCATCAAGAAGGCCAAGGTCAAGGACGCGCCGTTCCCCGCCGCAATTAAGACAGCAGGTGCAGCATGAAGATCCAGGTTGTATCCCTTGAAGGCAAGAAGGTTGGCGATGCCGATCTCAATGACGATATTTTCGGTCGTCAGGAGATTCGCGCGGACCTGCTTGATCGTGCCGTGCAGTGGCAGTTGGCCAAGCGCCGTGCTGGCACGCACGCGGCCAAGACCATTTCCGGCGTCTCCGGTACCACCAAGAAGCCTTATGCCCAGAAGGGTACAGGTAACGCCCGTCAGGGATCGTTGCGCTCGCCGCAGTTTCGTGGTGGTGGTGTGATTTTTGGTCCGGTTGTGCGCAGCCATGCCTATGATCTGCCCAAGAAGGTCCGTCAACTCGCTCTTAAGAACGCGCTGTCGGCCAAGGTCAAGGAAGGTAAGCTGATTGTACTGGATGTCGCCAAGAGCGACAGCCACAAGACCAAGGACATGGCCAGCAAGCTCAAGAAGCTGGGTCTGAGCTCGGCGCTCATTATTGATGGGGCCAACCTCGATCTCAACTTCTGCCGTGCGGTGGCGAATATCCCCATGATTGATGTGCTGCCGGAGCAGGGCGCCAATGTGTATGACATCCTGCGCCGTGACACCCTTGTTCTGACCAAGAACGCGGTTGAGCAGCTGGAAGCGAGGCTGAAATGAGTAAGGCAGACGCCAAGAGCAAAGACGTGACTCCGCGCATGCTGGAACTGCTCCGTGCTCCCGTTGTGACGGAAAAGAGTACGTTGGGTAGTCAGTACGGACAGGTCACCTTCAAGGTGCCGCTGGATGCGACCAAGCCGGAAATCCGCGCTGCCGTCGAGGCTATCTATAAGGTCAAGGTCACCGCGGTGAATACCGTGACGATCAAGGGTAAGACCAAGCGCTTCAAGGGTATTCTGGGTCAGCGCTCGGATATCAAGAAGGCCACTATTACCCTTGAAAAGGGCCAGAACATCGATATCGGCACGAGCGTGTAAGGAAGGGATGAATCATGGCTCTCAAGAAATTTAATCCCACCAGCGCCGGTCGCCGTCACCTGATTCAGGTTGATCGGTCCGAGCTGTATAAAGGCAAGCCGGTCAAAATGCTGACCGAGGGCCTGCGCAAGTCGGCAGGCCGCAACAGCGCTGGTCGCCTGGTGATCTTCACCCAGGGCGGTGGTCACAAGCAGGCCTATCGTCTAGTGGATTTCAAACGTAGTAAGGTTGACGTTCCGGCGACTGTTGAGCGTCTCGAGTATGATCCGAACCGCTCGGCTTTCATCGCGCTCATCAAGTATGCAGATGGCACGCTCAGCTACATCCTCGCGCCGCAGCGTTTGGCGGTTGGTGATACCGTGGTTTCGTCGGCCTCTGCAGACATCAAGCCGGGTAATACCCTGCCGATGAAGAATATTCCGGTGGGTACCATCATCCACAATATCGAGCTGAAGGTTGGCAAGGGTGGCCAGCTCGCCCGCTCGGCTGGTGCGTATGCCCAGTTGGTTGGTCGGTCGGCGGGTTATGCCCAGATCAAGCTGAACTCGGGTGAAATCCGTATGGTTCGGGCCGAGTGCCTCGCCACTATCGGCGCGGTCTCCAATCCGGATCACCAAAACCGTGTGGTCGGCAAGGCTGGCCGGTCGCGCTGGTTGGGCAAGCGCCCAAGCGTTCGCGGTATCTCAATGAACCCGGTCGATCATCCGCATGGTGGCCGCACCAATGGTGGCCGTCATCCGTGCACACCGTGGGGCAAGCCGACCCGTGGTCACAAGACCCGTAACAACAAGCGGACAACTCACCTGATTATCCGCAGCCGTCACAGCAAGAAGAAGTAAGGGGAACTAACTATGGCACGTCCCGTCTGGAAAGGTCCGTTCGTTCACCCCTCTCTGATCAAGAAGGCAGAGAAGGCGCGTGCGAGCAAGAAGAATGAAGTGCTCCGTACCTGGTCGCGCTCCTCGGTTATTCTGCCGCTGTTTGTCGGTCTGACGGTTGCCGTCTATAATGGCAAGCAGCATGTGCCGGTGCTGGTCACCGAGCAGATGGTGGGTCATAAATTCGGTGAATTTGCGCCAACGCGCACATTCAAGGGTCACACGCCCGCCGATAAGAAAGCGGAGAAGTAAGAATGAGCAAACCCAAGGCACCCCGCCGCGTGGCCGCCAATGAGGCGATGGCGAGCAATACCTCGATCCGCTCGACGCCCACCAAGATCAATCTCGTTGCCGAGCTGATCCGTGGCAAGAGCGCGGCTCAGGCGCTGGCCGATCTCACCTTCTGCCGCCGCCGCGTGGCTAAGGATGTGAAGAAGGTTCTGCAGGCTGCTATTGCCAATGCTGAGAACAATCACAACCTCGACGTGGATCGTCTCTACGTGGCGCAGGCGACTACCGGTCGCGCTCTGCAGATGAAGCGTTTCATGGCCCGTGGCCGTGGCCGCTCGACCCGTATTGAGAAGTGGTTCAGCAACATCACGATCGTTGTTCGCGAGCGTGAGCAGAAGGCCGCCAAGGCCGAGAAGCCGACTGAAGCCAAGACGGCGGAAGCGAAAAAGACAACCAGGAAGTCTGCCGCCAGCAAGAAGGAGGCCGCATAATGGGTCAGAAAGTCAATCCGATCGGCCTGCGTTTGGGCATCAATCGTACCTCGGACAGCCGCTGGTTTGCTGATGGTAAGGCCTACGCTGATCAGCTGCATATGGATATGCGTATCCGTGAGATGCTCGTTGAGCGTCTTGAAGGTGCCGGCGTTGCCAAGATCATCATCGAACGCATGGCCAAGAAAGCCCGCGTCACCATCCATACGGCTCGTCCGGGTGTGGTGATCGGCAAGAAGGGCGCCGACATTGAGAAGCTGCGCTCGGATCTGTCGAAGTTTGTGGGTGGTGCCGAGGTCAGCCTCAACATCGTTGAAATCCGCAAGCCGGAGATCGACGCCCAGCTGATCGCCGACAGCATTGCTCAGCAGCTTGAGCGCCGTGTGGCGTTCCGCCGGGCCATGAAGCGCGCGGTGCAGAGCGCCATGCGTCTGGGAGCGCTCGGCATTCGTATCAACTGCGGTGGCCGTCTCGGTGGTGCTGAAATTGCCCGCGTTGAATGGTACCGCGAAGGCCGTGTGCCGTTGCACACTCTGCGCGCGGATATCGATTTTGCCCGTGGTACCGCCAAGACCACCTATGGCACCTGTGGTGTCAAGGTCTGGGTGTTCAAGGGTGAGATCATGGCCCACGATCCGTTTGCTCAGGACAAGCGCCTTGCGGCGCACCAGGGCGGCGACAGCCGGGCTGCTTAAGGTTTAAGGGAGTAACTGTATCATGATGTCCCCGAAACGTACGAAGTATCGCAAGGCCCATAAGGGTCGTATCCATGGCCTTGCCAAGGGCGGGTTTACGCTCAACTTCGGATCCGTCGGTCTTAAGGCTCTTGAGCCGGAGCGTATTACCGCGCGCCAGATTGAAGCCGCCCGCCGCGCCATCACCCGTGAGATGAAGCGCCAGGGCCGTATCTGGATCCGTGTCTTCCCAGATCTCCCGGTATCGAAGAAGCCCGCCGAAGTCCGCATGGGTTCCGGTAAGGGCTCGGTGGAGTTCTGGGCCGCCCGCGTGAAGCCGGGTCGCATCCTGTTCGAGCTTGATGGTATTCCGCTGGCGGTTGCCCAGTCGGCACTGACGCTGGGTGCGTCCAAGTTGCCGATTAAGACAAAGATCGTCACCCGTATTGGCGAGGAGGCCTAAGATGAAGATTGCTGATGTCCGCGCCAAGAGCGATGACGAACTGAAGGCCGAGCTGGTCAAGCTGGCTAAGGAGCAGTACAACCTGCGCTTCCAGAAGGCGTCCGGCCAGCTCGAAAGCACCGCCCGCGTTCGTGTGTTGCGTCGTAGCATTGCGAAGATCCAGACCGTTCAGGGCGAACGCGCCCGCGGCGTAACTGTAACGGCCAAGGCCGCACCCAAAGCGGCAGCCAAGAAGAAGGCGGTGAAGTAAAATGCCCAAGCGTATTCTGCAAGGCACCGTAGTCAGCGACAAGGGTGACAAAACCTGTGTGGTTCTGGTCGAGCGTCGCGTGATGCATCCGGTGTACCGCAAGTTCATTCGCCAGTCCAAGAAATACATGGCGCATGACGAGAACAACACGGCCAAGGTTGGCCAGACTGTCACCATCCGTGAGTGCCGTCCTTTGTCCGCGCGCAAGCGTTGGGAACTGGTGACGGATGCGGGTAATGGCAAAGTGGCCTGAGGAGTTAGATCATGATCCAGCAAGAATCCCGCCTCGATGTGGCCGATAACACCGGCGCTAAAGAAGTGATGTGCATCAAGGTGCTCAAGGGCTCCAAGAGCCGTTACGCGGCCGTGGGCGACATCATCAAAGTGTCGATCAAGGAAGCCGCACCGCGTGGCCGTGTCAAAAAAGGTGAAGTGCACACCGCTGTTGTGGTGCGTACCCGCAAGGAAATCCGCCGCCCGGATGGCTCGATGCTGCGCTTTGACAGCAACGCCGCCGTTCTGATCAAGCTCGACCCCAAGGGTGGCGAGAGCCAGCCGATCGGGACCCGTATTTTCGGCCCGGTGCCCCGTGAGCTGCGCGCTCGTAACTTCATGAAGATCATTTCGCTCGCGCCGGAGGTGCTGTGATGTCTGCCAAACTCAAGATCAAGAAGGGTGACGAAGTCGTCGTCATCACGGGCCGCGATAAAGGCAAAACCGGTGAGGTGATTGCCGTAGATCGCGAGACGTCGCGTGTCACGGTACGCGGTGTGAATATGGTCAAGCGTCACCAGCGCCCGACAGCGACCGCTCAGGGCGGTATCATCGAGAAGGAGCTGGGCCTGCATATTTCGAACGTCGCCCTGCGCGACCCGAAGGGCAAAGGTCCGACCAAGGTTGGTTACAAGGTTTTGGGCGACGGGCGCAAGGTGCGCGTTGCTCGTAAGTCCGGCGAAGTGCTGGACAAATAAGAGCGAGGATGAGCCATGAGTAAAGCGACGAAAACGGCCAAGCCCCGCCTGCAGGAGCACTACGAGACCAAGGTGGTCCCGGCGCTCACCAAGGAGTTCGGCTACAAGAACCCCATGCAGGTGCCCAAGCTGGAAAAGATCGTCATCAACATGGGTGTTGGTGAGGCGACGCAGGACACGAAGAAGGTGACCGCCGCGGCGCAGGATATGACCCTGATTGCCGGCCAGAAGCCAGTGATCACCAAGGCACGTATGGCGATTGCCACCTTCAAGCTGCGTGGCGGCCAACCGATTGGCTGCAAGGTGACGCTGCGCCGTGCCAAGATGTACGAGTTCCTTGACCGCCTAGTCAACATCGCGCTGCCGCGTGTGCGTGACTTCCGTGGTGTGAATCCCAACTCGTTCGATGGCCGTGGCACCTACAGCATGGGCCTGAAGGAACAGCTGATTTTTCCGGAAATCGAATACGATAAAATCGAGTCCGTTCGTGGCATGGACATCACCATCGTCACTTCGGCCAAGACAGACGACGAAGCGCGCGCTCTGCTCAAGGGCTTTGCGATGCCGTTCCGGTCGAAGTAAGAGAGGATTATCATGGCTAAAGTCAGTACCATTGAGAAGAATAACCGCCGCCGGGCGATGAGCGCAAAGTTTGCCGCCAAGCGCGCTAAACTTCTGGCCGTGGCCCGCAGCAAGACAGCCGCTCCTGAGGACCGCTTTGCGGCTCAGGCCAAGCTGACCAAGCTGCCGCGCAACGCTAACCCGACCCGTATTCGCAACCGTTGCGAGATCACCGGTCGCCCGCGTGCCGTGTACCGTAAATTCCGTCTGTCGCGTATCATGCTGCGTGAGCTCGGCTCACAGGGCTTGATCCCCGGCCTCGTCAAATCGAGCTGGTAAGGAGAACCATCATGCCGATGACTGATCCAATTGGTGATTTCCTCACCCGTATCCGTAACGCCCTGAGCGTGGGCCACAAAACTGTTGATGCGCCGTCGAGCAAGCTCAAGGTGGCGGTGGCCGAGGCGCTTAAGCGCGAAGGTTATATCCGTGGCTACTACGTCACCAGCAAGGAAGGCAAGGCCGTGTTGACGGTTGAGCTGAAATATGTTGAGGACAAGCCCGCGATCGAGCGTATTGATCGCGTCTCTACGCCGGGACGTCGCGTTTATAAGCCGATCGCGACTCTGCCGAAGGTCGCCAATGGTCTTGGTGTGACGATCCTGTCGACCTCCAAGGGTGTGATGTCCGATAATGAAGCCCGCGCTGCCAATGTTGGTGGCGAGGTGCTCTGCCAGGTATTCTAAGGAGAGCGTCATGTCCCGTATTGGAAAACTCCCGGTCAATGTACCGGCTGGCGTAACGGTCTCCGTCGCCGGCAACGTTGTCAAGGCGAAGGGCAAGGCTGGCGAGTCCAGTGCCGTGCTCAACAGCGATGTGGTGGTGAAGGTTGATGGCAATATCATCACCATCACCCCGGCGAATGACAGCCAGCAGGCTCGTATGATGTGGGGTACCAGCCGTGCCCTCGTCGCCAAGGCCGTGAAGGGTGCCGCCGAAGGCTATACCCGTAACCTCGAGCTCAATGGCGTTGGCTACAAAGTTGCGGTGCAGGGTAACAATCTGGTTCTCAACGTTGGGTTCAGCCACGAAATCAAGTATCCGATCCCGGCCGGGATCAAGATTACCTCCGCTAAGCCGACGGAAATCTCGATCACTGGTGCGGATGCTCAGCAGGTCGGGCAGGTTGCCGCCGAGATCCGTGCCTTCAAGCGTCCTGAGCCGTATAAAGGCAAAGGTATTATGTATACCGGTGAGAAGATCCGCCGCAAAGAAGGCAAGAAGAAGTAAGGAGCCAGAATTATGTCCGTCAAACCCGCCGTCAAACAGCAGCGCCGTGCCAGTCGCGTCCGCACCCGCATCGCCCGCCAAGCGATTGGTCGTCCGCGCCTGTCGGTGCACCGCACCAACTGCCACATCTATGCTCAGGTCATTGACGATCTCAAGGGTTGCACCCTTGCGGCGGCTTCGACCCAGGATAAGGACCTTAAGGGCAAGTTCAAGGCCAACAAGGATGCGGCCGCAGCCGTGGGTAAGCTTGTTGCTCAGCGCGCCACCAAAGCCGGTGTCAAGGAAGTGGTCTTTGATCGCGGCAGCTACCTCTATCATGGCCGTGAAAAAGCTCTGGCCGAGGCCGCGCGTGAAGCCGGTCTGTCGTTCTAATCGAAGGAGTAATTTTTATGGCTGAAGAAACCAACGAGCCCCAAGCCGAAGTTGCCGCCGAAGCCCCTGCGAAGGCTGGCCGTGGCCCGCGCCGCGAGCGTGGTGAAGGTCGTGGTCCGCGCCGCGAGCGCCGCGAGGAGCGCGAAGAAGGCGAGGAGATGATTGAGAAGCTCGTCGCTGTGAACCGTGTGGCCAAAGTGGTCAAAGGCGGTAAGCGCTTCGGTTTCGCTGCGATCATGGTTGTCGGTGACGGCAAGGGCCGGGTCGGCTGTGGTACTGCCAAGGCACGCGAAGTACCGGATGCGGTCAAAAAGGCGACCGACTACGCCAAGCGCAAGATGATCCGTGTACCGATGCGCGAGGGTCGCACCTTGCATCACGATGTCACTGGTCACTTTGGCGCTGGCAAGGTTGTGCTGCGTGCGGCTCCGGCGGGTACCGGTGTGATCGCTGGCGGTGCTCAGCGTGCCATTTTTGAAGCGCTTGGTATTCAGGATGTTGTTGCCAAGTCGATCGGGACCACCAACCCGCATAACCTCATCAAGGCGACGTTTGCCGCCCTGCAGAGTATCCAGAGCCCTCGCTCCGTCGCCCAGCGCCGTGGCAAGAAGGTGGCGGATCTGTTTGGCAAGGCTGACAGCGCCGAGCACGCTGCTGCAGTAGGAGAGTAATCATGGCTGCCAAGAAGACCATCAAGATTGAGCAGACCGGTGGCCACTGCCGCCGCACCGACCGCCAGATCGAGACCCTCACCGGGCTGGGTCTGCGGGGTCGCCATACCGTTCGTGAGCTGGAGGATACCCCGGCGGTTCGTGGTATGATCCGCAAGGTTGCCCACCTCGTGAAGGTGGTGGAGGAGTAATCATGAAGTTAAATCAGATCAAAGACAACAAGGGTGCCCGTAAGGCCATGTTGCGCGTCGGTCGTGGTATCGGCAGTGGCAAAGGTAAGCAGGCTGGTCGCGGTGGTAAGGGTCAGACGGCCCGTTCGGGTGTCTCGCTCAAGGGCTTTGAGGGCGGCCAGATGCCGATGATCCGCCGTATGCCCAAGCGCGGATTCAAGAACATCTTCTCGAGCGACTTTGCCGTTATCAACCTTGGCCGTATCCAGAAGGCGATCGACGAAGGAAAAATCAAGACCAGCGATACCATCACCTATGATCTGCTGCGCAAGGCTAACCTGTGCGGCAAGGCGTCGGATGGTGTGCGTATTCTTGGTACCGGTGAGCTGAAGGCCAAAATTTCGGCTGAAGTATCGGGCGCTTCCGCTTCCGCTATCAAGGCGATCGAAGCCAAGGGTGGTAGCGTTAAGGTACTGGCTCCGGCCAAGACTGAGAAAGCTGCTTAAGCGTATACCTCTGCATATATGAAAAAGGGAGCCTTATGGCTCCCTTTTTATTTTGACAAAAAGCCTGCTTCATTTACCTATGTACGGGGTAGGGGAAGGGGTGGTGGCCATGGCCGTGTATATGTTCAACCGTGTGGGCGGTAAAAAGAAGGCGACATTTTCAGGAAGTCCGGCAGTTCGGCGCCAGCTCGTCTCTGCTATTCAGGCACAGCGAGACGTCTTGGCTGCACTTACGCCTGAGCAACAGCATGAGCGCGTCATGCGCCCTATCTTGGCGGTAAATGAACTAGCTCGCCAGCGCCGATTAGCGCGCCAGTTGGGGTCTGAGCTTTTAAATAAGCCTTGCGATATCTGACCGATATTTATACCCGTCGGAGCGGATAGTGACCTTATAATCGCGACTGCCTCAGTGGTTATCGGGCGGGCCTAATTGCAGTAATAAAAATACATCTGGCGCACTAGAATCTGTTGGCCGGAATGCCGATATGGTCTAAAGTCGCGCCGGGTTTCTGGCCCATCACACACTCTGAAGTCAGGTAAGGTTCTCGCTATGGCCTCTGCAGCCGAACAACTCGTCTCCAACATGAATTTTGGCGCATTGGCCAAAGCCACCGAGCTTAAGCAGCGCATCTGGTTCACTCTGGGCGCTCTCATTGTTTTCCGTCTTGGCACGCATATCCCGCTGCCGGGGATTGACCCCGCCGTGATGGCCGAAATCTTCAAGCAGAATGCTGGCGGACTGCTCGGCATGGTTAACATGTTCGCGGGTGGCGCTATGGGCCGCATGGCGATTTTTGCCTTGGGTATCATGCCCTATATTTCCGCTTCCATCATGGTGCAGCTGCTTACGCTGGTCAGCAAAGAGCTGGAATCCCTCAAGAAGGAAGGGGAGATGGGCCGCAAGAAGCTCAATCAGTACACACGTTGGCTCACGGTCTTCCTGGCGATCATCCAGTCCTACGGTATGGCCATTGGTCTTGAAGGTATGGCGGGGGGGGCTGGGGGTATGTCGGTGGTGGCCGAGCCGGGTTGGTTCTTCCGCATTTCCGCGGTTATTACCCTGACGGGCGGTGCATTGTTTGTGCTGTGGCTGGCTGAGCAGATCACCGCGCGTGGCGTAGGCAACGGCTCCTCCATGATTATTTTCAGCGGTATCGTCGCGGGCCTACCCATGGCGGTGGCATCAACCCTTGAACTGGGCCGCACCGGGGCGCTGTCGACTGTTCTCATCATCGGGATTATTCTCATGGTGATCGCTATTATCGCATTTGTGGTGTTTATGGAGCGCGCCCAGCGCCGCTTGATCGTGCAGTATCCGCGTCGTCAGGTGGGGATGAAGATGATGGAAGGCTCCGCCCAGCATCTGCCACTCAAGATCAACTCGGCAAACGTGATCCCGCCCGTATTTGCCAGCTCGCTCCTGCTGCTCCCCAGCACGGTGCTTGGCTTTCTGGCCAATGACACGTCACCCCAGTGGCTGCAGGATCTGGCCGCGGCTTTGAATCATGGTCAGCCCATGTTCATGCTGGTGTATGCAGCCCTCATTATCTTCTTCTGTTTTTTCTACACCGCTATCGTCGTGAATCCGGATGATACGGCAGAGAATCTGAAGAAGTTTGGCGGCATCATTACCGGCATCCGTCCGGGCAAGAACACCGCTGATTATATCGATTACGTGCTGACCCGCCTGACAGTATTGGGCGCGCTGTATTTGACCGCGGTCTGCCTGTTCCCCGAGTTCCTGCTGGCCCAAATGCCCGGTGTGCCCTTCTATCTTGGCGGTACGTCTCTCCTCATTGCGGTTTCGGTAACTATTGATACAATCGGGCAAATCCATTCGCATCTGCTGGCGCACCAGTATGAAGGTCTGATCAAGAAGGCGAAGCTGAGGGGAACGAAGCGATGAACCTGATCCTGCTGGGTCCGCCGGGTGCGGGCAAGGGCACGCAAGCCCGCCGTCTGGAAGAAAAGCACGGCCTCGTCCAGCTCTCCACCGGCGATATGCTGCGTGCCGCTATTGCTTCCGGTTCGGCGCTGGGCCTGCGGGTGAAGGAGATTATGGAGAAGGGGCAACTGGTGAGCGATGACATCATGATCGGGCTCATCAGTGAACGTATCGACAAGCCGGATTGCCGGAATGGCTATATCCTTGATGGGTTTCCGCGCACGGTGGCGCAGGCCGAGGCGCTGGACGAAATGCTGGCCCGCCGCAAGTCGCCCCTGTCGGCCGTTATTGAGATGAAAGTGGACGAAGCAGCCCTGACCGAGCGTATTGTGGGTCGCTTTACCTGTGCCAAATGCGGCGCTGGCTATCACGAAAAATTCAAGCCCACAGCCAAGGCTGGCGTGTGCGATGAGTGCGGTGCGACCGCCTTCAAACGCCGCGACGATGACAAGCTCGAGGTGGTGGGGCAGCGCTTTGCCGCCTACCGCAATCAGACCGCGCCGCTGCTGCCTTATTACAAACAGCGCGGCGTGCTTCATTCTGTCGATGGTATGGCCGAGATGGACGATGTTACGCGTCAGCTTGAGCAGCTTTTGACTCAGCTCAAAGCGGCATGAGCGACCTGCCTCTCGTTGGTCAGCGCTATCGCCATTACAAGAACAAAGACTATGAAGTGCTGGCGATTGCCAAGCATAGCGAAACGCTGGAGCCTCTGGTGGTGTACCGTGCGCTCTATGGCGACGGGCAGGTGTGGGTGCGCCCCGCCGCGATGTTTCTCGAAACTGTAGTGGTGGATGGGGTTAGCCAGCCGCGTTTTGCTCTAGTTTAACTCTGTCCTTAGCGGAGCAAGTGCGGACATAATCCGCTCATCGGTAAAACCTGCCTCAGGAAAGCGCGAGCGAAACATGCGGCGTGCCAATGACGTAGAGAGCATCTGCTGCTCCATCGTCAGGATTTCATTGCCGCTGATGAGAGTAAATCGATTGAGGTATTTCGGTGGCTGTTGCTGTAGCCATAGGGCGCTGGCGGGGCCTGTGCAGCCGCATTGCTCGGGTGTCTTACCAATGATTTCGCGGGACGTTTCAGCGAGCAGAACCATGAGTGCGATCTGCAAATTCATATTCTTTGCCCCTCGTGTTGAGGCAATAGTGTCCCATGTAATCACTGGCGGAAGCACGGTCTGGTGCTTGGTATCAACACCGGTAAAGTGGGTGAGTAGCCGATGCCCGAGTTTCAGGTCCGTGCTGTCTGTGCCGTGGCGCAATAAGGACTCAGCCTCGGTAAGATGCCACATTTTTTCATAGACGCTCATCAGAGCAACAGGTTTGAGGCCATTGGTAATCATGTCAGTTCCTTATAAGAAAACAGATTTGGCTGAATTTCTACGAAATCCCCACTCCAAATAGCAACCGAAATCGCCTTGTTAACCATTTGAATTTCTTACGGAATCCGGCACATCCAAAAATCACAGCAATATCAAAGGATTCAGTTGACCCCGGCGGGACAAATCCTTATAACAGCCGCACTTTGGGGTCAGTCCCCCATTGTTGTGGAGAGCCTGGCATGACGGGCTCGTTGATATAACAGGAGAAAAAACGTGGCACGTATTGCCGGTGTAAACATTCCCACCAACAAGCCCGTAGCGTATGCCCTGTGCTACATCCACGGGATTGGCCAGAAGTCTGCTTTCGAGATTTGCAAAGTGGCCAATATTCAGCCCGATGTGCGCGTGAACAAGCTCTCGGAAGAGGAGCTGCTGCGCATCCGTGAAACGATCGACAAAGGCTACACCGTAGAAGGTGACCTGCGCCGTGTCGTGGCGATGAACATCAAGCGTCTGATGGATATGGCCTGCTACCGCGGCCTGCGTCACCGCAAGGGCCTGCCGGTCCGCGGTCAGCGCACCAGCACCAATGCCCGCACCCGCAAGGGTCCGGCCAAGCCGATTGCTGGCAAGAAGATCGCCAAGAAGTAACACGGACAGTCATAAGGATCATTCATCATGGCAGACAAGAACACAGCGGCCAAGCCGCGCAAGAAAGAACGCAAGAACATTGTTATGGGTGTCGTCCATATCAATGCCTCGTTCAACAACACCCACGTCACCATCACCGATGCGCAGGGCAATACCATCGCCTGGGCGTCTTCGGGTCTGGTGGGCTTCAAGGGTTCGCGTAAGTCCACCCCCTATGCCGCGCAGATGGCCGCTGAAGATGCCGGCCGCAAGGCGATGGAACATGGCATGCGTACGGTTGAAGTGCTGGTCAAGGGTCCGGGTGCGGGTCGTGAATCGGCTCTGCGCGCCCTACAGTCGGTTGGCTTTGTGGTTACCACAATCCGCGACATCACCTCGGTGCCGCACAACGGATGCAAACCGCGCAAGCGTCGTCGCATCTAACAGGTTGAGTTCAGGTGGTGCTCCGTTCGGGGTTCTGAGGCAACGCCATCGGCTTCAGACAGAATGGACCGGAGCACCGGTTTCACCGCAAGATGGCAAAGTGAGGAGCGTACAATATGTTGCAACGTAACTGGCAAGAACTGAAGAAGCCGAGCAAGCTCGAAATTACCCCGAGCGAAAAAGACCCCACCCGCGTCGCCACCGTGGTGGCCGAGCCGCTGGAGCGTGGTTTTGGTCTGACATTGGGCAACGCCATTCGCCGCGTGCTGCTCTCCTCGCTGCAAGGTGCTTCACTCACCAGCATCCAGATTGCTGGCGTTTTGCATGAGTTCAGCTCTATCCCCGGCGTGCGTGAAGACGTGACCGACATTGTGCTGAATCTCAAGTCCATGGGCATCAAGATGCACGTGGAAGGCCCGAAGAAGATCAGCCTGAAGGCTAAAGGCCCAGGTGAAGTTCGCGCCAGCGCCATTCAGACCACGGCTGACATCGAGATCATGGACCCGGATCTGGTTCTGTGCCACCTCGACCGCGATGCCGAGCTGAACATGGAGCTGACCGTGAATACCGGTAAGGGCTATGTACCTGCGTCGGCCAACCGCCCGGAAAGCGCCCCCATCGGCCTGATCCCGGTCGACAGCATTTACAGCCCGGTGCGCAAGGTGTCGTACAAGGTCGAGAATGCTCGCGTTGGCCAGCAAACTGACTATGACAAGCTGTCGATGACGATTGAAACCGATGGCTCGATCACCCCGGAAGATGCGATTGCCGTTGCGGCTCGCATTCTTCAGGATCAGCTGCAGATGTTCATCAACTTCGAAGAGCCGAAGGAGCAGCTGCGTCCCCGTGAGGAAGCGCAGGGCGGCATCAACCGCCACCTGCTGCGCAAGGTTGACGAGCTTGAGCTGTCGGTGCGTTCGGCTAACTGCCTCAAGAACGACAATATCGTGTACATCGGCGATCTGGTTCAGAAGACCGAAGCCGAGATGCTGCGCACGCCGAACTTCGGTCGCAAGTCGCTCAACGAGATCAAGGAAGTGCTGTCCAACATGGGTCTGCACCTTGGTATGGAAGTCACCGGCTGGCCGCCCGAGAATATCGAGGAACTGGCCCGCAAGATGGAAGAGCCGTACTAAGGCTCGAACAGATAACAAGGGCGGCGTTCTGGGTTACAGGCGCCGCCGTGTGTAACCGGTCCGCCGCGGCGGCCATAGTAGAGGAGAGTAGAGAATGAATCACGGTAATGCACATCGTAAGTTTGGTCGTCACTCCAGCCAGCGCCGGGCTCTGCTCTCGGGTCTGATCAATGCCGTGCTCAAGCACGAGCAAATCAAGACCACGCTGCCCAAGGCCAAGGAAGTTCAGCCGATGGTGGATAAGGTCATCACCATTGCCAAGAAGGGTACCCTGGCGGCTCGCCGTCAGCTCATCGGCTTCCTGCGCGATGAAGCGATGGCTGAGAAGCTCATCACCGTACTGGCCAAGCGCTATGAAGCCCGTAAGGGTGGCTACACCCGCGTGCTCAAGGCTGGTTTCCGCTATGGCGACGCTGCCCCCATGGGTGTGCTCGAGCTGGTGGACCGTGATGTGTCGGCTAAAGGCAAAGACAGTGGCCCCACGGCTGAGAAGAAGACTCAGGAACAGGCCGCCTAATCGGTCCGTTTCATAGGAATATGGCGGCCTCGGACTTAGTCCGGGGCCGTTTTTCTTGAATATCCCCTTGGCAGGCGACCAAATCTTCCTATCTAAAGCAAAACCAAACCCACGAGGATGAAGATGGCTGACCTAAGTCTACTGGAACTGCTGCTATTGTGTGTGGGAGCCATCGGGTTTGGCTTTCTCTTGTTGTCCAAAGGTGGCGACTGGCTTATCGACGCGGCGGTCTATGTGGCAAGTCGGCAAGGTGTAAGCAAACTTCTGATTGGTGCCACGATTGTAGCGTTTGGTACCTCGGCACCTGAGATGGCGGTTTCGCTGGATGCGGCCTTCAAAGGGTATCATGATCTGTCTTTGGGGAATGTCATCGGCTCCAATACGGCAAACATTCTCTTTATTTTGGGTGCGCAGGTCGTGCTGGTTGGCCTCGTGGCTGTTTCACCTCAGGCCGTTCGGCGCGACATAGCAGCCATGGTTCTGGCCAGTGTTGCCATCTCAGCTTTCGCGTTTTATGGGTTGATTCCGCAATGGGGTGGGGTTGCCATGGTTCTTGCCCTTGTGGCTTTCACCCTGTGGCAGATCCAGCGCGAGAAGCGGTTGGCACGCGATAATCCAGAGCGCGAGTTGCATGAGCATGCCGAGGAGCAGGCCGAGCTGTCACAAAAGTTTCCCTCCCAGCTCCACGCTGTCCTGACCATCCTCCTGGGCCTGGCCACCTTGGTTCTGGGGGCTCGCATCCTCGTCTTGGGGGCAACACTTGGGGCCAAGACCATGGGGGTCTCCGAGGCTGTTATCGGTTTGACGATTGTTGCGGTTGGCACATCTCTGCCTGAGCTGTTTGCTGGTTTGGCTGCTGCCCGCAAAGGTCATGGCGATGTTGCGATCGGTAACATCATTGGCTCTAACCTGTTCAATATTCTGGCTATTCTTGGTGTAACGGCAGCACTGGTGCCCCTCACGGTCAGCGCTGAAATGCTGACCAGCACGGTCATCATGCTGGGAGTGACTCTGGCCTTCAGCCTGTGGCTGCTGTACTCGGGTCGTCTGAGTCGGCCCGCAGGTGTGGTAGCTCTTGCGCTTTATGCCGTCTACACAGTCTGGCTCTATTACGGTACGCTGGCGCGCGGAGGCTAGACCATGAGTACAGAACCCCAGCCATTTGCTACCGCAGGTTTTGGCAGTACTGCACCCAGTCAGGGTCTGGACTATGCCATTCGTGGCCATGAGATGCAGTTTGTCGAGCTTGAGCTTGATCCAGGCGAGAGTGCGATAGCCGAGGCTGGCGCCATGATGTTCAAATCCGGCAGTGTGGAGATGACCACGGTCTTCGGGGATGGCAGTAACCAGAGTAGCGGCATCATGGGCAGTTTGCTCGGCGCGGGTAAACGCCTGCTGACGGGTGAGAGTCTGTTTACGACAGTGTTCACCCAGCAGGGCGCGGGTAAGGGGCGTGTAGCCTTTGCCGCGCCTTATCCCGGTACGATCAAGGCGGTAAAACTGTCGGATATTGGGGGCAAACTGATCTGCCAGAAGGACAGTTTCCTGTGTGCCGCCAAGGGCGTTTCGGTCGGCATCCAGTTTCAAAAGCGCATCCTGACCGGTCTGTTCGGTGGTGAAGGCTTCATCATGCAAAAGCTCGAGGGGGATGGCTGGGTGTTTGTGCATATGGGTGGCACAACGCAGGAGATTACCCTGAAGCCCGGTGAGACTTTGCATGTCGATACGGGTTGTCTTGCCGCACTTACATCGGAGATAGATTTTGATGTGGAGCTGGCTCGTGGGGTGAAGAGCATCCTCTTTGGCGGCGAGGGTCTGTTTTTTGCCCGCCTGCGCGGCCCCGGCAAGGTTTGGATCCAGAGTCTGCCCTTCTCGCGTCTGGCTGGCCGTATGCTGGAGGCAGCGCCGCAAGGTGGTGGGCACGCCGCCGGGGAGGGGTCAGTTCTGGGTGGGCTTGGGCGGGCGCTGGGTGGCGATCGGCGCTTTTGATGCGCGCCCTATTGCTCTTACTTGTGCTCAGTGCCTGCTCGGCGTCTCCGCCTACGCCCTGCGAGCGGCAGTGCAATCCGGTCTATGATTCATGCATGGATGTTGGTGCGGTTCTTGACAATCCGCAGGCCGTCCGTGCGGTTGAGGCGCAGTGTGATGCTGCGCGTACAAGTTGTCTGAGGTCTTGCCAGCGGCTATCACAGCCAAACTAGACGCGACATTCCGGCTCTTGCGGTCAGGTCGGTCAGCGCCTAGCTTTAAGCCATGCTGATCCGTGTCCTTCTTGTTCTACTTCTGGTGCCAACTCTGGTCCGTGGTGAGTTTGCGGCCCCGGAGGGAATCCCTCAGACTCGCGAGCAGATCAGCCTGACTTTTGCCCCCGTTGTGCGGCAGGTGGCTCCAGCGGTGGTCAATATTTATGCCGAGCGAATTGTTAACGAGCGTGTTTCCCCCTTTCTGAACGATCCGTTTCTTGATTTCATGTTTGGCGACCAGATGCGCGGGCTCTCGCGCCAGCGTATGGAGCAGGCGTTGGGCAGCGGCGTTATCGTGCGTACGGATGGCCTGGTGGTGACCAACCGACATGTCATCGAGAAGGCTCAGGACATCAAGATCATTCTTTCGGATCGGCGCGAATTCCCGGCTAAAATTGTGACGGTTGATGACAAGTCGGATCTGGCGGTATTGCAGGCACTGGTTGAGGATGTGCAGTTTCCCGTGCTCCCGCTTGGCGATTCCGATGCGCTTGAGGCTGGCGATCTGGTGCTGGCCATTGGCAATCCTTACGGCGTTGGCCAAAGCGTGAGCAGTGGCATCGTGTCGGCAACCTCGCGCACGACCACAGCGATTAACGGGGGTGGTTACTTCATACAGACCGATGCCGCCATTAACCCTGGCAACTCAGGCGGCGCATTGGTCAATATGAAGGGGCAGCTTATCGGGATCAACACTGCAATCTATTCCCGCTCGGGAGGTTCGGTTGGCATCGGCTTCGCTATTCCATCCAATCTGGTGCGTACGGTTATTGAGGCGGGTGAAAGTGGTCAGCGCCCGGTGCGGCCGTGGCTGGGGATTGCTGCACAGGAGGTCGATGCCGAATTAGCCGCATCGCTTGGCCTTGATCGCCCGCAGGGTGTTATCATTAAAAGTTTGCGCAAAGCCAGTCCACTCGCAGCTGCTGGGATAAAAACTGGTGATATCATCACGGCGGTTGCTGGTGTTGCCGTAGATAATCCGGAAGCCTTACGCTTTCGCACCAGCACCCGTGCTGTTAATAGCGAAGTGCTGTTTACCATTCTTTCCAAAGGCACGAGCCGCGAGGTGCTGGTCAGGCTCATCGCTCCGCCAGAGGATCCGCCCCGCCAGACTCTCCAGCTTAAAGGTCGTACCCCCTTTAGTGGTGCCGAGGTGATGAATCTCAGCCCAGCAGTCATTGATGAACTCGGCTATGATGGTGCTGTCGAGCGCGGTGTGATTATTAGTCAGATCGCACCCGGCTCGCTAGCCCGTCAATTGGGCTTCAAACCGCAGGATATTATCTTGCAGGTCAATGGGGTCAGTATCGCTGCGGTCGATGATTTAGCCAAAGCTCTGGATCGCGACAGCCGTGGCTGGCGTCTGACTATTCGCCGTGGCGACCAGGTGATTAATACGGTCGCGGGCGGCTGAGGGCGTCTGTGAATTAATCTGATAATAAGAACTGATTTGTGCCATAATAAACCATGAGTTTGTTGGTATCACAGACGGCTAAAGCACCGCGTCCATTGGCGGATCGGCTGCGCCCGCGCGGGCTGTCCGACGTGGTGGGGCAGGAGCATGTGTTGGGTCCGGATGGACCGATCGGCCGCATGGTGACGCAGCATCATCTGGCCTCCATGATTTTGTGGGGCCCACCGGGTTGTGGTAAAACCACGATTGCCCGGTTGCTGGCGGATGTTAGCGAGCTCGAGTTTGTTGCCCTCTCCGCCATTCTCTCGGGCGTGGCTGAATTGCGCAAGGTTTTTGAGGCAGCTGAGGCCCGGCGTAGTCAAGGCAGAGGTACGCTGCTCTTTATTGATGAAATTCATCGCTTCAATCGCGCCCAGCAAGATAGTTTCCTGCCTTATGTCGAGAATGGCACTGTCACGCTGATCGGCGCAACAACGGAGAATCCCTCCTTTGAGCTGAATGGGGCGCTGCTATCGCGTTGTCAGGTTTATGTCCTCAGGCGACTGGATGAAACCGCGCTGAAGGCCCTGTTGGTGCGCGCCGAGCAGTTTGACGGGCGTACACTAAAACTGACGGATGAGGCGCGGGTTCAATTGCTGGCCATGGCGGATGGCGATGGGCGCTATCTGTTGAATATGGCCGAGCAGCTGTTGATACAGGCAGGCGATAAGTCACTCGACGTTTCAGATCTTGCCAAAATCCTGCAAAAGCGCGCCCCGCTCTATGACAAAGCCCAGGAAGGGCATTATAACCTCATTTCGGCTTTGCATAAGTCGCTGCGCGGATCGGATGTCGATGCAGCACTCTATTGGTTCGCGCGTATGCTGTCCGGTGGCGAGGATCCGCGCTACATCGTGCGCCGCCTGATCCGTTTCGCTAGTGAAGATATTGGCTTGGCCGATCCGCAGGCACTCCCGCAAACGCTTGCCGCCGCCGAGGCTTACGAGCGCTTGGGTAGCCCGGAAGGCGAGCTGAATATTGCGCAGGCACTGGTCTATCTCGCCACTGCACCTAAATCAAACGCCCTTTATGCTGCGTATAATGATGTGCGTGCTGCAGCCAACAAAACCGGCTCACTTATGCCGCCCAAACATATTCTAAATGCCCCGACCAAGCTGATGAAAGAGATCGGCTATGGTAAGGACTACACTTACGATCACGAGACTGTTGAAGGGTTTTCGGGCCAGAACTACTTTCCCGATGGCATGGCCCGCGCGCAGTTTTATCAGCCTGTTGAACGTGGTTTTGAGCGCGATATTCTTAAGCGGCTGGAGTATTGGAAGAAGCTGCGTGAGGCGAAGTCATGATGAACTGGCTACTTGTTTTAGCGGGCGGTGCGCTGGGTGCTGGCCTGCGTTATGGTGCGTCTCAGTTGCTGGCAGGCCCCGTGGCGACCTTGGTCGTTAATGTCCTGGGCTGCCTTGGCATCGGCGTTCTGGCTGGTTATGGGGTGCATCTGGGTACTTTGGGCACAAATTTTCGATTGTTCTTACTGGTGGGTGTGTTGGGCGGCTTTACCACGTTTTCTGCCTTTGCGCTCGATACCTTGCTGCTGCTTGAGCGTGGGGAGCTTTTAACGGCTGGTCTTTACGTCGCGGCTTCGGTCGGATTATCATTTTTGGCTGTCTTTGCCGGGCTTTGGCTGGTAAAAGCGGTGGCATGAAAGCCGTTCTGACCCGTACTGTCACTGATGCCGAGGGGGAGCAGCGCCTCGATCGCTGGTTCAGGAAGCATTACCCCGACCTTGGCCAAATTCGCCTGCAAAAGCTGTTGCGAACCGGGCAAGTGCGGGTGGATGGTAAACGGGCTGAGACCAGCACGCGTGTGCAGCCCGGTCAGGCTATTCGCATTCCGCCCCTGCCGGAGAGCACACCTAAGCCCAAAGGCCACAAGCCGAAAGTGTCCGAGCGGCTGGTCAAAGACTTGCTCAGCCGTGTTCTCTATCGCGATGAGGACGTGCTGGTCATCAATAAGCCCGCGGGCCTGGCCGTGCAAGGTGGTACTGGAACATCACAACATCTCGATGGGGCGTTGGATGAGCTGCGCTTCGGCGCCGAGGAGCGGCCGCGGCTAGTCCACCGTCTTGACCGCGATACGGCAGGTGTACTGGTGCTGGCGCGCACACAGGACGCCGCCCGCAAGCTGGCCGAGAGTTTCCGTCGTCATAAGGCGCGCAAATACTATTGGGCCGTGACGCTGGGTGTGCCTGAGCTTAAGCGGGGCAAGATTGACGCTGCGCTACTCAAGAGCCAAGGCGCGTTTGAAAAAATGGAAGTGAATGATGAGGACGGGCAAGAAGCGATTACCTACTACGCGGTCGTTGATCGCGCAGATCGCGCTGCCGCATGGGTAGCGCTGTGGCCTGTTACCGGGCGCACGCATCAGTTGCGCGCACACATGGCCACGATCAACACCCCGATGCTGGGTGATCCTAAATATGGCAACCGCGATGAGTTCGGTCTGCCGCGCCAACTTCACCTCTTCGCCCGTCGTTTGATTATACCCCACCCACGTAAAGGTGTTCTGGATGTGGTAGCGCCGCTGCCAGAGCATTTTAAGGCCGCCTGGCATATGTTCGGGTTTCAGGGGCTGGATGATGGTGACCCGTTCGCTACGCTTGATCCCCGGGCCGAACGCCGGGAAAAGATTGCCAACGCGAAAGCAGCCGAAGAAAAATATCGGGCGGCACGCAAGGAACAGATTGAGCGCGCTGCCCAAAAAGCCGCGGCAGTTAAACGTAAGCCAAAAGGCCGTCAATGAACGGCAAGCTGATCTTGTTTGACTGCGACGGTACACTGGTGGATAGCCAAAGCTTTATTCATTCCATGTTCATGCAGTCGATCGCGCATGTGGGGGGACCATCGCCGCCGCCTGAACTGGTGGCGCAGATGCCGTACCTGAGCTTCAAGCAGACTTGGGCCAAGATGGAAGGCTTGCTGACGGCTGAGCAGGTGGTTGCTGCAAGCGAATACATGATGCGCGAGATCACTGCTATTCGGGCTAGTGCCACACCGCAAGAGAAGATGTTTCCTGGCATCTTGGCTGTGTTGGACGTATTGGAACAGCAAGGCTATCTGCTCGGAATTGTCACCAATAAGCATGCGCACAGCTTGGAGCTGGTTCTTAAGAGTAATGGGATATATCAACGCTTCATTACACTGAATCACTGCGATAACGCGCCACCTAAGCCTGCCCCGATGATGGTACTAAACGGCCTGCGCGAGGCCGGGGTTGATGCCAAGAATGCGTTGGTCGTGGGCGATGGCCTGTTTGATGTCCTAGCGGCTAAAAATGCAGACGTTGGTGCCATCGCCGTCAGTTGGAATGAGTCGGCTAATCCGGAATTGAAGGCTGCAGGCGCTTTCGCTGTGCTTGAGCAGATCGACCAACTCCTGCCAACAATAGAACGCTACTGGATATGACTGCCTTTATACCGCTACGCAAAGGTAAGCCTCTAAGTACGCCAAAAGGCGCACCCTTGGCAGTGCCATCCTCGGAGTTAGCTCAGGCGATTGAAGTCGAGTGGGCAGACGTTGGCGGTATTTTGCCTAGGCGCGGACAAATTCCTCTTACGCAATATGTCAATACGGCGATTGACCATATCAGCCCAGCTCTTGATGCGGCGCGTGGAGGCTTTCTCAGTCACGCGAATAGCGAGCTGCTCTGCTATCGTGCAGAGGAGCCAAAGGAGTTACTGGCGCGACAGACGGCGTATTGGCAGCCGTGGCTAGACTGGGTCAAGACGGAAACAGGTGCTGATTTTCTGGTCTTCAACGGAATTATGCCACAAAAACAAAGCCCAGAGGCGCTGGCAGCTTTGCGCATGGCAATACAGCATCTGGACGCTTTTCATCTGCTTGCGCTTTCACAAGCGGCCGGGTTAACCGGTTCCGCGATTCTGGGTTTGGCTATGCTTAAACAGCATTTGTCACCATCACAAGTGCTGGAGTTGGCCCTGCTTGAGGAAATTTACCAGAGTGAGACGTGGGGGGAACCGGAAGAACTGCGGGCCAAGCGGGATGATTTACTTTCGGAGCTTGAGCAACTCCATCGCTTTATTACCTTGCTCCCGGTGCTTCCCGGGCTATCGGTTGACAGCTGATCTTCTTATAGAGTTGCCATTCTGCTGTCACGAACTGCCGCTCAATTGTACAATCACTGTTGGTTATGAGAGTCTTTATAAAGTCATGCGCACCCTGATCGCGTCCGCGCACAAGAAAAAAATCATACCGCTGACCCTGTAAAAGTGACCAGTCAAAGCTGGCATTGCGCGAGATTGCGAAGGTATAGTGAGCGCTATAGCTGTTGCGATCACGTAAGCTGACCATTTGCGGAAAAAAGAAGGCAAAGTTAAAGTCAACCCAGCCGCGTTGTTCCGCTTGATACCAGGCTGGCCAGCCAAAATAGAGCCAGCGGTTGCCGAACGCAGGGCTTGAGGAATCGGCAATATGCATGAGGAGTCGCCGTTCGGGGGTGAGTTCAGCCAGCACGTCCGCAAAAACCTGGTCCTCCTGCGCAAACCTCTGAACATGATGGGCTTGGTAGAATAGGCAGCTAGCTACCAGCACGAAGGCGAGGATGATGCGTTCAGGTGCAAGGTGCCGCGGTTCAGGGGGCGGCGGTGCAAACAAAAAAGCAAAAAAGGGCAATGAAAAAACGGCGAAGCGCTGATAAATCTGGTTTGTACCAAAAAGAACAGTTGGCATCAGCAGCCATAGTCCGCAGAGGCTGAGAAAAGGAATGGCCGGGCCGCGCAGGCCACTCGGACGACCGCAGCCACAGATCCACGGGAGCAACCACAGCAGGTAAAACAGCGGCGTGAGTGGCCGGACATAGTCGCCATCCAGCGGCAGGTGAAAGAAATTGAGCAGTCGCAGGGACGGATCGCCCATACTGAGGGTGCTTGCCGCCTGGACGTTGTTTTGAACCAGCAATGGATAAGCGAGGAGGAGCATAAAGAAAATCAGAAATGGCCAGAGTTGCATCAGCCGTGTCTTAAGTGGCAAAGGAGCGAGCAGCAGAATGAGGCCGCCAATCAGTGCGGCGAAGCCAAACGCAAGAATATGAGCAGTAAGCAGTAACAGGCCACAGAGGGTCAGCGTCAAGAGGCGAGAGGGAGCTGGATTGCGGGCTTGGCGGGCACAAAGAGCGATAAACAGCAGAGCAAGCGGGAAAGCCACCAAAAAACTAAAGCTTCCCAAGTGCCACGCCAGTCCAAAGAAGCCGGGCAAAAACAACAAATCCAGCTGCGGTGCTCGTTGCCAAATGCGGCGCAAATAGAGACATAGGAGCACGCTGCTGGCATAGGCGGCGGTAAGTATCAGGGCGATGCTAACCGTAACCGGCAAAAGCAGTGTCACTAATGCGGCTAGCGAATAGGCTAGTAGGTAGGGGGTCAGCCAGTTGAGCTGAGCTATATCACCCCAGAGAAAGTCTCCACGCATCATGTCGGCTAACCCGGCGATCTGTCCGGCATGCTGCGGTAAATCGGCCATCGGGAGCCGGGGTGCCAACCAGTGCATGGCGCACCCGATTATGAAGATTAGCCAGAAGAGTGCAGCACGGAATCCACCACCGGCCGCTTGGGTGACTAAGTCGGTCAGTGTGCGCAGCATAGGCTATTCCGGACGCTTATGAAACTCAGCCTCAATAAGCACCTGCACATCGTCGCCGATCTGTGGAATGAGCGTTTTCATGCCCCAGTCACTACGCTTAAGTACGCCCGTGGCCCGAAAGCCAACCGTGTACACACTGGCATACGGGTTCATGCCGGCGCCAACAAATGTTACATCCAAACTGACGGGCTTGCTGACGCCCAGCATTGTCAGATTCCCCATCATGATACCTTTATTGACCGCCGTCTGCTTCAGTATCGTACTAACAAACCTGATCTCGGCGTGCTGAGCGACATTAAAGTAATAGTCGCCGCGCAGCTTGTCTTCTAACTCGCTATTGTTGGTATCAACACTGGCCGGAGCAATTGTGGCCTCAACACTGCTATTCGCCGGCTTGGCTGCGTCTAATTTGAGCTTGGCATCAAAGCTGTTAAAACGGCCGATATAGTCAGAAAAGCCGAGATGGCTGAGCTTGAAAATGATATTGGCGTGGCTTTTATCAAGGATATAGCTTCCGCTGGCTTCCGCTGGAAGGGCCTTGGCGGGTGGTGTCTGTGCCCCAACAGGCCCGGCGCAGAGCAGTAGAAGGGCAAGAGCGGGTAACAGACGCATGGCAAGCTCTCCGGCTGGTTCAGTGCGGCAAATACTGATATGACTGGAAACGATTGGCAAGGGGGCAGGTCATGTCAGATGTCCGTCATCAGATTGAACAGCGCCGCGCCGCCGCTAAGCAGGGCGGTGGGGAAAAGCGTATCGCAGCCCAGCACGCTAAAGGCAAGCTGACGGCGCGCGAGCGGCTTGAATTGCTACTGGACGAAAGCAGTTTTGAAGAATGGGATGCTTTTGTCGAGCATCGCTGTACCGATTTTGGTATGGAATCCCAACGCATCCCCGGCGATGGTGTCGTCACTGGCTTTGGCACCATTAGTGGGCGGCTGGTGTATGTTTTTTCACAGGACTTTACGGTTTTTGGGGGTACGCTGAGCGAAGCATACGCGACCAAAATATGCAAAATCATGGATCAGGCCCTGAAAGTAGGCGCACCAGTGATCGGCTTGAATGACTCTGGTGGCGCCCGTATTCAGGAAGGTGTGGCTTCGCTGGCCGGTTACACGGAAGTTTTTCAGCGCAACGTTCTGGCCAGTGGCGTGATTCCCCAGCTTTCGCTCATTATGGGGCCGTGTGCGGGTGGTGCGGTATATAGCCCCGCTATGACCGATTTCATCTTCATGGTGCAGGATAGCGCCTATATGTTTGTCACCGGGCCAGACGTCGTAAAAACCGTGACCCATGAAAACGTCACCCATGAAGAGCTGGGTGGAGCCAGTACCCATACTCATAAATCGGGTGTGGCCGATCTGGCGTTTAAGAATGATATTGAGGCTCTACTAGAAACACGGCGCCTGTTCGATTTTTTGCCCAGCAGCAACCGCGCGCCTGCTCCCGTTCGCCCTACATCAGACCCGGTCAATCGCGTCGAGCCTTCACTGGACTCGCTGGTGCCAGAGAGCGCCAACAAGCCCTATGACATGAAAGAGCTGATCACCAAAGTGGTTGATGAGGGAGATTTCTTTGAGTTACAACCAGATTTTGCGGGCAATATCCTTATCGGGTTTGGTCGCATGGGTGGGCGCACGGTCGGGTTTGTCGCTAATCAGCCCATGGTGCTGGCGGGGTGTCTCGATATTGCATCGAGCACCAAAGCGGCCCGCTTTGTGCGGTTTTGCGACTGCTTCAATATCCCTTTGGTGACTTTTGTTGATGTACCGGGGTTTCTGCCTGGGGTTGATCAGGAGCATAACGGCATTATCAAACACGGCAGCAAGCTGCTTTATGCCTACGCCGAGGCCACGGTGCCCAAGGTGACGGTTATTACTCGCAAGGCCTATGGCGGCGCCTATTGCGTGATGTCGTCCAAGCATCTGCGTGGTGATGTGAATTACGCCTGGCCAAGCGCCGAAATTGCAGTGATGGGAGCCAAAGGTGCAGTCGAGATCATCTTCCGGGGCGACGGGAGTGACGAGAAAGTAGCTGAATATCAGGAAAAATTTGCCAATCCCTTTTCTGCGGCCATCCGCGGTTTTATCGATGATATCATTGAGCCGGCGCAAACGCGCGCGCGCCTGATCCGCGCTCTTAACAGTTTGGCAACCAAGCAGCTCGACAATCCGTGGAAGAAACACGATAACATACCCTTGTGAGGCACCATGTCACTTGATCAGGTTGAAGCTAAAATGCGGATGAAACTCATGGACCTGAGTGGATTGGGGGCGCGCGTCAAGTTTATCGTGGACGGGCAGGGGACGCTGCTGCTTGATGGAAAGGCGATCCCGCCGAGCCTATCCCGCGAGGATGGTGAAGCCGAGACAACCATCACCATGACGGAAGAGAACCTTATCAAACTGCTTGAGGGTGAGTTGAACCCGACCATCGCCTACACGCTTGGCAAGCTTAAGGTTCAGGGCAGCATGGGGTACGCGCTCAAGCTGTCGTCCATGCTTGAGGAGTAGCACCGCTCTCCAGCAGAAAAAAGCCCCGCCACAGGGGCGGGGCTTTTGGGTGAGTCACTCGGTCATCCTAGAACTTGTGGTTTACATTCACAAAGACGCGCGGGTCTTCGTTACCCAAGGTCTGTACATCGCGGTTTAGCGGCAGAGCCACATACATTCCGGCTTCGGTGTTGGTTTTCAGGGTTGCGCGCACGCCAATACCGGTGGAGATCACACTGATCTCGCGGTCCGCGGCCGTTGTCGCGTCATCGTTCCAGACGCGGCCGCCATCCAGAAAACCGTAGAGCTGGTAGGTCTTGAGGAAGCTGGCCGGGACAGGGTCGTTGAACTGCACTTCCAGTTTGCCCGCAATGCCATCATCACCGACGATTTCTGACGGGTCATAGCCGCGGCCATACTGCGGACCACCAACACCAAATTCCTCGGAGGAGAGCATGGCCTCATCCGCGATCTGCCCGCGTACACCAAGGAGCAGGTTCACGCCGGTCGTCAGGCGCTGCAGGCGCTGGAACTCAGCCTCCATCTTGGTGAACTGGGGATCGCCGGCGGTGCGTGACAGGTTGGTATCGCCCTCATCACTGGCGTTGAGCAGATCAAGGCCCTGTGCCAGCTCAAGATTCAGACTGTTGAAGCCGCCACCAAAGAGACTGTCGATCCGGTCATAATCCGTGCCCAGCCGGATCGCCCGAATGCGATCCTTCCGGGTGATATCGGCATTGCTCTGGGTCATGTTGTTGCGGCCCTCAAGCAGACCATAGACGCTCCAGTTTTCCGCGCGGGTGCGCCAGATCGGCTGGTCGATACGTACGCTGAGTGTAACCGCCCGGCCATTGATATCAAACGGCTTCAGGATATAGCCGGGGTCGCTGGCGGCCAGCGCCCCCTTGACTTCCAGACGGGTGCCCCAGGACCCAATCGGTTGGGTGTAGATAAGGTCACCATAGGCCAGTTCACTGCCGTCCGGAGCATAGATGAGATCGGTTGTGATCCGCTCGTTCATACCGAGAAGCGAATTGCCCGAGAGTGCGCCTTGCAGCTGAAGCGGGCCGAGGAAGCGGCTGCCATAATTATCAGCACTGAGCAGGGCATTGTAGGACTTGCGCTCGGTAACGATCCGCAACTGCGCCGCTCCGGCGTGATTCAGGGCTGGGGAAATGATGCTGCGTGCGCTCACGCCCGGCAGATCATTGGTTAGCAGAATGGCTTTCTCCAACTCACGGGTATTCAGTGGGCGATCCTTGAGGTGATTGGCATACGAGGCGATCAGTGCGCGTTCTGTATCGGTGTTGTCGCCTTCCACAGTAACATCGCTGATATAGCCTTCCACCACCATCAGCTTGACGTGACCACCTTCAATAGTCTGCGGCGGCACCACGACCTGCGTCAGGATATACCCGTCATTGCGGTATTGGCGGGTCAGATCGGCGGCCAGCTGATAGACATCCGCCACGGTGATGGTTTGTCCGATTTTATCCCGGTAGAGTGGTGCAATCTGTGCGTCTGGATAAACGGTCATGCCCGCAAAGGTAACGTCGGCCAGTTTCAGCTTGATTTTCTCTGCACCGCGGGGAGCGGCAGCAGCACTGCGCCCTTCAACCTGAATCAGATCGTCCGACGGAGCAATCACGCGGGGCTGCGCAACGCGCTCCTGCACGCGATTGATGTCTGCCGGGCCGGTGACACTCTGGGCCAAAGCCCCCGGAGCCGTCAGTAGAGCGATGGCCGCGCACAGAAGCCCGGTTGAGCGACGTAAGGTCAGGGTGGGGAGCAGCATAAACATCAGTATCCTCGTGCGATAGGCGTTTCTTGGGTTAATTCTGGTTCTCTGGCCAGACGGCAGCCAGCAGTTTGCCCTAAGTAATGTATTTAATCAGCCAGATGAAGCAAGAAATTCGACATTAACCATGGAATGAGGCTGAATTAACACGCTTAGGGCATCGTTCTGATGCGTAAATACCCTATACAATTCACTTAAGTTATTGATATATATGTGATTATAAGAAAAATAAAAAAACTGTTAATTTTTTGTCACATTCTGTGGATTTATGCCCGGCCATTGTTTTATAAATGTACCGCGTTCGCCTTACCAGTGGTAACGCTAAGGCCCACCATTCTTATTTTTTTACTGAACGAGGGAAGCAAAAATGACAACCATCAATCGCACCAGCCGCGCATCGTCCAACCAGCTTATTCACGGGCTGATGCAATCAACGGCGCTGGTTCTGTCAATTGTGTCCTTCGCCAGCCCCGCACAGGCGGTGGACGATCTCGAGCTGCCAACCGGCGGGACCGTGGTGGGTGGTAGTGCCACGTTTGATTACAGTGCGCCGGGCCGTCTTGATGTAGGGCAGAGCAGTGACCGGTTGGTGGTGGACTGGAACAGCTTCAACATCGGCAAAGATGCTACGACCACTTTTATTCAGCCGGGTAGCAACTCCCTCGCTGTGAATCGCGTCACCGGTGCTGGGCAGGACCCGACCAAGATTCTGGGCACGCTCATGTCAAACGGCAAGGTTATGGTGCTGGACCGTAACGGTGTGATTTTCGGTCGCACAGCGCGTATCGATGTTGGTGGTCTTGTCGCATCGACCGGCTCGATTGATACCGCAGCCGTCATGTCGGGTGCCGATAGGCTGGCCCTGACCAACATGAACGGCACCGGTGATGTCATCAATGAGGGTGAAATCTCTGTGTCTGAAGGCGGCTTGGCTGCGCTGGTTGCCCCGTCGGTACGCAACAGTGGTGTTATCAGTGCCAAGCTGGGCAAGGTGGCCTTGGCCGCGGGTGAGCAGGTTACCGTCGATCTCTACGGCGATAATCTGATCGAAGTGGCTCTGGACAGCACCGCCAGCAAAGCCGTGATTGACCAGTTGGGGACCATTTCGGCCGAGGGTGGTGTGGTGCAGATGACTGCACGTGCTGCCAAGGACGTGGTCGACAGCGCGATCAACATGGATGGTGTGATTAATGCCTCCTCGGTCAGCGAGCAGGGCGGTCGTATCGTGCTCGGGGCGGATACCATCTCGTTCACCGGCAAGGCTAGCGCGAATGGTGGTGCCGGCAAGGCGGGTGGTGATGTCCGTGTGATTGGAAGCAAGAAGCTCACCATGGGTGGGCAGATTTCTGCCATGGGTAATGACGGAACCGGATTTGTCGATACCTCGGCTCCGAACATCAGCTTTGCGCCAACGGCTGCTGTGCAGACCAGTGGTCACTGGCTGATCGACCCGACCACCTTTGTGCTTGATAATGTGATCGAAGGGATTCTGGAAAGCGCGCTGGTCAGCGGTGATGTGTCTTTGCTGGTTCTCGGTGCGGGCGACAGTCTTGATGTTCAGCGCACGGTTGACTGGTCAACCGACAAGACCCTGACCTTCGATGTCAACAACGATGTCAGCTTCACCACCGTCAATGCCGGTATTAATGCAACCGGCGCTGGCAACTTCATCCTCAAGGCGGGTGGCAATGTCGCTGTTCAGCAGGGGATGGGTATGGTGAGCAATGGCGGGAATATCACCATTACCTCAACCCGTTTCCGTCTGGATAGCGGCGTCGTCAATGCGAACGGTGGCAATGTGGCCATCAACACCACAGGCGGGTTCCAGGCGCTGGCGAATTCAATCCGGACTAGTGGGACCGGGCAGATCAGCCTGACACAAAACAAGGACGCCGATGCATTCCTGTCGGTTAATAGCATTCAAAATGCGATCAATTCCATCCAGAATACAGGCACGGGCAGCAATACGCTTGCTGTTGGCGCCGGAGTCTGGGCCGAGGATGTGACCGCCGACGTGGCTAACCTCACGCTGGCAGGCGCTAACGCTGGGATTGCCGGGGCAGGCGCACGCGGCGCTGAAACCGAGATCACGCCGACCACAACCGGCATCAAGGTGGCCGCTCACGATGTCGTAATTGACGGCGTCAAGGTTAGCGGCGGCACGCAGGGCATGCGCCTGAATGGCAGTGACCGCACGACTCTCGTAAACAATATCGTCTCCGGTTCAAGCGCCGAAGGCATCGCCCTAACCGCCGGGTCCGATCAGGCTCTGATCGCCAACAATCTAGTGCAGAACACCGGCAAGTCGGCCATCTCGGTCTTCGCCTCGGATGCCAGCCGTATTCTCAATAACGTGATTGATACAGTGAACGGGGACGGTGTGTTGTTGTCCTTCGTCACCAATGGCGGTGGCCAGCGTACCGAGATTAAAGGCAACAGCATTTCTAATCTCACCAGCCCGGAGCTGGCCTTTGGTAGTGGAGTCCATGCCTTTGGCAGTCATCATGTCGATATCGGTGGCATGGGTCCTAGCGATATGAATGTGATCTGGAATACGGGCTGGGATGGCGTATCGTTCTACAAGGGATCCGACGTGAATATCGTTGGTAACGACATTCAGGACGTTCTCCGTTCCGGTGTATTTGTCGATGGCGTGAACGGCCTGGGTGTAAGCAATAACGCAATCCGTAATGCTCAAACCTACTTTGGTATCGATGTGGTGGGAGCGACGAATTCGGTTCTAAGCACCAACTATGTGCAGGGTACGCATCTGTCCGGTATTAACGTGACGGATCTACTCGGCACGACCATCATTAACGGAAACTGGATCTATGATGCCGGTTGGCATGGTATCCGCACGATCCGCACCTCGGATATGACCATCAACTATAACCAGATTGGTGGCGGAAAAGGGAACGAGATCATCGGCGACGGTATCCATGTTGAGGAGGCCAGCAACAGTGAGATCAGTGGTAACCAGATTGCCGATACGCTGAGCTTCGCGTTCGACACCGGTAGCGGTATTCAGGTCCTTAACAGCTCGGGTATCACCATCGGTAGCTTGCTGAATCCAAACCTGATCCGCAATGTGGAGTGGGATGGTGTCCGTGTCGATACCGGCTCCAATATCTCAACAGTTGGTAATCAGGTCGCGGGAGCGATCCGCACCGGTACCTATTATGAAGCCATCGATACCGGCACCATTGCCGATAACAGCTACATGATGTTGGGGCGGTACGGCGTGAATGTACAGCGCGGGTCCGATCTGCTGGTGTCCGGCAATATGATCGACGGCAGTGGGTTCGAGGGCATTAATGTCGAGAAGTCGGGAGGCGTCAACCGTCTTCTGGCCAACCTTGTTAACAACACAGGGCGCCACGGTATTTCCGTCAAAGAGACGGCCGACGTGACGATCGCCCGTAATGTTGTCGGCTCAGCTGTTGGGACCATCAACGGCGCGGGTATCTACGTCAACACCCCCGGCACGGCCCTGATCGGCGGCGTATTTGGTGAAGGCAACACGATTGAGAACGTTACAGAAGATGGTATCAATGTGCGTGCGTTCGGTAGCGGCATTGTCGAGATCCGTAACAATGATGTGTCCAATGCGGGCACCAACGGTATCCGTGCGACGGATGTTGACCAGCTCACGGTGGCCGAAAACATCGTAACGGGGGCTGTCGGTTCGGGTGTTCTGGTCGGGGGCACCCACTATGGCACGGCGGTTGTCAGTGATAACGCCGTCTCGGGGGCTGATATCGGCATGACCTTCCAGACCGGTCTGATCGACCTGCAAGGTCCTGCAAACTGGCTTGACGGTGGTTCGGTTGGCTATCGCTTCGCGCCGCTACCGGTTCTCGGCGGCTTTGGTGATGTAGACCTCGCGGGCAACACGATCGGCACCACCCTGTTCACGGGACAAAGCACCTACTATGTCGAACTGCTGAATACAGCTCTGTTCGCCCCCGGTGCTCCCACGCTGGAAGATGGTCTGAATGCCACTTATGACGGTTTCTCACCGTCTTCAGTGGGTGGCATCCTGACCCCCGCTCAGCTGACGGCGCTGGAGAATATGTTCTGGCACTATAATGATGACAACACAGTTGGTTTGTTCTTCTTGGGTAACCTTGATACAACGCTGCTCAGCCGTGTGTTCCGCCAGAATATCCAGAGCTTTGTTCCGGGTACAGGTAACGCGGGGTTCACGATCACCGGGCTGCCGTTCGTGCCGGGTGGCACTACGCCGCCCGCTCCCCCCACAACGCCAACCAATCCGGCTGATCTCAATCAGCTGGCTCCGGCGGCTGGTGGTGAGAACCAGGGTGAGCCAACGGGTGAGGAGCTGGCTTCGCTGGCCCCGGCGGCGGGTGGATCGGCGCAGGATACGGCCTGCTGGAGTGATGCGGTTTCCCTGGCCAGCAATGGTCAGGCGGCCAGCTACAACTTCTCGACCGATCCGCTTTCGGCCCTGCAGGATGCTACCAACTGCGGTGCTCAGCAGAATAACTGATAATAATCAATATGTTAAAAAACCCCGGCTAGCCGCCGGGGTTTTTTGTGTCTGCCATGAATGTCACTCATGAAAATTGATCGATCTTGTGCCCGCTCTGCACATTTCTGACAACACTATGAAATAAAATGACAATTTGCCATTTTCTCTAATGCTGCACTGCCACGTCCTGTTTGCATTCAAGGCCCGATTCGCTTATAAGAGACTGTCTGAAAAGGAAAAACTGATGATTTTTGCCAATTATCCCCAGATTTCCCGCGCTTCGCTCGCTTGTTTTGCCCTTATTGTCTGTCTGGCGGGCTGCTCCACTGCACCCAAGCTTGATAAGCTCCCCCCGATTGCCACTGATGTTGCGCCGGTCGCTCCGGCGGCCGAGAAGCTGACGGCTTATACCATTCAGGTCGGTGATGTGATTGACATTAAATTCCCCCTCAACCCCGAGTTGAATGAAACGGTGACTGTCCGCCCCGATGGCCTGATTTCGACCAGTGTGTCAGAGGATATCCCGGCTTATAATCTGACTGTTGCCGAGCTGAACAATGAGTTGCGTGAGGCTTACCGCAGCGAGTTGAATGAGCCGCGCGTCTCTGCGGTTATCCGTTCGTTTGCCCCCATCCGTGTTTATGTTAGCGGTGAGGTGGCGTCACCCGGCGAGTTTGTGGTGGTGGGTCCCAACCTGACGGTCTCGCAAGCAATTGCGCGGGCCGGGGGTGCGCTCAACACTGGTGATTTGCGTCGGGTTGTCGTGCTGCGCCGCGGTGCGGGTGAAAAAACCGAAGGATTCCTGTCGGACTATTACGCCACCACGCAGGAAGGGGATGCCAGCAAGGATGCCCGTCTCGCGCCCTATGATGTCGTGTTTGTGCCCAAGTCGGGCACCGCGCTCGCCTATAAGAACTACCAGCAGTATTTCCAGCAGTATGTCTCGCCCAGCATTGGTGTCTCGGCGACGTATTCCCTGCGGCGTTAAGCTGACAGTGACCCGTGCTGTCTAACCGTGTGAGGTTGTAATGTTTGTTCAGATGGATGCCCGCAGCATAGTCAGCGTGGCGTTTCGCCAGATGCGAAAATTCCTGATGGTGGTCATCCCCATCAATGTTCTGGCCTTTTTGTATGTGCTGACCGCCACCCCGGCGTTTGAAAGTACGGCCAGTCTGCTGGTCAAATTCGGGCAGGATGCCCGCCCGGAGGCCGCGATTGAGGGCAATGGTGCCAGCGGCCTGTCTGCCGAGGAAAAGCGCGGCATGGTACAGTCCAATCTCAACATTCTGACCAGCCGCGATCTGGCCGACGCGCTTGTGAAAGAGATGGGTCTAGCCCGGCTCTATCCCGACCTGGCCAGCGCATCGGATGACCCGGTCAAGACAACCAATGCTGCGGTTAAGGCCTTTATGACCGATCTGAAATCGGCCACCAAGGCGGATGCAGGCATCATCACGGTCAGCTATTTTCACGAAGATCGGGCGCTTGCCACCGAAGCACTCAATCGACTGCTTGACCTGTTCATTCGCCGTCAGGCCGAAATTTTTGGCAATCCACAAAGTGGCGCGTTGACCGAACAATCCCAGCAGGCTGCGCAGCGACTGGAGGAAGCCAACCGCCAGTTCAGCGAGTTCAAGCTCAAGAACGGCATTGCTGAGCTGGATGAAGAGCTGGCGCTGCTGCTACGCCAACGAGGTGATATGACCGGCTATCTCTCGCGTCGTGAGGCGCTGGCGGTTCCCGGGGTAACCACAACCGGCGATATCCCCCGTGAGGAGATGGTCGCGCAGCCCGAACTGGGCGCACTGCCGGCGCGTATTCCGGCGAGCGGCGACTCCTCCCGGTTTCCGGTTCTGGAAGATATCCAGAAGCGGATTGATGAGATGCGAGCCAAGGAGGCTGAGCTACTGCTGACCTACCGGGCCGATAGTGATGTCGTCCAGACTTTGCGTCGCAATATCGTGGCGGAAGAACGTAATCTGGATGGCAGTCTGCGTGCGCTGGCGCAGCAGGTGGCCGATCTTGATCGGCAGATTGCGCAGAAGCAGGCTTTTCGTAGCGAGTATGATTCACTCAAACGCGCTGTCATGGCCGCGGAGGCCGGTTATAAAACCGCGCAGGAGCGACTGACGGCGGCCCAAGTGAATGATGATCTGAATCAGCGGAAAATTACCCGGATTTCAGTTATCCAGCAGCCAACAGCGCCGGATAAAGCCAGCCGTCCCCAGAAACTGGTGACACTGATTTTGAGCTTTTTGGCCAGTCTCGCTTTTGGCGGGGCGGCAGTTCTGTTTGCTGAGCTGTTTGACCAGACCTTTAGCCGGAGTGAGCAGCTGCATAGCGTTCTCGACAAGCCGGTGCTGACCAGTTTTTCCCGCCGCAGTCGGCGCGATGAAGGTGCCAGCCGTCAGGAGCTGACGGCCCTGTTGCAAGCTTTGGAAAATACCCTGCCGGCTGCTGGACGTGGCCGGATCATACAGCTCGGCAGCTGCTACAGTGGGGAAGGTATCAGTACGATCAGCTATGATTTTGCCCATTATGTGGCCGAGTCACTCAAGCGACGGGTTCTGGTGCTCGAGCTGTCGGCCACCAGTGGACACAGCCTGCTTGATGTGGTGCTGGGCCGTGCCACACCTGATAAAGTGATCTCATCCCGTGGTCCGGTGCAGATGGCGGCTCTGGCGACCACTCAGCAAACGGACCTGGTGCTGGCCCAGATCGGGGCTTTGACCCCGCTGTTTGAGCAGCTGCGTAACCAGTTTGATCTGGTGCTGCTGGCTACCAGTGGTGTGTTGCAGTCCCCCGCAGCGCTGGCGGTCAGTAAGCTTGCCGATGGTGTGGTTGTCGTCGTTGAGGCCGAGCGGACCCGCGCCCCGGTACTGCGTCAGCTTGTGTCCCAACTCTCGGATGTCGGGGCAGGGGTGATCGGGACCGTTCTGAACAAGCGTAACTATTACATTCCGGGCTGGCTGTACGGACGCCTCTAAGCCGGGCGGGAGGATCGTGTGACCATCTTATTACTGTGCCTGTCCGGGCTGTTCTTCCTGCTGGCGATTCATCCGTTCCTGATCTATCCACTTACGCTGCGGCTGCTCCCGAAACGGCCAATGCAGCCGCAGATGGCGCCTGCGCCACTCACCTATGCCATTTGCATGTGCGCTTATAACGAGCGGGCGGTGATTGAGCAGAAGGCCGAGAATCTGCGATCGCTGCAAAAGGCTATCCCCGGCCTACAGGTCTATATTTATATTGATGCTGCCTCGGATGGGACGGCTGAGGCGTTGGAGCCGTATAAAAACGATTTCTTCATTCACGTTTCGCCCGAGCGACATGGTAAGACATACGGTATGAACTTGCTGGTCGCGCAAGCGACCGCGGATATCATCATATTTACCGATGCTAATGTCATGCTGGATGTCGCCTCCATTCCGGCGCTGGCCCGTTATTATGCCGACCCTCAGGTTGGGTGTGTGTGCGGCCATCTCATCTATGTGAATGGCGAGGGAACGGCCACCGCTGCCAATGGCACCCTGTATTGGCGACTGGAAGAGCACATCAAGCAGCTGGAGTGCGAGACCGGCTCGGTGATGGGGGCGGATGGCTCGATTTTTTCGGTTCGCCGTGCTTTGCACCGTCCGCCGCCGCCGGACATCATTGATGATATGTTCGTATCGTTCAGTGTTCTGTGCGATGGCGCGCGGATCGTCCGCGCCCCGGATGTGATTGCCTACGAAGAGTCGGTTACCGTGGCGAGTGAGGAATTCCGCCGCAAGGTGCGTATTGCCTGCCAGGCCTTCAATGTGCACCGTTTGATGTGGCCTAGGTTGCGGCAGCTGCCTGCGCTTGATCTCTATAAATATATTTCCCACAAGCTGCTGCGCTGGTTCGTGCTGCTCTGGCTGGTGCTTGCAGCCTTGTGTTTTGAGCTGGCCCTGCTCTGGGCGGGGTATGTCTGGGTCGCGCTCGCTTTACCATTCCTGGGGGGTATTGTGTTGTGGGGGGGGTATAAGCTCCGTCTGCCGCTCATTCCCCAGATCGTCGATATTCTCACGGCATTTCTGGGTGCGGCTCTGGGGGTCTGGCGTTCCATCAAAGGTGAGCGCTTTCAAACCTGGGCGCTGGCGCAGTCGATCCGGCAGAAGAAATGAACCAATTTCCACTCTCCGCTTCGGGTGTGGCGCCGCGTGGGGCCTCTGATCGTCTGGCCATCGTCTTGATGAGCACCATTCTGGTCAGCGCCATTTTCTTTCAGAAACTGACGATCCCTTTTGGTGCGGGGGATGTGATCTTTTTTGGTTTTTTTGTTCTTATGGCATTGGCAGGCCTTGGTCTGCTGTCTGGGCGACTGGTGGTTGTACCCAAGCGGGCGGCGGTCTACGCGCTGGCGATGGGCATCATTGCCGCGCTACAGATCATCAATATCGAGCGGGCGTCCTTGCTATCGGTCATCATGCTTATGCTGGTTCATTTTCCCTATATTTTGCGCTTCCGATCAGATGCTTTGTCACCACGCTTTGAGTTACAACGCTTTCAAATCCTGATGCTGGCGGTGGCCGTACTTGGGATTCTTCAGTTTGCTCTGCAGTTTGTCGTCAGTACGGATTTTGCTTTTTTTTATGACACGCTTCTTCTCCAGACCGGTCATGCACCTCTCTTCAACTATATGAATCCGGTCAGCATGAATTCGGATTATTTCAAGAGCAATGGCGTTTTTATGCTCGAGCCCTCTTTCTTTTGTCAGTTTTTATCGATCTGCATCATGATTGAGCTAACTGTTTTGCAGACCTGGAAGCGCCTGCCGCTTTATATTCTGGCTCTGCTGGTGACTTTTTCCGGCACCGGGTTGATGATCTTGTTCATCCTGATCCCGATCTACTTTCTTCAGCAGGGCCGTTTTTTCATTTTGGCGGCGGCTGCACTGGTGGTCTTTACCGCACCACTCTGGGCGCCGCTGGTGGGGCTTGAGCAACTGGTCAACCGCAGTACCGAGTTTACCAACATCCACTCCAGCGGCTTTGCCCGGTTTATCTCGATCTTTTGGATTATCCGCGACTTTCTGGTGCCGGATACTCTGCGCTTTCTCGTTGGATATGGAGCGGGAACAATTGGCACCATCGTGCCGGATGCTGTGGACTATGAGAGCTTTGATCCAACCTGGGGTAAGCTATTGTTTGAATATGGTATCATCGGCACCTTGGCTTATTTTGCCTTTTTTATGACCGTGCTACGCTCGGCGACGGTCACGGCCTATCTGAAGGTAGCGCTGGTCCTGATGCTGATGCTGATGGGGGGCTATCTTATCCCTCCTGTTGTGCACAGCCTGATTATTGCGTTACTGGCTTGGCCCGCGCCGCAGCCGCTGACCACCAAGGATATAAAATCATGAGAAGCGCTTTTTTGTTCCTTGCTCTTCTACTTGCTCACTCGGCGCAGGCGGCAACCTTTTGCGTAGGGGGCGCGGGCTACCCACCGCAGTGTTTATATGATGATATTGCCCTGTGCCGGCAGGCAGCCAGTCCGCCCTCCACCAGTTGTATCATTAATCCTGAGGTTACGCTGTCCTACATTGGTGGAGGACGCTATTGTACTGTGGGCTCCGAGCGCGTCGCCCAATGCCTGTATGTGGACCGTGCTCTGTGCAACAGTGAGGCTACCCGCCGCGGCGTAGTCTGCTTTGATCGCGATGCGGTAAGTGATGATATCAATCCGTTTCGGTATGACAGCCGGATCCAGAATTAACGCAGAGATTGATATAGCGCCGTTGTTTGCGCGCCGATTTCCGCCCAGCTTGGAATAGCCTGACATAGGCTCAAGACGTCAGCTCCCATGCGCAGACGCATATCCGCGTCGTTGATGAGCGTGGCCAGAGCGTTTGCCAGCGCGGCCGGATCCTCTTGCAGCACCAGTATGCCATGGCGGCCATCGTCCAGCAGCTCAGCAAACAGGCCGATCCGTGAGGCGATGATAGGGCGCCCCATCCCTAGCGCGACCATCATGACGCCCGAGGCATCAATATCGCGGTAAGGCATTGCCATAATGTCGGCCTCCGCGAAAATACCAGCCATTTCGGCATCAGCGACAAAGCGCAGGTCCCAGACCAGATGGTCCTCAACCTGCAAGTCCTTCGCCAGAGCCATTAGCGGTGCAGTATCCATTTCAGCCTTACCGACGATGCGGACGCGACAGCGACGCTTGGCCTTCTCGGGCAAGGCCGCGAGCGCACGGATGAGGATATCAGCCCCCTTGTACGGCTTGAGCTTGCCAAAGAGAAGGACATTGACCGTCTCGCCGTCAGCTTCGCGGCGGCTGGCGGTGGTGGCCGAAATCGCCGGGCCGGTCCCGAGCACACCATGGGCGATGCGGTTGATCTTGGCGGCGGGGATACCATGGCCCATCAAGGCCTGCCGGGCCTTCTCGGTATGAACGATGAGCCGGTCAAACTTGTGCATGATGGCATAGACGCCAATCCGCTGCAGGCGGCCACTGGGATTATTATTAAACGGTGAGGAGTCATGCACGGTCAGAACCAAGGGGGCAATCTTGCGATAGAGCGGCAAGAAGAGCTGATCTACCACGGGAAGAGGGACCCATTGAAAGTGGATAATATCCGGCCGGTCCCGCCGCAGCTGGATCCACAGGCGTAGATGCGAAACGAAGTGAGAGATACCCTTGATGGCAAGAAACAGGGAACGAGGCAGTTTTTTGAAAAACGGGTGCTGCAGACCGGGATAAAACAGCTCGCGGGTATCCGGTTGGTCTTTACCCGGCTCACCCGCCGCCAAATGTTTCATATAGAGGGTGACGCTATGTCCTTGAGCCCGCAGGCCACCCATCAGGGCGCTATCATAAGGCCAGGTAAACAGCGAGGGATCAATCAGGGCGATCTTCATTGCCCAACCTTCATGAGGCCGAGTTCAACCAGCTGCTGACTGTCACGATAGCGGGTGCTCCCCGCATACATGAACTGATTAACCCCACCTTTGGTTACGCCGTCGAGATAGCGCTGATATTCGGCACTGTCTCCGGCAAATGCCTTGCGGGCGACGGCATCTTGTGCCCGGGCATGGAAGTCAGCAAAAAACTTGAAATGTGCCAGTACCCCAGTCGTGGCCGAAAGCCGAACCGGGTTAAGCTCATGTGTCGAGGCCGTATAGGCATAGGCTGTTTGCCAGCGGATGAGCGGAACTTTGAACAGGGCGGGGGCTTTGCTCTTGTTGGCGGCGAGCGGCAGTTTGTATTTGGTGCGCAGAATATGGGTAATCTGCATGGCAAGATGAATGACGAGGCGGCGTAGATAGCTGTGCTCACCCTGCGGGGGGTAAAAACACCGGGCGCGTGGCCCTCCAAGCACCTCCAGCGGCGGGAACGGCGCGGCACCACGCAGGTGAATGCGCTTTACGAAATGGTAGCTGCGGTCAAAGAACGGGCAAATTTCAAAGAAAGACTGTCCGGGTGCGCACACAGCCTCCTCAATCTGGCCGGGACCATACATATCGAGCATGAAAGTATATAGAGCTTCGCTTCCTTCCTGCTCCATCCGGTCGCACAGGGTACGCAGGGACGTTGTTTCACAGGCGGGATAGACCAGCAATTCATCGGCATCAAGCAGCAGACACCACTGATTCACACCATACTGATCGCACAGGGCCTTGGTCCAGCCAATGCCGGACTTGGCCTCTTTATAGCTTGTATTGGCGGTAAAGACGTGCACGTCAGGCTGGGCCAGCAGAAATTCCCGGGTTCCGTCGGTCGAGTGGTCATCCACCATCAGAAAACGGTTGACCCCCAGCTTGCGGTGGTAGTCGAGAAAGTAAACGATCCGGGCCCGCTCATTGCGAACGAAGTTGAACAGGCGTATTTCCCGCAGGTCTTGCGGGATCGGGCGGTCGGTGAGCGGGGTCAGGATGTGCTGGGTCATTCCGGATCAAATGAGGGCGGTTTTGCGCCTGCACTAGTAGGCGAAACCTCGTAAAAAGGCAAGGTTATCAGTCATGTTTGGCGGCAAAGCAGCTATGCGCAGAGGTCTGGCGGCTGGTAAAGCGCTTGAACTTATGGGCCTAAATAGGCTAGTCTCCCGCGCGTCCAATTCCTTAACAGCTCAGGTTGCCTGCTTGTTCCGGTCTCTCCATCAGTTCAGTCAAAAGCCGATCATACGCCAGCTGTTCAATGCCGGGTTGCGGCTCAGCTCACTGGTCGCCAAGTTGCTGCTCACCTTGTATATGGGGCGCTATCTGGGCCTGAGCGAAATGGGGACCTACGGCTTGGTGGCCGCCTATGTGGCGATTGCCATTCCGCTGCTGGGCTTGCGGCTCGATTATGTGGTTGCCCGCGAGATTGTGGATGTGCAGGATCTGCCGCTCACCGTCAAAATGCGCGATCAGGCGGTTTTTTATGGCCTGAACTATCTGCTGTTTGCGGCGCTCGCACTAGGCGCGACGCTGCTCTGGCCCGATGTGGTGGGCGGTAAGGTCGTGCTCTTTGCTGTTATCCTCGCCGTAAGTGAAAGCACCAGTGCCGTAACCTCGGGCAACCTGATCGCCCTCAAACAGCCCATCTTGTCGACGGCCCTCTTTTTCGTTCGCTCCGCCCTGTGGGTGTTTCCGGTGATCGGACTGGGTCTGTTCTATCCCGAGTTGCGCACCGCCAATTTTGTCCTGGGCTGCTGGCTGGCCGGGGTTTTGTTCAGTCTGGTGGTCATGGTGATCATCTGGTGGCATCTGCCCTGGCAGGCCGCGTTCGCCACCCCCGTGAGCTGGACTTGGGTACGGGCCAGCGTCAAAACCTGTCTGCCGATCTGGCTGGGTGCGGTGGGAGCAGCCGCGTCGAGCAACCTTGACCGCTTTGTCGTTGAGTATTACCTCGGCCGCGACTTTGTCGGCATCGCCAGTTTCTATGGCTCGTTTCTGGTGGCCATGATCGCGCTGCTGCAAAATGGTGTGATTGCCTTCAGCTATCCGCGTCTGGTGTCGAGTCACAAGCAGTCCGACCGTGAAGGGTTTCGGCAGGAATCCTATAAAATGCTGGTCCAATGTGCGATCTCCAGTGCCATCATGGCGCTGGTGATTGGTGTGGTGGTGCCATGGCTGGGCCATGCCTTCGGGCGGCCGGAATTTGCCGATCATGCGCCAGTGCTCTGGCTCATGCTGCTCGGGGTATGGATCAAGTCACTGGCGGAGGGGCTGTATTATGTGCTGTATGCCCGACATCAGGACCGGGCGATCTGGTTGGGTAACCTGCTGCTACTGCCGATCGCTTTGGTCACATCGGTAGTGGGGGTTGGTCTGTCCGGGTTTGCCGGGATCGGCTATAGTGCGGTTGCCTGTGCCATCTTCATAGCGCTGTGGCGCCTGTATTGGGTTCAGCAGTATCGGGAAAGGACTAGCTAAATGACTCACTCCGTTGTTCTGCTCACCGGCTGCGATGCCAATTTTTATGATTTCATGGCCGAAACGCTGGCCTCGCTGGAGGCGCTCGGCCTGGGTCAACAGGCGGATATCGGTATTCTCGATCTGGGCTTAAGTGCCGATCAGATCGCGGCCCTGCGCGCCAAGGGCTATGCCGTCGTTGCACCCGAGTGGACGCTCAACGTGCCGCAGGAGTTGCGCAAATCCTATCTGGTTGGCTTTGATGCCCGCACCTGCTTACAGAAATACTTCCCCGGTTACGAGGTGTATCTGTGGTTTGATGCCGATGCATGGGCGCAGACCGATGAGTTTTTCCATACTCTGGTGAAGGGCGCGCGCGAGCAGGGCGCTGCCTTCATTCGTGAGGATGGCGCAGGCATGACCCGCAACCTCATGTATAACCGCTGGTGGTATGGCCATATGGTTACCTCGGTGGGGCTGTTGGGCGGTCTGCGCGTGGCATTTCCGCCCGCCATCAATGCCGGTATTTTTGCCCTGCATCATGACGCGCCACATTGGGGTGTCTGGCGCACCGAATACCAAAATATGATTGATCGGCGCCGCAAACTCAACCTCGACCAGCACGCGCTGAACGCGGCGGTGGTTCTGCGCGGGTTGCCGCATCAGCACGCACCTGCGCGCTGCAACTGGATCTGCACCCTCAGCGCCCCGCGCTGGAACCCCCAGACCAAGCAGTTCTGCGAGCCAACGTCGGACGCCAACCCGCTCTCGGTGCTGCATCTGGCCGGGCCGGACAAACGCCGCAACTATACCTTGGCGCAGGTCGGTGGGGGTGAGATCGTTACGCCCGTAACCTATGAAGCGTATTTGAAGTTACGCTAGAAACGGGACTTTAACCAACGCCCGACTTTGGGGTAGTGGCGTTCAAATAGCCACCAGAAAACTATGGCTAGTAGGTTACTATAAATAATGGCTTGCCAGAACGTTGCGGGGGCGTGGCTCACAGGAGTTTTGACGTACAAATATGTCAGTACGGTATAGTGAGTCAGATACAGAGAAAAACTGTAGTTTGCCAAAAATGTACCAATGGTCTTGAACCAGGCAGATACGTGGCTGATGCACCCCATTAGCAGGAAAAATGCGAAAAGGGCCAGTCCCATGAAAAGCCCAAATTGTAATTCAGCAAAGCGTATAGTGCCAATATCGAGCTTGATCGCCAGAAGCCGGATTGCCATCGCTAGCAAACCGCCCAGTACGGCTAAAATTAGCCCCAAGATATACCGGCGCGAGCCAATCTCCCATCCAAGCTTCCGGCACCAGAGCGGCCAGAACTTATAACCCAAACAGGCAAACATGCCGATCAACCACAGTAGGGTCAGGCAGTTGTTTACACCGCCGACAAAATAATAGGCCGGCTCAATGGCGACAAAACCGAGAATTGCGAGTTGCCATAAGGGGAACGGCTGACCACGTCGTAGGCGTAGCAAAACGACCATACCAAAAAGCATGTATAACCACCATTCTATGCTCACGGTCCAGAATGGAGCGGATGAACCATAACTACGGATAAACCAGTCTCCGCCGTCCAGATGTAGTAGTCGCGCTACTTGGAAGATCGGGAAATCTTGCAGCATGAACAGGTTGCCTAGCCAATGCTGCCATTCGGCATTTTCGTACAGACCAGCAATATATCGGGTGGATTCTGTTGGTGGGGGAGCTGGGAGCGATAAGATATAATGGTCCGCCAGCGCTACTAGCAAGAGCGCAGGGATAAAGGCGGTAAAGATGCGGGCAAATCGGTCAATGAAAAAATGGCGAAATGAATAGGTCGGGTCATCATAGCGCCGAAACACGCTATAGGCGATCAAGAAGCCCGATAAGAGAAAAAACACAAAGACACCGCCGACCTGAATGCCCGCGCTGTGCAGCGGATTGTTGCGTAAAAATAGTTCGGCCGCGTGACCAATGAGGACAGCTAAAGCGGCCAGACCTCGTGTGTAGTCGAAAAAGACACTTTGGGCCTCGTTGAGGCGAAAGGCGGGATCGGAGTTTGGCACGACAGACTGCTAAGGTTGCGTCACAGATAGGGACTTGATAACAAGTTCTGCCGGATAGTCACCTTCTATTTTGTCGGCGCAGCGGGCAAGGCGCTCGGGGGCCTTGCTGTCGATCGGGCGGATGCCCAGTTCATTACACGGCCATTTGCCACCCACCGCCAGATTGATCAGTACGTACATGGGCTGGCGCATACTCGCGGGCGTTGGCTGGGTGTGTAACACCTTGCCATCAAACAGAAAAGTCAGCGTCTGGGCGGTCCAGTTCAGGCCGTATTCATGAAAACCCTGCGAGGGGTCCACGCCAAGGTCTTTCCATTCGATCAGGCTACCGCTGTCCCCCTTACCTGGCAGAACGCCGATGTGAATCTGTTTGGCGTGTCGGCCCCATGCCATCCCTTCAAATATATCGATCTCCGGCGGCCAGATGCGCGCCTTGGGCAGCAGCCAGAAGGCGGGCCAGCTGCCCCGCGCACTGGGCAACTTGGCTACCAGCCGCAACTGGCCATAGGTAAAGCTTTGGCGCGAGCGCAGTATCCCCGAGCCAAAGCGGCGATGCCCGCCCACGCCATAGGCCTGTTGTTGCTCGGGGGTCAGTGGTGCCGCTGTGATATGCAACCCATCGGCGGAAAAAGAGAAGGGATTATAGCGCAAAGGCAGGGGAACCGGCTTGCCGTTCACCTTGCCTACAAAGGGCGACAGATAGGTTTGACTTTCGCCGTTACCCTCCAGCCAATTAGTGCCATCGCCATAGCTGTCCGGCCATACACTGCCCGGCCAGAAGGTAAAGGCCCAGCGGCTTTTATCGGGAAAGAGTGTCTGTGTGCCATCGGGCAAACGTGTGGGCATGCCCGCAAAATCATCCCGTAATAGAATGGACTCGGCCTGTGCAGGCAGAGCGAGCAGCAGGGCCAGCGCAAGGCGCAGAAGCACGTTTAGTACGCGCCGCGCTTTTGCAGCATCACGCCAATTGTCTGGAAGATGATGCGGATGTCCCCCAGCAGCGACCAGCCACGGACATAGTCGCTGTCCATCTGCACGCGCTCGGCATAGGTCACGTCATTGCGGCCACTCACCTGCCACAGGCCTGTCATGCCCGGTAGCATGGCGTAGTAATCGCCCAGCTTGTCGCCGTAATTTTTCAGCTCGGCCTCGGTGACCGGACGCACACCAACCAGACTCATCTCCCCGACCAGCACATTCCACAGCTGCGGCAGTTCATCGAGCGAGGTTTTACGCAGCAAAGCCCCCAGCCGGGTGACGCGCGGATCATTCTTCAGCTTGAAATCGCGCTCCCACTCGGCGCGGGCCTCGGGATCGCGTGCCAGCAGCTCATTAAGCACATCGGCGGCATTGGGCACCATCGAGCGGAACTTCCAGCATTTGAACTTGCGGCCATTCTGGCCCACACGCTGCTGGCCATAAAACGCCGGACCACCATCGCGCTTGACCAGATACGCCAGCACCAGCAGCACCGGCGCGAGCATGATGAGGCCGACCAGCGCCCCTAAACGGTCCATCGCCATTTTCAGGACCGAGCGGGCACCGGGCAGGGTGGGCGTGGGCGCGAGCGGGGCAAGACCCGTGCGTAGTGCGTTATCATTCGCACCCGGCAGCACATCGGCCAGCGACAGGGTGCGAACGCGCTGCTTTTCACGCAGATTGCTGGCGGTGGTGGTCATTACGAGGCCTCCTTGAAACGGGTAAGGGACAGGGCACCAGCGCGGCCATGGGCGCGCAGCTTGTGCTGCCAGCTCCAGGCGGTGGCCAGAATGTTGCGGATATCTGAATGGTGCGGCGTCCAGCCCAGCGTGGCACGGGCGGCGCTAGCATCGGCTGCCAGGACTGGCGGGTCACCGGCGCGGCGGGGGAACATACTGGCAGGTACCGGCTTGCCCAGTACGTCCTTAGCGGCGCTCAGCATCTCAAGGATCGAGGTCGCCTTGTTGGTGCCCAAGTTCAGGGTCAGGTTCCCTTTGTCCGCCTGCATATGCTTAAGCGCTAGCACATGGGCATCCACCAGATCGGTGACGTGGATGAAATCGCGCATCGCGGTGCCATCGGCCGTCGGGTAGTCGTTGCCGAAAATTTTCATTTCGGGAATTTCGCCATCGGCGGCCTGCATCATCAGCGGGACGAGATGGGTATACACCTTATAGGCGGTGCCCAGATCACCCTCGGCATCCGCCCCAGCCGCATTGAAGTAGCGCAAGATGGCGTAGTTGATGCCATACGCCGCTGCATAGTCGCGGATCATGTTTTCCATCGCCAGTTTGGTATTGCCATACGGGTTGATGGGGGTCTTGGGATGATCTTCGGTGATAAGGTTCGTCTGGGGTATGCCGTAAACGGCAGCGGTGCTTGAGAATACCATCTGCTTCACACCCGCTGCCCGTGCCTCCTCCAGCAGGCAGTAGGAGCCGTAAACATTATTATCGTAATACAGGGCCGGGGCGCTGACCGACTCGCCCACCTGAATCAAGGCGGCAAAGTGCATGACGGCAGCGGGCTTGTATTGGGCAAAAACGGCTTTCAAACGGTCGCGGTCGCGGATATCGCCCTGCTCAAGCGGGCCCCACTTCACTGCTTCGGCGTTGCCGGTGACGAGACTGTCATAAGTGATGGGAGTAAATCCATTATTTTTCAGGGCCTTACATGCATGTGAGCCTATATAGCCCGCGCCGCCGGTAACAAGGATGGTGGGGAATGACATTAATAATTCCTTAGTAATTTGCCCAAGATTTATATCAGAGGGAGTGCCCATTTTTCAATCAAAAAGCTTGGTTAAAAGCAATTTTATATCTCATGCGCAGTGCTCCTTGGTTTTGAAACTTAATGCCATTTTCCTTGATCCCGCAGTGCAAATGTTGCACACCAGCCTTGCGAGGAGAGCCAAATGTCAATTTCGGGCGAAAAGCACCTACCATCCCAAAGTGACCGCCCCATGCTGGCATGGGCCAAAACGGCGTGGAAATGGTTTGATGAGTACTTCCCGTTGGCGACGGCGCCAGTCGTTTCTACATCGGGTATGGCGGTAAGTCTGGTTTTTGCGGATGTGGCTTACAACAGCCATCGCCCTGTGGAAGCGGGGATTAGTGCGCTGTTCATGCTTGGGCAAGCCTACCTCACTTATGACAATGCCAAGACGGTGCGTGAAAGCTGGAAGAGCGTGACTGCCGGTCAGGAGTATCGCTTGGCTCCGTTGAGTCGTTTGCCGGGTTTTTATGAGATCGTTGGGCGTCTTGCTGTGCCGGCTCTTCTCGCTGTAATGAACTTTGCCATCGTTGCTCCGGCCTCGGTAGCGCTGCCGGTTCCGGAGCCAGCTCGCGCAGGGACCATCACGCCGCGCTAGGCTTTACCGTATCCACGGCACCCGCTACAGTGCGCCTGATAAACACAGGAGCGCGTTATGAAACTTATTTCCGGCACCAGCAATCTGGCTTTGGCGCGCTCGGTCGCCCAGCATCTCAAGGCTGACCTGACCAAAATTGAGGTGCGCCGCTTCGCCGATGGTGAGATTTTTGTGGAAGTAGAAGAGAATGTGCGCGGCGAGGATGTATTTGTCCTGCAGTCCACCTCCGCTCCCGTCAATGATAATCTGATGGAGCTGTTCATCATCGTCGATGCGCTGCGGCGTGGTTCGGCCCGGCGCATTACCGCTGTCATTCCCTATTTCGGCTATGCCCGGCAGGATCGCAAATCCGCCCCGCGCAGTCCGATTTCGGCCAAGCTGGTGGCCAATATCCTGACCGCTTCGGGGGTTAACCGGGTGCTGACGCTGGATTTACATTCGGGCCAAATTCAGGGATTTTTTGATATTCCGCTCGACCATCTCTATGCGGCACCTGTTTTTATCAATGATATCAAAGGGAAGTTCAAAACCGGGCCAGAAACTGTGGTGGTTTCGCCGGATGTGGGTGGTGTTGCTCGTGCCAGATTTCTGGCCAAAAAGCTTGACGTGGAGCTCGCAATTATCGATAAACGCCGCGTCCGTGCCGGACTCTCGGAGGTGATGAACATCATCGGCGAGGTCGA
>DDSC01000037.1:49296-67905 GCA_002343265.1 Micavibrio sp. UBA2400
GTGATGAACATCATCGGCGAGGTGAAGGGCCGGACCTGCATTCTGCTTGACGATATCGTCGACAGTGCGGGCACGCTGTGTAACGCAGCCAAAGCCCTCATGGATGCAGGCGCGGTGCGGGTGGTGGCCTATTGCTCGCATGGCGTGCTGTCGGGAGATGCGGTGAAGCGGGTGCAGGAGTCTGCGCTGGCCGAGCTGGTGATTACCGATAGCATCGAGGCCACGCCGGAGGTGCAGGCCTGTGGAAAAATCCGCAGCCTGACCGTGGCCCCGCTGCTGGCGGAGGCCATGGCCCGCATCAGTGCGGAGCAGTCGGTGTCAAGCCTTCTGGATTAGGCCATAACCCGCGGAGCAGCACCCCTGGAGGCTGACCGCATCAAGGAGAAGTACCATGTCGCAGAACGTTATCACTGCTGAACTGCGCGATCGGGCCGGCAAGGGGACCGCCCGTGCCACCCGTCGCGCAGGCAAAGTCCCGGCTGTTATCTATGGCGGCAAGAAAGAGCCCGTCATGATCAGCCTTGACTCCAAAGAGATCGAAACCCTCAGCCGCAAGGCCGGTTTCACCACCAAGCTGTTCGAAGTCAAAGTTGGCAAGGACGCCTACCATGTTCTCGCCCGTGACGCACAGCGCCATCCCGTGAGCGAAGCTCTCGAACATGTCGACTTCCTGCGCGTTGATCCGAAGACCCGTATCCGCGTTGCGGTTCCGGTCAAGTTCACCGGCAGCGAAAAGTCGCCGGGCATCAAGCGCGGTGGTGTGCTCAACATCGTTATGCACAGCATTGAGCTGACGGCAGCCGCCACCAGCATTCCGGCGGCGATCACGCTGGACCTCGCGGGACTTGAGATCAACGATGGTATCCACTCCTCCACCATCAAACTGCCGGACGGTTGCCAGCTGGTGAGCAAGGACGACTTCACCATCGCCACCATCGCCGCTCCGTCGGCCATTCGCTCCGAGCTCAAGGAGAAGGCTGCGGCAGCAGCGGCTCCGGCAGCCGAAGCGGCGGCTGCTCCGGCAGCGGGTGCCAAGGCAGCTCCGGCGGCTCCGGCCAAGAAGTAACCCTGCATGTGGTTGCTGGTTGGCCTTGGCAATCCCGGATCCGGGTATGCCCGCCACCGTCACAACGTGGGCTTTCTGGCGGTCGATGCGATCGCCGAAGCCCACGGTTTCGGGACGTGGAAGGGCAAATTCCAAGGCAAAATCAGCGAAGGCAAACTGGGCCGCGACAAGGTGCTGTGCCTGAAACCCGAGACCTATATGAATCTCTCGGGGCAGGCCGTGGCTGAAGCGGTCAACTTCTACAAGCTTACCCCGGACCAGGTCGTCGTGTTTCACGACGATCTGGATCTGGCCAAGGGCAAGGTCCGCTGCAAGGTTGGCGGTGGGCATGGCGGGCATAACGGCCTGCGCTCGATTGATTCCCATATTGGTGCCGAGTATCGCCGCGTGCGTCTTGGCATTGGCCATCCCGGCGCGAAGGAGCTGGTGCATGGCTACGTCCTCTCCGATTTTTCGAGTGAGGATAAAGAGTGGCTTACGCCACTGCTGAAAAGCGTTTCTACCCAGATTGGCCTACTGCTCGACGGTAATGAAGCCGAGTTTCTCAATAAAATTGCCCTCTCCACCAAGCCGGTGGTAAAAGACGAAGCCCCGGGCAAAGCGCCGGGAAAAATTGTCCGTTCGGCCCGCACGGGGGCGGGGGATACGGTCTAGATTTTAAACAGAGGAGGAAAACATGACTGAGATGACCGAGCATCCCGATCCGAATGAAATGCTGATCCAGAATTGCCAAAGCACCGAAGGTACTCTTCGTGCGACTTGGAATAAGCAGACAGGTCTTGTCACCTTCCATGCGACCGCCAGCCCAAAAGATTCCCCCACCTTTTCAATCACGGTTGACCCGGAGATTACCACGGTCGGTATGAGTGGCGCAAAAGCCGAACTTACTACACCCGGAATGACACAGGCATTTTCTCTGCATGGTGCTGAGCGAAGCGCACTTCAAGCAACTTTGGATTCAGCCCGCCGCTTGAATGCGCGAACATTTCCAGCGGCCAAATTAGGCGCATAGAAAACGCTGAGGGTTTACATGGACGGCGATCACAAGATTAATATCGCTAATCTTGATGGTATTCTGTGCGCAGCTTTGCCTAAGTTAGAAAGAATTATCCCGACCTTGCTGCAAGAGCCATATCGCGCTATCTACGCCCTGATTTCACAGGCGATTTAAGAGTGAGGGTCTGCCATGGGTTTTAATTGCGGTATCGTCGGTCTTCCCAATGTTGGCAAGTCCACGCTGTTTAACGCGCTCACCGCCACGCAGGCGGCGCAGGCGGCCAATTATCCGTTCTGCACCATCGAGCCGAATGTGGGTCGTGTCGCCGTACCCGACCCGCGCCTTGATAAAATTGCCGCCATTGGCGGTTCGGCCAAGATCATCCCCACCCAGCTGGAGTTTGTTGATATCGCGGGTCTGGTAAAGGGGGCCAGCAAGGGCGAGGGGCTGGGCAACCAGTTTCTGGGTAATATCCGCGCGACCGATGCCATTTTGCATGTGCTGCGCTGTTTTGAGAATGGCGACATTACTCATGTCGAAGGCAGCATCGATCCCGTACGTGATGCCGAGATCATCACCACCGAGCTGATGCTGAGCGACCTTGAAAGTCTTGAGAAGCAGGCCGAGAACTGGCGCAAGAAAGCCAAGCAAGGCGATAAGGAAGCGGTGGCCCGTGTGCCGGTGATGGAAAAGGCGATTGCGGCGCTGTCAGCGGGCAAGCCTGCCCGCACCTGCACGCTCACGGCTGACGAAAAGCCGGTGTTTGATGGGCTGCAGCTGCTCACCGCCAAGCCGGTGCTGTATGTGTGCAATGTGGATGAGGCCTCAGCCTCTACGGGCAATGAGTTCACCAAGCGCGTGGCCGAGATGGCCGCCAAGGAACATGCCGAGTATGTGATTATCTCCGCCAATATCGAGGCCGAGGTGGCACAGCTGGCCCCGGAAGAGCAAAAGGAATTTCTCGCCACCATGGGCCTTGAAGAGCCGGGCCTCAATAAGGTGATCCGCAAGGGCTATGCGGTACTGGGGCTGCTCACCTTCTTTACCGTTGGCCCCAAGGAAGCGCGCGCGTGGACGGTGCATAAAGGTGCCAAGGCTCCGCAGGCGGCCGGTGCCATTCATACCGATTTCGAGCGCGGCTTTATCCGCGCCGAAACCATTGCTTATGATGACTTTGTGGCTCTCGGCGGTGAAGTGGCCGCGCGTGAGCATGGCAAGCTGCGTCAGGAAGGAAAAGAATACCTTGTCCATGACGGCGATATCTTTCACTTCAAATTCAATGTCTAATGACTGGTGGGGTTCTATCGCTCCGGATGCTGTGCTTCCAGTGCGCTGAGCTGTTGCCAGCGCGAGAGGCGCGAGCCCATCTTCTGGGCAATAAGAACATAAAAGCAGGGCACCACTACCAGTGTGAGCAGGGTTGACAGGCTGACGCCACCAATAATTACCCAGCCGATGGCGGCACGACTTTCTGCACCAGCCCCGGTGCCCAGAACGAGGGGAAGAGCACCCAAGACTGTTGCCACGCTGGTCATCAGCACCGGGCGTAGACGTGCCCCTGCCGCATGCAAGGCCGCTGCCCGCACACTCTCCCCGGCGTCACGCAACTGGTTGGCAAATTCGACAATCAGAATACCGTTTTTGGCAACCAGACCAACCAGCATCACCATCGCCAGCTGACTATAGAGGTTGAGGCTGGTTCCGCTCATCCACAACGCGAGCAGTGCGCCCAGCAGAGCAAGCGGAACCGTGGTCATGACCACCACCGGCAGACGCCAGCTTTCAAACTGGGCCGCGAGAACCAGAAACACGACCAGCAACGCGAGCAGGAAGACAAAGAGGACAGCGTTCCCACCTTCGGTGTACTCCTTAGCATCACCCAGAAACGAGATCCGGGCGTGCGCGGGAAGGATGTCGGCAAGCTGGCTGCGGGCCAGCTCGACAGCATCACCCAAGGCCAGATCGGGGGCTAGCGAAGAAGAGAGCGTGATCGAGCGGATCCGGTCAACCCGCCCCAGTTCGCTGGCTACGCCAGATTCACTCAGGGTGAGAAAACTGGTGATCGGTTGCAGGACCCCCTGACCGGTGCGGATGAAGATCCGGTTCAGGTCCGCGCGGGTGCCCAGTTCGGTAGGATCACCCTTGAGAATTACGTCATAGAGTTCGCCGCGCTCGGTAAAGCGGCTCACCTGACGCTCGCCCAGAATGGTTTCCAGCGTTTCCGCCAGTGTCCGCAGGTCCACACCCTGATCGGCGGCGCGAGCCCGATCAATGCGTACATCCAGCTGAGGCTTGGTTTCGTTATAGTCGGCCCGCAAATTAATGAAGCGGCGATCCCGCCCCAGAACATCAAGAGCCTGATCGCGCCACTGCCGCAACTCTGCGTAATCACTGCCGCCAATGACGAGCTGGAAGGGGGCAGAGAAGCCACCACGGCCCAATCCGCCGGGGCTGCTGGTGGTTGCGCGCAGACCCGGAACCTGGTCGATCTGCTGCTGAATTTTTTGTTGAATTGACTTTTGGGACACGGACCGCTCGGACCAGTCGTTCAGGCGGATAATGGCCCGCCCGGTGTTGACGGCGCCCGACTGCCCTCCCTGACCGACAATCAGGGTCAGCATGCGATTGACGCCATCTTCAGGGGTACGCAACGGAAGAACAATCTGTTCGATTTGCCGTAAATCGGCGGCGGTCTCGGCCAGTGTGGCTCCTTCCGGCCCGTTGACCGTAATGGCGATTTCCCCGCGATCTTCAACTGGAGTCAGTTCACGCGGCAGCAAGAGCAGCACCCCATAGCTCAGACCGAAGGTCAGCAGCACCGCCAGCATCATGATGCGCCGACGATCCAGCAACCCGCGCAGCAGGCTCAGATAGGACTGGGTTAGGCGCTGCGCCCAAGCGGGTTGAGTATGGGACTCGGCCCTGAGCCAGAAGGCGCTGAGCATAGGGGCCAGTGTCAGCGCCACCAACGCCGACACGGCAACAGCCACCGCCAGTGTGACCCCGAATTCGGTGAATAAACGGCCAACATTTCCCTGCTGCAGAGCAACGGGCAGAAAGACCGCGACCAGCACCAGTGTTGTGGCGATGACGGCGAACGCGATTTGCCGACCGCCGCGCAGCGTAGCGAGCAGAGGTGGTTCCCCGGCTTCAATTCGGCGCTGGATGTTCTCCACCACAACAATCGCGTCATCCACGACCAGCCCAACGGCGAGCACAGCAGCTAACAAGGTCAGGGTGTTAAGCGAATATCCGAGCAGAGCGACGACCGCAAAGGCCCCGATAATCGAGACAGGTATAGCCAGCGCCGGAATCAGCGTAGCCCGCCACGACCGCAGGAAGACAAAAATTACCAGCACCACAATCACAAAAGCTTCGGCGACAACCTTGAGCAAATTGACGAGCGCCGCCTTGATGAAAATCGAGGAGTCACTATTGACGTTGATCTCAATTCCCGCAGGTAGACTGGCGCGTATAGCGTCCATCTCCTGTTTCACATTGTCGGCAATCGCCACCACATTAGCCTTGGATTGGGGGAGAATTCCCAAGCCGATGGCGGGCTTGCCGTTCCAGCGCAGGGCTGTTCGCTCCTCTGCCGGTCCGCGCTCAATGCGCGCGACATCGGCGAGCCGTATGGTTGTATCACCGGTTTGACGGATGATGATCGCCGCGAAATCCTCGGTGGTTTTCAGCGTTGCGTCGGCACGCAGGGAAAATTCCCGGCTCTGGCTTTCCAGACGTCCGGCGGGAAGTTCGATATTTTGCGCCCCAATAGCCTGTTCGATATCCTCGACGGTCACGCCTTTTGTGGCCATAGCGGTGAGGTCTAGCCAGATGCGCATGGCCAAGCGGCGCTCACCGCTAATTCGAATAGCTGCCACGCCGGGCAGGAGCGAGAGGCGGTCAACCAGCGCCCGGTCGGCGTAATCCGACAGCTCCAAGGGAGTTAACGTTTCACTCGTCAGGGTGAGCCACATCACCGGAAAAGAGTCGGCATTAGCCTTGCTGATGACAGGGGCGGTCACTTCATCCGGCAAACGGGCAATGCTGCGGCTCACCGCATCACGGACATCGCTGGCCGCGGCATCAATATCCCGGTTGAGGTTGAATTCAATGTTGATATTGGCTCGTTCATCACGGCTGGTCGAGGTAATCTGGCGAATGCCTTCAATGCCACTGACAGCTGATTCCAGAATTTGGGTGACGCGGCTTTCCATAACCTCGGCACTAGCTCCCGGATAGCTGGCACTGACCGAGACGACAGGCTGATCGATATCCGGGAGTTGGCGTAGTGGCAGCCGGGACAGGCCAAGTATACCGGCCAGCGTAATCAAAAGCATGAATACGGTAGTAAGGACCGGGCGCTTAACAGATAGATCAATCAGGGTCATGGCGCGACTTGGTCTGACGGGGCGGGGGTTTCCCAGTCCTTGAGCGTGGCTTTGGCTTGCACTGTGGCCCCATCGCGCAGACGGTCGGTTCCCTCGGCGATTACAGTCTGGCCCGGAGTCAGACCTTGGCGGATCTCGACCAATCCACGCTGCCGCAAGCCAAGCTCAACCGGTATGCGCTTGGCGGTGCCATTGTCCAGAACGAAGACGGCGGCTTGCTGACCTGTCATGAGAATGGCCTGCTCGGGGACAGTGACCGCGTTCTGGCGTAAGGCGATCGGCACCTCGACCCGCACCATACTCCCCGGTTTAATCAGTCCTTGCGGGTTCGCCACAGTCGCCTTGATTCCAATGGTCCGGCTGGCTGAGTCAACCCGTGAATCAATCGCAAATATGGTCCCGGTGATTGAGGTCTCTCCATCTTGGGCGGCCGTCAGCTGGATCGGCAGGCCGGGCTTGATCGTGGCGAGCCAAACATCGGGCAGACGGAAAACCACCTGCAGCGTTTGGCTGTCATCGGCGGTCGTCAGTGTTGAAGCGGGCGTCACCTGAGCGCCAACGCTGATCCGCCGCAGACCAACCATTCCATCAAACGGCATGCGGATGGTGTGCTGATCCAGCACAACATCCGCTTCACGCAGCACCGCGCGGGCAGCATCCACCTCGGATTGTAATTCATCAAGACGGGCCGCGGTTACCGCAGTCCCCGACTTCAGTGCCCGGGCCCGCGCGAGCTGTTGGGTGACGTTATCAAGTTTGGCCTTGGCCTGATCGCGGCGGGCCTGTGCAGCACGGGAATCAAGCTGCACCAGAGGCTCTCCCGCTTTAACCAGTGTCCCATCAGTAAACAGAATGTCGGTTACGCGGCCGGTAACCTCGGGGCGAATTTCAACCGCAGCGGCGGCCTCGGCTGTGCCGGTTACTTTAATGTATTCAGCGATATCCTGAGCTTGCGCAATGGCTACAACTACAGGACGAGGTGGTTGGTTGCTCTGTGCCTGGCTGGGACTGCTCAAGACACTCATGCTCGCAATAAAAACGATGTATGGAATGGCAAACGCTGAAATCCGCATCTCTGTTCCTTATTGTGAACAAGTTACATGTACGCAGTTTTAGATGTTGCATTGATATGGGCCGATTAGTCTGAATTTCTAGCCCCGACTCGAATCTTGGCCAGTCGTCAGGTAAAATTGGCGAAAAAGCAATTAAGAATTAGGGTGGTTGCGGTTGCCATAGACTCTGTGCCTATTAAGCGATGTCAGCAACCAGCTCTTTTGGGTACCCATGAAATTGCCGCTAAGCCAACTCCTTGTGTTGTTTATGGCACTACTCATTGGTAAGACGGCTATGGCGGCGACAGAGGAGGTGACAGCAAATATTGCCTTTGATACTCCGCTCTCAATCACTGTCTACGGTGATCCAGGCCTCGGTACAGTACGGGCGGGGGTAGCTGAGGTATATTCTATACATCCGGATAACGGACTAACCGCCCAGAATAGCTCTAGCAATATTCTATATGGTTGGGCAGGGGCAGCGGATATGCTGATCACCGGGTCTACAACAGCGTCAGTTCAGTTTTCAGTTGCAAATTACACGGCTGATAACGGGGTGACCCCATCTAATGCTGTTTGCAACTATGCAGATGATCCTACGGCTGCTTGCGATGGTATGCTTGGCGGCCCGCCGGGTGGGGGGACCGTGTTGTTCGTGGGTGTCACGCTGACCGTTGACGGGACTCAGACCGCAGGTGAGACGGCGGAGCCAACTTTTGACCTCACTGTTATCTATCAGTAAAACATAGAATAATTGCTAAATCTGCGCTCCGGCTTGGGCCTTGAACCGGACCATTGTGGCTTTTCAAGAATCGCCATTACTAGCTGGGTATGACGATGCAACGCCGTATTCTGTGCTTAGTCGCACTGCTCTCGTTCGGCGTGCCGTCTGCATGGGCGGCAACCGAGACAATTACGGCCAATATTGGATTTGATGAGCCATTGGCTATCGTCTCATTTGGCGGGTACTCGGTGGAATTTGGGACAGTTCGAGCAGGTGTGGCAGATGTCTTTACCCTTTCTTACGCCAGCGGTCTAACCGCCCAAAACAGCTCCGGTAACATATTATATGGCTTTGCTGGAATGGCGGATTTGGGTGTGTCGGGGTCAGCCACTCAATCAATCCAGTTTTCAGCCTCAAATTATGTTGCCGATAATGGAGTCACCCCCTCGGACGCCACCTGTGTGTATGGCAACACCGCCGCTGCACCGTGCGATGGGTTGCTGGGGGATCCTCCCGGCGGAGGGTTTGCCACAGATCTTAAGGTCGGATTGACGATTACCGTTGATGGAACGCAAACGGCTGGCGAAACCGCCGCCCCCACGTTCGACCTAGCCGTCATTTATCAATAGGCCGTGTTGTCCGCCGCCGGGTTTGCTAGAGGGCGGATGGGTCGGAGTGACATGGCATGGCGGAAGGGGTGGGATTCGAACCCACGGTGAGCTTGCACCCACGCCGGTTTTCAAGACCGGAGCAATCAACCACTCTGCCACCCTTCCGTGGCCTCCTTGATAGCCAATCGGGCCAGAAAATCCAAGCCCTAACTGGGCGCAAACTATCCGTACAGCACTTTGAGGCTACAGGACTTTACCCGAAAACGGATACGAGCCATCCCGGCTTTCGATTTCGATTACCCACACGTCAGGGTCACGCGCAATCAGTCGGGCCAGATAATCATCGGCTTCCGGCTCGGGCACCGCGCGTCCGTCAAGGGCGGGTAGCCAGCCGATCTCGCCCTCCGGCCCATAGGCACGACTGAGGATCGTACAGCCCTCACTCCGGCCCCTGAAAATCTTCAAAATCACGCTGCCGCGCTGGTCATCGCCGCGATGGGCTATGGTAAAGGCTTGACCTCGCGCCGTGAATTGGCGCAAATGGGCGTCGAGCCATAATTTTGTCGTTAACCGATTATCATCGTCTGTACTCATGTCTGCTACTATGCGCTTCCTAGTCGATGCCAGCAACTGCCCTGTGAAGGCGGAAATCTACCGCTTGGCCGGGCGTTATGGCGTACCAGTGGTGCTGGTGAGCCAGAGTGATATCGGTGCACCCTTTGAGCCATGGCTGACCAAGGTGGTAACCGGAGCGCAGCCCGTGGGTGAAACCATAGCCAATGAGGCGGGATCAGCCGATATCGTCGTGACCGATGATGATGGCTTGGCAGCCAGCTTACGCAGCCGGCAGGTCGCAGCTTTTACCACTCGTGGTCAGCGCTGGACGGAAGACGGCCCCAAGCCAGCGCTGCCCGCCAGTAGCCGTAGTCACGGCAAGGCCCGCTTTGAGGCTGTGGTTGAGGATGAGCTTAGGGCTCGGTTGCGGTCACGTTAGGGGCGTCTGGCCAGCCCGCCGGGCGCTTAACCTTCTTGTCCACCCATTCGTATTTAAGCCCGAGCATGAACAGAAACTGGTTCTGGTTCTGTGCGACCGGGCTATCGGCTACATCGCCCAGCAGACGGGTATAACCCACTGTCGAGGCTAAGCTTAACGAGGGGCTTAGCGCATAGGTCAGGCTGGTGCTGAGCGAGGCATCCCGCAGCCCTTCGCCGGGGGTGTAGACGGCTAGTCCGGAGGCGATCGACTGCGCACTATCAACGCCAAAATACGCCTGACTCCAGTCCGCATTGGTCCAGCTCAAGCTGGTGCGACCCGACCAGGTCAGATCTTCGGTTACAGGCTCACGAAATCCGAAAAATCCGGTCAGGACGGCACCATTGTCTCCATCGGCGAATTCACGGCGGGCATCAAGGCCAACGATGAAGGGGTCAATATACCCATGGACAAAGGCATTCATATCAAAGCCAAAGTCAACATCGCCCAGTCCAGTCAGGTGGTCGCTGGCGCCTTCATCGCGGCCAAAGTTGGGAGCCACACCCACGCCCATGCGGGTGCCGATGTCGTTGAAGATGTTGATACCAAGGCCGTGGCGGGCCGACAGATAAACTGTATTTTTATACGTCACCTCTGCATCCGGACGGAAGCCGATCTTGTAATCCGAGCCGCCGAGAAATTCCGGCTCGTAGACCACGGCGCCACCGACATGAAAATCAAAATCATCCGCCTGCAGGAAATAGTCTGCTTGCGCGTTATGGGGCAGGACTATCAGAGAGAGCAGAAGGGGCAGGGCAAAACGCATGGGGGTCTCCTTGCCCTGTGTATAGGCGGTCCAGCTGGGCGAAATCAAGTGAGGAAGGGTTAAATTAACCGGTTAACTTTTGCAGTCTGCGAATTGCCGGATGGACAGGGCTATGGTAAATGGCTTCGCCATTACCAAAAAGGAAGGTTTAGCATGACCAAAACCGGAGGCGTAACCGGCGCCCAGCTCAAGAGCATTATTGAGCGGATTGAGCGTTTGGAAGAAGAGCGCAAGGAATTGGGCGCGGATGTGCGCGAGATTTACGCCGAGGCCAAGGGCAATGGCTATGATCCGAAGATTCTACGCATGATCATTCGCTTGCGCAAGATGAACGCCTCGGATCGCGCCGAGCAGGAAGCCCTGCTTGAGACCTACAAGAGCGCCATTGGTATGGCGGACTGAGGGCTAGCTTGCGAGGGGTGCGCTGGCGCGGAACTCGGCTAGCAGCTTGTCTTCTTCAGCTTTTGCCAGTTTCAGGTGCCGCTCCTTCACCGGGCCGTAGCCGCGGATTTGCTCTGGCAGACGCAGCAGCTTGACAGCCGTGGCATAGTTGTTCGCGTTTAGCTGGCTGAGAATCTCGCATAAGAGCTTGTCATAGTCGGCAATCAGTTGCCGCTCGGTTTTGCGCTCGCTCGCATAGCCAAAGGGATCGAGCGGGCTGCCGCGCAGGAATTTGAGTTTGGCCACAATGCGTAAGATAGGCAGTAGCCACGCGCCAAAACTCAGCTTGCGCGGTTCGCCCGTGAGCGGGTCTCGCTTAAAAGCGAGCAGTGGTGGAGCCAGATGCAACCGCACGCGATAGCTGCCGGTAAACTCGCTGCGGATGCGGGCCAGAAAGCTGCCCTCTGTATGCAGACGAGCCACCTCATACTCATCTTTATACGCCATGAGTTTGAACAGATAGCGGGCCACCGCCTCGCTCAGCTCGGTATGTTCTGGGCCGCACACAGCCCGCTCGGTCTGCCGCGCGCTATGCACACGCTGCAGGTAACGCTCGGCATAGGCTTTGTTCTGATATGCAGTCAGGAAATCGGCCCGGCGGTTTAAGAGCTCATCCAGCGAGGCCGAGAGTTTTCTATCGCTGCTCTGGGTGGGCGGTTTAGCGAGTGTCCGCACGGCTTCCGGCGCGCTCATAAAGCTACGGCCAGCGCGAAAGGCACTGATATTCATGGCGACTTGGGTGCCGTTCAGTTCAATCGCCTGTTCTATAGCGGCGGCGCCAACCGGCACTAAACCCTGCTGGTAGGCGCAGCCAAGCAGGAACAGATTGGCCGCAATCGTGTCACCAAACAACGTCGTGGCCAGCTCGGTTGCCTCAACCGCGACCGAACCCTTTAGAGTGCCCTGCAAACGCTGTACGAGTGAGCTGGTCGGCACCCTGCTGTTCGCATCGCGGGTGAACTGCGCCACGATGGTTTCATGCGTGTTGATAACAGCATGGCTGCGCGTGGGGCTGGCGTAGCTCAGGCCTTCGCGGCTTGCGCTCACTACGGCATCACCGGCAATAATGGCATCGGCGCTACCCGCGGCTAGCCTTACGGCATGAAGCTCTTCCGGTGTACTGGCAAGTCGCACATGACTGAGGACCGCACCGCCTTTTTGTGCAAGACCGGTCTGGTCAAGTACCGTGGCAGCCTTGCCCTCCATATGCGCAGCCATAGCTAGGATGGCTCCCACGGTCACAATACCTGTCCCGCCGATACCCGTAATCAGCATATTCCAAGGCCGCTCCAGCGCGGGGAGAGCAATCTCTGGTGCAGTGGGCAGGCTGCTGGTACCGAGGGGGGCAGGTTTGCGCAACTCGCCACCTTCGATAGTCACAAAGCTGGGGCAAAAACCTTTAAGGCAGGAATAATCCTTGTTGCAACTGCTCTGGTCGATTGTACGTTTGCGGCCAAACTCAGTCTCTAGCGGCACCACTGACAAGCAGTTGGATTTAACCGAGCAATCGCCACAGCCTTCACACACCAGCTCATTAATCAGGATCCGCTTGGGTGGATCGGGATACTTGCCGCGTTTACGGCGGCGGCGCTTTTCGGCGGCGCAGGTCTGGTCATAAACAATAACCGTCACGCTAGTAATTTCGCGTAGCTCACGCTGTACGGAATCCATATCGTCGCGATGGCGCATCTGTGTTCCCGGCGCAAAGCCATGATGAAATCCGTATTTGTCCGGCTCATCGGTCACGACGACAATACGCTTGACGCCCTCTGCATGGACCTGCTGCGTGATGAGCGCCACCGACAGCGGCCCGTCGACTGGCTGGCCGCCCGTCATCGCCACGGCATCGTTAAACAGGATCTTATAAGTGATATTCACACCACCAGCGACCGCCGCGCGAATGGCCATCAGGCCGGAGTGATAATAGGTACCATCGCCCAGATTGGCAAAGATGTGCTTTTCGTCAGTAAACGGCGCGATGCCAACCCACGGCACACCTTCGCCCCCCATCTGGCTAAAGGTTTCGGTTTTCCGCTCCATCCACAGCACCATATAGTGGCAGCCGATGCCGCCAACGGCGCGGCTGCCATCCGGTACCCTGGTGCTGGTGTTGTGCGGGCAGCCCGAACAGTAATGCGGCTTACGCTCAATCAAATCGGCAACTTTTTCTGGCTCACGTGTCGCCAGAGCCTCAAGTGCAAGAGAGGCCCCGAGGGCCTGTAATTGCTGGCCGATGATCAGCGCAAGGCGAACCACGCTCAATTCGCCATGCTCGGGCAGCAGGGGGGCACCAGACAGATCGCGCTTGCCAATCACCGCCGGGCGGCGGTCAGCGGGCAGGCTGTACAGTAAGTCTTTAAGCTGTGGCTCGATAATGCCGCGCTTTTCTTCTACCACCAGCACTGCGCTATGCTTGGCGGCAAAGTCCTTGATACCATCTGGCTCGAGCGGCCAGGGCATCGCTACCTTGTAAACCGAGACGCCCAACTTGTCGCACTCCGCTGTCCCCAGCCCCAATTCTTCAAGGGCTTGCCGCACGTCCGTATAGGCTTTACCGGTTGCTATAATACCAAGGCGGGGGGTGCGTGAGCTGATCGCCGCAAAGTTCAGCGTATTGGCTTTCACAAAGGCAAGGGCGGCGGGTAATTTCTGCTCTATCAGGCGGCGCTCCTGATCCACCGGTGGGTCTGGCCAGCGCAGGTTCAACTCGCCCATACTATCAGGCAAAATGATCTGTGGACGAACAGGAGAAACGTCCACCACCGCTGTTGCATCCGCAACATCCGACACCAGTTTCAGGCCTGTCCAGCAACCGCTCAAACGGCTCATCGCCCAGCCATACAGGCCATAGTCCAGCACGTCTTGAACATTGGCGGCGTGCAAGATGGGCACCATCGCACTAATGAGGGCTTGCTCGGACTGGTGTGGAAAAGTGGAGGATTTGCAGGCATGGTCATCGCCGGTCACCGCCAGTACACCGCCATATTTGCTGCTGCCCGCGGCGTTGGCGTGCTTGATGACATCCAGCGAGCGGTCAACCCCCGGACCCTTGCCATACCATAAACCGTACACGCCCTGATGGCGCGCGCCGGGAGAGAGATGCAGCTGTTGACTGCCCCAGACACTCGTCGCTGCAAGGTCTTCGTTGATGCCGGGCTTGAACACCACCCGACTGGCCTCAAGATATTTGCTGGCCTTCCATAGCGCCTGATCCAGCCCGCCCAGCGGTGAGCCGCGATAACCCGAAATGAACCCGGCCGTGTTCAGCCCGGCGGCATCATCGCGCTGGCGTTGTAGCAGGGGCAGGCGGACCAGTGCCTGAATGCCGGTCAGCAGGACACGGCCCTGCGCGATGGTGTATTTATCATCGAGCGAAACCGGGCGAAGAGGGCGGCTATTATCAGGCATCTAGACTTCTCCCCACTATACGCGCCTCTTGATTGGGCAATTATTAACAAAATAGGGTGATTTGACCCCAGCGACAATCGGGCGTCTGGTCATTCTCTGGCAGATGACTCCCGCAATTATATTCTGTATGTTGCAGTGCATTCAGAAGGAACGATCTGATCCATTCATATGACGAAGATGAAGTCCAAATCCGAATCCAATCGCCTCACGGGCCGCCTCACGCGATACGCTAAGGTTACCTCGGCCGTGGGTGGGCTTGCCGCCAAAATGGCGGGCGAGAAGTATTTGGGTCTCAAGCTTGACCGCAACGCCCATGCGGCGGATTTGCGTACGGCGCTTGGAGGGCTTAAGGGCCCGCTGATGAAGGTGGCGCAGATGCTGGCCACCATCCCGGATGCGGTGCCCAAAGAATACGCCGCTGAACTGGCGCAATTGCAGGCCGATGCACCGGCCATGGGCTGGCCGTTTGTGAAACGCCGCATGGCTACCGAGCTGGGTGCGGATTGGGAAAAGCGGTTCAAGAGTTTTTCGCGCGAGGCCGTCTCGGCAGCCTCGCTTGGGCAGGTGCACAAGGCAGTAACGCTGAACGGCGAGACAGTTGCCTGCAAGCTGCAATATCCCGATATGGCTTCAGCGGTAGAGGCCGATCTTAAACAGCTCAAGCTCATCCTCGGTCTGTTCGAGCGGGTGGACCCAGCCTTCAAGACCCAGCAGGTGCACGCCGAGATTGCCGACCGCCTGCGCGAAGAGCTGGACTATACGCGCGAGGCGCGCGCCATGCAGTTGTTTGCTCATCTGCTGAAGGGTGAAGAACAGGTGCGCGTGGCGCGTGTGCACAGCGAGCTATCGACGGACCGGCTGCTGACCATGAGCTGGCTGGACGGCACCAAGCTGATGAGTTTTAAGGATGCACCGCAAAAATTGCGCAACCACCTGGCCTTAGCCTTGTTCAAGGCGTGGTATGTGCCGTTCTATGGCTCTGGTGTTATCCATGGCGACCCGCACCCCGGCAATTATACGGTCGCCCCGGATCATGCCCTTAATCTGCTTGATTTTGGCTGTGTGCGTGTATTCCCGCCCAAGTTTGTCGCCGGTGTGATTGAGCTGTACCATGCCCTGCGCGAAGAGGATGAGGAGCGCATCGTGCAGGCCTATCGCAGCTGGGGGTTCAAGACGCTTAAGAAAGAGACGATCGACATCCTCACCATCTGGGCGCGCTTTGTCTATGGCCCGGTGCTGGATGACCGCAAGCGCCTGATCGATGAAACCGAAAGTGGCCTATATGGCCGCGCTACCGCCCGTAAGGTGCATTTCGCCCTGCGCGATGTGGGGGGGGTGGAAATTCCGCGCGAGTTTGTGTTTATGGACCGGGCGGCAGTTGGGCTTGGCTCGGTGTTCCTGCACCTGCGCGCCGAGATTAACTGGTATCAGCTGTTTAACGAGCTGATTGCCGATTTTGATCTGAAAAAGCTGGAGAAACAGCAGAAAGAAGCGTTGCGGCTTGTTCAGTTTCCTCATTAACCAATCGGTTTCTTGATTTTTACCTATCTATGAAGTTATGGTAGGTTCGTGAGTAGGCGTATCCAACTATCTGATAGCAGCACTGATCCACACTTTCTTGTGTGGCCGCGCGATCCCGCTCATCCCCAGAATATCCACAATAACTGTTTCAGTTATGCAGTGGGTGATGTGGAAACCATCAACAACTACGCGGACAGGACTTCGGATGTACTGCGCCAGCCTGAGCCGGGCGATGCCATCGGTATGCCGGCAAAAATTTATACTCCGGCGCATGGGTTTAATGCTCAGTCCATTCGTACCTTAGCTATCATGACAGGGCTACAGGAAGTTTCGGTTTCTGAGTATGAGCCGTTGCCGTTACCAGAAAGAGGTCAGCGTTTGGTAGCGATGGTTTTCCTAACTGGCCAAGACCTTGCTACAACGCAGTATCATTGGCTTCGCCAAGGCCCTGATAGGCTTTTTACAGCACATATTCCTGAGCAGGGGCCATCAGATCGGGACGTGCGCGGACGCTTAATTAGAGACCCTCGGCACTCTTATTTTTCGCGTAATCAGCAGGGGCCGTACTTTTTTCTCATACCAGAGCAAGGCCTTCCACTGAAAATGCAGCCACCATGGGATCGTCTGATTACCAACTTGCATGACCAAAGACATTCTCCCAGCGGCCAGCGTGCGCAAGCTGCCATCTTTAACGAAATGGCAGCACTCGTGGATCGAGTAAAATTCCCGGTAGTTAAGGCGAAGCTTGAAAAGCTTGCCCGGCTAGGTTTACAGGGAACGTAAAGTAGCGGGATATTCAACATTTTAGCCAATCTTTAACCATAACGGCTTGGGCGCTAACTGGTTTCGAATTATTAATCATACTCATGTATCCTAAGACCATGCGTCGCCGTCTGCTTTCTTCGGCCAGCGATTTTGTGCTGTGCGACCAGTGGAACCGTCTCGCCGAGCCGGAACAACTCAATCTGGCTAATAATTGTTATTCCTATGCGGTCGGTTCGCTGGAGGCGATCACCGATTTTTCCAGCCGCGCCCATGCCGAGGCCACGCCACAGCCCGGCGATCATTCCGGCGTGCCCAAGAACATCTTGCTCCTGCTACACTACCGTTCGCTGCCGTTCTGGATCAAACTGGCCGAGCGCGATGGACTGCGCCGCCTTGATCTGAACGCGCATGACGACCTGCCCGAGCTGGGCAAGGGCGAGCGGCTGGTGGCGCTCACCTATGATCTGCAACATAAAGACTATCACTGGCTGCGGCGCGAGCCGAACGGGCTGTGGACACACAAGGCCGACAGCCACCGTCCGCCGAGCTGGTATGACTATAACCGCCAGCTCATTACCGATCCACGTCGCGCCGATCTAAAATACAATTATCAGGGCTTTGTGTTTTTTGCTGCACCGCTTCAGGGTCTGGACGTGCGAATGTCGCGCGAGTGGCTCAGGTTCTTCAACTCGCTTGATGATGCGGCCTATGGCAATTACCAGATTCTGCGTCATCGTCTAAAGGACCTCTCAGCGCTGGTGCAGCCGGATTATGCCGTAATGAGCGATTATCTGCTCGATCTGTCAGCCCATGGCGACGAGCCGGAGCTGCGCAACTTCTGGCAATGTCTGCGCAAAGGCCAACGCCTGCCGAATGCCGATGGCCTGCTGCCACTGGCCTACGCCCACGCTCCGCTGGGCATCGCTTGGCAGGGCGCTACGCGTTAAAGATAACTCCGTAACCCCTCGCGGTAAGTCGGGTAAAGCAGCTGCACGCCCAGCTCGGTTTTGATACGCACATTGCGCACACGCTTGTTATCGGCATAAAAGCTGGCGGCCATGGGCGACAGGCGCGTGGGATCATACGGCTCAAGCGGTGGGGTTGGTAGGCCGAGCAGTTGCGCGCCATAGGCTGTCACCTCAGCGCTTGAGGCTGGCTCATTGTCGGCCACGTTATAAATCACGCCAGGATTTGGCTTGGCGATTGAGGCAGCCAGCACCAGTGCAATATCCTCCACATGAATACGCGAAAAAAACTGCCCCGGCTTGTCGATGCGCCGGGCGGTGCCAGCCCGCAGCTCATCCAACACGTTACGGTCGGGGCCATAGATGCCTGCCAGCCGAAACACATGCGTTTGCGGGTAGGCGCGCTGCCAGCTTTGCTCGGCGGCCAGACGCTCGGCCCCGCGCGGGCTGGTAGGTATGCAGGGCGTTGTTTCATCCACCCACGCGCCGCCATGATCGCCATACACCGAGGTGGCACTCAGATAGCCCAGCCAGCGCAGATTGGGGTAACTGGGCAGGGCAGGCAGGCCCGCCGAGGGCGGGGTGCTGACCAGAATATGGGTGATGCTGTCATCCGCTGGCGGTGGATAGGGCAGGGCGCGGATGTTCGCAGGCGCCTTAGTTGAATCGCGAAAAGTGGCGCTCACTTGCCAGCCAAGGAGCAACAGGCGCCGCGCCAGTGCTCCCGCGGTATAGCCATAGCCAAGGCAGAGGATGTGGCTGTCTGTCATTTTTTCCTCCCCCAAAGGCTAGCAGATCAACTCAAATGAAAAATGACTTTGGGGGAGGCGTAGGTGGGGGCTTCATAAAACCGCCCCAGCCCCCACCCT
>DDSC01000015.1:0-1285 GCA_002343265.1 Micavibrio sp. UBA2400
CAACAACGACAGCAACCACGAAGAGGCGCAGCAGATGGCCAGCCATCAGAGCTCCCGCACCACCGGTCTCTACGACCGCCGCAACGACCAGGTCAGCCTCGACGATGTCGAGCGCATCGTGATTTGAGGCTGGCCATGTGACGGCTAGTTGGGCTTGTTGCTCGTCGCGCTCCAGTTCCGCGACTTGGGCTCGTCCGCGGGCTTGGCGACAGGCGCGGCGGGAAGAGGCAAGAGCGACGGGTCACATTTCTTGGACTCCATCGCGGTGCGGATGGCTTCCTTCTCACCGCGCACGTTGGCCAGCTCGGCCGCCTCGATGCCGTCCCCTTGACCGAAGCCCCACCAGAAGGCCTGCATCTGGCTCGTCTTGATCCTTTGCTCTTGGGCGATGGTCAGCTGGTTCTCCCGTCGCGCCAGGGAGCTCAGCTCCGAGGCCAGCGAACTGCAGGAATGGGTTTCGTACTTGATGCCGCTTGAGTAGGAACCCGTGATCTGTGCTGTTGGCGTCGGCATGTTCATGCAGCCGGATACGCCATGGACTACAAGCCCAAGATGCCGAACTTTTCCGGAAGACCTCAATTTGATCCGACCCTCAAGGTCGATACGCAGTTGAGTAGCCTGCCGGCGCTGAGCCCTGCCGTCAGCGCGAATCACCAATCTGGCCGGTCCGTCAGCCGTAAGAAGTGACCGTAGAGACCTGGGTCGAACGGCACTCTCGGATCGCTCGATTTCCCTTGCTACAGGCCGCCCGCCCGTGCTCTCTAGGTTCTGAGTCAAACCAGAACCTAGAGGCATCATGGCGACCAAACACGACCGCGCAGTCCAGCGGCTGATCGTTGGCCTATCGACAGATCAACCGGCCAATCTGTTGACTGGCTCTGCCGATGAGTGAGTCACCGGCGGAGAAGAAGAGTGGCTCGCTACCCAACGCGGTCTACAGCGCCCGTGGCCGTGCCCGGCGCATTGAGGCGGGCGGGGAGCCGATCGGCGGCACCCTGAGCCCCGCCGGTGGCGAAGCGCTGCGCGCGCTGGTGGCCAGTGGCGCCTATCCGAGCAAGCTGGCAGCGATCGAAGGCGCCGTCATTCGGGAAGCGGCCCGGCGCAAACGAGGCCCTGCTCCGACATAGTCCCCGCCCCCGACCAGCGGCCCCGGCACGGGGGCACCTGGTCGGGGGCGGCCGTTTGAGGGCCTCCCATCGGGTGCCCTATGGCGGGGGCACCCGACAGAGGGACCGGCTCACGCCGCGCAGGGCAGCTCCTGCGGCGGCTCGTCCTGCTCCTGCAG
>DDSC01000015.1:1511-21356 GCA_002343265.1 Micavibrio sp. UBA2400
GCGGCTCGTCCTGCTCCTGCAGGCCGATGAGGAAATCCGCGGCGCGCTGCGCATGCGCGGCGGCACTAAAGATGGCGCGGTCAGGACGGCGAACCTTTTCGCTCCTTGCCGAGCAGTATCAGGGTCATCGACTGAGGGTACAACACGCATACCCTCCAACACTAATGATACCAGACAGGTGCTCGCTCTTAGGAGAGGCCTGGCACTTTAACCACTCGCACACTGTTTCCAAGAAAATGTGCTTCGGTCGCATCTTCGGGCAAAACGACGTCCGATACGACGGGGATTCCACGTTCACGGCACACGATCGCCAGATGGGATAGGCGGCCGCCATTACTGGCTATCACGGCACGAACGTTGAGGAGTTCAAAGATAAGGCTGGGATTGAGTGTCTTCGTGTAGACACAGCACGGGGTATCGCGAATGCGCTCCACTTGATCCGGATACGTGAATATCGGCACAGGTGTCGTCGCCCCCTCAACCACCACGAGAGCGTTCTCTGTGATTATCTCCTGGCCCGAATGCACGGCTATATGCCGGACCTGCGGGGCGAGGCCCGCCGTGATTGGTCGACACTGCACGATCCACGGCTCGTCATTGGCACAAATGAATTCTACGTCAACGTTTGCTTTAACGATTTTCCTCAACCCGTCTACGATGCGGGCCACTTTGTGTACTATAGAATTCGGTTGTTCTTCAGCGAGATCTTGCGCTGCAATGAAGTGCGAGGTCGGCGTAACATCTCCACCAACACAGCCCTCGGCACCCCCTCGCACCGCTTCGATGGTGACACCCTCTTCCTGAGCGAACGCGACGCCGGAAAGCTCACCCGCAATATAGCGCTGTATGACAATAGCCGGGGTTACGCCTTGCTTTACCGCCGACTCCACAACTGCCTTGATCGCATCGACAACATCCGACGGGTTCGTGCTCGTTCTGATGGACAGATAGTGTCCGGCCTTACTTTCTGTAAATGAGTCTTCTCCAAGGTGCGAGCTTCTCACGATCAGACCGTGGGGTGCCACACCAACCGCCCTATCGAGAAGCTCCGTCCATCCCGTGCTGCTCATCGACTGATAGGCCTCGATATCGTCCATCGGCAAGGCGATAAAGCCTGGCACTGGCACTCCGGCCGCAGCGATTACCTCCAACGCCAGACCCTTGCTTCCAATCGCCGAGGCGCGGCCAAGGGTTGCGCCCGGAACAATTTTCGTGTCACGGCGACCCGTGATATTGAGAATGCCACGAGTAAATTCGCGAATAATGAACTCGACCGATGAGCCGATCGCATCGCCACTCCACTCGCCATCAATTGCCGCAGCAGTGCGATAGGTGGCCAGAATGTCGTGCATAAAGGGGCGCTTGATATCGAGCATCTTGTCAAATACGTTATCAAGCTCAATCAGGTCACGCACGCCATTCAAGGCCGGTGAAACCGCATCACTCCGGCCGGAGTTATCTAATTCCTTGAGGCTAGGCGGGAGTTGCTTGCACCACATCGCTCTGAGGGTAGCTTCGCCATTAAAGCATGCGGACAGCTCTCTCTGACTGAGATCAGGTTGCTGTGCTACGATTTGCGATATCAGCTGGTATGCGGAGTGGCAGCCGGTAAGGATGTCATCTTCTGAGAAGCCGGTGACCTTGATCAACTGCTGAATGGCCAATTCCGCCAAATTCTTGGTGGCAGCAGAAGCCGCAAAATATCCGACTTCTACGGGCGCCAGCCGTTGCAGTATGTGCGACACCTTCTCCGCCGCGATCAAACCGCCGGGCTCTTGCCGGATTAGATTTGCCAGCTCGGTGTGCATCTGCGCCTTACGCCCGACGAGGTTAACATAGTTATCGACAAAGGCTGGAATTCCTCGAAGACCTGTTGAGCGAACGATGCGCTCGCTCTCCGACTGAATCGTGCGTAACAGTTCATGACCGCCAGGCACTTTACCCGTGCGGATTATGTCTTGGAACCTCGGCGCAATATGAGACTCCGGAAATGTCCACAAGGTCGGCTTCATGGATTCCGGAACATAGTCGTACGGAATACATATCGCTCGCGCAGCGTCAACTAGACGGGACATACAGCGCCTCGACCAGCTGGAGTTTTTGCTGGCAGGTGCCGCTCCTCGACGGACACCGCCCACTTGCCATGTGGGGCGTTAAAGTAGTGTGAGAACGAAGCTTGCTCGACGATATAGGAGGCGTCCTCCAAAGGGTCGGCGACAACCAACCCATTGCCTGCGATGCCAACGCAGACCCTCATGTGAGGCACTCCAGACACCGTCCCGTTTAAGAGAACCACACTGCCCCGCCTCAATTCCGAGGCCACCAGATCGAGATCAATTCGCGCATTCTCTCGATGCATGGTGATGCTTCCTTTTGATAGATAATGCTCAAGGGATTTTATGTAGTTTCTAACAAGGGGGTCATTCTTATCCTGATTATGTATTGAGTCTTCGTACCAAATCGACATTTGCAGGTCGAATGAGTCGATCATGCGCATAATTTCGAACGTCGGCACTCCACCTCTCATCCGACGGAGTTGTGCTAGCCAGGAGGTTTCCATCGCACTGCTTGGTATAAAATCGGCACGAATTGCACTCACCGCCATGAGAACACTGCATATCCCGCAGCCAGAAGTCGTTCGCTGTCGGACATGATGGTAGCGGCGAAATACCTGCGCTGGGCTATCCATGTGCTGAAACTTTCGCAGCTAACAGTTAATTGGCGCAGGCATCTTGGATTGAGGCAACGCAGAGCGCGACTGATTCTTTGATGGAACACACAACGCGGCAGCTTCCTTGGACGGGACGCACAGCGCGGCGGATTCTCGTGATGGAACACAGAGTGCTGCGGTTTCCTTGGACGGAACACAAAGCGCCGCAGTCTCTCTTGATGGCACACAGAGTGCGGGCTTCGCAGTCTCAGCAAAACTAGCCTTAACGGCATTTGTGGTTTCGCCAACTAATGGGACGTGATCAATAAAGACACCAAGATGCGTGGTGCAGAATTCTCTGTAATCACGGCTACACAGTAGAAAATCATGCCAGACCTCGTCAACGTCCTTCGAGGGAGGGACTTGGCTATCCGCCTTGCCTGCCCCACAAAGATAGTCGATTAGGTTGTCAAACCTGACCCTCGCCAGATCTGCGGGAACGCCTGTTCTGGCGCAGTGAATCGCGATTACCTTGTCATTCGAATAGTTGAGGATATTAGTTGTCGCCATTTTGTCCCCCTGTGTTGGTTAGTTTTCTTTATTGACGCTTTTTTGAACTAATAGCTTGTTGGGCCAGCGAATGCAACACTGAAGTGGATTTAACTATTGGCTGTTATTAACCTGTTTTCTGTCAGTCTCACTTTCAAGGGCAACAAGGTCGTCGAACGACACTGATCTCACCCTTACGCGCGCAAATATGGCGACTCCTACTGAAACCCCCGTCCCTGGGACCCAGTCCAACGCCCGAGCGCAGCACTACTTCCCAAGGTGCGGGCCGCTGCGTGCGGGCAAGGGTCTGACCAAGAAGGAACTGGCGGACAAGAGCGGGATTGACCGGAGCACGCTGGACAAGATCGAGAGCGGGAAAGTCGCAGTCACCCAGGAACGGATCATGCGCGTCTTCAACCACTTGAACGACAACCACTACGGTGGCACGTTGAAGGCGGCCGAGTTGATCACGACGACGCCACCGCGCAAGGTCACCTAAAAACAGAACAGGGGAGGTCACGACGCCATGGGACTCAACTTCGTCACCAAGACATTCAGCGAGGCTGATCTGCAGAAGCTGCCTGGCTACGATCCAAAGCAGCAGCATTCGGCGGTGCTGGACTCGGGCGTTGTCCTCGAAGCCAACGGTCAGATGCGTGTGGTCTACTTGCTCAAGAAAGAGATCCACGACCAGGCGCTGAAGCGCTTTGACATGCCGGTGTTCCGGCCCGACCTGCGCAAATTCACGAACGGCTAACCCGCACCGCCGCGCGGCATGGGAAGCGTGGAAGGCCCGCGCTCGTACAACGACACCTACGAGCGGCTGGTTCACGACGACACCGACCTGGTCGGGGCGCTCGCCTATGCGCTCTACAAGTCCGACAAGCGCGACTACGCGAAGCGTCACAACCTGCCTTACGGCGATGAGCGGCTCAGGAGCTACGCGAGTACGGTCGGGTCGAAGCAACTGGAGTCGCTGCGCCACCGCGCTGACGAAGTGATGCGACGACACCTGGCGGCTGTCGCCAGCCAGGCAGAGGATGCAGTGCGCAAGAGCACCATCGGCAATATCCACGCCTCACAGCAGCGGCTGGCCGGAGACCTGGCGGAGGCCAAGCAGTCATTGACCAGGCACGTGAGCAAACGCACCGGCCTCGGAGCGAGCGTGATCGCCAACCTCATCGCATCGTTCTTGTTCGGGGTGGTCATGCTGATCTTGCTGGCGATGCAGAACGCCGGGCTCAATCCTCTTGATTCTCTGTTCAAGAAGGCCGAAGCGAAGGACGCGGCTACCGCCCCAGCGAACAGCAGCCCCGCTCCCACGAAGAAGTAGCGCCTGCTTGCTCTGGCACGGCAAACGTGCCACCAGAGCGGCATGGATCTGCATGCCCTCTTCCCCTGGCTGCCGGCCTGGCTGATAACCGGGTCTCCCCTCCCGCTGCTGGGCGCCGGGGCGCTGATCGTCCTGGGACTGGTCTGGGTGGCGCAGGCCGGCAAAGCCCGGCGCCAGGCGCTATGGACGCGCCAGCGCAGTCTGGACACCCTGAAGGACATGAGCTGGCGGGACTTCGAGCGCCTGACCGCCGAGACCTTCCACAAGATCGGCTACCGGGTCAGCGAGAAGGGTGGCCGCCGGGCGGACGGCGGCATTGACCTGCTGATCGAGCGCGACGGCCAGACCTTCACCGTGCAGTGCAAGCACTGGGTGCGCGGGTATGTCGGGGTCACGATCGTGCGCGAGGCCGTGGGCGTGGCCCTGCATGAGGGCGTGAGCGGCGCCTATGTGGTCACGGTACTCGGGTTCACCAAAGCCGCCCGGGACTTCGCGCGCGGCAAGCCGGTCCACCTGGTCGACGGGCGCGGCCTGCTCGACCTGATCGCCAAGGGGCGCGGCGAAGACTTCACCTGGCGCCCACTGGCACCGCGGCCACCGCCACCGCAGTCCTACGCCCCTGCCCCGCCACCAGCCGGCCAACCGCGCAAGCGGCGCTGGTACCCGCGGCGCCGGGCAAAGAAAACCCCGGCGGGTAAGGCCGGGGCGTAATGCAAAAGGGTTGGTTCGGGTTACGGACGGGCAACCGGAGCTGTGGTCGCGGTGTTTGTCGCGACAACGGTCGTGCCCGACGAGCCTGCAGCGGCCGTGGTCGCGGGCGGTGGCTGCGCGGGGGTGGTCTGGGCCAGCTTCTCGCTCATCTCGGCACGCTTGGCGAGGATGAAGGCCTTGCAGGCGGCTGAGGTCGGGGTCTCCGACACGCGCGCCCCGCTCCAGGCCACGACGTTGACATCGCCCTTGCTGGTAACTTCCCAAACCTGCAGAACCTTGTTGTTCTGCTCGGCGCAGACGGGAATGGGCAGCGCCTCGAAGCCCTTGGGCGGCACGACAGCGGTCAGGCGCAGCATGTTGGCGCTGACAGGTTTCGGATAGTCAACGATCTGGATCTTGTCGCCAGCAGCCTTGATGCCCTTCTCCAGCGCGACCATGAAGCCGCGCGCACGGGTGCGGGAATCCGGCTCCTGCGGAGCGGCGGCAGCGATGGCGTTGGAGAGGTTGCCGCTGTAACGCAGCACGGCGGCATCGTCATCAAGCAGGCCTACGGCTTGCGCTGCTGGCGCAAAGGCCAAGGCAACGGCGGTGGTGGCGGCCAGGTGGCGAAGCTGCTTGCTCATGAGCGATCTCCCTTCAGGTTCCCTGAAGGAATCTAGCCCTTGACGCTGCGAGAGTCGACTCTTTTCTATGGTTAAGGCCACGGCTCTGACCTAGGGGCAGGAGCCGGCGCCTGCGCGGCAGCGCCGGGGCACCGAAAAGCGCTGGCGCTTCCGTGGCTTAGGCCCCCAGGCTGGGGCTGGCTGTGGGCCGACGCTGCTCGGGCGCGGGGTCGTTGGCGGCCTGGGCCACCACCGGGACAAACTCGCCGCTATCCGGGGCCAACTGGCCTGCTGCTGCCAGCGGGCGCCCGTCGATGGTCAGGCGCGGTGCGGCAGACGCCGTGGGTGAGGTGGCCGGCTCGTCGCCATAGTCGTCACTCTGCATCGGCGTCTTCAGCTGGGCCGCCGCAATGGCGGCGTCCTGGTTCTTGCCTATCTCGAAGTTCTCATCGCGTGCCGACTTCACCTGGCTCAGGTCGGCACTCGCCGAGGCGGTGCGGCCGGTCGTTGCCATCGTCGCATCAACCGTGGCGTGGAGGTCCTGCCGCTGCTGGGGCGCTTGCGCCTCCTGCAATCCCTTGTTCGCATCTTTGATCAGCTGCGCCGCGGCTTCCGGGTCACCCGCTTCCAGTTTCTTTCGCGCCTCTTCACCGAACAGATTGGCTTGCTCACCCGCCGATAACTTCTGGTTGACCATGAGCGCCTGCAACGCATACTCGCGGGCTTTCGGATCTTCGATCTTGTCGATCAACTTCATGCGCTCGGCGACATATTCCTTGCTCGTCCATTGCGCATGATCATCGTCAAACACCTGCATGACACTGGCGCGGGCCGCTGATGTCAGGGCGGTATCGGCCTCCATTTTCTTGTAGATATCGTCCGCGCTCTTGATGGCGTCCTGTTTCATGTCGACACCCATCTGCCTGGTATCGTCAGCCATCTTGAACTGCGTAGGTCTATCGAGCGCCAGAAACTCGGCTATCGTCATCTGACTCATGAATTTGGAATAGGCATCGCGCTCGTCAGCGTCCATCTGCTCCACTGGTTTGGTCATAAACGGCTGGAAACCACCACCCCGCCCGGCTTCGGCGCTGGTGGCGCCCAGCGTGATACCCGCCATGGCGGCCATGGCCGCCAGCCCAGCGGCGGTGCGCTTCTCACTGGCCAGCTCTTCCTTCTCCAGGACGGCCTTGCGCTCGGCGATCAGCTGCGCCACGCCGGGCGGACAGGCAGAGGGCGGCACGCCCATCGCCAGCAGGCGCTCGACGACCAGGTCATTGCTGGGATTGGGGCCGCAGGAGGTGACGGCAGCGATGACCGCGGCATTCCCCCCGACGATGGCTTGCGCCAGATCGGGATCGAGCACGGCGGCCAGCTTGGCGGCCTGTGCGGCCTGCTCGGGGGTGACCTGCGGCAGGCCGACGGGGATGTCGGCGCCGTCCTCCGGCACACCGTCTTGTGAACTGTCGGTCATGGCCCCTCCTCCCGCTTCGGGTAGGTTCACCTTACGGGATGGGCCTCAAGATTCCGTGAATCTCGCTCGACGCTCTTGGTTAACGGCGGTTAACCCGGGGCGTCAGGCTAGCGTGTCCGGCCGTGGCTTCTATCCGGGCTCAAGTCCTCGAACCAGCCTTGCGATTGACGCCGAGCCTGCTCACGCCGCTTCTGCTGGGGTGACTCCTGGGACCGCGCGATCTCGTGCTGGCTGTGGATAGCGCGGGCGAGAAGATCACACATCGGCTGCTCCCGGCCGGACATGCCGGCGATCGAGGCGGTACGCATCTGCTCGGGGGTGATGCGCGACCAGTCGATCGGATGGCCAACCTCCTCGGCGAGAAGGCCAAGGAAGGCCCGCTGCGCACGCCCGTTGCCTTCCCGGAAGGGGTGGACGGCATTGATCGCACACAGGTAGTGCCCGGCGCGCTGGGCGAAGGCCTGCGGCCCCAGTCCGGCCAGCTGGTACTCGGCCGCCAGGTCGTCGCTGATCTGCTGCATCTGCTCGTCCACGTGAGACGAGGGGCAGAAGATCGTGTCGTCCTTGACCATCTCCACGATCCGCGCGTCACCCGCCCAGTCGTAGACATCTTGGAACAGGTGCCAGTGGATGGCCTTGAGGTGCGCGTAGCTGAAGTCGCCCGCGGGCAACCCCTGGCTCATGCGCCGCAGGACGTACTCGTGTTCTGCCCGCTCCAGAGCGCGCGGCTCCGTGAGCCCAAGCTCATTGCGCAGCACACGGGTGCCGGGGTAGAGGTACGGATCGTCCACAGCCTAGGCTACAGGGTACCGGACCTGGCGGCATGCTTGATGTAGCGGATCGTCTTCTCGCCATCCCAGCGCAGCCGGAGCTCAACCTCGAACCGGGCCTCACTCTCCACGGTCGGACCGAGGCCCTCCAGCACGGAACTGGCCTTGGCCTGGAAGAGGCGCTGACGACGCTGAGCCAAGTCGGCGTCACTGAGCGGCACGGACGGATGCGCCTTGGCGTCCTCCGCGCCCCAGGCGGCCATGACCGGCAACAGGCGGGCCACTTCACGCTCGATAGCGTCGTCGGTGATGCCGTAGCGCTGGTTGATCACATCGGTCATGCACTCCACCCCCGGTTGAGCCCTCTATAGCCCCCAATCGTGCGGCGGAAGTCAAGAACTTTCCGGTCGGTTCAGCCAGGGGTATTCGGCCTCCTGGCGCACGGCGGGTCGTTGTCATACGCCCGTTCCTGCGCCGCAGCTCCGGCTGACCAGCAACGCCCGACCACACCCTCATTCGCGGGGGCAAGCGCAGGCTAACCGCCCTTGTCTGACGTTATGCTGATATTCCGCCAAAGAGGAGAGGCCATGGATATCAAGGGCGCGATCCAATAGCACCCAACCACTCCATCCTGAGTTCAGCAAGCTCTCTGGCTTGGTCCGCCAGTAGCTGCTGATAGTCGGTATTGTTCATAATTCCGCGTGAATTCGAGGCCTCGAATGTGATAGTCATCGCCATGGAGGCGATGCCATGAACTGGACCGATATTTTCAGAACGGGGAATGACTCAGTACCCCAGCTGGCCATTGCAACGCGCGACCAACCGCAGCTGCCCAGTTCGCCCGCCGATGATCCCGCCTACCAGTCGCTGCTGCAACAGCAGGCGCAGGAGCGGGAAGACCTCCAGCAGGACTTCGAGCGGATGCGCCGCGAGACCATTGCCAATCCCGAGTATCAGGCTCTGATCAAGAAGTACCCCACGGAAAGCGCTGAGTTCCTCGCAGAGCCGGAAGGCAAAGTGCCCGCGGAACTCATCGTCTTTGATGCGCTTCGTGAGTACGACCAGCAGCAAGAGGAGTGGCGACGCTGGCAGAAAGACACCCTGTACTGGCTAGCCCCCGGCAAACACGACGAGGCGAACTAGGGCGACGGGCCGCGTCAATGCTTGGTCCGTGGCGGCTGTTCCTCAGTATTCATCGAGCGCTGCTGATCCGGGGCGCGCTGGTGGCCGTCAGTTCCCGTTCGTCGGCAGCCGGCTGATCAGGCGTCTGGAGGCTCGCCTTTGGCAAAATTCCCCATAGAGGCAAGGAGATGGGACCGCCGAGACGCGGCCACCACAATCTTGCGCACAGAACGACCAAACACATCAGCGAGAGGGAGCGCGAGATGGGTGTCGAGGAGTTCAAACAGCGCTCAATTGCACTCGTCCGAAGCAGCCTCGCCCTCGCCGGCAACACGAACGCCCGCATCGGGCTCGCGGTGATTCTCGTGGCGGTGTTGGCGTGGGTGTTCTGGCCGGAGGCCAAGCCACCGGCACCCTGCCCGAGCGGCGCCCGCCCAGGGCAAGTGGTGCCTGACATGGATCGCACCCTCGGGCGCATCGTGTACAAGTTGGTGGGCAGCGACTGCAAGCTCGCCGAGCGAGCGGCTACAGCCGATGAAGTGCAGGCCGCGCAGGAGCGACTGCGCAAGTGGCAGGCCTACGACCGCACGCGCAGCCAGGCCGCGACACTTCAAAGTGGTGGCGATCCGGGGCTATACAAACGCATCTCATCGCGTGACACACTCGCGGACCTGATAATGCAAGTAAATTGGAGCGGTAATGTAATGAATTAGCCTATCTGGCGTTAACCAACTGAAAGTAGGCCAAAATCGCACCCCGGCACGAGCTTATTGCCGGGCTGTTTTTCACTTGGCAGACAGCCGCAAGATTGTTATAAGCCCCTCCACGGCTTTTCCCTGGTAGCTCAGTCGGTAGAGCAGGTGACTGTTAATCACCGGGTCGGCGGTTCGAGCCCGTCCCAGGGAGCCATTTTCCGGTTAACCCACGCCGTGACATTTGATTCAGCCTCTCCTGCTGCCCCCCGAACAGAGCGCACGACCTATCAGGAGCGCACCGCGTGGATCAAGCGGGCGGATGATAACAAGGTCACAATCTGGCACCGCCTACAGGTTATTCTGGCGAGGCTTATCCCCCTCACCCTCCTGCGCCCAACGGTACCCCGATTAGGGGCACCTGCCCTACTTGGTGAGGCTGAACGTCTGCACCTATTCGCCGCTAAAGGTTTTTGGGTTCCCACTGTTCTGCACAGCAGCGAACGAGAGCTTATCCTGTCGGATGAGGGTCAGACATTGAAGATGGCGCTTGATGGCACACCGGACATAAGCACGCGGGTAATAATGCTGGAGCACGGCGCGGTGATGCTCGCACGCCTACATAGTGCTCAGCTCGCACATGGTCGCCCCTACACGCGGGATCTGCTCTATGATCCGGCCTCCGGCAAAGTTGGCTTTCTCGATCTGGAAGAGGACCCGCAAGCCCGTATGACTCTCGCCGATGCACAGGCACGGGATATCTGGATTTACCTGTGCTCCGCGGCGCGGCATCTGGATCAGGATCGCGGTCGGATTAACCAACTCGTTCAAGTCTATTTGCAAAGTCGCGGCATTCCCCTACCCACTCCGCTTCGCACTTTAACCCGTATACTCCGCCCACTGCGCTGGATCCTGAGCACGATCCGCTGTGCAGGCATGGGCAAGGATGTCAAAAGTGCGGTCACCGTGAATGCTGTTCTTGAAACCTACCTCACCACTTAGCCAGAAGGATAGATCATGCCCCCCGCGCTCGGTCCTCAGCTCTCGCCCGCAATGCCCCTTGTTGAGGTATTGGAGCAGGATACAGAATATCAGGGCTATGTTCGTGTTGATGTATACAGCATTCGCACACGGAACTTTAATGGTGACTGGAGCGAACCATACCGCCGCGATATCGTCGCTACTGGTGAGTCCGGCCATGCGACGGCTGCGTTACTTTATGAACCAGAGAGCGACAGTGTTTTGCTAATCGAGCAGTTCCGAATGGTGAATTTTCTCAATACGCCAGAGCGTGCTTGGCAGCTGGAACTGGTCGCAGGGCTAATTGGTATCGGCGAAGAGCCAGATAACACTATTCGCCGCGAAATTATTGAAGAAGCTGGATGTGAGACAAGCCAGATCGAAAAGATCTGCATTTTTACGCCAAGTCCTGGCGTCTATTCCGAACGCGTGCACCTGTATCTCGCCCGTTTACCACAAGGCATAGAGGCGGGTGTCCATGGGCTGGCAAGTGAAGGTGAAAATATCCGTGGGCATAAAATGAGCTTCGCTCAGGCGCTGGAGCTTTCTGACAGCGGCTTTATTGAAGATCTGAAGACGATGTACGCCCTCAACTGGTTAGCACGGCGGCACGCGGCTATCCGCCAGCGCTGGCTCAATTCCAAAGAAACTTAGCTCAAGGTATTCTTGCTGTTCAGAACGGTCGCGCGATACATGGCGGCGCGGCTGGCGGGTTGATCTGGCTGCGCGGTCGCCATACCGCCAAAACTCCGGCTTAGGCCACCCGTTTCGACACCCGGAGCGGGCCGGGAAGGAGACGCTGCCCCAAGCAGGCTACTGGCCGCATCAAGCACACTGGTCGTGATTCCGGTGGCGACATCCGCAGGAGAACCCCAATAATTCTGCATACTCGGCATAACAGGCGGCTCATAGTGCGCATTACGCGCATTCCGTAATTGTGTCGACATATCCGAGATATCGACACCCTTAACGTCCATATCCTGAAAACCACGCAGCGAGAGGCTGCCCATGTCAATCGCCATGGGCGCAGTATCGAGCGACCGGCCATCCATGATGTCGTTAAAGCTCAACGCATCCGGGCTGTTGTGATTGATGCTGACAAGTGACGCCATATGTCCTGCCTCTAGAGCCTTCTGTTCACTACTAACTTTGCCTGAAACTGCTTAGAATTCGGTTAAATACCTAAAAGTTTATACTTAACAGTTGGTTACCAGATGGTGTTTTAGCCACGATCAATTGCGAATCGAAAAACTGAGTGCCGGGGGACTTTGCCAATGTGTAAAATCAACTTATAACTGCTTGCAGTAACAAGAGGATTCGTCATGGCAACCCATACGCCCGCACAGGCCATTCAGGAGCTGGTTAACCATACCGCCGTTCTGACCGAACGGCTGGTCGGCCTGCAAACCGAGGTGCGCAAGGGCATGAACATGACGCCTGAGTGGAATAATGCCCTCACACAGCTGGTGGGCGATACACAGCGCATGTTGCAGGCGATGGAGCATCTGGCCCGCCTACCCGCCTTTCACCTCGATCGCGATGGTCTTAATGCGGCTGTCGCAGCGGGCGTGCAACGCGGCCTGTCGGCTGGCGGCGGTGACTCGCTGGTCGCGCTGATCGAAAATAACAGCCGCCAGCTTGAGGAAGCGAAAGCCGAGTTGGCAGAATCCAAAAAACGCATGGAGCTGATGCTGGAAGAAATCCAGACCAGCCGCGCGATGACACCGGAAAGCCGTCAGCGTTTCTTCATGCAGTTTGCCCCCATTGTGGGCATGTGGTCGGTTGGCCTGCTGCTGGCGGGTCTACTCATTGGCCGCGGCTGTACCCGTGAGGAGAACACCAATCGTCAGACTGGCGCCATAACTCAGCCGCAGGCTCAGGTTGGAGCCACGGTTATGCTGCCGCGCTCGACCCCTATTTACGACGGACCCGAAGGCGAAGGCCGCGCCAAGTTTAATGGCCCTGTCCGTATGCGCTTGACGATTATCGCCATCCGGCCAAGCGGTTGGGTGAATGTGAGCTTTGCTGTGGGCGAAGGCCGCACCGATACTGGCTGGATCCCGCCCGGCATCCTGCAGTAATCAGCGCTCTGTCAGTGCGTTACGACTGGCCTTGATAAACGGCTTCATGAGGTAATCCCATACGGTTTTGCGACCTGTGATGATGTCCACTTCAGCGGTCATACCGGTTGAGATAATCAGGCTTTCGCCCCGGCGCCCACTACGACAGGCCCCGGTGCGATCAATGAAGCAGTTGTGCTGCGTCTGCAGCCGGACACGATAAAAACTTTCACCACGCTCATTGGTGATTGTATCTGGGCTGATATCTTTCACTTTGGCGTCCAGCCCGCCATATATGGAGAAGTCATAGGCGGTTATCTTCACATTCGCATCCAGCTCGGGACGAATGAACGCAATATCGGCTGGCCGAACCATGGCTTCAACCACAAGCGTCTCCCCTTCCGGAACGATTTCGAGCATGGGCTGCTGCTGGCCCGGCTGCACGATACTACCGGGCGTCACCGTCAGAAGCTGAACTTTACCAGCGCGCGGCGCACGGATTTCAATGGCGGGCAATTCGCCCCGCGCCGCTTTCACCGCCGCTTCCAACGGGCCTATTTCACTACTCAGCTGACTGAGCTGACTTCGCGCATCGGCTTTGAAGGTGCTATCAAATTCCTCCAGTCGGCTTTTGGCCTCGCGCAGGGCAGCTTCGGCCGTTGGTTTGGTATTGATCAGGCGGTTTTTTTCAGCTTGGGCGGCGGCCAGACTCTGCTGTGCACGCAGCAGGTCGCGCCGCGAGGCTGCACCCTCACGCACCAAGGGAGCCAGCATACCGACTTCCTGACCAGCCAGAGCTGCCTGCTGCGTGGTATCTTTGATTTGCTGCTCGACCTGCTCCAGCTCTTTCTGGCGCTGTTCAATCTGTTCCCGCAATGTCGTAAGCTGATTGCCGTTGCGTGAGAGATTGCTCTGGTAAGTCTCGCGCTCGCCCTTCACGGCCTCCGCTGCCCGTTGGCTGATGGCTTTGTCAAACACCGGCTCGCGCCCCTCGGCCTCAGCCTGCAAGCGCTCCTGCTTAGCCAATAGAGCATAATACCGGCTTTCCGCCGTTGCCATATCGGTTTGCGTTATGGTGGGCTGCATACGTAGCAGCAGGTCATTTTTTTTGACTGCCGCGCCAAGGTTTACCAAAACTTCGGTAACCTTGGCCGGCTGAGTAGGCATCATGCGGTCGGCAATCGTTGACGGAACGATCTTGCCTTGCGCTTTTGCAACTTCATCAACCTCAGCCAGCATCGACCATACCAGAAAGAGAAGGAAAAACGAGGCGATGGCGTACAACATCCAGCGCTGGCGACGGGTAACGCGCGGCTCACCGCCATCCCCGAAGGGGTCTTCCAGCACATCGTCATACAATGGCGTGAACATATCGCGCATGCGGCCAAGCGTGGTGGACGTCTTCATGTCAGCCCTCCAAGAGGACGTCCGGGACGGACACGGCGGATTTGGCCCGCCTTGAGCGCATTCAAAACATCTGCCTTGGGTCCATCAGCCAATATCTGACCTTGATCCATAATGATAAGCCGCTCACACAGGGCCAGCATGGCCTGACGATGGGTTATGATAACCACTGTCTTGCCCTGCACCAAGGTCGTCAGACGGTCGATAAACCGTGCTTCAAAAGCGCGATCCATAGCCCCGGTTGGCTCATCCATCAACAAGATCGGCGGATCAAACAAAAAGGCACGGGCCAAAGCGACCGCCTGACGTTGCCCCCCCGACAGCAACACACCCCGTTCTCCCACCGGCTGCGCCAGTCCAGCCTCGGTGTTGCTGGTAAACTCAGTGACACCCGCAATTCGCGCCGCACGCAATACCATCGAATCATCCACCTCGCGATGTCCGAGAGCAATGTTGTCCCGTATCGTTCCTGCAAACAGGAACGGCGTCTGCTCGATAAAGCCGATCTTGCTGCGCAACTGCGAAGGATCAATCTGCCTTACATCCGAACCATCAACCAGCAAGGTGCCTTCGGTGGGGGAATAAAGCCCGGCCAGCAGCCGGATCAGCGTACTCTTGCCTGAGCCCATGCCACCAATAATACCGACACGTTCGCCAGGATGAATACGCAGGTTGATATCCTGCAGCGCCCACCCGTCCTGTTCGGGATAGCGGAAGGACAATGCTTCAAAACTGAAATCACCATTGATTTTTGGTCGATCAAGGTAGGTTTTTCCAGCCATTCGCTCCGGCTCACGCTGCATGAAACGGTCCAACTGCTGGAGAGACTCCCAGGACTGATTCATTCGTGTGAGCAGGTTCGCCATTGTTGCCATTGGGGCCATGGCTCGACCCAGTAACAAGGTACAAGCGACCAGAGCACCTGTCGTCATCTGGTTATCGGCAATGAGATAAACACCGAGCACCACCATAATGATGGTCGATACCTGAGCCACCCAGGCTGAAACATTGAGCACAAAATTGGATAAGGCGCGCGTCCTCACCCAGTTACGCCCTCCCACTTCAACCAACTGCCCCCACTGACTTTGTAATTCGGCCTCGGCATTCTGGGTTTTGACTGTTTCCAGCCCGGCAATGGTTTCAACCAGCAAACTGTTTTTATAGGCCCGCTCTTTCATACCTTCCTTAACGAGCTCATTGAGCGGCTTTTGCACACGCCAGCAGACAGCGAGTGCCAGCGGGATCATCACTAAAGGCACCACACACAGCCAACCACCGATCAGAAAAATCAGGAAAACAAATACCAGCAGAAAGGGAAAATCGACCAGCGTTGTGAGTGTGGCTGAGGTGAAGAAGTCGCGCAGGGACTCATACTGTTTTAGCTCATCGGCAAGTGCACCGGCTGACACACGCCCACTATCGAGCCGCATGGCCACCAGATGGCGAAAAATACGCCCGCTCATCAGCTTGTCCGCTTCGCGCCCGGCCGTATCAACAAAATAGGTGCGCAAGCTACGCAAAAAGAGATCGAAAAAATAAACCAGGAAAGCACCCGAGGCCAGCACCCACAGGGTTTCTATCGCACGATTAGGAACTACCCGGTCATACACGTTCATGACAAACAGAGGAGACGCCACGGCAAACATATTGACGACGACGGCCGCGATAAGCACATCGCGATAAATTTTACGATGCTGCCCGATTGCGCTGAGGAACCAGCCAAAACGGCTGTAGGTGAAGTCCTCCTGTGTACTTACACGTTTTTTTAGTGATGCCGGACGAGCAAAAATGGCAAAGCCGCTATAGAGACGCGCTAGCTCCTTGACGGTCACAGTACGAGCTTCGGACGCAATCTCCGGAAATGTGACCAGCCAGTGGTTCGCATCCACCCGTTTTTCCAACACACAAGCCCGCTCCTGCTTAAGCATCAGCACACAGGGCAAGGTTAGCGGGCTGATTTTATCGAGGGCAACTCGCAGAACTTTGACATCCAGCCCGCAGAATCCAGCCGCTTCGACCAGTGCCGCAGGTGAAACCTTTCCGGTTCCCTGCGTTAACCCGGCCCGCAATTGGGTGACGCTCACCGGCTGGTGCAGGCGACCGGTCAGGATGGAAAATGCTTCGATCAGCGGGTCCGCGCTGGCCAGCTGCTCGGCTTCCAGCATCCACTGCGCGTCGTCAGGCGGTGACGAGGCTGCAGAAGACGCGGAAGAAGGCTTATCGGCTGGATTGCTCACTGGGCACAGCAGCCGAGTCAGGCAGCGTGACATTCAGGCTGGCCAACAACGCACCGCGCTGGGCGAGCACCTGATAATCACCAAACAGGGCCGTATAGTACGCTGTCAGCATGCTGGACTTGGACACGAACAATTCATTCTGTGCGTCCAGCACATCCAGCAGGGTACGCTCGCCGGCGTCAAACTGCTTCTTATAGGCGGCAAGAACTTTTTCGTTTGCCTGAACCTGCTCGGCATAGCGCTCGGCGCGCTGACGCGCGGCATCCCGAGCCGCCCACGAGGTGCGCATATCCTCTTCGGCGACACGGCGAGCCGCATCCAGCCGGCTCTTGGCCTCGGCCTCACGCCATTGATATTCTTTTTCACGGGCGGTATCTGCCCCACCCCGATAAAGATTCCAGCGCATAACAACCCCAAGCCCGGCTTCATCCTTGGTCGTCTTCACACCGCCGAGATCCTTCTGCCGGGAAGCGCTGCCCTCAAGGTCAAATTGCGGATAGAACGTGGCTTTGGTTTGCTTAAGCTCGGAGCCAGCAACATCGACATCCATCTCCCGCACATCAACGGTGGGGCTATCCGCCAAGGCGGCGTCAACAGCGGCCTGCTCGGTTGCCGGCATATAGTCCATCGGGACAGTCGGACGAACCAGATCGCCAGGGAATTGTCCGACAAGGCTGTTGTAGCGGGCTTCTGCGGAGCGCAGATCACCTTCCACTTGTGTGCGTGCGGCTTCAGCCTGAGCCACGCGCGCCTTAGCCTGCTCGACATCAGCCTTATTGCCGGCACCACCACGGGCACGGCGCTCAATATCCTTGAGCAACGTGCGGTGCGCCTTGAGGTTGACATCGGCGATTTCCAGCAACTGGCGTGCGCGCAGCGTATTCAGGTAGGATTCCGTAGCATTCAGACCGACGAGTTCACTCGTTTCACGCACCCGGCTAGCAGCCGAGCGGATGCGCCCTTGCTGCTTTTCAACCTCTGAACTGGCGTCATAGCCATCAAACAGCATCTGCTGAAGTGTGAGCTGCGCGGCAGCGTTGGGCAGAATGTCACCATCGTCAACAGCGGTGCCACCGTTACCCCAGCGGTTGGACACACCCAAGCCGAGATCGCCTCGCACATCAACCTGCGGTCGGAACAGACCGCGAGCCTGCTTCAGCTCCTGATCAATCGCATACCGATCATGTGTCACTTCACCAACCTGCGGATGCGTCGAGACAGTGGTCTGCACAGCTTCCGTCAGGCTTTCAGCCTGAACAGGCACAGCCAGCGCAAGTGCAACAGATGTCAGAGCAATCAAACGAAATGGCTTCATGATCTCATCCCCCTCAATGACCGCGGCCCAGCAGGCGGACCGACCTGAAAAAGATACGGTCGAATTACCTGAGCTTTAGGGGCTTTCCCAAAAGTGCGCAAGTAAATTCGACCGTAATTCCAAGGACTTGTTAACCAGTGTGCCAGAAAAAGCACGTACCTGATCATCAGGACTGGAAGCGTCCAACCTCCAGCGACCCGTCGGCAATCATGCTATCGAGCGTTACCCCCGTGACACCGGCAAACACAGCGATTTCGGTAAAGTGCTGGCCGGTTCCGGTTTCATCAAGACTGACAACGGTGTTACCTTCGACGGTATCAACACGAACAAACCGACTCAGATCCTCGTAGGACTGGCAGTTAGCCTCCAGCACATCCGACAGATCCAACGACTCACCCGATTTCGGTGCGATGGTCAGCACAGTATCAACCGACTGACGATCGGCCGTACCGCCATCCCCAATCACGCCCAGCACCGGCTCATCATCGCCGAGACTGAACAGAGACAGACTCTGCGCCCCTGCAGCCACATGAGTCGGATACATATTGACTGTCGCTGTCCCGGACATCAGGCCGGTGTCATCTGTCACCTGGAAGGTTATAGTGCGTGAGGTTGTCCCCTGCGTTGTGACATCAAGCTGTACACTGTCCAGAACCGACTGATAACTCGTCAACGTTCCAGCCCCGCTCAGAGTGAATCCGCCATCCCCGGTGCGTGCAAAGTCCAGTCCGGTATCCACGCCATTGAGCAGGACATTACCGGCCGAAACCGTGTAGCCATTGCCAAGGTTCAGCTGATCACCAGCAAGTCCTGACAGTTTGACCGAAGCACCACTCAGTAGCGCGCTATCAGGGTCCGAGACATAGACTGTCAGATCCGAGACAAAACGCCCACCAACATAGTTGTGGTTAACCGTAACATCGATACTTGGCGGTGCATCCGGCGTCGAACCGGCCAGCAAGGTGAAGTTGATCACACCAGACGCAGTATCACGATCAGCATCCGTCACAACATAGCCAACCTTAATGGCCGTTGTGCCGCAATTACAGGCTTCAATGACGGCATACTGCTTATAGTCATAAGCGCCAGAGGCATCCACGGTCAGGGTAAAGATCGTCTCGCCAGACGCCAGACGGCCTGTGACACTAGTCGCTGACGTAGTAATCAGCACCAGATTGCCATGCGAATACATTGTCTCGCTCATCCAGCTGCCCAGTGAGACAGACCCCTTGCCGTCACGACCAAAGTTGGTATCCAACACGCCATTGACATAAATGATCGGCGTCAGCGGGTTTCCATCATCCGCATAGAGACTCTGATCGAAGCACAGCTCCTCATTCTGCGCCGTGGGGCCATCATCCCGAACCGCGACAGTAATCGCGGCCGTCGCTGTATCCCCATCAAAATCACTGACCCGAACGTTGAACTTCAGATTCAAAACATCATCCGGGTTAGTGGTGTTCGCATGATCGAGGCTTGCATACTGTTTATAGACATAGCTACCATCTCCCGCGAGGGTGAAGGTAAAGACCAGCGTACCATCGGCCAACTTGCCGGTTGCCACATTATTGGCAATCGTCACTGTCACCGACTGGCCATGATGTTTGAGCGCGGTTGGTCCGGAAACCAGAGCCAGTGACCCAGCACCGTCCATGCCATAATTGAACGCAATCTGGCCACTCGCCGACAACGGAATACCCGTTGTCGCTGTCGCCCAGACGCCATCGTTATATGGCAATAGGGTATCATAAGCCGTCGTCTCATCGACGGTCACGCTGCCGGTGCCCGCGCTCGGGCCATCGTCCAGCACCGTCACCTTGAAGAAGCCATCGGCCGCATCGCCATCCGCATCCTTCACCGTAAAGTTGAAGCGCAGGTCCAACCCGTCGTTCGGGTTGCTCGTCAC
>DDSC01000024.1:0-538 GCA_002343265.1 Micavibrio sp. UBA2400
GGTCGGGATATTGCCGCCGCGCAGGGCGTGACGGATTTTCGCCTGCAACCGCTAACTCGCGAGAATTACCTGACTCTGCTAGGTCCACTCGTGCACAAGGGCGACTTTATCGTCAACCTGTCTTACGATGTGTCTTCCCCGGCCCTGATGGAGCTCTGCCACACGGTAGGAGCGCTCTATCTGGATAGCTGTATTGAGCCATGGGCGGGCGGCTATTATGACCCCACCCTCACCCCCACCGAACGCTCGAACTACGGACTGCGCGAGCTGGCCCTGTCAATCAACCGACGCAACTGGCCGCATCGCCCGACCTGTGTACTCACGCATGGGGTGAACCCGGGTCTGATCTCCCACTTTGTCAAAGACGCGCTGCTGAATATGGCGCGCGACACCGGGCTGACCATCAGCACACCCAAAACGCGCGAGGACTGGGCCAGACTGGCTCAGCAACTCGGCATCAAAGTGATTCATATTGCCGAGCGCGACACGCAGGTTGCGGCCCGGCGCAAGCAGCCGGGCGAATTTGTCAACACCTGGT
>DDSC01000024.1:737-48629 GCA_002343265.1 Micavibrio sp. UBA2400
CGGCAGGCGTGCGAATTTGTCAACACCTGGTCGGTCGAAGCTTTTGCCGGCGAGGGCAGCCAGCCCTCCGAGCTGGGCTGGGGCACCCATGAGAAGAATTTACCAAGTAGCGGGCGCCGCCACCCGATTGGCTGTCAGGCCGCCATCTATCTGGAGCAACCTGGCGTTGCGACCCGTGTGCGCAGTTGGACTCCACTGGAAGGCCCCTATATGGGCTATCTCATCACGCATGGCGAAAGCATTTCGCTGGCCGATTACCTGACGGTGCGCGATGGGAGCGAGGTCGCTTACCGCCCGACCGTACACTACGCCTATCACCCCTGCGACGATGCCGTCCTGTCGATCCATGAGTATTGCGGCAAGGGCTATGTGCTGCAGGACAACCACCGTCTTATTAAAGAGGATATTGTTAGCGGTATGGATGAATTGGGCGTCCTGCTGGGCGGCAACCCCAAAGGAGCTTATTGGTATGGGTCGCGCCTGACCATTGAGCAGGCGCGGGCGCTGTGCCCGCATAATGGAGCTACCTCGCTGCAAACCACCTCGGGCGTGCTGGGCGGCATCGTCTGGGCACTTAAAAACCCGGAGCGCGGTGTAGTTGACCCGGAAGAGATGGATCATGACGTCATCATGAACATCGCCCGTCCCTATCTGGGGGAAATGGTGGGTGTATGGAGTGAGTGGACACCCTTGCTAGGCCGCGAGCGGTTCTTTCCGGAGTCACTCGACCGGCAGGATCCCTGGCAGTTCAGTAATATACTGGTAGCCTGAGCGCACGCTCTAGAGCTTCGCCGGGCAGACGATCATGGTCTTGGTCAGACGAGCAACCCGGTTGTTTTTGTCTGGCGGTGCCCATTCGGCCTCACGGCCAAACACACCACCACCCCACGCATCAATGGTGTAGCAGCCGCTATCCTGAGGATCACCGCCAATGACAGAAAAGGCCCCCTTCTGACCAGTGACAGCATTGGTGAAAAGGAAGGGCCCGGCAGCATTCAGCGCCTGGGGTGAAACAGGGCGGCGGGTAAGAGTGTACAGGCGGTCCGCGATGGCATCCGTAGCGCCAAGCTTCTCCTGAGAACTGTGATATGAAACGAACGCAAGCCCGCCTGCCGCAGCTAGGGCAGCCAAACTGGCTGCCAGCGAGCTTTTTTTGTGCTGACGGACTAAATTGAATGCCTCGTGTAGGCTTTGGGAGAAGGTTTTATTTTCGCTCATGGTTCGTGAAGGCAGAATAGCGCAGAGCCACCGTTTAGGCAGCTCATTTCGCCGAGAATACGAGTAAAATTGCAGCTATTACTGCCGCAGGAGAAATACAGCCCCGTTCACGGGAGCACCGCGATCGTGCCGCAAAACCACCTCCTGCCAGCCCCGCAAGTCCGTGGTGAGGCTCTCGATGTAGGCGCGGCTATGCGCATAACGCTTGCTCTCCTGCAACTGATAACCTTCAGTCAGGCCGTTGACCTCAACCGTTGCCGCGAACAATACGCCCTTGGGCAGAGCACCGAACAGTGGCGCCAGATCGCCCAAATACACCAGCACATCAGCGGCAACAATCAGATCCGGCGGCGAGGGTAAACGACCAAGATAGGCGGTAATATCCGCGTGCGCCAGCTCATCATAGCCGCCGCGCTGCTGCGCCTGCTCCAGCATTTTCTCGGCAATATCGACACCTACCAAGCGATCCGCGTGGGGGCGCAAATACGGCGCCATCAGGCCGGTGCCGCAGCCAAGATCGAGAATAGTCAGGCCGGATTTACCATGTAGGAAGGGCGCCAGCACCTGCGCAAGCTGCTGGGGAGCCTGATAGCCCAGCTTGGCTAACGCAGCATCAAAATGAGGGGCATAATCGTTAAACAAATGACGGGCATAGCTGGAAGGCATCTGCTGACGTGCCGCCGCAAGCTGCTGCAAACCAGCCTCATCTTCAGCCTGCGTAAAATGCCGCTCGGCCTTGTCCCAGTCGGCCAGCTCAAGAAACAGCTGCCCCAGCGCTGCATGCAAGTCTGCTGCATGGGGGGCACGTCGCACCGCCGCTAGCAACAGTTCAAGGGCCGGCTTGATCTGTGCGTTTTTCTGGTAAAGGCCTGCCAGCTCCAGTATCAGGGCATGATCATGCGGGCGCAGCCACAGCTGATCACGCAAAAAGTCGATTCGGACAGCATCGTCGCTCATGCTGCGGCATTAGGGTATGAACTTCCCTAACGCAAGGGCTTTTAAAATGATTGACAAACACCCCCTGGATTCGCCATATTCCGCGCCACTTGAACATGACCCCCACAAACATTTAACCACGGAGAGATTTCTTGACCACGTCACTGACGGGATTGTCCATTGTCTTGCTCATCGCCAACGGTTTCAACGAAGGCGAATTCACTGAAATTCAACGTACGCTGATGAAGACCGGCGCCAAGATTACCACCGTTTCGCCTGAGAAGTCAGTCGCGAATGGCTGGTTTGAAAATGGCTGGGGCCATTACTTCCCGGTTGACCAGCACATCGGCGATGCGCTGGGCTCGGACTTTGACATGATGGTTCTGGTGGGCGGTGAGCGCGGCGTAGCCAAACTTGCAGGCAACCCACATACCAAGCGCATGGTGAGCCATTTTCTGGATGCCGAGAAGCCGCTGGTGGCGCTGAACGAAGCGGTGACGCTGCTCAGTCTGCCGGGCAAAGTCTCGGGCCGCCACTTGGCTGGCGATGTCACTGATCCGGCTCTAGCGGCTACAGGTGCGCAGATCACGGCGGGCCCGGTTGTCGTGGATCGGAACCTGCTGACGATTCAGAGCCATGATGTGGCTTCGGAAGTCGCCGCAATCCTTGAACATCTGGCCACGGGCCGTCAGCTCGCCGCCGCTTAAGAGCGACCGCGCCACAGTTCACGATTGAGCCATGTCAGCAGGCCAATGAGCGTGAGTGCTCCGGCTTGGTGTGTAGCGGCTAAATGCAAGTGAACCTGCGTGAGCAGTGTGGCGATGCCCAGCCCGATCTGAACCAGAACAACCAGCATGAGGGCACCCCCCAAATGCTTCGCACGAGCACTCGTGTTGGGGCTGCGTCGAGCCTCCCAGCCAAGGGAGAGAACGGCGAGCGCTGTGGCAATCGCGAGCCAGCGATGAGTAAACTGTACGGTGGCATGGTTTTCAAAAAAATTAAGCCAGAGTGGTGACAAGTCGAACCCTTCAGCCGGGAAGAAACGTCCGCCCATGAGTGGATACTCGTTATAAATCAGGCCGGCATCCAGCCCGGCCACAAACGCGCCCCAGACAAGGGTGAGGAACGCAAGGCCAAGGGCAAGGCGCGACTGGCTGCGTATTCCTGATGGCGGCGAGCGCACAGGGCGTTTGTCATTGCATGTCACGGCCAGCGCAATCAACAAGGTCATGATGAGGGTCGCCAGAGACAGATGCAGTGCCAAGCGATAGTGACTGACACTGGGCCGGTCAACCAAGCCTGACGCCACCATGAACCAGCCGATGAATCCCTGTAGCCCACCCAGAGCCAGCAGGCCCAGCAACTTAAGCAGCAGATTACCTTGAACCCGCTTGGTGAGGGCGAACCATAACAGAGGAAGTGCAAAGACCAACCCGATGGCTCGCCCCCATTGGCGGTGGATCCATTCCCACCAGAAAATATCCTTGAAGGCCTCAAGACTCATCCCGGCATTGATCTGCTGATATTGCGGACTGGTGCGGTACTGCTCGAACAGGATTTGCCAATCCGCCTGCGACAATGGCGGAATGGCCCCACCGATGGGCTGCCACTGGACGATCGACAAGCCGGATTCCGTGAGCCGGGTTATGGCACCAATGATCGCCATGGTAAACACCATGCCGGCGCACAACCACAACCAGCACACAACGGGCTGGAGGGAAAGTTCGGGCCGGACTATACGGCGAAAGCCGGGGGCAGGAATTTGGGTCATATGCTCTTTCTAGACCAAGGTTTTTCCTGCTACAACAGGGCCATTATGACACTTTCCCTCGCTCATGGCCTGACCTTTGCTGATCTGTATGATGATACCAGGCTGGCCATCCTTGATTCGCGCTTTATCGCCAATCTGCCGCCAGACTTGGCCGATCAGCTCAGAGTGGCCCGGACATCGTCACTTCCGGGCAAAGACGCCAGTGCGCTGATTACCACCCTCTCCCCGCATCTTGAGGCGTTCCTGATCCAGCTGTTTGGGATTGAGGCCGAGGCGAAGGCGCTCGCAGCCGAGCACCAGAGGCTTAGCCCGCTCTATAGCTGTAAGCGCCTGTTCGTACAGCGCCGGGCTGCCAAGACCTATACCGCCGGGCAAGTGGCAGACTTCGCCGACTTTACGTTTACCACTGAGCTGGACTTTGCCACGCAGGTCATGTGCTGGCTGGAGAACGAAACCATGCATACGGCCGAGCTTGAGGCCGCATGCAAATACGCAGCGTGGGCTCTGTATACTCCGCAGGGCAGAGCCAAGCATGGCAACGGCATTCTTTTTCAGGTGCCGCACAAGATTGACCCTACCGCCTTGGTTGATTTTAACCGCGATCAAGAGGGCTGTATTAGCGGCAAGACCTTCCGTGCGCGCGAGGGCTTTGACCTGACCGACCACGGTACCGATCTGGCCGGGGCGCTGGATGAAGCCAATTACTGCATCACCTGCCACAAGCAGGGCAAGGACAGCTGTAGCAAGGGCCTGCGGGACAAGGCTACCGGGGCTTACGCAAAAACGAGTGCGGGGATTACGCAAGTCGGCTGTCCACTCGAAGAAAAAATCTCCGAATTTCTTGAGGCCAAAGCGCTGGGATACCCGCTGGCCGCCCTTGCCATCATCTGTATTGATAACCCGATGGCGGCGGCCACGGGTCACCGTATTTGTAACGACTGCATGAAGAGCTGCATCTATCAGAAGCAGGAACCGGTGGATATTCCGCAGGCCGAAACCCGCACGCTGAAAGATGTGCTAGCCCTGCCCTATGGCTTTGAAATATACAGCCTGCTCACACGCTGGAACCCGCTGAATTTTTCCCGCCCCTACCCCAAAGCGTCAACCGGAAAACACGTGCTGGTGGCTGGTCTTGGTCCGGCCGGATATACGCTGGCCCACCATCTCCTCAATGATGGCCATCGTGTGTTTGCTATCGACGGGCTGAAGATTGAACCGCTGCCAGACGCTTTACTGCATGAGCCGGTGCGCGATGTCGCCAGCTTATACGAACAGCTGGGCGGCCGTATCATGGCCGGGTTTGGAGGTGTGGCCGAATACGGCATTACGGTGCGCTGGGATAAAAACTTTCTCAAGCTTATCCGCCTGTTGCTGGAGCGGCGCACGCAGTTTGCCTATGCCGGGGGTGTGCGCATGGGTGGCACCCTCACGCTTGATAGCGCCTTTGAGGCTGGCTTTGACCATGTGGCCTTGTGCATGGGGGCAGGCCGTCCGACCGTGATTGATATGCCGAATAATCTGGCACGCGGAGTGCGGCAGGCAAGTGACTTTCTTATGGCCCTCCAGCTCACGGGGGCGGCTAAGGCCGACAGCCTTGCCAATCTGCAAATCCGCCTGCCTGTGGTCGTGATCGGAGGCGGCTTGACCGCGATTGATACTGCGACCGAGGCGCTCGCCTATTACCCGGCGCAGGTGGAAAAATTCCTGCAGCGTTACGAAGCTGTGGGAGGGCTAGAGAAGCTTAGCGAGGAAGAACGCGCGATCGCCGCTGAGTTTATTGCCCATGCCAAGGCTCTACGCACAGCCAAAACACCACAAGACAAACGTGTACTGTTGGAGCACTGGGGCGGTAGCACCATTGCCTATCGGCGCGGCCTTACCGAGGCGCCGAGCTACACCTTGAACCACGAGGAGGTTGAGCTTGCCCTGCAAGAAGGCATCCGCATTCTGGACAACGCCACACCGAAAGCCGTGGAGATTGATGCGTATGGTCATGTCGCAGGCCTGCGCATCGCCCACCCATCAGGCGAGCGTGTTCTGCCCGCGCGGAGTCTGCTGGTTGCTGCGGGCACCCAGCCCAACACCGTGCTGGCACGCGAAACAGACGGACTACTGCTGGATGGCAAGTATTTTCAGGCCATTGATACCGATGGCCTACCTGTAACACCCGAGAAGGTGAGTAAACCTGGTACACCCCATGTCCTGATGCATAAACACAGCAACGGTAGGTTTGTCAGCTTTTTTGGTGACCTGCACCCCAGCTTCGCCGGAAATGTAGTAAAGGCCATGGGCAGTGCCAAGCAGGGCTACCCGGTTGTGAGTGCTGTATTAGCGTCGTCCACTGCGTCTACTACAACAAACCTACTCCCGCTCTTGAAGGCTGAGCTTACGGCACAAGTGGTGCGGGTCGAGCGGCTGACTGATAACATCGTCGAGGTTGTTATCAAGGCCCCACGCGCAGCACAGCAGTTTGAACCGGGGCAGTTTTATCGTCTGCAGAATTATGAGACACTGGCCCCCGTCAAGAATAGTACCCGTCTGGCCATGGAGGGTGTGGCGCTTACCGGGGCGTGGGTTGATAAAGCCCAAGGTCTTGTTGGCGCAATTGTACTCGAGATGGGCGGATCCTCTAACCTAGTTGCGCAGCTTAAGCCCGACGAGCCAGTTGTGCTGATGGGCCCAACGGGCATGCCGACTGAAATCCCTGAAAACGAGAATGTTTTACTGATCGGCGGGGGACTGGGCAATGCCGTGCTGTTTTCGATCGGTGCCGCCTGCCGCGCCAAGGGCAATAAGGTACTGTATTTTGCCGGTTACAAGAAATTAGCCGACCGCTACAAGGTGGCCGAGATTGAGGCTGCCGCCGACCGCATCATCTGGTGCTGTGATGAAGCGCCCGGTTTTATCCCCACCCGAGCGCAGGATGCCAGCTTTACCGGTAACATGCTGCAAGCGTTGCTTGCTCATGCTGACGAGCTGCAAAACATCGACCGCATCATCTGTATTGGTTCGGATCGGCTGATGGCGGCCGTGGCACACGCCCGTACAACGTCGCTCGCCAGCGTACTCAAGCCGGGACACCTCGCTTTTGGCTCTATCAACTCGCCGATGCAGTGCATGATGAAGGAAATCTGCGCCCAATGCCTGCAGCGGCAGGTCGACCCGGTCACGGGCGAGGAGAGCATCGTCTTCAGCTGCTTTAATCAGGATCAGGAGCTGGCTCGCGTAGACTGGACCTGCCTGCATGAGCGACTGGGCCAAAACAGTGTGCAGGAAAAGCTTACGGCGAAATGGCTGGCCGGGGTGTTGAGCGCTTAGCCTCTGGCTCGGGTGATATTTCGGCCGAAGGCTCTGCGTTTACTGCAGTTTCTGCCTTAAGCTGGGCGCGGGCTTTGGCCAAATAATCGGCTTCAAGCGCGACGGAACAACTCTGCGCGCGCTCAGCCTCTTGCGCTTGCCACTGTGCTGTATTGAGCGGATTGTTGGCGGAGAGCTGCTGTCGGGCCGTCTCGGCCAGCGTATCGCGCTGCTCGAGTTGCCGGATCAACCGCTGCACAACCGGGGGGTGCGTTGGCAAATCCGGCATACTCTGGCTTAGATCGCTCTCCCGCACAAATTGAGCTAATCCGGCAGGCTGCAGCCGTGCGGCCATGGTCGGCTGATCGAGCACATTACCCTCAAAGTCCTGTGAAAGCCGATTGCGAAACTGGTCAAGTTGCATCGCCTCATGCACGGTCAAAGCCTGCTCGGGGACCAGTTTGACCACCTGCTTCATCAGATCCGCCGGGGTCATCTGTGCCAAGTGCTGCAAATTTTCCTGTGCCCAGTCTAGCGCCGTCCGGATCATGCCACTGGTCTGGTGATCTAGGCTCATATACGGATGCGAGCGGGTTGCTTCCCAGAGCTGGGCGAACGCCTGTCCCTCTGGTCCGAGGCCTTTGACCATCATGAGGGTCGCAAAGCCATCGCCAATAATTTCACGCACCTGCGGCTCGTAAAATTTGCCAAAGCGTGCCCCCGTCTCACTCAGGGCTTCGGTCGTGCGGCCGTTTTTGTCGATCGCATGAGCCAGTTCATGATAGCCGATATACAATCGGGTCAGTTGTTGCAGCCGGGCGGCATCCGGCGTCTGCTCCGCACAATGCAAAGATCTGAGTGAGGCTCCGGTGCGTGTGCAGCTCGTACAGCCGTCACCGTTTAGTGTCAGTGTATCAAATTCCTTTATTCCCTGATCGATAAACGCGGTCACAGGCATATAGGCTCCAAACGTATCAGCCGTCGGCATTATGCTTTGCACCCGTTTAAGACCTGGCGTAATGGTCATAGTCACCAGCTGATTAAAGTCACGGGTCAGGGAGGTTCGGCTTTCCTGCGGGTATTCACGCAATAGGGCCGATAGCTCCGGCGACTGTTCGGCAAGGCGATCAATCAGTTGCCCGATTTTTTTTTGAGTGCTCTCCGGTGTATCCATCACGGAGGGGTTGAAGGTGACTGACTGCCCCTCAACCTCTCGCGTTATAGGGGGTTCACCGCGTTGCCGCTGGATATGGGTATAATCATACATCAGCACATTCAGATGAGGCCAATTAGCCTTCTGGATCTCTCTCAGATGCACGAATACATCCTCCAGCGAACCGCGCAGGGCGCGCTCGATCGGCGGTAATCCATCCAGAGAGTGCTCAGCCATGACTCCAGAATAAGGCCAGGCAGCTGAATCAGCGCTTAATTGTTATGGTTAACCCGAGTTAACTCGGGCGGGTCGGGCGCGGTACTACTGCGGTAACTGCGGTATAGCGGGTGCTCAACACACCGCGCGCATCTGGCTCGCGATAGGCCAACAAAGCGGCAATAACGGCATCGGTGCCGCGCATCTTGATAAAACCACTGGCAAAACGGTAACTGACCGGGCAACCGCGCAACTTGGGAATAATCTTGTCACTGTGCAGGACTGTAATGTTATTCCCGCGCTGCAAAGTAAGGTTGAAACCGACCAGACTGCCGCGCGCCACCTTGACCCCGACCGGGCAGCCGGGCGCCGCCAGATCCCCCTTCAAGCCAAGCCGCACAACCGCTTTCTCACCCCACGGCAAGTCCAGCCACATCTGATCGCGCTCTTTGGGAACAAAAGTCACCCCGGCGATGGCGCGACCAAGCCCCAACCGGCGCAGCAGCTGCGCCGACTGAGACTCGAGCGAACGGCGAACGTCGGACAGCGTCGGCAGATTTTTGGAGCTGACGACACGAATAGGCGTACCCTTTACTGCAGCCTTGCGGTTCACATCCTGCACAAACAGATCGGCAAAGGAGTCGCCGCGCTCGTTGACCAGACCCGATTGGCGATACGCAAAAAAACGACCATCCGGCGAAAAGCCGAGCACATCCAGACGCGGGCGCTCAACCGCCGCCCACGCCGCACCAGCCAAGCTGACCAGCAGCATAAGAAAAACCAAAAGGGACACGCGACGAATCATTGCGGCAGTCTAGCGGCGTAGCCTTAAAAAGCAATCAGCTGTCCGAAACGGCAGGGGAAACATTTGGTTTCAAAATATTTTCGAGGGATTCTGGACCCGTTACAACCAAGTGACGAGAGAAATAGCGTAGCCGGGCATAAGTGGTAAACGGCCGGGTCAGGTTAACAAAAAACATATTCAGAAGCAGGGTAGCAGAATCCAGCCCGGCTAGGCCCAGCCATGAGCCGTCAAACCGCAACCGGCTGCCCCCCAGCCTCAAGCCATCGGCCAGCGACCGCCAGTAGGCCAGCTCATACGCGGTCAAGCAGAGCCTTTGCCAAAGCAAGCCAGATGGAATAAGCCAGAACGACAAGATCAGGGCATGCATGAACGTACCAAGCTCGGCGGCGGTCTGGCTATCCATGGCCCCACCCAACGTGGGATTAGTAAACAGGGCCGGATTAACCGCGCGGGCCATATCCGGATTAGCCGGACCGCCCTGCAGGAGGCTCAGGACCGGCTGCACACCGTCGTGCCAGCCATACCAGCTAATCAGCCCCCAGCCCAGCAGCACCAAGACCCAACCGATATAGTAGGGCCGCACCAGCGACCGCGCACTCAGCTGACAGGTAATGGCATGGCGCCCCAGATGCAGTCCACAATAATATAGCCGTGTCAGGCTGATCCGCTGCCAGACACCCAGTGCGCCAACCGTCAGCACATTGAGCAGAGACAATCCAAACGCGCGCCGCGCCACCGGCCCGGCGGCACCCGACAGCGAAAAGGGATACCCCTGCCAACTGATCTGGGAGATGGCATACTGATGGTTGCGATACGCCAAGTACTTGCTGTAGTAGATCAATACCAGAAGCTGCACGAGACCAATGCCCACCGCCACCGGCCATGCAACATAAAACTGGATTATCCCCGGCCCCAGTAACAGGAACAGCGCCGCCAGCGCGGGATAAAACGTAACACGGCCTAGGTCCCGGGCTGTTCCGTCATACCTGAGTGGATCGCGACCAATATAAATCTGGCGATAGAGAGCACGGCGCAGGCGCGTGAGGCCGTACGGCTTGTACAGTCCGAGTGTGAGCAGGTTCAGGAACGCAATGCCGAAGGCCTGACCAACAAAGCTGTGCCAGGGGGCGGTAAACTGGATGAGCAGGACGCGCGCGTTGGGCGATCGGAGCATGGACCAACCATAGCGGGAATTGCCCCGGCCCGTCAGGCCTGATTTGTACACCAGTCCTCAAACCGCTGCAGGAGTGCGCTCGCTGTAGTACCCTGTGCCCGTAACTCCCGCAGCGCAGGGGCGCTGTCGCGCTTGGCCAAACGCTTGCCGCTGGCATCGCACAGGAGCGGATGGTGATGATAGGCCGGCACCGGTAGCTGTAATAACGCCTGTAGCAGACGGTGAATATCCGTTACGGCAAACAGATCGTCACCACGTGTCACCAGTGTTACCCCTTGCGCGGCATCATCGTGCACAACGCACAAATGATAAGAGGCCGGCATAAAAGCCGCCTCTCCACGCACGCCGCGCAACGTACGCGCCAAGACTATATCCCCATGCCTCTGGGGCTGGGCTACCTGCCAGCCTTTGCGCGCGTCATGCCAGCGCAACTCGTGGCTGATGTGCACGCACGCCTTGGCCACATCAAGACGTAACGCATAAGCGTCCCCGGCGTCCATTCGCGCGGTGACTACTGCGGGGTCAAGCCCGCGGCATAGACCGGGATAAAGCGGGCCATGATCGCCCTGAGGAGCACCAGCGGCGCGCGCAATATCGCTACGAGTACAAAAACAGGGATAGAGCAACCCACGCGCAGAAAGCTGATCCAGCGCCCTTTGATAGTCCGGTAAATGTTCACTCTGGCAGCGTACAGGCGGCTCCCAGTTTAGCCCCAGCCAGCCCAGATCTTCATAGATGGCCGTGATGTAGTCAGGTTTGCAACGTTGCGGGTCGATATCCTCAATCCGCAGCAGGAAACGCGTGCCCAAGCGAGCCGCCAACAGCGCGGAAAAGGCATGCCCCTCATGCAGATAGCCTGTCGGACTGGGGGCAAAGCGGGTCGTAATCGTCATTAACCAACAATAGCAGGCCCAGCCAGTGCGTTAACCCTGAATCCATTTGCGCTCGCACCAGCGATATGGATAAACTGCCTTACATTTCAGACCGGAGTTTTCATGTCCGCCCGCCACGCCCTTGCCGCTCTTGCCACCGCTGTCACATTGCCCGCACTCGCACAGCCGACGACGGCCAGTGAAACCATCACGGTAACAGGCACGCGTGAGCTACCCCTGATTTCCATCTGCACCCCCGGCGAAATTCGGACCCTGCCCGAGGACAACACAGCCTTGCTCGGCAGGCATCTGGGGCTGCGCGCCTGTTTTGATCGGGAGAGTTTTGGCACGATTTTCCCCGACTATCCCAGCCGGGATAAATATCTCAAGCAATTGCTCCTCGCACGCGGAGAGCTGGCTGATCTGGAAACCAGAGGGCAAGCACCACAGGCGCAGGAACTCGCCAAACTGCCGAATTTTTTTGTCGCTCGCCGTGCTGATGGCCTGTATGGCTTTGTCTGGGACGTCAAAGTCAATGGCGAGCCAAAGACAGTTACCGGCTTACTGGGCGCCCATCTCGCGCCTACGCTGCAGTAAAGCATTTACAGCGCCCCACGGCTCGACTAACTAGGGACATGACTCACTCCGACCTCTGGCAAGGCGCACGCCGCCACCTGCCCTCGGCCCCGGCTTCCAGCGCCGTTCTCCTGTTACACGGACTTGGCTCCAACGCGGATGACCTGATCGAACTTGCACCCCTGCTGGCCCCGGCCCTGCCGGAAACCGCCTTTCTGTCACCGAATGCCCCGTTCCCTTGCGATATGGCCCCATTTGGCCGCCAATGGTTCTCGCTGCAAAACTGGACCCCGGCTAATCTGTGGCAGGGTGTCTGTGCGGCAGCCCCGGCGCTTGAACAGATGATTGCCGATGTGCGGTCCGAATTTGCACTCCCGATGGCTCGGCTCGCCCTGTTGGGTTTCTCGCAAGGCTGTATGATGAGTCTGCATGTGGCCCCACGCCTGCCCGAGGCTTTGGGCGCGGTAGTGGGGCTGTCGGGAGCCTTGGTAGGGCCTGAGCATGTCGCTGCGGAAACCCGCAGTCGGCCACCTGTCCTGCTGGCACACGGGCAAATCGACCCGGTAGTCCCCTATGGCGCGCTGCCGCTTGCGCAAGCAACGCTTGAGGCGGCCGGATTTGCAGTGGAAACCGTCACCCGCCCGCTGATGGCGCATAACATTGACGACGAGGTCCTAGCCGCGACGGCTGATTTTTTACGCCGTCACCTGAGTTAAGCTGGCATTTTTGAGCGAACATAGATACTGTGCGGCCATCGTATAAACCATCAGAATTTCTTGGGCCCAATGAGTCAGGACAATCAGAAACAAAATGGAGTCCCCGCCACGGTTGCGGCCGTGCTGGCACGGGAACAGCCCTTTTCTTTTCGCGCCCGGCTGCCCAAGGGTGAGGTTAAAAAGGCGATCATTCTGCTGCACGGCATGACTCACAACGCCAAGGCCATGTTGCTCAAGGCCCGGAGTGATCTGGCCACTCTCGAGCCGGACGCTGCGCTTTATGCCCTGAATGCCCCCTTCACCGCCGACCCGGAACAGCACCGGATAGCCAATCACCCCCGCCATAGCCAGCAGGTACGCGTGTGGTTTGAAATGCCGAGCAGTCGGTTTAACACCCGGGGCGAAGTGGTCCCGCAAATGCGCGTCTCTATCGCGCATGTCCGCCGCCTGATCGATCATGTCAAAGCCAGCCATGGGCTTGAGGAAGATCAGATTTATCTGCTAGCCTTCTCACAGGGCTGCGCGCCAGCCCTCCAAGGGGTGCTGGACTATGAGCGCGAGCACAAGCGTGGGTTTGGCGGACTGGCGCTGCTGTGCGGATTTGCATGGGATCCAGCGGTTTATGAGAGCGCTGAGAGCCGCACCAACCGTTTTCCCTTACAGACCAGAACCTTCTTTGCGATGGTCCGGCAGGATGATGTGGTGGGAAATCTGCTGCCCCTGCGCACCGCCAATTTCATGAAGTCACAGGGCATGCCAGTCACGCTTCACACCTCGCCTGCCCATCTGGTCAGTCATAATGGCATCCGTTACCGTCGCCCCTCTTATCTGCGCTTTGACCGGGCACAGATGACGGTGGATGGTGAGGGTGTAAAACCACTCGGCCCCAGTGATATCTGGCGCGGGAAGGCCATCATACGCTTTACCAAAGCCGATGACGGCTATGGAAATGAGTCACTCAGTCGGCCCGACGTCGAGCAGTCGTTCCGGCCCACCGCTCATTTTGTCAATTCCAGCATCCGCACAGCGCTTGAGTTGTGGCATGCGCATGGGCTGGTTGATCCGCAATTCGGAGCTCAGCCGATTGATATGGTGCGCTTCCCGCGCGTCACCCAGAAAATGATCGAGTATGGCTGGGCCGCCGCACCGATCCGGCTGGAGGCCGATCAGGCCCAGCCGTTGCCAGCATGGCATAGTCGCTACGAGCACAGCGCCACTCTGCGCCAGCGCTTTACGCACCTCTGCACAGCCGGGCTCGGGATTGCTTTTGCCTGTCTAGCGGCCCCGTTTCAGCGCTGGCTGTATCATCATCCTTCAGCTTTTGACCGTGTTATTCCACCCCTGCTCTTTAGCGTTAAGCCGCAGGCCCCAGCCCGAATTCGCGTCCGCCCACCCCGCGACCGCCTCAAGGAAGCGCGTAATCTATTGAAAAATATATGATTTCTATCTTGGCGCTTTATTAACCAATCTCGGCTGTAATGGATTTAGAGGTAGGATAAGCTGCTGCGGCAGCGAGGAGCAGACCAAGTGACCACCCCGGAGAATTGTCCGGCCCTGGTTTTAAACGCGGATTACCGCCCTCTGAGTTATCTGCCACTTTCACTCTGGAGCTGGCAGGACACCATCAAGGCGGTGTTCCTTGACCGCGTCAACATCCTCTCCGAATACGACACCGAGGTGCACTCGCCGGGCTTTCGCATGAAGCTGCCTAGCGTGATTGCCTTGAAGGATTATGTCGCGGTTGAGCGACGTCCGGCTTTTACGCGCTTCAACGTCTTTTTGCGTGATAAATTCAGCTGTCAGTATTGCGGTGAGGAGCACCACTCGCATCACCTGACCTTCGATCATGTGGTTCCACGCAGCAAGGGTGGTAAAACCGAGTGGGAAAACGTTGTAGCAGCCTGCTCGGACTGCAACGTGAGCAAGGGCAATAAATACCTGCATCAGTGCGGCATGCGCCTCTTGCGCGATCCCTATATTCCCTCCGCATGGGAATTGCAGGAGAACGGCCGCTTCTTCCCGCCCAACTATCTGCATGACAGTTGGCGCGACTATCTCTACTGGGATAGCGAGTTGGAAAGCTGAGCGAGCCGGATCAGATCGGCATCGGTACCGATAAAGCGCAGCGAATCCCCTTTATCTTTTTCTTGTAAGCCAAGTTTGCGATACGCTGCCACCGCACCGGCGTTGCCTTTACGCGCCGAAATCCTGAATTCCTGACAGTGGCGGCGCACACCTTCAGCGGCCATCGCCGCGATCAGACGCCGCCCGATCCCCTGTCCGCGCTGGGCGTCCTCCACCCAGAGCATATCCACATCCAGCTCGCGCAAGGCCCGGGCAAAATCGGTAATCAAACGGGCCTTGGCAAAACCAACAACATGCCCAGCATACTCCGCAATCCAGAAAAAATCAGCCGCCTCCGGGGAAAAGGCGTGCGCCCGCAAAAAGTCCTGCGTCACCGCAGGGAAATCGCCATGGTACCGCGCCAAGGCCCAGATCATCGTGCGAAGAACGGGCGCATCCTCAAGACAAGCCGGGCGCAACTGGACACTCATGCGCCAAGGGCCTTACGCAAAAACCCATCGACAGCCTGTAGCCGCTGGCGGGCGGTTGGTGCATCAATCCCGCTGCGGAGCATGAGAATGGCGGTTTTCACTTGCCCCTCAGCAGCCTGCAGGGCTGTCTGGGCCATGGGTTCGTCGGCGCCACTGGCCAACTGTACCAAGGCTAACGCCCGGCGGCGGAGCTTATCGTTTGTCGCCCGCAGATCGACCATCAAATTCCCATAAACCTTGCCAAGCTGAACCATACAGCTGCTGGAGAACGTATTAAGGGCGACTTTCTGCGCTGTTCCAGCCTTGAGGCGTGTACTGCCCGAGATCAGCTCCGGCCCCGTCAGTAGCTCAACAGCAATATCAGCATGGCCAACAAGTGGCGCACCACTATTATTGGTCAGAGCGATGGTGAGCGCCCCGGCCGCCCGGGCGACCTGCGCGGCTGAGATAACATAGGGAGCACGGCCGGAAGCGCTGATGAGAATGACCACATCCTGCGCGGTGAGCGCGAGCGCCGAGAGGTCATAAACAGCCTGCTCGGCATTATCCTCCGCTCCTTCAATCGCGGCCGTGAGGGCCGCCGGTCCACCCGCCAATACCCCTAGGGCCCGCTCGGGTGGCCAGGAAAATGTCGGCATCAGCTCGGCCGCATCAAGGGCCCCGAGGCGACCACTGGTTCCGGCACCAATATAAATCAGCCTCCCCCCGCGCTGAAGACGGGGCACCGCCGCCGCCACCGCCCGCGTCAAGGCCGGGATGGCCGCCTGTACGGCATCGAGTGCATTTTTCTGATCGCTCAGAAACGCCTCTACCAACCGCTCAGACGAGTAGGTATCCAGCTCAGGATGTAGTGCACTCGGGCTTTCCGTGGCCGGGATGGTCATGACCGCTTGGTCCAGTTCAGAACAGACGCATAGGCCGCCACCAGCGCCAGCCCGAGCGAAAGCAGCCCATTCCAAGCCGCCATGGAGAGGCCAAGAAACACCCAAGCCGGCTCATCACACGGAACAATAATGCTATTACTGAAAATAAATGCGCGCGCCTCCTCCAGCGTCCGGGTATCCACCGTTGGTAGAGAGCAGGTCGTAAGCCCAGCCCACCAGTGATACTCCACCCCGACATGAAAGAAGGCGATACCGCTGCCCACCAGCGCCGTCAGGGCAATCAGGATCAACACCCAGCACCGTGCGCGCGCAGCCGGAAGGAAGGCAGCGAGCAACCCCAGCGCAATGATCAGCATGTGCGGCTTACGCTGCCAGTAGCACAATTCACAGGGTAACAGCTTGATAACAAATTGGAAAAAATAGGCCGCCGCGAGAGATGCGGCGCTAACCAGTGCCAGCAATAGCGCCGCCCGCCGACTATTACCCAAAAGCATGGCTGCAAAGTTAATTATTTTATTCATACCGCTAAATTCGCCTGAATTTGCCGCCCGTCAAGCTCTGAAAAGCTAAGGGGAATGTTTCAGAAAATCATTGCCTTACCTGACGCGGGCGCTATAAACAGCCTCGTGCCCCAGTGGCGAAATTGGTAGACGCGGCAGACTCAAAATCTGTTGGTAGTGATATCGTGCTGGTTCGAGTCCGGCCTGGGGCACCACTCAATATCTTGACTGCGACCTTTTAGGATTTGCCTTCCGCCCATGCTCTCAGATAAACTGTTCGTTGATAGTCCAAACAATAATGAGCCGGGCATGGGGTCTCTTAGTCGTCTTAATATCCTGATCGTTGATGACAGCGCGCATATCCGCCGCCTGCTGCTGAGTATGCTCACCCCCATGGGCGCACAGAACATTTTTGAAGCCCGTACGCTGGCGCAAGCCCGCACTGTCCTTAATACCAAAACACTTGATCTGGCCATCATTGACTGGATGCTGGATGATCCGGCAGGGGATGGCATGGCACTGGTTACTGAAATCCGCCAGTCACCACTCGAGACCGTCACCTATCTACCGATTATCATGATGACCGGGCATACCGAGCGGGAAAACATCGAGCTGGCTCGGGACATGGGTGTGACCGAATTTCTGGCCAAACCCTTCACCGCAAAAAACCTTCATGCCCGCCTCAATATGCTGATCGAGAGTCCTCGCCCGTTTGTAAAATCCCGCAGCTATTTCGGCCCGGACCGCCGCCGCCGGGAGCACAGCCCAATTGAGGGGCTGGAACGCCGCAACACCTCACCTCGCCGGATTCGTAGCACATGAGTATAGCTCCCGCCCCGCAGCCAGATCCGGCTACTCCACTCCTGATTGAGCGCCCTAATAAGTTGCGTGAGCGCGTCGGTGGTCCGCTGGACAACACACTGGCTGAAAAAGCAGAGGCCGCAGTGCAGTCGCTCGCCAAAGACTTTCCACAGTGGATTGAAGAAACTGTCACCCGGTTGCAGCAGGCGCACACAGCGCTTGGCGGCACGCCGATAACAAACGCCAACAAGGCTAACCTCTACACCGCCGCGCTGGAAGCCAAGAGCTTGGGCGAGACCTATGGTTACCCGCTGATCTCGCGTTTTGCCAACTCACTATGCCGACTGTTGGTGCGCCTACCCGCACAGGCTACGGCCCCTCACGCGCTGGTCGAGGCCCATGTTGATGCGATCCGCGCTGTCTTACGCCTACCACAAACATCCACTCAAGACCCTGTCGCCACACATCTGCTGGGCGAAATGGAAGAGCAGGTTCGCCGTTTCCTTGAGCTGACCTGACTCCTACTGCGAAATACGCAGGCGGGACAGATCAATCGCAATTGCCTGGAATGCCGCGGTCAAACTGGTGCTGTCCACTGCATCAAAAAAGCGTGAGCTATCCCCCACGCAGTTCTGGAACAAGGTCCGGGTGGCTGAAGCCCCCACCGGCAAGTCGAACATGACGGCGTAGATCAGCGTGCCGGTCGCGCGGATATTACTACAGATCGTCGAGACTTTGCTGTTGAGTGTTGAAACCGCGGTTGAACTGTCAATGGTCCCCAAGCGACCATCAGCCAGATACCCATAGGGCGTTGCCGAGCCGCGGCAGAACGAGCCGCTGCAGGACTGGAAGACATTCTCACCATCGGTCAGAATGATGACTGCCTTGTAGTTATCGGGCTGATTATAGTCATAAGGGCGGTCAGCCGGAACGCCAGCCCACAGCCCGCGCCAGCGAGGGCTGATAGACCGCCAGCCCCACACCAGCCCCATCGGAGTCATGGTGCCACCATAGCCGGTTGAGGGCGAGAGAACATCGACCGTGGCTTTGGCGGTCAGGCGATTATCGGTCATCGGTACAATCGGCGTGCCACAGCCCGAATTGTAGCCATAGCCATACTGCGTATTATAATAGGCATCCTGTGCGGTGAGACGTCCCTGATAGCGCCATTGAATTCCGCCGACAGTGGTTGTTCCGCTGACGTGCGTTGGAGGCGTCGAACCACTGGTGGTCCCGGTTGTCCGCGGGTCGTAATAAAAGTACCACGGATTGGAGCGCATATTGCTGGTGCCCGTCGTACCGATGCTTTGTCCACTGGCCCACTGCCGCCCCCAGTTGGACACCAACTGCCAGCTCACGTTACCATCAGAGGTGGTGCCGGAGGTATGAACCGGAGCCAAGTTACCGGTCGTCGCGGGTGTCCCATTGGTTGAGATGTAAATGTTATGGCCAATTCCGGTAAAGGATGTGGTGCGATAGCGCCAGCTGATGCCCCCCGAGGTGGTCGTGCCACTGGTATGTGTCGGGCCGGATGTTCCGCTACTTGTCCCTGAGGACTGCGCGGAATAAATACGACCACCATTTGTCCGGCAATCCCCGGTGGCAATGCTCTGCCCACTCGCCCACGTCGGACAGGTCGGGCCAAAGCGACACGCCCCCGGCGCGACCGACACGCCGCTCTGCCACACCTCGCAATCGACCGTAGCTACCCCCGTCCCACCGTAGACTGGGCGACGGCACTGCCAGCTCACTGTGCCATCGGACACGGTTGCGGCACTCTGGCAGGACTCGACCGCACCGGCATAGTTAGGCGCGGTCGTACCCGCGATGCCGCTTCCCGTTGCCGTAAAGATATAGCCGTTACTACGGCGGCAGGTTCCCGCGATTATACCCCGCTCACCCGCACTCCAGCTCGGGCAATTAGGGCCAAAATAAGAGTCGGCATAGGGCTGGAACCGCTGTGTTGTTGGCGGCTCATCGGTCGTGTCATAAACGACTTGCCCCGCATCATTGAGCCGCTCGAACATGCATCCCCGCCAACCCGTACTGGTTGGATAGGGGCCTGCATTCCAAGGCACCGCCGCTTCGCTGCCGGTAGCGAGCCAGGAGCTGTAGACGTTGCCCACATTCACATTCTGAACGAAGGGCACCACACTGAGAAAGACATGGTCATCGGTATCTTGATAGTTATAGAGGATATTCATTAGCAGGTTAGCGGCGCTGATGGCGGAGGTCATCTTGTGATCGCCCGCATCATCATTGGAGTTCATCGATCCGGTGGTATCAATTACCAGCGCCACCTCCAAGGTGGTATCGTTACGCACGATCTGGGCGCTAGCGCCAACATTGACCGCTCCCACCCCTAGGAACTTGACGAACAGCGGATTGACAGTAGCGGTGGCGCTCAGGGTCAGAGTTCCGGCTGAGGGATCGGTCGTGATGGCGAGCGCCGAGGCCACGGCACCGTAGGGCAATTGATTCCAGTTCTGATTGAAATAGTTCTGAATAATCTGATCACGATTGGACAGAGAGTAGTTGCGACCACCAGCCAAGGCGGCGGCATCCAGCGCAACCTGTAGCTGCCGCTTGACGGCGTAAGCACGGGCCGTATCAACCGTGAGACCGACCAACCCGATCAAGGGTACCAGCAACAAGCCAAACAGGATCAGCATGTTGCCCCGTTGGTCGGACTGTACCGAGCGCAAAAACTGCAGCATGAGCTATCTCCCGCTTACTAGAATAGTTACTTGAACCTAAAAGTCGGTTGAGGGGAAGACCCCAACTCTTTAGGTTAACTTCATCTTTCGCTCATCATGACTTTTCGGCAAATGCCGCCTATGTGCGGGGCGCTCGTCCGCCGGGTTTGCCACGCGTCCGCGGGCCGGAATCTGGCCCGCCGGGGCGCACCGGACGCTCGGCAAATTTGCCCAGACTAATCATGCGATCATAGAGGGTAACCACCCCGGCCATCCCCACGTTAATACAGAATTTGGTGGGAATGCGGACGATATGAGCGCATTTGGCGATCAGTTCTGGCGACAGACTGCCCATTTCCGGGCCAAAAATATAGGCCGCGCGCAGCGGATGCCGGAAGCTGGGCAACTCGATAGAGTCTTCGGTCAATTCCACCCCCACCAAGGTGCAATCCTTGGGCAGTTGCATCGCCGCGACCGAAGGGTAAACATAAAGTGGAATATGGCCACCCGCGTTGGAGGTATCGGACACGTTGATCGCATGCACATCGGTCTGCGGGTCGATGAAAAAGACAAAACTGGCGCCAAAAGCATGGGCCGAGCGAATGAGATTGCCAACGTTGCCGGGCTTGCTGATGCCCTCAACGCCAACGCCAAAATAGCCCCGCATGGTGTCTGTCATGATGCCCCCTACTTGCCTGAAATCCGAACAAAGGGCAAGTTCGCCTTATGCCTATTTCTGCCCTTAAAGAACAGTATGAAGCCTACCCCTATCCCAGCCGTGATCCGGCCGAGGAGGCCAAGCGGCTGGTGACAGGCACCCCCAGTTCGTTGGAGGAAGTGGAGCATTACCTGTTTGCCGGTCAACTGCCCAAGCGCACGCTGCGCCTGCTCAGCGCCGGTGGTGGCACGGGCGATGCCATCATCCAGATGGCGCAAGAGGCTAAGGACAAAGGACTGGAGGTGGAGCTGACCCATCTTGATCTCTCCAGCGCTTCGCAAACTATCGCCAAGGCGCGGGCGCAGGCGCGTGGGCTGACGATCAACTTTGTGCAGGATTCTCTGCTCAATGCCCCCAACTATGGCTTGTTTGATTACATCGATTGTTGCGGCGTGCTGCATCATCTTGATGTGCCGGAAGACGGGCTGAAGGCATTGGAGCAAGCGCTTGCTCCGGATGGTGGCATGGGCATCATGGTCTATGCCCCACTCGGGCGCACGGGCGTCTATACACTGCAAGCTGCGCTGCGCCGCTTAATTCCTGCTGATACCGCCCCAGCCGAGAAAGTGAAAATCGCCAGGAAACTGCTGGCCGAGCTACCTGCTACCAACTGGTTCAAGCGCAACCCCTTCATGAACGATCATAATGTGAGCGACGCCGGGCTTTATGACCTGCTTCTACACAGTCAAGATCGCGCTTATGATGTGCCGCAGTTTGTCGCGTTCATGGCCAGCGCGGGCCTTGAGGTGGTGGAGTTTGTGGAGCCGATCAAATATGACCCCGCCACCTGGATCAAGCATCCGGACCTGCTGAGCCGCCTGCCTGCTGATCGCTTGGCGCGCTATGCGCTAGCTGAGGAGCTGAGCGGCAGCTTCTTCAAACACATCGCCTATGTGACCCGCTCAGGGCGTGGCACCACCATAGCCGCACTTACACCTGAGAGCGTGCCTTACTTCCATTATTTTGATGGTACCGCGATTGGCAAGAAGCTGACACCGGGCCAGAATTTAACCGGACAACTAGCGGGACTGAACGTCAACTTCGCTCTGCCGCGCCGCGCGGGCGCTATTTTGCAGCGCGTAGATGGCTCGCGCAGCTGGCGCGCTATTCATGCCGACCTGAGCACCAGCCTTGGCCGCGACGCCCCCGCTTGGGAAACCTTCTGGGACGAGGATGTGGCCGACCTATATGCCAAACTGAATGGCATAAATGTGCTGCTGCTGAAAAAACCAACAATTTAAAATGCTGTATGCTGGACGGTGACACCCGCCTCACGCTATAAGGGCGAGCATGAGCACACCCGCCCCCCTGCCGCCCAGCCCCCTGCCGCCGGTCCCACGCACGGCTGACGCTTTCAGCTTCTGGAGCACAGATAAAATCCGCTTTGGCGATGTGGATGCCGTGGGCCATGCCAACTCACTGGCAATCGGTGGTATTTTTGAGGCCTCACGGGTGGAGCTGCTGCGCGATATCGGCATTTCGCAGACCGATGCAACCGTCAAATGCTCGCTTGCCAAGCTGACCTTTGAGTATCTGGATGAGCTCAACATGTTTGAGAGCGTGCGCGTGGGTGAGAGTGTGGCACGCATTGGCAATAGCTCGTTTATCCTGCATAGCGCCTTGTTTGTCCGACGAGAGGATACGGAATTGTGCGTAGCCACCTGCGAAGCTGTGTGCGTCCTGATTGATACAGCAAGCCGCCGTCCGACTGCCATTCCCGCTCTGCCACGTACCAAACTGGGGTCGTATGCGCGTCGGTGACATTCACGAGGCCGAACTGACCAAACTGGGGGCACAGGGCGATGGGCTGGGCACATTGCGCGGCCAACCACTCTATGTCCCGCTGGGCCTGCCGGGTGAGACGGTGAAGGTCAAACTGGCCCGTGCCATCGGCGATGGGTTTCAGGCCGACCTGCTTGAGGTAGTAACGCCAAGCTCACTACGCGTGCAGCCACCGTGCCCGCATTATAGCCACTGTGGCGGCTGTAGTTTGCAGCACCTTGAGGGAGCCGCCTATCTGGAGCACAAGCAGGCCGTAGTCAGCGGCGCCCTGCGCCAGCACCGACTGGGGAGCGAAGCCGTGCTGCCCATTCTTGGTCTGTCCGGCCCCACCCGGCGCCGTCTGACTCTGGCGGCGGTCGGCGGTAAAAACCGTACCATTCTGGGCTTTAACGCCCGCGCCAGCGCCACTGTGGTGGATGTGCAAAGCTGCCTGATCGCGCGGCCCGAGCTGGTGCGCGTACTGCCGCTCTTGCGTACTGCTTTGGCAGACTGGTTTGGGAAAGTCAGGACACTGGACCTGTCGCTGACCCTAGCCAGCAACGGTCTTGATCTGCTCCTCACGGGGCCAGAGCCGGATCTGGTGGCACGTGAAGCCATAGCAGCTCTGAGCAATCATTTCATCCGTATCAGCTGGCGCAAAAGCGAGCGCAGCGAGCCCGAGCCGATGCTCATGCACCAGCCGCCCACCATAACACTGGGCGGGATTCCCGTAGCTTATCCGGCGGGCACTTTCCTGCAACCCTCGCTTGAGGGAGAAGCGGAACTGACCCGTCAGGTCCAGCGGGCGCTGGAGGGCGTGAGTGGGCGTGTGGCGGACCTATTCTCCGGCCTTGGCACCTTCGCCCTGCCCCTGCTGAAAACCCATGACGTGGTGGCTTATGACAGCGATGGCGCAGCGATGACCGCTCTGGCCGCTACTCGCCAACCGCGCCTGACCACCGAGGCGCGTGATCTGTTTCGGGAACCGCTGAGCGCAAGAGAATTGACCGGACTGGCCGCGGTAGTGATCGACCCGCCCCGCGCGGGCGCGCAAGCCCAGTGCGCAACTCTGGCGCAGAGTGATATTCCAGTGATTGCCATGGTGTCGTGCAACCCCGGCACCTTCGCGCGCGATGCGCTAACGCTTATTAGCGGCGGCTATCGCCTCGACTGGGTGCAGCCGATCGATCAGTTCCTGTGGTCCAGTCATGTCGAGCTGGTGGCAAGGTTTAGCCGCTAATCCAGCTTCAAAACCTGAAACTTGAGATAGGCGCTTTCCGGCAAATGCGGGTGCACGGGATGATCCGGCCCTGCGCCGTGGCTATAGACAATTCGTCCCTGGCGGCCCGCTTCACTGATACCGCGGGCATTCTCCGCCGCCCACGCCGCGCTCTCGGCATGGTGGCTGCACGAGCCAAGCGCCAGCCAACCGCCCGGCACTACCACCGCCGCCGCCAACCGCGCTAGTTTGCGATAGCCCTTTAGCCCGGCAGCAACATCTTTTTTGCTCTTGATGAAAGCGGGAGGATCGACAATTACCACATCGAACTTCTCGCCGCGTAGCTTGGTGGCCTCCAGTTCGAGCAGCACATCCCCCTTCACAAAGCTGCACCGACTCTCAACTGTATTGGCCTGCGCCCCCAGACGTGCCAGCTCCAGCGCAGCCACTGACGCATCCACCAGCGTGACTGACGCAGCGCCCCGCACTGCCGCGAGCAGTCCAAAACCACCCGCATAACAAAAGCCATCAAACACTGTCTTGCCGCTGCACAGGGCCGCGATAAAGTTGCGGTTCTCGCGCTGGTCATAAAACCAGCCGGTCTTTTGGCCACCGGTCACATCTACACGATAGCGGGCCTCGTTCTCGATTATGGTGATGGGACCATCAACCTTGCCTACCGCCCATTCATTCTGGTCGGTCAAGCCTTCGAGCGCGACCGCAGCACCATGGCGCGTGAGGGCAACCGCCTTGGTACCTGTCACCGCCTGTAGCACCGGCAATACCTGTGGTAACAGCTTATCCATCCCCGCTGTATTGGCCTGCACGCTCAGCACGTCGCCATAGCGATCAACCACCAGACCGGGCAGTCCATCCGCCTCGGCATGGATCAGGCGATAATAAGGCTGATCGTAAAACGCGGTGCGCAGCGCCAGCGCGGCCTCGATCTTTTCGCGCAGCCAGGCCTCGCCCATATCATCCGTGCGCAAACGCCGGGCGCAAATGAGTGAGTGTGGATTGAACGTAGCAAGACCAAGGCTTTCACCACCCTCAAGCTGCAATTTCACCAGTGTACCGTGCTCTAGTGCCTTGGCGTTGGCATCCATCTGCACTTCGTTGGCATAGATCCACGGGTGACCGGCCAGCGCACGCTTCTCGCGCCCTTTAAGCACGATCACTTTGGGGTACTTGCTCACGTGCGCGACTGCTCCGCAATCGGTTTGGCATAGGCTGGAGCTTGCTCCCATGGAAAGTGGATCCAGGTGTCCTGCGAAACTTCCATGACATAGCTATCCACCAGCGACTTGCCGTCGGGTTTGGTGTAGATGGTGGCGTAGTGCGCCTTGGGCAGATATTTGCGGACCAAGGCCAGCGTGCGGCCGGTATCGACCAGATCATCAATCACCACGCAGCCCGCGCCATCGCCAGGCAGCATCTTCATCATCTTGGGTTCTTCAAGCATTTTCAGCTCGTCGTAATGCATCACGCAGACGGTATCGACCAGACGCACCCCCAGCTCACGCGCCACAATGGTGGCCGGGATCAACCCGCCGCGCGCCACACCAATCACTGCCTGCCACGGTCCTTTCTCCACCAGCCGCCATGCCAGCGCCTTGGCGTTGCGATGCAACTCTTCCCAACTGACGGGAAAATCGCGAGGGGTGGTCATGACGGGCTCCTGCAAAGCGTGATGGAAATTATCACGGTTATACCGATACTTACCGCTGTGCACCAGAGCGCTTTACCGGGTTTAAAGACTTTTGCGGCAGGATGGGGATATTAAAAATCAGATTTAACAAATACTTACCCGAGGGGATGCCGCATGGCCCGTATTGTGCTCGCCGAAGACGATAACTCGATGCGCAGCTTTCTGACCACCGCACTTGAGCGCGCCGGTCATCAGGTTTACGCCTGTGAAAACGGCGAGAAGGCCCTCGCCGCCGTCGGCACCAAAAATTACGATCTACTCCTCTCGGATATCGTGATGCCGGGGATGGACGGCATTACCCTCGCGCGCCATGCCGTGCAGGAAGCGCCAGACACCAAAATCATGTTCATCACCGGCTTTGCGGCGATTGCCATGACGCAATTGGGCGATCTCAAACACAAGGCCGAGGTCTACACCAAGCCCTTCCACCTGCGCGATCTGGTCCGGCAGGTTGAAACATTTCTGGCACAGGACAGCCTGCCCCCGAGCACATCGGCCCTGCCCTCGGCTTAACGCAGACCTGCCGTTTGCTCGAGAAACGGCAGCACCTGCGCGCGGTTGTGCGTATGCGTTTCAAGAATCTGGGAATAGAATTTATGTGCGCGGCGCTGCTGGAGTGCCGCCGCAAAACAAATCAAAGGTAATCCGAACAGCACAGAGGCCGGAGCGCGGGGGCCACCCACCGCGCTATTGGCAGCCGACAAAGTGCCGAAAACCAGCGCAGCTCCGGCGTAAACGCGGCCCAGTAGGTGCGCGCCCCACCGCGCGGTCGTCACATCACGCAGGACAAAATGGTCGAGATTGGGACGGCGCTGATACAGCCACAGCAGGCTTTGGGCTTCACCACGGCGATTAAACCACAGATGGGCCATGCCTGAACCCGCGGCTTATTTCCAGTCGCGGACTTTATCCCAGCGGCCCGAGGGAACCGGCATTACACTGTCATCCGGACCGGAGATCACGTGGCCCGCCAATGCTTCATCAAACTGCTTGGCGATCTGGTCCATCACGTCATCCACCAGTTGGGCCGTCATCCCGGCCAGCTGGCGCTCGCGTCCGGCCTTATCAAGCCCACCGACCGTAAGGGTGCGGGTGGACTCGGCGGCAAAACTGTAGGGGCGGCTGATCGGGCCCTCGGTCTGTCCAACCACGACAAGACGCCCATCGAACTGGGTGTCGGGTTTGCTATTAAAAGTGCGTTCAGCCCAATCCTTGGGCTGGTCGAGCGGCGTTTCCGTAATATGCGCGTCGGTAATAGTCAGCCGCATCTGCACCGCACCGGCGTGCTGCGGCCGAATACTCTGATAGCGCTGCTGTAACGCCGTGCGCAGAGCAGCCTCCGGCGGGGTGGGCAGAGTGTGCTCAACATTTGGCGCACTGCCGGGCGCAGTGTACTGGCTATCCACCAGCACCCCGCTAAAACCGAGGCGCTGCACGGGCTCGGCCGAATAGTCACGGCCTTGATAGGGCGCCGGATTGGTGGCGCAACCCACCAGGAGGAGAACCGAGCACAGAACAGAAGCAATACGCATGTGAGCCTCACAAACTAGAATTACAACCAAGTTAAGCGGTTATTGTTAAAGGTGCAAGCCGCAGTTCACTCCCTCATGGGCGCAGCGCTGGACGGCGGAAGAGACTGCCAAAAGCGATTAGGCTAATACCGCCCATGGTGACGGCGAAGCCGCCCAAAGTGAGGCGAAAAGTTGAAAAAATGTAGTCGCCCTTTTGCGCACAGGCCGGGCTAGCTAATGGTGTGACCGCCGTGCAGGTGGGCGTTTCATAGCGAGCCGCCAGATAGGCATTTGCGCCGGCCGCAATGAAAAAGGCCGCTGCCACGGAACCGGCCCCGATAGTAACCATCCGATTAAGGCGTGGTGCCAGAAAAACCGATTTCCATTCAGACCATATGCTCATGCTTTCCTCCCCCGATGCAACGCGACAATACCGCCGCTCATGTTGGTGTAAGCCACATCACGCAGGCCCGCTTTTTCCATCCGGGTCGCAAGCTCGGCTTGCGGCGGAAACTGGCGGATACTTTCAGCCAGATAGCGGTAAGACTCTTCATCATTAGCGACATAGCGACCAAGGCGCGGCAGCAGGCCAAACGAGTACATATCATAAAACGGTTTGAGGGCTGGAGCGACCTTGCTGAATTCAAGGCAGAAGAAGCGCCCACCGGGCTTGAGGACCCGCTTGGCTTCACGCAGGGCGGCGTCGATATTCGTTACATTGCGCAAGCCAAAAGCGATGGTGTACACATCAACCGAGTTGCTCTTGATCGGCAGTTTCTCGGCATTGCCCTCGATAAACTCGACATCGGTAATGCCGCGATCAAGAGCGCGGGAGCGACCCACCTTCAGCATCTCGGGGTTGATATCGCAGACAGTAATGTCGGCCTGTGGGGCCAGTGACCGCAGCAAGAAGGAAATGTCGCCGGTACCGCCGGCCACATCCAGAATAACCTCCTTACCCTTCGGGCTAACCATGGCGGCAAAGCGGCGCTTCCAGAGGCGGTGGATGCCCAGCGACATCAGATCGTTCATCAAGTCGTAGGACGGTGCCACACTGGCGAAAACCTGCCCGACCCGGGCCGTTTTCTCAGCCGGATCAATAGGCTGATAGCCAAACCAGCCAGCCTCTTTGGGCGTGTGGGAACGGGGAGCTGGTTTTTTTCGGCGGGCTGGGGTCATAACGTGCTTGTCTTAGCACAATCAAACCCGGTATAAAGAGTTGTCTTTCGAAAAAGGCTAACTTGATGGCTGGCTATACTGCCGAAGCGTTAACATTTATCCGCACCCTGCGCTCGCGCCCCAAACATACAGGGGCGCTCTTGCCTAGTGGGCAGCCGCTGGCCCGAATGATGGCCCGGCAGGTTGACCCCACCCGCGACGGACCGGTAGTTGAGCTCGGGCCGGGGACCGGCGTCTTCACCAAGGCGCTGATTGAGCGGGGCATTGCACCTGAGCGGCTGGTACTGATCGAGTTCAACCCCTCCTTTGTCCGTCATCTGCGGCGACGCTTTCCAGGCGTAACTGTGCTCCATGCCAGCGCGTTTGATCTCGCCAAAATCTGGGCCGAGCAGGGCTTGGCGGCCCCGGCCAGCGTTATCAGCGGCCTGCCTTTGCTGAACTTTAGCGAAGCCATGGGTATCCAGCTGATTGCCGACGCCCTATCGCTGCTGCCGCCCGGTGGCAGTTTTGTCCAATTCACCTACTCGCAGCGCCCCTCGGTACCCGCCCCACAGAAGGCATCGGTTACCTTGGCTGGCCGCGTATGGCTGAACGTACCCCCCGCCAGTGTGTGGATCTATAAGGCCGACTTGACGGATGCCCCGGCTGTGCCATCTCAAGGGCATGCCGGAACTCCCTGAAGTTGAAACCACCGGGCGCGGACTTGCCGCCCAGCTCCTGAACCAGACATTGATCCGTGCTGAGCAGCGGCGAGCAGATCTGCGCAGCAAAATGCCGATCAATTTGCGTGATCTGGAAGGTGCCAAATTGCAGGCGGTTGAGCGCCGCGCCAAATATCTGCTACTGCGCTTTGATAACCATCTGACCCTGCTGCTTCACCTTGGCATGAGCGGGCGCTTGGTCATTGCCCGGCATGATGACGGGCAGCGCGGTAAGCATGATCATCTGGTCCTGCATTTTAATAAGGGAATCATGCGGTTTAATGATGCCCGCCGTTTTGGCCGGGTCGATCTGTGTGAAACGGGGAGCGAGAGCCAGCATCCGCTCCTTTGCCATCTGGGGCCAGAACCACTTGACCGGAGGTTTACACCCAAGGCCTTGGGCGCGGCCCTGACCGGGCGGAAAACCGCCATCAAACTGGCCCTGCTTGATCAGACCATCGTGGCCGGGATTGGCAATATCTACGCGTGTGAGGCGCTCTACCACGCCAATATTAACCCGAAACGTGCGGCGGGATCGCTTCGTCCGGCTGAGCTGGCAGCTCTGGTACCTGCCATCAAAACCGTATTAACCGCAGCTATTAAGGCCGGGGGATCGAGCTTGCGCGACTATGTACAAACCGATGGCAATCTGGGCTACTTCCAAACCAAATTTGCCGTGTATGATCGCGAAGGTCAGCCCTGCCCCGGTTGCACCTGCAATTTTGGAATCGAGCGTTTTACCCAAGGCGGGCGCAGCACCTTCTGGTGCCGCCAAAAACAGAGGTGAGCATGAGCTACGAACATATAATAAGCGAAACCCTTGAGGGCAGAGTTGGCCTGATCCGCCTCAATCGCCCGAAAGCGCTTAACGCGCTTTCAACACCCTTGATGCGGGAGTTGGAGCAGGCTCTTAAGGTCTTCGAGCAAGATCCTGAGATTGGCTGCATCGTTCTGACTGGAAATGAGAAAGCGTTTGCAGCCGGGGCGGACATCAAGGAGATGGCCAGCAAAAATTTCGCAGATGTCTATGGTGAGGACTTTATCACAAGTGGCTGGGAAGCGGTAAGCCAATGCCGTAAGCCCGTTATTGCGGCAGTCGCGGGCTACGCACTGGGAGGTGGCTGCGAGCTAGCGCTGATGTGCGATTTTATCATTGCTGCCGATACCGCCACGTTTGGACAGCCTGAGGTAACTCTGGGCACGCTGCCGGGCATTGGCGGCAGCCAGCGACTGACCCGTGCCGTGGGTAAATCCCTTGCCATGGATATGTGCCTCACCGGCCGTCAGATAGGTGCCGCTGAAGCCCTTGGTGCGGGGTTAGTGGCACGTGTTGTACCGGCCTCTGAACTGATGACCGTAACCCTTGAAGCAGCCCGCAAAATAGCCAGTTACTCGCGCCCGGCCATTCTGCTGGTTAAAGAAGCGGTGAACCTAGCGTTTGAAACCAGTTTGCATGAAGGCGTACGGGCCGAGCGACGCTTGTTTCATGCGTCCTTTGCGCTGGAGGATCGCCGCGAAGGCATGACCGCCTTTACCGAAAAGCGCCCGGCCCAGTTCAAGGGGCGCTAATCTGACTTGTGGGTGCGCAAGAGTCTTTCGCGCTGGTGCCTTCACTTTAGGCAGACGGGTTTGACAGTTTTTTTCGACTGCCCTCTTGCGAAAATAATTAGAGTCGTTCTCGCGGCCGCGCACGAAGGACCACCCGACCGAAGCTCAGAAAGGACACAATGAAGTTATTCTTATAAATAGCCATAAACTTGCAGCCTCGATGGAGAAGCGCGAGTCGTGCTGACTCAGAAAAAAAACAGAGTCAAGCAATTGAGTCGGCCACAGATGCACGGCCTGAAAAAATCGAGTCGAGAATCGCTTGACGAGAGTTTATCCACAGGGCTATAACCCCACTCCAGAAGTTAAACAAAGGTTAAGCCGCTGGCTTAGCTGCTAACGATTAGAGGATCGAACCAAGATGGCCAATCACAAGTCCGCCGCCAAGCGCGCCCGTCAGACCCCGAAGAAGACGGCCGTGAACCGCAATCGTGTCAGCCGCGTGCGCACCTACGTCCGCAAGGTTGAAGAGGCGATTGCCAGCGGTGACCCGGCCAAGGCCAAGGCCGCACTGAAGGCAGCGCAGCCGGTGATGCAGAAAGCCGCCAGCAAGGGCGTCGTCAAGAAAAATACCGCGTCACGCAAGATTTCGCGTCTCGCGGCCCGCGTGAAGAAGATCGACACCAAGTAATCCGGTCGATCTGACCTTATAGAACTGTTCATCGTTATCTGAACCGGTCCGCCGCTCACGGACCGGAGGGGAGAGAGCTGTGTCTGATTGTACACCCGGTTCCTGCATGTTCACACCAACAACGGCACCTCACTTTTTTCTTCCCCTTTTCCATGTTCGAGCACACACTGAACATGCGCTGGCGGTCCTGACGGGCCGACCCCACAAGCCGCGGCGCCGGCACCGGTTCGGGAGCTAACCCGGACCCGCGCACAACACCGTGCGCACCGAGCAGGCAGGTTGAGACCAATACGACTTTAGGAGCTGATCGAATGGGGACGTCTGAGCAGGATCTGGAACAGCAGTGGGCGCGCGTCAAGGCCATCTTGAAGGATGACGTCGGCGAGGCTGCTTACCGTAACTGGCTGCGCCCGCTGACACTGGTTGGGCTGGAAGGCAGTGAGCTGGTGCTGGGGGTGCCGTCCCGCGTGGTCCGCGACTGGGTGCGCACCAATTATGCGGATCGTCTGCGCAGCCTGTGGGCCGCCGAGAACAAAGCCATCAAGGCGGTTGAGGTGACTCTGCTGGCTAACGCGCCAGCGGCAACCCCTCCCCGTGAAACCGCGCCAGCGACAGACACCAAGACACCAGCGGCCCCGCTGACTGAAATCAAGGACCCGCGCGACGAGTTGTCCACCGCGCTTGACCCGCGCCTGACCTTTGACAGCTTCATTGTCGGCAAACCAAACGAGCTAGCCTACGCCGCCGCCCGCCGGGTGGCCGATGCCTCCACCGTTACCTTCAACCCGCTCTTTCTGTATGGCGGGGTCGGTCTCGGCAAAACCCATCTGATGCACGCGATTGCCAATCATATCCGCGCCAAGGACCCAAGCCGCCGGGTGCTCTATCTCTCGGCCGAGAAGTTCATGTATCACTTCATCAAAGCTGTGCGCTACCAGAACACGCACGCGTTCAAGGATCTGTTCCGCTCGGTTGATGTGTTGATGATTGATGACGTACAGTTCATCATCGGCAAGGATGCAACGCAGGAAGAATTCTTTCATACCTTCAACGCACTAGTCGATCAGAACCGGCAGGTGATCATCTCCGCCGACAAATCGCCGAGCGATCTGGATGGCATGGAAGAGAGGTTGCGCTCACGCCTCGGCTGGGGCTTGGTGGCCGATCTGCACCCCACCACCTACGAGTTGCGCCTGTCGATCCTGCAGAGCAAGGCCGAGCGGATGGGGCGCACGGTTCCGGCCAAAGTGTTGGAGTTCATCGCCTTCAAGATCACCAGCAATGTGCGCGAACTGGAAGGAGCACTTAACCGCATCATTGCCCATTCCGAACTGGTCGGTCGCCCGATCAGCATCGACAGCGCGCAGGACGTGCTGCAGGACCTGCTACGCGCCCATGACCGCCGGATTACTATTGACGAGATCCAGCGGCAGGTGGCTGCGCATTTCAACATCCGTCTGGCGGATATGGCCAGCGCCCGGCGCAGCCGGGCCATTGCCCGCCCGCGCCAGATTGCCATGTATCTGGCCAAGCAACTCACCCCGCGTAGTCTGCCGGAAATCGGCCGCAAATTCGGCGGGCGCGACCATACCACCGTCATGCATGCCGTGAAGGTGATTGAGGAAATGCGCCAGAGTGATGCCGCCTTCGGGGAGGATGTGGATCTGCTTCGCCGGATGCTGGAGGGCTAAATGCAGCCTGTCGCCACCAGCAACATTCTGAGGCCCTTTACGGTGCAGGATATTGATGCGGTGGCCCACCATGCCAACGATCCTGATCTCGCGGCAAATTGCGGCCCCCACTTTCCGGTCCCTTACACGCGCGAGCATGCAGCCGCCTTTGTCACCGAAAAGGCAGGACTCACGGCCCCCTTCACACAACTGGCAATCTGCCGCCCCTCTGACCATGTGCTAGTGGGAACGATAGGGATTGTCAGCTCTGGATTGAATGATCGGTGTCAGCCTTATGCCACACTTGGTTACTGGGTGGGGCGTGAAGCAGCCGGACAGGGCTATGCCTCTCAGGCGCTTGCCGCCTACACGGCGTATGCCTTCGCAAATTGGCCCCATCTCCACCGGCTGGAAGCCTATGTGTTTGAGCACAACCTAGCCAGCCAGCGCGTTCTGGAAAAAGCAGGGTTTGTGCATGAGGCCCGGCTGCCCGCGCATGGCCACTACAAAGGGAAACCCGTAGCGGATTTCTTGTTTGCCCGCTATCGCTGAGCCTTTACCGGCAGATCCTGCCCGAAGATCATGGCCTTCAGGACAGGCCATTGAGCGGGATCGCGCCCGCCAAAGCTGACCCGCCGGACATGCGTATCCGGCTTGGCCGGGTCGATCACAATGCCCCAAAATCCGCCTATCTCGGTCGGTAATGCGGCAAAGCGGGCATCCCTCAGGGCAATCTCCGGTGTGCGCTCATCGCGCACCAGCCAATCGGCAGCGAAAAAACGGAAATATGCAGCATCGCGCGCCTGAAGACTGTCCGGCGGCAGCAGGCCCTCCGGCAGACGGTAAAGGGGGGCGGACGTCCCCTCATAAATCCGCCGGGCCAGCCCAAGATGCGCACCATCACTGTATAAGGAGCCTTGGTGCTCATACATCAACCGCCACGCCAAGAGATTACCAAGCGTCGGGTTAACCAGAATACGCTCGGGGGTATGGCCGCGGCTATGGGCCAGATCCTGTGTGGCGGCAACCGCCCGGATGTGCTGCGCCACGCCCAGCACAAAATAGAGCAGAGCAAACAGGCTTGCCAGCACCACGACCCGGCGCGATTGACGCACCGCCGCCACAAGCACCAGCGTTAATAGTGTAAGAGTGAAGACAGGGTCGATAATCGAGATGATATTCCAGTTCTCCCGCCGGTCTGTCAGCGGCCAGAACAGATGGGTGCCGTAATTGGTCATGCTGTCGAGCGGACCGTGGGTTGCAACTCCCACACTGGCCAGCAGCCACAGCCAGCGCCACCCCGGCACCACCCGCCCCCACAACCAGAGGGCGAGCCAGCCCAGCACAGCGGCCACAGCGCCAACCAGCGGCGCGAGCAGCAGGGCATGGGTAAAGTGCCGGTGCAACCGCAGCCCCATCAACGGGTCGCTGTCCGAGCGCAGCACAATATCAAGGTCCGGCACCAAGCCGCCAATTGCGCCCACCAGCAACCCGGCACGCAAATACTGTGGCCGCCGGGCCAGAACCGCCACACAGCCGCCCGCAGCGGCACCGACAACAGCTTGCGAAAGAGGATCCATTTTAGTCTATTTAGATTAAACCCGAATACTGGCAAATTAATTCTGGTCGTTTTCTGGAGAGATCATGCCCGACCTATCCGGCGCGCAGATGTACTTTACAAGCCTCCAGCTTTAGAAGAAAGTGCAGCTTGACCAAGGATCGTTGCGTGTGACCACCTCTGCCTGCCGACTATGTGCCCATACTCCCGTTAACCCGGTCGGACCCGCAGCCGCACTCCCACAGGTGTTTGAGTGTCCCGTCTGCAACTTTCGCCAATCTGAGCTCCCTCAAGACCATGCAGACCGAATCCGGCACAGTCCTTTGCCTGATCTTGAGGCGATCTCTTCAGCCAGCAGACGCACAACCCGTCTGGTACTGGAGCTGCTTTATCCCTTTGCACCGGATGGGCGACTGCTTGATGTCGGCACCGGTAGCGGTACCTTGATTGAAGAAGCAGTCAATCGCGCTTACGTTGCCGAAGGCGTCGAACCATCGCGCGCACTCGCAAGCTCAGTCCAGCAACGTCAACTGCCTGTTCGCCCCCTGGCCCTCCCCACCGAGGAACGATTTGGGCCTTACGACGCTATCACCGCCGTGCGGGTCCTAGAAGAGGTCGCCCATCCGGCCGCCTTTATGACGGATCTGGTCTCCCGCCTGGCTCCTGGCGGTGTCTGCTTAGTTGTCACACCAGATGTACGGTCTTTTGCTGCCCGTAAACTGCAGAAAAAATGGTGGCACTATCATCCTGCCGCCTATAATTTTTTCAGCGAGGCCACGCTCAATCGGCTTATGTCTGACTCCGGTCTTGATGTTGTATTCCGGCGACGCGTGCCTGACTATCTTCCCGTTGAATTTCTGTTCGCGCGTCTGGCCGCGCTCTTACCAGAAAAATGGCGGCGCAAACTGGATTGCCCAGCCGCCCTGCACGGCTATGCTGTTGGGCTGAATACCTTTGATCTGTTGCTGTATATCGGCCGCAAACCGGGGCAGCCTCATAATCTGCCCCCGACCTAACCTTATGCTGCTTATCACATCTGAAACTGCTGTTTTCCGCCTCATTTTGATTTTGGGGTCTTTGGCTGCTCTGTTACTGCCTTTTGCGGACTCATATCGACCCGTACCCTATCTTGAAAATCCGGTGATAGCGACCTACGCGGTTGCCCTCATATGGGCAGGAATGCTGGCTATCCCCGCCAACCGCCTTGTATCCGTTACTATATTATCCTGCTGTGTTTGCATCGCTATCAGCCTTCTACTACCTACCCCCCCCTCTATAATCAGGCTGTTTAATCTGGGAGGATTGTTTTACTGCACGACAACGCTCATTCTAGGTCTCATAAATCTTGGCCGCTGGTCGGCTTTTCTGCGCGGTGCACTGATGGTTCTGCTGAGCTTTATTTTGCTCAATATGCTTGCCACATTCCTCCGACTGACCAGCTATCGCAATCCCGTCTACGATCGCGTTCTTGAACTGGCTCAAATCAAATCTGGACTGGCGCCGGTTCAGATTTGGATCAACACGCTGCTTGACGCGTTCAGCGTCTCCAACCTGACACTCCTACCATATGTTCTGGTATTTGCCCTGATTGGTTATCAAAACTGCCTACTTCGGCAGACCTGTCGCTGGCAGCAACTCAATGCCTGGATCTATACAACTCTCATAGGCTATTCACTCTACTACCTGACACCGGCAATTGGCCCCACGGCTACGGCACGCTACCCCATAACCGAGGGATATGGTCAGCTTTTTTGGGCTTTAGGTCATGAGCCCCGAAATGCTTTTCCCTCTCTTCACACAACGTGGGGATTACTGCTTTTGATATTTGCGCAAACTCAATCAGTGAGTCAGCGCCTGTTTTTTTCGGGCTGCGGAATGATCATGATAGTCGCGACTCTAGCCCAACGCGAACACTGGATCGTTGATATTTTTCCTTCTTTTGCTTTGTTCGGTTTATGCTTGTGGCTGGCCTGTCCGTCATACCTTCGGCAGCAGCCATGGACCCTGACAGCCGCCATAACAGCTCTTAGCGTGTTGATGCTGTGGACTCTCGTTATAATCCTGTTCCCCGGGATGCTTTATCTCTTTGTTTGGCCCTTAATAATTTTGGGGATTCTCGCCTTTTTCTTAATAATTTTGCCATTTCAGCGAACCCATGCTCATGGGTAGAAACAGCGGCCACTGTGTAAGTTCCGCTTTGACGGCACCGGAATCGTGCTATATCCGCCACAGGTAATTCTGGAGAGGTTTTCCGATGAAACTCAGCATTGATCGCGGCGCGTTGCTCAAGGCTCTGGCCCACGCCCAAGGCGTGGTAGAACGGCGCAACACCATTCCCATTCTCGCCAATGTTTTGCTGAAAGCCGACAAGGCTGGCTTGCACCTGACTGCCACCGATATGGAGCTGGAAGTGGTTGAGACAGTACCCGCCAGCACCAGTCAGCCCGGCGCTACCACTGCACCCGCCTCCATGCTGTATGATATTGTCCGCAAGCTGCCTGAAGGCGCCGAGGTGGAACTGGATTGTCCGGCGGGTAAGGATCAGCTCACCATCAAGGCAGGCCGCTCCCACTTCAAGCTCGGCTGTCTGCCGGTGGACGATTTCCCAGTGATGGCCGCGGGTGAATTGCCCCACACGCTTGAGCTGAAGGCTGAAAGCCTCGCTCATCTGATCGACCGTACCAAGTTTGCCATGAGCACCGAGGAAACCCGCTATTACCTTAACGGTATCTATCTGCATGCCACCAAGGCTGGCGGACACGATGTGCTGCGTGCCGTGGCGACCGATGGCCACCGCTTGGCCCGCATGGAAATGCCACTGCCCACGGGTGGCGCAGGTATGCCCGGTATCATCCTGCCGCGCAAGGCCGTGGGTGAAATCCGCAAGCTGCTCGATGAAGCGGATGGTGAAGTGACCTTTGCCCTCTCCGCCACCAAGGCGCAGGTCAGCATTGGTAGTATTGTACTGACCACCAAGCTGATCGACGGCACTTTCCCGGACTATGAGCGCGTCATTCCGCAAAACAACGACAAGATGCTGCGCGTCAACAGCCAGATCTTTGCCGCTGCGGTTGACCGCGTCGCCACCATCAGCGCCGAGAAGACCCGCGCGGTGAAACTGGCGCTCGACAAGGGCTCGCTCAAGCTGAGCGCCAACAGCGCCGATGCCGGCGGCATGGCCGATGAAGAGCTGGAAGTGAGCTATGACAGTGCACCAATGGAGATTGGCTTTAACAGCAAATATCTCTACGAGATCACCCAGCAGATCGAGGGCGATGCCGCCGAACTGAAGCTGGCCGATAGCGGCTCGCCCACGCTGGTGCGCGATGCTGCCGACGCCTCAGCCCTCTATGTGCTGATGCCGATGCGGGTGTAAAGAACGCCAGTCTAATACCCGCCCTAAATATGCTCAAAGAGAGGGTATTGTAGAGAATAGGCAGGGGTTTTATATGCTGAAGATCGGCAATACCATCTCAATGGTCTTTAAAGACCGTGAATATGATACGCAGGGTTGGCTGGAGTACTTTACCGTTTCCTTCTCAGGCCCCAACCTCAGCTGTCAACGTAGGATTAGTAGCCCTTCGATGGGTACACAGCCCTCACAACTAATCAAGGACTTAGCCAAGAACTGGAGAGGATGGAAAGGTAAGAAGGGCTGGTCAGCTCTAGATGGTGAGCTTGAGCTAGAGGCCCTTTCAGATTCTCTTGGTCATGTTTATCTGTCCTGCTCCCTTCCCAATATGGGAGCAGACGAGTTCTGGGAAACTAGAATTCAGATCATTGTAGAAGCCGGGGCGCTTGAAGAGTTAGCGAATGCCTCAGTAAACTTTTTTGAGACCCGTAAATTAAGTGGCTAGTGTCTCAAGCCTCACTCTCACAGCTTACCGCAGCTATGCCAGCGCGCGGGTGGAGGCGGCTGGGAAAATCATTATGCTCACCGGCCCCAATGGCGCAGGTAAGACGAACATTCTTGAAGCCTTAAGCCTGTTGGCGCCGGGCCGTGGCCTGCGCAAGGCCAAATCCGCCGAACTGCAACAGGCGCACAATCCGCTACCTTGGGCGGTGTCAGCGCGGCTGGAGGATGAAACCCATATCGGCACCGGGCGTGACCCGAACGATCCGGACAGCAGCCGCCGGGTGGTGCTGGTTGATGGCCGTCGCTGTCAACAAGCGGAACTGGCCGAGCATCTATCCATTTTGTGGATTACCCCGGCGATGGACCGGCTGTGGTCGGAAAGTCCCGGCGGGCGACGGCGTCTGCTTGATCAGCTCGTCACCTCACTGCACCCCGCGCATGCCACACACCTGAGCCGCTATGACGATGCTTTGGCCGAACGCAACCGCCTGTTAAAGGATGGCCAACTCGATGATCGCTGGCTGGGGAGCGTTGAGCACACGCTGGCCACCGAGGGGGTCGCGGTAGCGGCTGGGCGGCGCGAGCTGGTGAGGGAATTGCGAGCCGCACTGGCGCATACCCAAACAAGTTTTCCGCTCCCGGACCTGTCGCTTGAAGGCATTGAAAACTGGCTGAACGACGCCAAGGCCCTACAGGTGGAAGACCGCTTGCGCGCTGAACTGGCCGCCGCCCGGCGGCTGGATGCCGTTACCGGGATGACGCATCTGGGCCCACATCGCAGTGATTTGCTGGCGCATTACGCTGCCAAGAACATTCCCGCCGCGCTGGGCAGCACGGGCGAGCAAAAAGGCCTGCTTATCAGTCTGATTTTGGCGCAAGCCGAACTCATCAAAACGACTCGGAATCAGGCCCCGATTCTGCTGCTCGACGAGGTGGGTGCCCACCTGGATGAAGATCGCCGCGAAGCCCTCTACAACCAATTGATTTCCTTGGACTCTCAGGTCTGGCTGACCGGGGCCGACAAAGCACTTTTTACCCCCCTGCTCGGGCGGTTTTTGTGCTATGAAATCAAGCCCGGATTCATCCGGGAAATGATCGCCGCTTAACCGGAAAAACCATGGCCAAAGACGCTCTGAAAATGACCTCTGACACTCCGCACGAGACCACCGCCGAAGCCGCTTATGGTGCCGACAGCATCAAAGTCCTCAAGGGCCTTGATGCAGTGCGCAAGCGCCCCGGTATGTATATCGGCGATACCGAAGATGGCTCGGGTCTGCATCATATGGTGTATGAGGTGGTCGATAACGCGATTGACGAAGCGCTGGCGGGCCATGCCGACCGGGTGGAGGTTATCCTCAATGCCGATGGCAGCTGCACCGTCACCGATAACGGGCGCGGTATTCCGGTGGATATTCATAAAGAAGAAGGTGTGAGTGCGGCGGAAGTCATCATGACCCAGCTGCACGCCGGCGGCAAATTTGACCAGAACAGCTATAAGGTCTCGGGCGGTTTGCATGGCGTGGGGGTGTCGGTGGTCAATGCGCTGTCCGAGCGTTTGGACCTGCGCATCTGGCGGCAGGACAAGGAATGGTTCATGCGCTTTGCGCACGGTGAAGCCACCGCCCCGCTCAAGGCGGTGAAAGATACACCGGGCCATCGCACGGGTACCGAAGTGACGTTCCTGCCGTCGATTGAAACCTTCAAGCAGCGCGAGTTTGACTTTGCCACGCTGGAGCATCGTCTGCGCGAGCTGGCCTTTCTCAACTCGGGTGTACACATTGTTCTGCGCGATCATCGCGGGGTAGAGCCGAAGGCGGTCGAGCTGCACTATGAGGGCGGGCTGGAAGAGTTCGTCAAATACCTCGATCGCAGCAAAACCGCTGTGCACAAGCCCTTCAGCTTTGAAAAGCAGATGGAGGGTGGCATCACAGTGGGCCTCGCCATGCAATGGAATGATGGCTACCACGAGAATACGCTGTGCTTTACCAACAATATCCCCCAGCGCGATGGCGGCACTCATCTGCAGGGCTTTCGCGCTGCACTGACCCGCTGCATCAATAAGTATGCCGATGAAACCGGCCTGGCCAAAAAGGAAAAGGTGGAGCTGACGGGCGAAGATGCGCGCGAGGGCCTGACCACCATTGTCTCGGTCAAAGTACCCGACCCCAAATTCAGCAGCCAAACCAAAGATAAGCTGGTCAGCAGCGAAGTGCGCCCCGCGGTCGAGCAAGCCGTAGGCGAATATCTGGCGCAGTGGTTTGAGGAAAACCCGGCCGAAGCCAAGAAGATCATCGGCAAGATTGTAGAAGCCGCTGCTGCGCGTGAAGCTGCCCGCAAGGCCCGCGAGCTGACCCGCCGCAAGGGTGCGCTCGACATCGCCTCCCTGCCCGGCAAGCTGGCCGACTGTCAGGAGCGTGATCCCAGCCTGTGCGAACTGTTCATCGTCGAGGGTGACTCGGCCGGTGGCTCAGCCAAGCAGGGGCGCAGCCGTGCCACACAGGCCATTTTGCCGCTCAAGGGCAAAATCCTCAACGTTGAACGCGCGCGGTTTGACAAGATGCTGAGCAGTGCCGAAATCGGCACCCTGATTACCGCACTGGGCACCGGCATTGGCCGTGAGGAATTCAGCGCTGACAAGCTGCGCTACCACAAGATCATCATCATGACCGACGCCGACGTGGACGGCGCGCATATCCGTACCCTGTTGCTCACCTTCTTCTATCGCCAGATGCCGGAGATCATTGAGCGCGGGCATCTGTACATCGCCCAGCCACCGCTCTATCGCGTGGCACGGGGCAAGGCGAGCGAGAAGTACCTGCTGGATAATCGCGCCTTTGAAGCCTTCCTGATCGATAACACGGTGGATAACGCCACCCTCGCCCTCTCGAGCGGCGTCAGTCAGAAGGGCAGCGCGCTGCGCACCACCATTGAACAAGCGCAGGCACTGGAACACTCACTCGAAGCTCTGACCAAGCGGGTCGGCCGCCGTGATGTGGTAGAGCAAGCCGCCATTGGCGGTGCGTTTGACAGCGCAGTGCTGACCGATGCCGCCAAGGGTGAGCAGATTGCCGCTCGCGTGGCCGAGCGGCTGGATGCACTGGATGACGCGCAGGACAAATGGCAGGGTCGCTATACGCTGGAGGATGGCTTTGCCTTCACCCGCAGTCTGCGCGGTGTGCCGCAAGGCGCCACCATTGAGGCCGATCTGCTGCGCAGTGGCGAAGCCCGCAAGATTGAAACCTACAGCCGCGAGCTGTCGGCGGTGTTTGCCCAGCCCGCACAGCTGAGCTTTGGTGAAGGCAAAATCCACAGCATTGGTGGCCCGCTCGAGCTGCTGGAAACTGTAATGGCCGAGGGCCGCCGCGGCCTGACGGTGCAGCGCTACAAGGGTCTTGGCGAAATGAACGCCGAGCAGCTGTGGGAAACCACACTTGACCCCACCAAACGCACGCTGGTGCAGGTGAAGGTGAAGCAGGCCGAGCAGGCCGAGAGCGTGTTCAGCACCCTGATGGGTGATATCGTCGAGCCGCGCCGCGACTTTATTGTCGAGAATGCGCTGAATGTGAGCAATCTGGATGTGTAATCAATCTATTTCCTCTAATGTGCACAGGTAATGAAAGCGACCTGACCATATACCGAAGTGACTGCTGAAAAAACCCAGCGTGAAGCCGTGCAGCATACAGCCAAGTGGTTTGGGAAATTCAGAAATTAGTGCGGAGCGGGCTGGCTGCTCAAGCGCGGCAGACCGGTTTTACTATTAAGAACCTCCTCTTTTCTCGTTTCCCACGCCGCCTCGCGCTCGGCATTGGTCGGGTGTGTAGCCAATGGCGAGGAAATACGCTGGTTGTTGTTGCCCCCAGCCCTGCCCTTGTCTTCGGCGCTGATCTGGGCCAGTGTCATCCAGGTCTGGCGGGCTTTAGTCAAGTCATACCCAGCGCGGTGGAGCAGATACATGCCGATCAGGTCGGCTTCTTGCTCCTGCCTCTTGGAAAAGGGCACCACGCCGGCGAGTACACCGGCCAAAGCGCCCAGATCGCCAGTTATATTCGGGTCGGTTCGTGTGGCAATCCCGATGCCGATACCCGCTATGCGGCCAAGGATGTTTCCCACGGTGGCGCGCTGTTCGGTACTTTGGTTATGGCGGGCGATGTGATGGCCAATTTCGTGGGCCAGCACAGCGGCAATCTGCGTTTCATCCATACGGTTCGCAAGACCAGCAAACATGGTGACCCTAGTGCTGAGGCTGGCATAGGCATTAACCGTCTTGTCCGGGTTGTACTCAACCGAGAACGCTCCGCAGTTTATCTTGGCCTGATCGCACACCGGTCCGGCAGCGCTAAGTACATTATTGAACGCTTTAGACACCAGCATGCTGTTTTGCGCATCGCTGCGGTTGTAATTGGGTGCACGACCGGTCACAACCAGAGGCTTGACGTCTTCTGCCTTCACCTCGGGTACTTTATAGCTCGGTCCAGTCGCACACGCCGACAGCGCCAAAGCCGAAACGGTAGCAAGCAAACGACCATACATGCCTCATCCCCCCTTAAATTTCATCCACTCTAACGCACAGCCCGCTAACAGAAGCATAACTCCCTTCGCTCCTGCTATGATTATTAGTTAAAATTGCAGCCAGTGCAGGGGGCGATAAGCCGCACGCCAGTCGCTTAAGGGCAGTCTTAAGGGCAGTATCTAGTTGATAAAGATCAATCTTCAGACTGAGAGGCGCTAGATTTTGTTAACCTGTGTTACCATATAAGGGCAGCGAAGGAGTATCTCATGTCCACACCTGCCGTACTTAAAAACGTGGTCGACCTCAGCATTTCCGCGGTTGATGTCAGCGTTTCCTCGGCCAATATCCTGTCCTCGGCCCGTGATGTGCAGGGTGCAGCGACCTCGATGGCCAGCGCCATTGAGGAGTTGGCGGCTTCGATTGGCGAGATTGAGGGTTCGGCGCAGCGCTCGGCGCAGGCGGCCGATGAGTCCAACCGCCTGACCCAGAGCGGCTCGGGTGAGGTGCGGGCGCTGGGCAACCTGATTGCTGAAACAGCGCAAAGCTTTGATGGCGTAACAGCCGAGACCCAGCAGCTACAAAAAACCGTGGCTGATCTTGGCAAAGTGGTGGAGCTGATCTCCAAAATTGCCTCCCAGACCAACCTGCTGGCCCTGAACGCCACCATTGAGGCCGCCCGCGCTGGCGAGCATGGCAAGGGATTTTCAGTGGTCGCCAGCGAGGTGAAGTCGCTGTCCCGCCAGACGCACGAAGCAACCGAAACCATTACCAAGCAGATTGGTGTGCTCAACCAGTCGTTCAGCCATGTGCTCGGCGGCATGGGCCAAGCCCAGAAGGTCATGCAGACCGTCAGCACCAAATCCCGTGAAGTACTGGGGGATTTCGACCAGATCAGCCAGAATGCCGGGGCCATTTCCGGCCAGATCAGCGAGTTGGCGGGCATCATTGGCCAGCAACGGGAAGCGATCAGTTTGTTGGCCAAGAACATGACCGTCGTCAAGGAAAAGGGCGACGACAATCTGTCGGCCGTTGAAGTGTTAGCCGATCAGACCGACCGCACCGTCAAGCTGATTGAAAGCTGGCGCACGGAGGTGGCCAACGAAGACATCCCCAACAAAGTGGTATTTCTGGCCAAGGCCGATCATGTGTTGTGGAAGAAGCGGCTTCTGGATATGGCACTGGGCCGGAGCACCACCAAGGCGTCGGATCTCACTGATCACACGCTCTGCCGCTTGGGTAAATGGTACTACAGTCAGACAAACTCCTCTTTTGCTGCGCAGGCCGCCTTCCGCGAACTGGAAGAGCCGCACAAGCAGGTGCATTTCCACGGCATTGAGGCGGCCAAACTGTTCGAGCAGGGTAAAATCCGCGAAGGGATGGTCCATTACAGCCAGCTTGATGCTGCCTCGCAGAAGGTGGTGGCCTGCCTCGACCGTCTGATTAGTACGGTCTGATCTCTTTTTTCAGCCGGGTGCGACAGGAGCGCCCTCGCCTTTTGGGCACGGGTTTGCTAAAAAACTCCGGCCATGCCCCGCCGTAAAGCCGCCCGCCGCCCCGCCAAAGGCTTCAAGCTGTCCCGCTATCTGCCCGATCGGCGGAGCATTTTGCGCGCGGGCCTGCTGCTGGGCCTGTGGGGATTTATCGTTTTTGTGATCGTTATTGGCTGGTACGCTATCCAGATCCCAAGACTGGTCGATACCGCGGCCATGACACGCAAGCCCTCGGTGACCGTGCTGGCCGAGGATGGTTCGGCTGTCGCCCGCTTTGGCGAAATCACCGGCGCAGTGGTGGCGGTCAAGGACCTGCCGCCGCACCTCATCCAAGCCGTGCTGGCGGTGGAAGACCGGCGCTTTTACCATCACTTTGGGATTGACCCGATTGGCCTGACCCGCGCCATTGTGGTGAACTTTGCCGCCGGACGGATGATGCAGGGTGGCTCGACCATTACCCAGCAGCTGGCCAAAAACCTGTTCCTGTCACCGGAGCGCAGTCTGAACCGGAAAATTCAGGAAGCTCTGCTCGCCATCTGGCTGGAGTGGAAATACAGCAAGGATGATATCCTGACTGCGTATCTCAACCGCGTGTATTTGGGCGCGGGGGCGTATGGTGTCGATGCCGCTGCGCGCGTCTATTACAACAAGACGGCACACGAGCTGACCCTCAAGGAGAGTGCCACGATAGCCGGTTTGCTACGTGCGCCCTCGCGCTACTCCCCGGCGGCCAATCCTGCACTGGCCGAAAGTCGCGCCCAGATTGTCTTGAAAACCATGGTGGATGCCGGCTTCCTGACCGAGAGCCAACTCACCGATTTGCGCGCCACTGCCCCCGCCGGCACCGCGGCCAAGGGAGGCAGCCACTCGGGCCGCTACTTTGCCGACTATGTGCTGGATCTGGTGGAAGACTATATCGGTGCCGACCATGGCGATATCGTGGTGCAAACCACGCTGCGCCCACCGCTGCAACGGGCTGCCGAAACCGCGCTGACGGATTATGTCAAGCAGGGAGCCGACAAGCGCGTAGGTAATGGCGCGGCGGTGATCCTCTCGCCCGATGGTGCCATCCGTGCGCTGGTGGGCGGGGCCAACTATGGGGACAGCCAGTTTAACCGCGCGGTGCAGGCACAGCGCCAGCCCGGCTCCTCGTTCAAGCCGGTGGTGTATCTTGCCGCGCTGGAGAGGGCAGGTTACACCCCCGATACGCTGGTCGAGGATGCGCCGCTTGAGATCGCCAACTACAGCCCCGATAACTATTCGGGCGAGTTTGCGGGCTGGGTCCCGCTGCGTGAGGCCTTGGCAAAATCCCTCAACACCGTGGCGGTGCGCCTGCTGCAGGAAACCGGGTTGAAGGCGGCACAGGATACCGCCCGGCGCCTTGGCTTGCCCACCCCCGCGAGCACCGGCTTGTCCTATGCTCTCGGCACCGCCGAGGTCTCCCTGCTGCAACTCACCGGAGCCTATGCCACCTTTGCCAATGGCGGCTATGCGGTTCAGCCCTATGCCATTGTCATGATCCGCGGGCAGGATGGCCGTCTGCTCTGGCGCCGTCAGGCTCCGCAACCGGATCAGGTGATTGAGCCGCAGAAGCTGGCCATGCTGGTGGACATGATGAAGGGTGTCGTTCAGTTTGGCACCGGGACAGCCGCCGCGCTGGCCGACCGCCCCATGGCGGGCAAGACCGGCACCTCCCAGGATTTTCGCGATGCTTGGTTCATGGGCTTTACCGCTGACTATGTCGGCGGCATCTGGATGGGCAATGACGATAACAAGGGCATGCGAAAAATTACCGGTGGTAGTCTGCCCGCCCGCGCGTGGAAAGGCATGATGAGCGTGGCCGAGCTGGGCTTGCCCGCGCGCGCACTCCCCACGGACGGCACCCGCTATGTCAGCCGCAGTGAACGCCAAGACGGCGAAGCTTGGCTCGATCCGCTGGCCGAGGCGGGATTACTACCTGCCGCAGGCGGTGACGAGCCGAATCTGCGCCCGGGCGTTGGTCGAACGGATAATAATAATGGCGGTTTTGCTGGGGTTTTACGCGAATTAACCGATGAATACGAGCCACGCTAATTTTTTTCGGAATTCCGGCCCGGGGGCTTGCTTTTACAGGATGTTTTGGCTAATGTCCGGCCCACTCGCGCACCCGTAGCTCAACTGGATAGAGCAACGGACTACGAATCCGTAGGTTAGGAGTTCGAATCTCTTCGGGTGCGCCATTATCCTTTCCGAGCATGTCTACGCTCGTGCATAAAGATACTACATATCCCAATAAAACCAGCTATTATGTGTGCGAGGGCGTCTCTGGACGCCCCACCCAATCCGGGTGTTTTGTGTATAAAGCTGTGTATATAGATTGGAGCCAAGTGAGGGCATGGCACTAACGGCACTAGCCATAAGCAAGCTAAAACCTAAGGAAAAGCTCTACTTTGTTGCAGATGGCGGTGGGTTATGCCTCGCGATCTCTCCCACCGGTGGCAAATCATGGCACTGGCGCTACCGCTACAATAACAAGGCTCAGATTATTGGCTTGGGCAAATACCCCGAAGTCAGCCTTGAACAAGCCCGCCGCAAGCGCGACGATACCCGCGCCACACTGAACTCCGGCGTAAATCCAATCAGACACCGCAAGGCTGAGAAGCTGCGCAAAGTGGCAGAGTGTGAAAATACGTTTGAGCGCGTATGCAGAGGCTGGCTGGCCGTGAAAAATAAATCACTGAATACAAAATATGCCGCCCAATCACTTCGCCGCGTAGAACTGCATATTCTGCCTGAGATTGGCGATCTGCCCATTTCAGAAATCACTACTCCAGATGTGGTTAGGGTCGTCGAAAAGGTAGCAGCGCGAGGCACCATAGAAACTGCTCACTGGGTTATGCAGATGATCAGTCAAACATTCAGATACGCAGTACAGCGCGGCCTATGCCCATTTAATCCCGCCGCCGACCTGCGCAATCTACTGCCTGCTACGGAAGAAAAACACTTCCCATGCATACACCCCAAGGAATTCCCCCAGCTGCTGCGCGATATGCAGGCATACAACGGTGATCTGCTCACAAAATCAGCCATGGAGCTGCTGGCCCTAACCTTTGTGCGTACTAGCGAGCTAATCGGCGCAAGTTGGGAAGAAATAGATTTTGATCGGGAAGAATGGAACATCCCTAAAGAGCGCATGAAAATGCGCCGCCCTCATATGGTGCCATTATCTCGGCAGTCGCTGGCCATACTCAAGGCGCTGCATGAAGAAACAGGGCACAGAGACTTGATATTCTTTAGCGCCAGATGCAAATCAAAGCATATCAGCAATGGCGCAGTACTCTCGGCACTACGCCGCATGAAATACAACGGGCGCATGAGTGGTCACGGTTTCCGAGCATTAGCATCCACAATTCTAAATGAAAAAGGCTATTCGCCAGATGTAATTGAGCGTCAACTTTCACATGACGAAAAAGATAAGGTGCGCTCGGCATATAACCGGGCCGAGTATCTGCTTGAACGCAAGAAAATGATGCAGGATTATGCTGATTTAATCGACAAAATGCGCACGACTGACGGCGCAACAGTGCTCAAGATACCTAGAACCAACACTCCCAGTGTAGTCAGAG
>DDSC01000007.1:0-127 GCA_002343265.1 Micavibrio sp. UBA2400
TCGAAGAGGTCCTTGCCATGGCAGTCTATATGGGGGGTGGCCCCTCTCTGATGTATGCCGCTGATGCCCTGCGGGCGTTTGAGCAATTCAGCGCACCGGTGGGGACATCATGAGGCTGCCTATTGCC
>DDSC01000007.1:385-13883 GCA_002343265.1 Micavibrio sp. UBA2400
GGATCGTACCGCTAGCGGCTGGGGCAGCCGAGCTGACCGTGGCCGCCGTGCCGATCCGTGAAACCAAACCGGTCGTGGCGACGGTGGAGAGTGTGGATGTTGCCGTAGCCCGTGCCCGGATTGGCGGGACGGTTGTGGATTTGCGGGTGACGGAAGGTGATGTCGTTGCTCCCGGTCAGGTCGTCGCGGTGGTGGGGGACGACAAGCTGGCCTTGCAGCTCGGTGCCCTTGATGCCCAGATAGCCGCAACGCGCGCACAGCAGACCAAGACGCAGGACGACTATCGACGCGCGCAGGAGCTGTTTCGCAATGGAACGATCGCCAAAGCCCGGCTTGACGAAACCCGTGCGGCGTTTGAGATTGCGGATAATCAGCTCAAGTCAGCAACGGCGCAGCGCTCGGTGATTGATCAGCAGGTCAAGGAAGGCCAGATTCTTGCTCCGGCCGCTGGCCGGGTGCTCGCTGTGCCGATGACCAAGGGCATGGTCATTCAGCCCGGCGAGGTGGCTGCGCGCATCGCCGCGGACTCTTATATATTGCGCTTGCAGCTTCCTGAACGCCATGCCGCGGCCTTGACGGTGGGGGCCCCGGTTCAGCTGGATGACGGGCGGATCGGGACTCTGCGCCAGATCTATCCCGAAATTATCGCAGGTCGGGTACAGGCGGATGCCGAGGTCGATGGACTTGGCCGCTATTTTGTAGGCCAGCGGATCGGCGTACAGGTGCAGGTTGGAACACGGCCGGGGATCCTGCTTCCTCCGGCCTATATCAGGACCTTGGCTGGCGTGGACTATGTCCGGCTTAAAACCCCTACCGGCCCGCATCTGATACCGGTGCAGCGTGGGGCAACTTATGACGGGACGGTCGAGATTCTGGCCGGGCTCGTGACCGGTGATGTTGTGCTGGCGGATGAGGACTAACATGAAGCTGGGACTCTCGGGCTGGCTGGCGCAACGGGCTTTGGCATCGCCTTTAATGGCGGTGGCGCTCTTGGCGGCGTTTGCTCTGGGGGTACTCGCATTACAGGCTATTCCGCGCGAGGAAGAGCCGCAGATCAGCGTGCCGATGGTGGACATTCATGTCACGGCAAACGGGCTGACAGCCGCAGATGCGGTGGAGCTGGTCACTAAACCACTGGAGACGATTGTCAAAAGCATCGCGGGTGTTGAACATGTGTATAGCCAGACACGCGATGATCGCGTTCTGGTCATGGCCCGGTTTCTGACGGGAACGCGCGAGGATGATGCCATCGTCCGTGTGCATGAAAAGCTACGCGCCAATTATGACAGAATACCGGCCGGGATTCCTGAGCCGCTGATCGTTGGGCGTAGCATCAACGATGTCGCTGTCCTGACTCTGACTCTGTCGGCCCAGCCCGACGCTGCTACACGCTGGAGTATCGACGCCCTTTCCCAGCTGGCCACCAAGCTGCAATCCGAATTGGTTAAAGTCGAGAATGTCGGACTGACTTACATTGTCGGGGCGCAGCGCGACGAGTTGCGGATTGCGCCGGATCCGGCCCGGCTGGCTCAATACGGTCTGACCCTCCAGCAGCTTCTGGACAAGGTGCGCGGGGCCAACCGCGCCTTTCAGAGCGGCGACTTTGTGCAGGCGGGGCGGACCTATCAGGTGATTGCGGGCCAGACCCTGCAGACGCCGGAGGAGATCAGTCAGCTGCTGGTAACTACGCGTGACGGCCGTCCGGTTTATGTCAGCGATGTGGCGACAGTGGCTATTGTCCCTGCACAGGTGCAGGCGTATGCGCGCACCATGGTGCGTGACGCGGCAGGTCAGTGGCAGACCATTCCGGCAGTCACGCTGGCGCTCTCCAAACGCGCCGGGGCGAATGCCGTTGTGGTGACCGAGGCGATTATCCAACGGCTTGCCACCTTGCGCGGGACTCTTCTTCCCGAGAGTGTGCGGGTTGATATTACACGCAACTACGGCGCCACCGCCAACGAAAAGGCTAACGAGCTCATCCTCCATCTGGCACTCGCGACGGTCAGTATCGTGGCCCTGATCGGGTTTGCTATCGGCTGGCGTGAAGGGGCGGTGACCTTGGTAGTGATCCCGGTTACCATTCTGCTGACTTTGTTTGCCTCCTATCTGCTCGGATACACCATCAACCGGGTGAGCCTGTTCGCCCTGATTTTTTCGATCGGTATTCTGGTGGATGATGCGGTCGTGATGGTTGAAAACATTGCCCGGCACTGGGCTATGGCCGATGGCCGCTCGCGGTATCAGGCGACCCTTGATGCTGTCAGTGAAGTTGGCAATCCGACCATTCTGGCGACCCTGACGGTTGTTGTCGCCTTGCTACCCATGCTGTTTGTCGGCGGGCTGATGGGGCCCTATATGGCCCCCATCCCCGTCAATGCCTCACTCGCCATGCTGATTTCATTTGTGATCGCAGTGACTATCGTGCCTTGGCTGATGCTCCGGCTGGCACCGCCCGGCCCGTCGGCTCCGCATCTGGATCAGGAAGGAGGGCGGCTCGGTCAACTCTACCGCCGTGTAGCGCTCCCAGTTATTCGCACTCGTACCACGGCGCGCCGGTTCCTGCTCGGGGTCGGGTTCGCGACGTTGGCGGCGTTGCTGCTGTTTCCGCTCAAGGTTGTGACCGTCAAACTGCTGCCCTTTGATAACAAGTCCGAACTGGCCGTTGTGCTGGATCTGCCCGAAGGCACCGTGCTGGAAGAGACAACCCGCACGCTGGATCGCATTGCCCAGATCGCGCAGACGCTGCCCGAGGTCGAGTCAGCCCAGCTCTACGCCGGAACTGCTGCCCCGTTTAATTTTAATGGCCTGGTACGGCATTACTATATGCGCCAGACACCGGAGCTGGGCGAAGTTCAGCTCAACCTGTTACCACGGCATGCGCGCGAGCGCTCCAGTCATGCGCTGGCCCTAACGCTGCGCCAGCAACTCGCCGCGCTTAAGCTGCCCGACGGTGCTGCGCTCCGCGTTGTTGAGGTGCCGCCCGGCCCGCCGGTCATGGCGACATTACTGGCTGAAATTTATGGTCCGGATGCTGCCACGCGCCGGGCCGTGGCTACCGAGGTCCGCCAGATCTTTGCGGCCGTGCCGTTTATTGTCGATCTGGATGATACGGTGGCGGAACCTCGCCCGCGTCAGCGCTTGATCTTGCAGAGCGAGCAGCTGGAGTATTATGGCGTATCCGAGAGCGATGTGTATGACACGATCACCGCCCTGACTGGCGGAGCGCTGGTAGGCTACTCGCATCGGGGCGAGGGGCGGTTGCCGCTGGATATTCGCATGGCCCTGCCGCGAGGCAGTCTGCACTGGAGCGAACAGCTACAGTCAACCCCGGTTCCGGCCAACGCGCAACCCGGCAATCGCAGCGTAGTCGAGCTTGGCGATCTGGTGACGATCCGTACCGAGCCGGGATCTCGCCCCGTGTTCCGTCGTGACGGGTTGGAAGCCGAGATGGTACAAGCGGAACTGGCGGGGGCCTATGAGGCGCCGATTTATGGGATGCTGGCGGTGCAGGAGGCGCTTGATCGGCATCCGTGGGGCCGTGTGCCCAAGCCGGTGGTGGCCTATCATGGCCAGCCGGTGGACACGACGCAGCCCACCTTGCTGTGGGACGGGGAATGGGAAGTGACCTATGTCACCTTCCGCGATATGGGTGCCGCCTTTCTGGTTGCGCTGCTCGGCATTTATGTTCTGGTCGTGGCGCAGTTTGGTAACTTCCGCCTGCCGCTGGTCATTCTGACGCCAGTGCCACTCACCTTCATCGGTATTCTATTCGGGCACTGGCTGTTTGGGGCGGCGTTTACCGCCACCTCCATGATCGGCTTCATTGCGCTGGCGGGAATCATCGTACGCAATTCCATTCTGCTGGTTGATTTCATTCGTGAGCGGCGCTCGACGGGCAGTCTGCGTCAGGTCCTGCTGGACGCGGGTGCGATCCGCTTTCGGCCCATCCTGCTGACGGCTCTGGCGGCGATGATCGGCGCGGCGGTGATCCTGACCGACCCGATCTTTCAGGGCCTGGCCATCTCGCTGCTGTTCGGCCTCGCCTCAGCCACACTACTCACAGTGCTGGTCATCCCGGCCATTTATGTTCTGCTGCGTGATGATGGTCAGGCTGCGCCCGCGCGCTAAGGTGCGGGTGTGCCGGGTGCGTCAGCCGCTTCGACCAACAGGTCAATCGTCGCAAATTTGCCCGGCTCAAGGGTAATGTCACGCTGGGCGCTGCTGGTTTCCGGGTGCAGGGCGGGATCAGCCAGCCGCACGGTATAAGTGCCGGGCTTCACATTCTCGAACAGGTAGTAGCCGTCAAACTCGGTGGTCGTCGCGCGTACCGTCGAGCCATCCTGCGCCATCAGCTCAACTTTTACGCGGGCCAAGGGCTGCGAGAGTTTACCCAACGACTGGCTGATCGTGCCATCAAGCTGGGCCGTCTCATAAACGGGGAAATCCAGCACGGCAGTACGGCCCGCCCGCGGGATGAACTCATAGCCCTCCACCACAGGGGCCAACAGCGGATCCCCACCATTATCGTCAAAGATGATGTGGGCCGGGCGGTCGGCCGTCAGTCCGGTGGTGTAAGTCAGGTCATCCTCACGTGTCCGGATGGGGGCGTTGTCGCGGCGGAACTGGGCATCCGGTAGCAGACTCTCGCCCTCGTTAAAGGCGAGATCGTTATTGCTGTCGAGATAGGCCCGCATAACAGCTCCGTCGCTATCGGCCATGGGCTGGCTCTGGAAGTGCCAGCGCTTGCTCAGCGGCAGACGGGTAAACGAGAAGTTCAGTCCCAATCCGACGAAATAGTCATTCTCGCTGGTCCCACCGGAGAGGAATGATACATTATATTTCTTGAAATCCATCGACAGGGTGTTGCGCACCTCATAGTTATCCTGTGCGTCAATCTGCAGCTCGGTCCGGTTCAGCATATGGCTGACCGGACGGAACTGGGCCGAGAATTTGAGCAGGTTGATCTGGCTTTGCGGCTCCACAGAATAGTCAGCGCTGGTGCCCAGGAGGACCCGGCCCACCGATCCACGCAGCGCTGCTGTGCCGCGTAGTGTCTCGCTGGTGCTGATGGATTTTTCGAGCGAATTGCTAACCGAAAAGCCAAACAGTGAGCGCGAGATGCGCCCGCGCAAGATGGTCGTGTCCGCCCCATCGGTATAGGTTTTCTGGCTGGCGCCAAGCCCGAGCGAGAAGGGCGTGCGCGAGAACAGGTAGAGATCGGTATTCAGGTCGATCGTGGTGCTGCGATCCAGTAGATCATCGGTATCGCGGTTCTCATCACTGACCAGACCATTGTAGAAGATCTGCTGGGCGCGCACATCCACTCCCAGCACGGTCGTTGCGGCCGAGACCTTGGCCGCGCTGGTCTGGTCCGAAAAATCATAAGCCGCATCAGCACTGGCCAGCAGAGGGCCGTAGCTGGAGCGCAGACCTGCGGTGACATACTGATGGGTGCCGTCTTCCTGTTCAAGCTGGGCCAGACCACTGGCGAGGGTCAGCCACTTGGTCGCTCCAAACTCCAGTTCACCAACGGCACGCATACCGGACGTGGAGGAAATGCTATCAGACAGGCTGAAAATCGAGTGCTCATTGTCCGTCACGGACAGGCTGTAGCTGACATCGCCCGGGTCAAGCAGGGTGCTGCCTGCATAGAATTCGCGGGTTTCTTCCTTGATCTGGCCTTGCGGCCCGTACAGTACAATGCGGAACAGGTTGCGGCCATAAAACAGCGGTATGTTGAGGAATTCATACTGGCTGTTCTCGCCGACTGTGGCGATACTGAGTAGAGAGTCATTACGATATAGTTCAACGTCCCAGCCGGGTGTGGCCGTACCGCGAAAGCTGGTAGTATCAAACTGCTCGGCGCGGTAGAGCGAGCGGTTGGAGATGGTTGCGCCGCGGCCGCGTGTGCTATTGGCCACGAGGGCGAGATTATTGCCGGTTACATCGCCAAAACTGTAGCTTGATGCTTTCATTAGGCCGAGTAGCTGGCGGGATTCATCTTTACGGCCCATGGTGATGCGGGCTTCAGCCAGCGCCTCGTCGGCCAGATCACCCGCCACAAAAACTTCGGTGGTATGCCGGGCTAGATCGCCTTTGGAGAGGACGGTGTAGGTCGAGGCAAGGCCGCTGGTGGTGCGCGTGTCATGGCTGGTATAGGTGTTCACATCCACATAGGGAATGTCTTTGACCAGATAGGGTAGCCCGATGGTTTGCAGGACTTTGGGTGTCACCGGTTGCTGGGCCTGCAGGAGCTTGAGTTTGCGCTGACGAATGATCTTTTCTTCAAACGGTAGCGGTTGCTCGGTCTTGACGGTCAGCAGCATATCCCGGCCATTGGCCTCAAAGGTCATGCCGAACCATGCTTCAATCAAACTCTGGGCGATGTAAATGTCATCAGCGCGGAACAGTGCGGTATCGCCCTCTTTCAACGTGGTCGAGATCCCGTTGACCCGGCTGGCGGTATCGATGATCTTGACGGTGTTGCTTTCACGGCGAAACCAGCCGTCGGCCCGCCGCGCAGACGGATCGACCGTAATGGGAAATTCGATCGCTTGTGCCAGCCCACCCAGCGGCAAGTAGAGGCGGTTATCAACCGACTGTACGACGACAAACAGCTCAACCGGCGTCTGATTGATCTTGAGACCAAAGACCAGCTCTTGGGTGCCAAACTCCTGCGGGCGATCGGAGGAGAGTTGCTGAGGTTCATCCGCGAGCCGCAGGGCTGGCACGAACTCGGCAGACGTAGTGGCGGGCAGGGGTGTTGGCTGGTCCGAGATTCCCTGCGCCGGGACTGGTACAGGTGGAGCTGCGATTGCCGTAGCTTCGGCTGGTGGTGGAGCATCGACGATGAGGAGTTGATCTGGCTTGCGGGTTGGACGGGGCGGGGGTGCCGTTATGGCCGATGATGAATCGGTGAGCGCTGGTGTCTCGGGAGGATCAAACGGTTTAGCGCGCTCCGCCGCAGGCATATCCTCCGGCAACGGCGCCCGTTGGGGTTTGGGGCGGGGGCGCACAGTCATTACTGGCAGCTCGGAGGACAGAGTGGCGATCGTGAGCGTTGTCGGCGGTGACTCGGGTCCGGCACCCGCGGCTGGCGCGGCCAGCAGGCAGGTCAGCGCGACCATGGCGCGTTGCCAGCGGTGCATCCAGAACGGCGATAGCAGGCCCATGCGTGAATCGGTCAGGGAGTCAGTCGGGTTTCGGCAAGGACGGCACCACCATCTTTTTCCGGCTGCTCATAGCGGATCAGTAACGGCTGACCGGGAAGGTAACCTTTGAGCGGCGCGCGGACTAGGCGTTTGGCGGTAGGGCGGTAGACCGGAATGCCGTTCAGTTCGCCAACCATGACCTCTTTCCCGCCCTGCGTTTGGTACACGCGCAGATTGCCCTCGGCCGAGCGGTTTCCCTCCCGGCCGATATACACTTCTAGGTTACGACCCTTGATCCGGGGCTCGCTCAGGCTGGCTTTGAACTGGGTGTTACCCTGACGAATGATGAGCGGCACAATCATGACCAGATTGGGCTTGACGGTGATACGCAGGTTTTTCTCATCCGGCTTTACATCAACGTTATCATTGACGATCCGCACCTTGATATGGCTACGGTACTCGCCCTCGGCCATGCCCTCCGGGCGGCGCACCAGAATGCGCACGGTTTGTGTTTCGCCTGGCTTGAGGGTGACGCTGCGCGGCGCTGCGTGCGCGAACGGAATGGCCGAAAATTCAGTGGGTGGGGTCCCTGTCGGCACCTGAACAATACCCCCTGCCTCCTCCATGTTCATGTCAATCAGCTCCAGCGTATACTCACCAGTAGCGTCGCCCGCGTTCTTGACGATCAGGGTCGCGGTCCGCTCGCCCGGCTCCAGCACAATGCGCTGCGGCAGCAGCATGGTTTCGGCCTTGTTGGCCAGCACCGGGCTGCTGATGAGCGAGAGGACAGTGCACAGGGTAAGGGCAATCAGCTTATTCATAGTTCACCACGATATCAAAGGTTGGCGTGAAGGTGCCGACCGCCACGCTGTTGTTGTAGGTCACGGTCGCCCCGATTTTCAGGATCTTGGCTACGCCATTGGGGGTGGCGAGGCCAACGGCGGGGAACGAATTGATTGGTGTGCCATCATATTCGCCCTTGAAATCGCTGAAGGAGTAGCCGCTACCGGATTGCACATTGGCGATATCAATCTCAATCGTGGGCGGTGGAGTGCCGCCCGTGCTCAGGATCGAGTAGGTTCCGTTAAAGACGTTGTTGTACAAAATGGTTCCACTCCCGCTGGCGACTCCAGTCGGGCTGACAGTCAGTGTTTGGCTGCCGAGCGGTTTGGCGAGAGTGGCGAAGTTCAGTTCCTGCGTTTCGTTGATGCTCAGCACAGGCGTTGCCCCTGCCCATGTTGGGACAGTTATCCCAAGGGCAACTCCAATGACCAGAACAGCCATCGTGACGTAAGGCACGCGCACAAACCCACCTTTCCAAGATGGATTAATAGCACATGGAAGATTATTTGACTAACTCATTGACCAAGATGGATTTTTGTATTTTTTGAACAAGCATCTTGCCTGTGGATAACTTGCTGAAATAGCTCATTTTTTAACTGTGGCAGAAAAACCGCGCTGAGGCGGAAAAAGCGCAGAAAAAAGCCCCGGCGGTGAGGCCGGGGCTTTTCAGAAATCGAACGAATTAGTTGTACGTGACAACAATGTCAAAGGTTGGGGCGTCGGTGTCGCCGGCCGCGTTGTTGGTGTTGGTCACGTCAAGCTGGACGCCAACAGCCAAGGTCGTCGAAGCGCCCGGCGCAGCTACACCCGTGAGGGTTGTACAGGCGACCGAACCGCCGCTGGCGTAGTCACACACCGCAGCGGACGGCGTCGAGCCATCGACCGCCGTGTAGTTATTAGCCGTGATATCAATCGCTTGCGTGGTTGACCCGGTAATCGTCAGAGCGGCCGCGCTTGCGGTGCCGTAGAGGATGTTGGCCGAGCTGCCCACTGCCGTCAGCGTGCCTGCGGTTGACACGTTATAGGTTTCCGTCGTGTTGGCGCGGACGGTACCAAAATCAATGGTGGGCGTACCGCCGATGGACAGCGGCGTATCAAACGCCACGTTAGCGGTAACCGTTTGAGTGGCAGCATGAGCAGCGCCTGCGGCAACCAAACCAATCAGGGCTGTACAACTAAGCAGAAGCTTACGAGACAATAAAACCATTCTAACCTCCGAGCAGAACTGATGAGACGTCGAAATCCCCCGTAGTCATTATGTTTAACCTGCAACTATTAATGATTTATGACGGTACGGAATCAGGTTCCGTTGGTGGCTGTGAATAAGTTAAAATAAGTTATAATAAACAGTGAATTAAGTATATTTTGAAGCTCAAAATCCAGTACTTAAATCTCCCCATTACTCACCTTAAGTAAGTGTAAAATTGGCGACAGTTCTAGCGCAACAGGCTCCAGGTCAGTTCATGCTTGTTACACCAGAGGTGCTGGACATGACTGCCGGGGATGGCGGCGAAGGCCTGCACGGCGGCATGGTCGGTGTCGCCCTGCAGCTTGATGGTGCAGACAAAGTTGCGCGCCTTGTCCGCGTCCAACCAGCGTTTGACTAAAGTCAATAACCGCTCGGGGTAACAGGCGATGTCACTAAACAGCCAGTCCACCGGTGGGTGGGTTTTCGGGTCCAGCGCAAAGGCACTCCCCGCCACATAAGTAATGTTGGGCAGTTTGGCGATGTGTGGGGCCAGCGGTGCTTTATCCACACTGATGACGTTAGCGCCCAATGTTTGCAACACCCAGCTCCAGCCGCCGGGGCAGGCACCAAGGTCAAGGCACAGCTCGCCCGGTTTGGGGTAAACGCCCGCCACGGTGAAATACTCCCATAACTTGAGGTAAGCCCGGTTGGGCGGTGTTTTCTTGTCTTCCACAAAATTTACTTCACCATTCTTGAACGCGCTGGAGCAGTGTGCGCTGTAAAGAAGCGTATCCTTGTCTTTCAGCGTCCAGCTTCCAAGCTTTGCGGTGGGGGCGGGAGTGGGGAAGACCAGCGGCTTGGCTCCCACATGCGGTAGCTCGGCCTCAATCAGCTTGGCCCGCCCGCCCGGCTGCCAGCCATAGTAGGCCCAGTTCCGCTGGATGGCTCTGAGGTGCGCTGCGGCTTTTTTGATCGACCCAATCGGAGTGGATTGCACATCATGCCAGATATTCTGCGCCCAAGCGGCAGGCTTGGCCGGGCCGTCGGTTACCAGCAGGCGGCCATAACGAGCCGTCACCGGGCCGATTTCAGTGGCCAGATCCTCCTCAAAGCCGGGGGCAGCAAGATAGGCGGTTTGCATGTCCCCTTTTAGCGCTATATGTAGCGCCATGAACAGCTTTTTCCTGATTCCCCTCGCGCTGGCGTTGCTGGCGGTTTTGGCTTCCTTGGGCCTTGGTCTGTTTGCCATGGCGCGGGGTAAATCCGGCGATGCGGCCCTCTCGCAAAAAATGATGCGCTGGCGTGTCGGCTTGCAGGCGCTGGCGCTGGTCTGCTTCGTCCTCGCCTTCATGTTCGGGCGGGGTTAATCATGGTGCGCCTCTCGACTATTACCACCAAAACCGGCGACAGCGGTACCACCGCGCTGGGCGATGGTTCGCGCGTTTCCAAAAGCCACCCGCGCATTGAGGCGCTAGGCGCAGTTGATGAAACCAATGCCGCGCTGGGTGTGGCCCGCACCTTTAGCAGCGGCGCGATGGATGCCGACCTTGCCGCCATCCAGAATGACCTGTTCGATGTGGGGGCTGACCTGTGCATCCCCAGTGCCGATGCCAAAACCTTACGCATTAGTGAAACGCAGGTGCTGCGGCTTGAGCAAACCCAAAGCGCATTGAATGCCGAGCTAAAGCCGCTGGATTCTTTCGTCCTGCCCGGTGGTTCCGCCCTCGCGGCCCAGCTGCATGTGGCGCGTACACTCGCCCGCCGGGCCGAGCGGCGCGTGGTGGCGCTAGCCGCAGGTGAGGCAGTAAATCCGGCTTTGCTGCGCTATCTCAATCGCCTGTCGGACTTTTTGTTCGTGCTAGCGCGCTGTGCCAATGCGCAGGGCCATGGTGATGTGCTGTGGGTGCCGGGGCAAAATCGCTAAGACTAAGCTGAAAGCTGGAGGCGGCGCTCTTGCTGGCGGCGGTAAATCTGCCGAACCGCTATGCCGTTCTTGAAGGGATCATCATACACACCTAGCGGCGGATCCTGCCAGCCTTGGTAAAAGGGCTTATCAGCCATCTGATCCAGCTCCGCGGTGGGGCTGGTGAGGGCATAGGCCCGGTTCCAGAATAAGCTTTTCACCCGCTCCGTCACAATCGGGTTGTTGCTGCTGGTGAGTAGGCGTAGCGGAACCCGTAGGGACTCAAGTTGCTCATTAAAACGTGCGGCGGCATGTGCTGGTACGCCAAAACTCTCCAGCGTGCGTTGGGGGCGATCATAGCGCTGGATCAGATAGTCCCGATCCACCACCACCGGCAGGCCGTGCGGATAATCAGGCGTGGCCAGCGGCAGCCGGGCCAGATTGTCCGCGCGGGAGTCGGTCCCGCGGGCGGCTGAATCATCCTGCCAGTCAATTCCATCTGCCCTGAGTTGCTGTTTGATCCATTTTTCCTCGCCCCGCGACACGACAGGCTGCAGGCGCAGACCGGGGCAAATCTCAACCGTTACAGTACTGCTCAGACGAAAATGCCCCACGCAAGGCGCAATCAGCGGATGCTCGCACACGCGGGCGTGGCGCAGGACACGGGCGGTGAGTGCCACATCGGGGTGAAACAGAATAGCGCCGGTGCGGGATTTATGAAATTCCAGCTCATGCGTATCTGGCCAGCCGACTTTGTGCAGCAGGGCGACAGCCTGACGGGCTTCATCTTCACTCATACTGAAGATTGTGCCTCGGGTGAGATGTTCAAAAACTGCGCTGAGAGGGCCATTATCGTGCATGCCGCACTTTACAAAAACAGCCGAGCACAATTCAAGGTTAATTTTCAGATGCTTAGTATTGCGGGGCTGCGGTTCGGCTGTGATAACGGGCCGCCGCATTGGCAAAGCTGTTGCTCTTGCTGCCGATAAGATGCCGGGTGCAGCCGTCACGCACATAAACCGGCTCAAGGGCAGGGATTTCGCCCCATCCACGGAACAGACCGATCTGTCCGGGTTTGAAGTCGTTGGTGGTGTAGCTCTCGGCGATTTGCCAGAAGCGATGCATCCGGGCCGGATCAGCGCGTGAATGTCCGTCCGGCCATGCCTGTTTGAAGGCAGTGCCAAGCTCGGCTTGCATGTGCCGCCAGCTTTGCGCTTGAGCCGGGGTTACCCCGTAGTCTTCCAGACGCGCGGCTGGCTTCAGTCGGTTGAAGTAGTGTGTGACGCCGCGCCAAAATCCCGGTCGGATGTAATCCCTGTCCAACACAACGGGCAGACCAAGCGGATGATCAGGGGTTGCCAGGGGCAGGCGCATGGCATTGCCATTATGATGGTCTGTCCATTTGATATTATCAGCTTCAAGCGCTTTGCTCAGCCATTCAACCTCATATGATCCTATACCAGCGGTTCGGCCACCAAAAGCAAGCTCAATATGAAATTCTCCAGCTCGTACATCCGGTATTGCTGGCCCGACGAGCGGATGCTCCGTGCAGTATTTGTTTGTTTCTATGCGTATCACCAGCCCCGCTCGCTCGTGGGGGATTAATACGCCATTGCGGCCCGCGATGAACTCCCCCTCTACACGAGGAGCGATGTGCATTTGCGTGAGCGCTGACAGAGCCGCTCTCACACTGGACGGGTCTTCAGCGTAAGCGGCAAGGGCATCAGTGAGAGTGCGGCTGCTCATAAATGCCACTATAACTATAAGAGTTTCAGAAAATCTAGCTTAACGTGCGCGGTTGACGGAATTAACCCATTAACCTACCTTGCTTTTGACCCTATCGAAGGGTGGAGGAACGCATGAAAATTCTGGTGCCGGTCAAGCGCGTGGTTGACTATAACGTCAAGATCCGGGTCAAGCCCGATGGTTCGGGCGTCGAGACCGCTAACGTCAAGATGTCCTTGAATCCGTTTGATGAAATCGCGGTGGAAGAGGCTGTCCGCCTCAAGGAAAAAGGCAAAGCCACCGAGGTGGTGGCCGTTTCTATTGGTCCCAAAGGCGCGGAAGAGACCCTGCGCACGGCGCTGGCCATTGGTGCCGACCGGGCCATTCATGTGACGACCGAGCAGGAGACCCAGCCGCTGGCGGTGGCCAAGGCGCTGGTCAAGCTGGCTGATAAGGAGCAACCGCAACTTATCATTATGGGCAAGCAGGCGATTGATGATGACTGCAACCAGACCGGGCAGATGCTCGCCGCGCTGCTGAACTGGGGTCAGGCCACCTTTGCCAGCAAGGTCGAGCTAGGCGAGGGCAGCGTGACGGTAACGCGCGAGATTGATGGCGGCCTTGAAACGCTTGAGCTGAAGCTGCCTGCCATTATCACCACCGACCTGCGCCTGAACGAGCCGCGCT
>DDSC01000007.1:14121-24851 GCA_002343265.1 Micavibrio sp. UBA2400
GACCTGCGCCTGAACGAGCCGCGCTATGCCAGCTTACCCAACATCATGAAGGCGAAGAAGAAGCCGCTGGAGGCGATCGACCCCGCTACGCTGGGGGTGGATTTTACGCCGCGCCTGACCACGTTGAAGGTCGAAGAACCCGCCACGCGCAAGGCGGGCATCAAGGTGGCTACGGTGGATGAGCTGGTCGCCAAACTCAAGCAGGAAGCACGGGTGATCTGATGACTGTTCTTGTAGTTGCCGAGCATGATAATGCCACGCTCAAGCCCGCTACGCTCAACGCTCTGACCGCCGCCAAGGCGTTGGGTGAGGTGCATGTGCTAGTTGCTGGTCATAGCTGCAAAGCGGTGGCTGAGGTAGTCGCCAAGGCTGAGGGCGTTGCCAAGGTTTTCCTGTCCGAAGCGCCGGGCTTTGCGCATCAGCTGGCTGAAAACCTCACCCCGGTGATCGTGAATGTGGCCCGTAAATACAGCCATATCCTTGCCCCCGCGACCAGCTTTGGCAAAAACCTGCTGCCGCGCGTGGCTGCGCTTCTAGATGTGCAGATGATCTCGGATATCAGCGCGGTGATTGATGCAGATACCTTCAAGCGCTCCATCTATGCGGGTAACGCGATCGCCACCGTTAAATCCGGCGATGCCATTAAGGTGCTCACCGTGCGTGGCACTGCTTTTGCGGCCGCTACCGCCACGGGTGGTAGCGCGGCGGTTGAAAGTCTGGTGCCAGCCGGCGAAGGCGAAGCGGGCCTTGCCAAATTTGTTGGGCAGGAAGTGGCCAAGAGCGAGCGGCCCGAGCTGACCGCCGCCCGTGTGATCGTCTCCGGCGGGCGCGGGGTGGGCAGCAAAGAGAATTTCGCCGTCATTGAAAAACTGGCCGATAAGCTGGGCGCGGCGGTGGGTGCCTCACGCGCGGCGGTCGATGCGGGGTTTGCTCCCAACGACTGGCAGGTGGGCCAGACCGGCAAGATCGTGGCCCCCGAGTTGTATGTGGCGGTGGGTATCAGCGGTGCCATTCAGCACCTTGCGGGTATGAAGGACAGCAAGGTGATTGTGGCGATCAACAAAGATCCCGATGCGCCAATCTTTCAGGTCGCCGACTATGGCTTGGTGGCCGATCTGTTTACTGCCGTGCCCGAGCTGACAGGTAAGCTGTAAAGCTGCCCCCGCCAGCAGCGTGCGACGCCTAATCTGTTCGAGGTATGTATGTCTGCCCGTGTTGATCCGCCTGATCGCGCAGCTACCCTTACAGTTAAAGTGACGCCAAGGGCGCGGCAGGAGAAGGTTGTGACCACTCTGCAGGTGGATGGCCGCACGCTCTATCGAGTTTATGTCCATACCCCGCCGGAGGATGGCAAGGCCAACGCCGCCGTCATCGCGCTGCTGGCCAAAGAATTGGGCCTGGCAAAATCGTGCTTCAGTATCCTCAAAGGCGACACCAGCCGTGAGAAGGTGATAAAAATCAGTCAGGGTTGAAGATTGCTGCGGGTTTAGGTCTGCTGACACTCAAGCGTGTGTGAAGTCACGAGTCGGTTATGTTGCGCTGCACGACAAGTTTGGGTGCTCCTGTCGCTTCCTGCATTGACGCGTTGGCTCAAATACGTTGCACTACTCCATAACGAGAACAGGGGAGATACATGATGCTGACACCCGTAACCTACCAGCCCGCTCATCATCGTGAGGAGACACCGCACTCGCCCATGGTTGTGTTCATCATGGTATGGATGGCCCTCGGTCTGTTCTGGGGCCTTGGTCTTGGCTGGTTCTTCTGGGCCTAGGCTTTATCTTCACACCAGTTTCTGCGCCGTCAGCTCATCCTTGAGATAGGCGTAGAAGATCGGCGCGGCCACCACCCCCGCCAAGCCGAAGGCTGCTTCCATGATGAGCATGGCAAGGAGCACCTCCCACGCCTGAGCCTTGATGCGGCTCCCGATGATGTGCGCATTAAAAAAGTATTCCAGCTTGTGAATGACCACCAGATACAGCAGAGAGATGAAGGCTGCCGTTGGTGCCACGCTCAGCGCCACCAGAAAAATTGCCGTGTTGGAGATCAGATTGCCAATGATGGGCAGCAGTCCGGCGATGAAGGTAACGGCAATCAGGGTTTTGACAAAGGGCAGGTGATAGCCCAGTAGCGGAAGCACACCAACCAGAAAGAATCCCGTCAGCACGGTATTGAGCGCGGAGATGCGGATCTGCGAAAACACGATATTGTGGAACGCCCTAGACAGAACGTCCAGCCGCTGTACCAGTGCGGCGGCCAGCGCCTTGCGCTCGCGCGGATGGCGACGATGGGCGACCGCCACCATGCCGCCAATAATGAGGCCAAACAGCAGATGGACAAAGCCGATCACGGCCTGTTGGCCAAATTTTCCGAATTGCCCGGCGTGATCGCGCAGCCATTGTGATGTAGCGCGCTGCACGTCCTCGATATTGTCGGGTAGATAGGCGATATAGCTTTCCGGAAGCCAGGTGCGCGCCCGGTCCACCGTGTCGGCCATCAACTGCATCATGTGCACGTAATTGTCCTGTCCGTTGCTGATCTGGGCCCCGAGCACCAGCCCCAAACCCGCCAGCAGGGTGCAGACAATCGCAGCAATCACCACCAGCAGAATAACGCGGCCGCGATGGGGAATGACCCCAATCCGCATGAGCGCACGGGCCCCCAACTCCACCAGCAGAAACACCAGCAGACCGCCCAGTAGAGCGGGCAGCAGATGCAGCTTGAGAATCGCCAGCAGCCCCAGCAGCATCAGCAGTTGGGTGACGATGTAGGTGCGATCAAGAGTAGGCAGGGCGGGGGCAGACATAGTCGCAGTCTGCCCCAGAATCCGGGCCTGCTCAAGCGCCCGCTACCGCAGGGATACTCTGCCGCAGGGCTAGCGCAGGCTCAGCCAGTGCTGACTGGTCATCAGTTTGAGTTGGCCACGGGCGATGGCGTCCGGGTAGACCGCTTTCGCCACATCTTCGATTTTGCCGCTGGCAACCGGGCTGTGCTCGCCGCCAATTCCAGCGGTGAGATCGGTCAGGACCGTAACCGTGTGGCCACGCTCCAGATAACCCGCCAGCGCCCAGTTGACGCAAAAGTCTGACGCTACACCGGCCATGACAACCGGGACGTCAGCGGGGGCTCCTAGCGCATCCAGCCAGAGATCGCGCGGCGTACCGGGGGTGAGGTCGTTAAAGGATGGCGTGACTTTGAACAGATTGTCATAAGCGCGGGCCTCCGCCTCGCTGCTGAAGGTGACCCGCTCTTTGGGCAAACCATTATGCTGCCACATGCTGAATTCATTTTTGGTCATGTGGAAAACCGGAATCTTGCCCGGTAAAATGGGCGACTGCGGCCCCGCCTCATAGCCCACCTGAATCACCGGGCGCTGGCCGGGCGTGCCCCAGAGGCAATGAGGCGGAAAGCTCTTCGCTTCTTCGCTTTGGCGGTATTCATCAGCAAAGTGCGTGTCATATTTTAACAGCACGGCGCACACGCGCTCGGGTTGACGGTCAAGGGCGCGCAGGAAGGCCTCATAAGGGCCAATCAGCGCTGCCGCTCCCGGCACCGGCAAGGCCCCTTGCGGGTCGACAAAATCGACCTGCATATCAACAATATCAATCAGAACTTTGGATGATGGTTGTGTCATTTTGCTCTCCATAATCTTATCCCAGCAGGGATAGAGGGGTTGCGGGTGGTAGGCATAATCCGTTTGGATTTGCTTTCCTGTCGAAAGCCTAAACCCTTGCCCTAGGTAGTGCAAGGGTTTTTTAGTACCTTAAGTCAAAAGCACTTTTAGGCTGCCTGCGCCTTCAGTGACAGCTCAAGGATGCGGGCCTGCCGGTTGGCAAAGGCCACCGGGTCGGGCAGCGGTTCGCCTTCCAAGATGCGGGCCTGATCAAGCAGCAGCCAGCTCAAATCAGCCACCTGCGCTTCATTCTGGTTAGCCATACTCGCCAGTTGCGCAATCAGCGGATGGGCAGGGTTGATCTCCAGCACGCGGGTCAGCCCTTCCGGTAGCTGCTTGTGCTGGCGTAACAGGCGCTCAAGGTTGATGTCGATATCGCCTTCCCCCGCCACCAGACAGACCGCGCTGCTGGTCAGACGGTGGCTTACGCGCACATCCTTCACGCTGCTGCCCAGTGTGTTCTTCATCAGCGCCACCAGCTTGGCCACCTCAGTGGGCGGTTCCTTGGTGTCTGGCTTGCTGTCATCCGTCTTTACCGCCTCAAGGTTGGCATCGGCGCGGGTGGCCGAGCGGAACGGCTTGCCGCTGAAATTCTCCACTGCGGGCAGCCAGAAATCATCCACCGGGTCGGTGAGTAAAAGCACCTCTATGTTCTTGGCCTTGAAGCCCTCAAGCTGGGGCGAGTTGATAAGGCTGGCCTGATCCTTGCCGCTAATGGTGTAAATGGCGTCCTGCCCCGGCTGCATGCGCCCCACATAGGTTTCCAGATCAATCGGCGCTTCGCCTTTCTCCAGCGTGCGGGTGGTATGGAAACGGCAGAGCTTCAGCAGCAGCGGCTGGTGGTCCTTGTCCTCATAAAGGCCTTCTTTCAGCACCGCGCCAAAATTGTCCCAGATCAGCGGCCAGCTCTCTTCCTTCGCGGCCTTGGCCAGATCGCCGAGAATGCGCTTGGTCAAGCTGCTCTTGAGCTTGGCGAGAACGGGATTGTTCTGCAGCATTTCGCGGCTGACATTGAGCGGCAGATCCTCGCTGTCCACCACCCCACGCAGGAAGCGCAGATAGGGCGGCAGCAGGCCGTCTGCCGCTTCAGTAATGAAGACGCGGCGCACATACAGCTTCACCTTATGGCGGCGCTGCGGATCAAACAGATCATAGGGTTTGGTGGTGGGGACAAACAGCAGGGCGCGATACTCAATCACGCCCTCGCCATGCCAGTGCAAGGTAAGGGCCGGGTCGTCAAACGCGCCGCCAGTGTGATGGTAGAACTCTTTGTACTGATCGGCGCTAATATCCTTGGGCGTGCGCTGCCACAGAGCGCTAGCGGTATTGAGGGTCTTTTGCAGCCCCTCCGGGCCGGGCACGACAATCGGGAATGCGATATGGTCGGAATAGCGGGTGACAATCGCTTTCAGACACGCTTCATCGGCAAATTCTAGCGCATCGTCTTTCAAGCTTAGTATGATGCGCGTGCCGCGCGTGGGCGCGTCGCGGCTCTCATCCAGCGTAAAGCTGCCCTTTCCATCGCTTTGCCAGACATGGCCCTGCGGGTCACCCGCTTTGCGGCTGTGCACCGTAACTTTATCGGCCACCATGAAGGCCGCGTAAAACCCCATGCCAAACTGGCCGATCAGCGAGGGAGCGTCCTTCACTTCGGCGGCGCGCTTGAGGAATTCGCCAGTGCCGGATTTGGCAATGGTACCCAGATTGTCGCGCAGCTCGGCCTGACTCATGCCGATGCCGTTATCGGCAATGGTCAGCGTCTTGGCGTCTTTGTCAAAACTCAGGGTTATTTTCAGCTCGCTGTCGGACCCCATCAGGCTTGGCGTGGTCAGCGCATCATAGCGCAGGCGATCACACGCATCCGAGGCATTGGCAATCAGCTCGCGCAGAAAGACCTCGCGCTCACTGTACAGCGAATGGGCAACAATCTCGAGCAGGCGGCTGACTTCGGCTTGAAAGGCATGGGTTTGGGTCGTCATGACGAGGCTCCTTGTGGCGACATATGTCGGAATGAAACACCCCGCTGTCAAGGGCAGCGGGGTGCGAATTAAAAAAATTAAGAGTTACGGCGATGTCGCCGGAACTTCGCTGATCGGGGCACCGGACAGGCTGTTCAGTCCGGCAAACAGGCCCATCAGGCTGGTTCCGTTCAGGCGGGCATCGCCGGTGCTGGTCACCTCAATCTCGTAGGTGCGGGCGCCGCTGGGATCATTGGGGACCGGGCGGCCAAAGCCACGCAGCATGTTCAAGCCCATCAGCATCTGCTGCGTTTCTGGGCTGGGATTGATGGGTATCGCCCCGGCCGCCATCCGGGCACTGCCAAGCTTCTGAATCAAGGGGTCAAGTCCACCGACGGTCAGCAGCAGATTTCCGGTCAGGCCAAAGGTGGCCTTTTCCGCCGCTTCAATGCGCGAGGTGCCGCGGATGGTGAGCAAGGGCGCCGCATAGGACAGCTCCTTGATCCGGAACACAGTATCGGCCCGATCCATCAGCGCTGTGAATGAGGCCTTCTGCTTAAGAACGCCCGGCTCGTCGGCGCTTTGCGGTACGCCACTGGTGTCGGTATCCTGTGCCTTACCCCACATCGCGCCAACCGGCAAACGGTCCAGACTGGCCGAAAGAGTCAGGCTTACTGGCGCCACATCGGCCACGACCGGGGCGGTGTTGTCGATGGCGTTAAAGCCCTCATGGCTGTAGTTCAGATCGGCCTGAAAATGCCCGTTCTGGCCCATCGCTGTAGCGACTACCGCGCCAAGACGGTTAAAGGAAGTGCTGCGCACCATGGTCGCCAACTGGCTGCTTTGTGTGTCCTGAACAAATCCGTCACGTACAGCAAAGGCGTAGGCCGCCTTGCCAGTCCGCTCCAGCATCATTTTAACGGCGTCTTGCGGGGTGCGCGGAATTTGGACCCCGGCCGGGTTGCCGGCTGGCGCAGTGGCGAAATAACTCTCCCAGTTATCACCATTCAGGTGATAGCTCGCGCCCAAGCCGCGCGCCGACAGCACCTCATCCCCGGTCTCATCAAACACCCGCAGAGCCGCAACAGAGAGCTGAGTGGTGGACTGCAGACGTCCCGACGGATCGACGTGTGCGTTTTGCTCAAAGGTCACGCGGCCCGACTGTCCGGCGAGCTTCAGTCGATGCTCATTATTCACACTTGCGCTCGGGGCCGTCAGGCTGACGCGGGTCAGAATATTGTGCCCGGTATCCCAGATGCCGCGCAGCGACAGCTCGGCGGTGGTCAGTTTGTAGGTTGGTACATCAGTAATGTCATAGAAGGTCAGCAATGGCTGCGCCATCTCAAGGCTGTAGTTATAGTGTCCGGGAGCCGCCGGAGTCAGGGTCAGAGCGGCGGGCTTGGTCGCCGCATAGCGGCCATTGCCAAGTTCAATCCGTGCGGCAGGCACCGTTGCTGTAAAGCCATCGCCCTCAGCGGTCAGGGTAATGGCCTTCTCGAACCGGATATTGGCCGGCCCGGCGAGGCGGTTGCTTAGCAGATTGGTGAGCTTGGCTTCAAGCTCGCTGGGCGTCGGCAGCGTATCTGCACCCACCGGGGCGGGCAGGGCGACAGCCGCAAGAAGACAAAGGGGCAGCAGGGCAAGGCGCATCGGGCAGTTCTCCAGTCGTGTGTTCTGCTTACCCTGTCGCCGGATGGCTTGCAATTCGGATAATTTACGGTCACTGTGCAGTATGAGTAAACTGATCGCCATTTTAGGCCCTACCAACACCGGCAAAACCTATCTGGCGGTCGAGCGGATGTTGCGCCACGCCACCGGCATGATGGGCTTTCCCCTGCGGCTGCTAGCGCGTGAGAACTATGACCGGCTGTGCAAGCAGCTTGGCCCTGCCAAAGTGGCTCTTCTGACCGGCGAAGAACGGATCGTGCCGCACAAGCCGAGCTACTGGGTCTGCACTGTTGAGGCCATGCCGCTGGATAAAGAGGTTGATTTCATCGGTATCGATGAGGTCCAGCTGGCGGCAGATCCCGAGCGCGGTCACGCATTTACCGCGCGTATTCTTGGCGCGCGCGGACGCAGCGAGACGGTGTTTGTGGGTGCCCAGACCATGCAGCCGCTGCTCGAGCAGATGTTCCCCGGTCTTGAGGTCATCACCCGGCCGCGCTTCAGCAAGCTGTCCTATGCGGGTTACCGCAAGCTCACCAAGTTGCCCGAGCGCGCGGCTGTTATCGCCTTTTCGGCGGATGATGTGTACCGCATGGCCGAGCTGGTTCGTGCCCGGCAGGGCGGCGCGGCGGTGGTCATGGGGGCGCTGTCGCCGCGCACCCGTAACGCGCAGGTGGGGCTGTTTCAAAGCGGCGAGGTGCAGACCATCGTAGCCACCGATGCCATCGGCATGGGCCTGAATATGGATATCAGCCATGTCGCTTTTGCCCGCTTGTCCAAATATGACGGCCAGCGCCTGCGCCCGCTGCGCGCGGATGAGCTGGGGCAGATCGCCGGTCGGGCCGGGCGTCATACCGCAGACGGGACTTTTGGCGGTACCGAGGTGATCGAGACCATTGGCGAGGATCTGGTGGAGCAAATCGAAAGTCACTGCTTTGCCCCAGTCACGCAGCTGATCTGGCGCAACAGTGAGCTGGACTTTGCTTCGCCCCGTGCCTTGCTGCTCTCGCTCGACGAAAAGCCACCCTTGCCTTTTTTGCGCCGTCCGCCCGCGCTGGAGGACACCCGTGCGCTAGAGGCATTGCTGCAGGATCCAAGCATTTTTGGCCGCGCCAGCAAGCCCGCCGAGTTGGCCATGCTGTGGGAGGCCTGCCAGATTCCTGACTTCGAGAAAATTCTGTCCGAGTCCTATCTGCGCTTCATTAAGCAGACCTATCTGCACCTGACCTCGCACAGTGGCGTGTTGCCCGAGGATTGGGTCGCCGAGCAGGTAGCTCGCATCGACAGCACCGAAGGCGAGATCGACACCCTGACGACGCGACTGGGCCGCATTCGCACCTGGACCTATATCGCCAATCGCGGGGGCTGGCTGGCGGATAGTGCGCACTGGCAGCAAAAAACCCGCAGCATTGAAGACCGCCTGTCGGACGCCCTGCACGATAAACTCACCGAGCGCTTTGTCGAGCGCCGCGCCGGTATTGGCGGGCGCGGCAAGCTGTTCTGCCATGTGACCGATGATAACGCGGTGATGATCGATGGCACCCGGGTTGGCTGGTTCAACGGCTTTCACTTTAATCCCGATCATGAGGCGCGTACGGCGCTGGAAGCGCGCGAGGTGCTGCGCAGCATTCGCCCGGCGCTGCTGCATGCCGCGAGTCAGCGGGCGCATGAGCTGGCCGCCGCCACACCAGAGTCCATTGTGTTCACCAGTAAAGGTGAGCTGCAATGGGGGCGGGCGATCGTTGGTCGTGCCATCAAAGGGGGGGCACTGCTCAAGCCGTCCGCCGTTGCGGTGGAGGACGAATGGTTACAGGGCAGTGATCGCCAGAAGGTGGAAGTGCGACTGCGTGAGACGGTTAGCGCATGGTTCACCCAGCACCTGGGCGCCTTGTTGCAGTTGCCCAAGCTGGAGCTGTCCGGTCCGGCGCGCGGGGTGGTGTTCCAGCTCATTGAAGCGCTGGGCAGCTTGCCGCGCGACACGGTAGCCGGGATGGTCGATGCTTTTACCAAGGACGATCGTATCACGCTGGGTCAGCATGGTGTGCATCTGGGTAGTCACCTCATCTGGATTGATCGTCTCTGGACGCCTGAAGCCATGCGGGCCCGTGGATTATTGTGGGCACTCTGGCACGGCCAGCCGCTGCCACCACCACCACAAGGCAAGACGCTGCCTGTCGGCGACCTGCCCAAGGCGGCCTGGCATGCCTTGGGTTATGCGGTAGTCGCGGGTCGCGCTGTGCGCTCGGACGTGCTGGAGGAGTTCATTCCGCTGCTGCATCAAAGCCCCGCCCCGCCGGCCGAGAATCTGGCCCGTAATCTCGGGTTGTCGGCTGGCGCGCTGCCCGCCATTCTTAAAACGCTGGGTTATATCAGCCGCACCCGCGCTCTCAAAAGCGGTGACAGCGTGACGATTTACGTCAAGAAGAAAGCCGAGAGTGCCCCGGCCGCGCCCGCGCCCGCCGATCCAGCCGCCTTCTTACGCGGGGCGTGGAGCTGAACTGGTTGTAGGCCAGCAATACGCGTGCAAACGCTCCCGCTGCTGGTCGTTGCGCAGCGATAGGGCGCCGATCCAACTCGCATCCTCAAACCGATTGGTGTCGGCGCACAGGTAATACCCTAGGGATGCGCCTTGAATAGGGGTTGTCGTATCACACAGCGTCCAGAAAGCCGTCGGGTCACGGCTTTGCAGAGCACGGTGCATGTTAAACGCAACGTGCGGCGGTAAGTCGGATTCGATGAGTTCCAGTCGTGACCAGATTTGCTGTTTCAGATGGCCGTTCCAATCGCTCGCACAGGGCGCAAAGCCAGCGCGCCCCCATAGCCACGCCCCGACACGGGTCGCCGTCAGGTCAAATGTCGCGATACCCAGCATCGGGGCAGCCGCGCACAAGCCGCGTAGCAGATGGCGGGCGTACTGACGCCGGGGAGAAAAAGCATTGACGCTGATCAGGGAGATCGTCTGGCCAGGCGTTACATGAAGCTTGGCTTCAAAGCGAGCGCCAGGCTTGACGTTGATGATCTCAAACCAGAAGCCAGTGTCGGTGCTGTGCGGCCAAGTGCACACGCTACCTTTCGGGAGTTCGGCGGTCAGCGCGCGTGACAGGTGCTTCCAGCACTGTTGCAGATCTGGCGCAACGTCATTCATCGGCATCGGGTGTCCATTTCGCCGCATCTCCTGTCTGGCAAGCTAGCAAATCAAGATGAGTTAAAGCAATACATCGACGCGTGTTCACCTTGATTTCCGTTGTCATCTGCGCTATCCCGCCAGCAGAGTTAAGGAGTTTGCCATGCCCTACATCGTCACCGACGCTTGCGTGCGCTGCAAGTATACCGACTGTGTGGAAGTCTGCCCGGTCGATTGCTTTTATGAAGGCGAGAACATGCTGGTCATCAACCCGGACGAGTGCATTGACTGCGGTGTGTGCGAGCCCGAA
>DDSC01000007.1:25043-25431 GCA_002343265.1 Micavibrio sp. UBA2400
CGGTGTGTGCGAGCCCGAATGCCCGGCTGGTGCCATTTCACCTGATACGATCCCCGGCGGCGAGAAATGGCTGGGCATCAACCGCGAGTACTCGGCCAAGTGGCCCAATATCACTCGCAAGGTGGATGCTCCCGCCGATGCCGACGCGATGAAGGATGAAAAAGGCAAGTTCGAGAAGTATTTCAGCCCCAACCCGGCTAAGCGCTAGTTGCACATTATATATGCACTTCCTGCAGTCCCGGATTTTTCAGTGTTAACTAATTTAATTGCTTTGCTAATGTTACCTAAAGGTAATGGAGAGAGACTCTGCTGAATCACAGTGAATCAAAGAGTTAGCAAGTAACGCCCGGTTTTACTGAAAAACCGTCAAGTGAAAAATCAGTCCTGC
>DDSC01000033.1:0-178 GCA_002343265.1 Micavibrio sp. UBA2400
CTCTACCACTGAGCTACAGCAGCAGCACGGCGCGTTTATAACGCATTTTCCTTCCCCGGCAAGCGGCGAAGGATAGTCGGAGTAGCGGGATTCGACCCCCCTGCCCGCCGCGCGGGCAAAAACCAAGGTGGGTTCGGACCCTGCTGGATCCAACAATTGGTCGGAGTGGCGGGATTCG
>DDSC01000033.1:411-31529 GCA_002343265.1 Micavibrio sp. UBA2400
TCGGAGTGGCGGGATTCGAACCCACGACCCCTTGCTCCCGAAGCAAGTGCTCTACCGGGCTGAGCTACACTCCGACGTGGGCGCGGTTATAGCCGCTTGTTCGCCCAAGAGCAAGCGGGTTGAAACACACGGGAAAAAGCGGTGAAAACGACAATTTTCCGGACTCATGCCACCGGCGGCTGTGGCGGGCGCTTGGCCAGCGGGCCGCTATTGAGTTCCTCTAATTCTCGGATTGCAGCAGTATTAGCGGCGTGCCGTACATTAAACGCTGATCTCTCAAACTGGCGAAGCAGCGCAAGATTTGAGGTTACATCACAACTCACCACCATCCGGGCAAACTGCCCCTTACTATCCATGGCCACTCGCCGAAAATCGTGAATCATCCGGGCCCGCAGTATAGCCGTTTTCTGGGTTGGCTTCGGATCAGTTCCGGCAAACGCCGTCAGTGATATATCCTCAAAACCTCCGTCTTTAGCAGTCGATGGCAGCAAGAGCTCGCTCGTCAATAACGTGAACCGATTAGCCAAGACCCGCTTATATCCTATCTCGCCCAAACGACCATCTTGCCTCTCTTTGCCGAGAGTACTGCATTGATACCTAAGAACGTCAAACAAATCAGTCTGATTAAAAGCGATAACTGGATGAACTCCTGCCTCAATCATGCGCGAAAAGGCGTGCATCGGGCGATAACGGTTTGACATGACAAGCTCCCTGTTGCCCACAAGCTAGTCGGGTGGCGGCGCAAGCGCAAATAGAAAAAGGTTAAAATGAGGGCTTAAAACGCAGGCCGGAAGGTTTGGAACAGCGGGATACAAGCTTTCTCAAACCGGCGCAGGCGGGCGATATCCTCTGTCACCTCGGCAGATACAATCGTGGTACCCGTCACCTGATAGCATCCCTGTTCGTTACCAAGGTGATTAAGCTGAACAGCGTCGAGCACCTTCTCGGCGTCACCATAACGATTTTCAAAAACGACCAGCCGGGTCTTTTCAATGCCCCCGCCCGCCGCCCCGATGACCACCATCAGTGAGAAGGTCTTGTCTAGCGGCAGTGCAAACTCGTCCTCGCCCAGATGCGTCACTTCACAAAATTTATGTTCACTATCGGAGAGCACCACGCACAAGGCCAGCGCATCGAACAGCCCGGTTACCGTCAGCGCCGACAGAGGATCGCCGCTTTGCACCAGCAGGGTGCTGAAGGCGTGTATATTATCGGGGCTTTCAAGCGGATCACTCATCCTTCGCCCTTAACGGAGATGAGGCGCGACTGCAACGAAAAAAGTGTTAATGTTAATAATCCCGCTCAATGACAAAACTGACAGACTCCAGCATCGCCTCACGCACGGCACTTGGCGGAAAATGGCTAAGTGCCGATTGCGCCGCCGCACCGTATTGCCGGGCGCGGTCAATGGTCGCCGCCAGTGTGCCGTGCTTTTGCAGCAAGGTAATGGCGTGGTCGAGGTCATGCTCGTTAAAGGTTTTGTCTTCCAGTGTGCGCTGCCAGAAGGCCTTTTCCTCAGCACTGCCGCGCTTATACGCCAGCAGCACAGGCAGCGTCATCTTGCCTTCGCGGAAATCGTTGCCCACTTCCTTGCCCAGCTTGGCCTGCACGGCGGAGTAGTCGAGCACATCATCGACCAGTTGGAAGGCAATGCCCAGATTAAGGCCAAACAAACGCAGCGCCTCCTGCGCATCCTCGGGCTGGTCGGCCACCACCGCGCCTACTTCGCAGGCGGCCGCAAACAGCGCCGCGGTTTTACCGGTGATGACCTCCAGATAATCGGCCTCGGTGGTCTTGGTGCTGCTGGCGACACTGAGCTGCATCACCTCACCCTCGGCGATGGTTTTGGCCGCGCTGGAGAGAATGCGGAGAATTTCAATCGAGCCATCGGCGGTCATCAGCTCAAACGCACGACTGAACAGAAAGTCGCCCACCAGCACACTGGCCTGATTGCCAAAGACAGCATTGGCCGAACGCTGACCACGCCGCAAATCGCTTTCGTCCACCACATCATCGTGCAACAGGGTCGCGGTGTGGATGAACTCGACACAGGCGGCCAGACCATGATGACGGGTGCCCTGATAGCCGCACAGTTGCGCACTGGCGAGAGTCAGCAATGGCCGCAACCGCTTGCCCCCGGCAGCAATCAGATAGCCCGCGAGCTGCGGGATCAGCGGCACCTTGCTGGCCATGCGGTCGACAATCAGCTGGTTGGTAGCACGCATATCGGCATCGACCAGCGCTAACAAACGGTCAAATCCCTGACTGAGAACAGCTTTAGCAGTGGGCGCGTTTGACACAACGCGCAGGGCGGGAGTGGCAGTCATAACGCAGCCAGCTTTAGCAAATACGAAAAAATCGCGCCAGATTAATTAATTGCGCCAGTAGCATATTCTTGCCAAAACCGGGGCGACTTGGCATAACCACGCGCAGGAGAACCCCGCCATGACCACCCTGCCGCTCGATCAAGCCATTGAAAATATCTACACCAGCCTGCACGCCAATAACGCGGATATCGACCAGCACATTGCCGCGCTGAGGGCCGCGCTGGCCGCCGCCGGACAGACTGAAGCAATCTTCGACCCCACCCGCCTCGCCCAGAACAACCGCCCCGGCCGCCGCCTAATGGAAACCTATTTCGCCAAGCGCGGGGTAAAAATCGCCTTCAAGGCCGCTGCAGCGTGAATACTAATGGTTAACAGAGCGATTTTTCTTGCCCTTGAGAGGGTGAATTTCGTTTAATCGTTTTATGTTCGCCGGACCTCGCGCCACCACGTTTAAACAAGCCCAACGCGAGGGGCGGGTTTTTGCTGGCGCCTATGATGGCTTGCCGCGCTTTCGTATTGATGACCGCAGCTGTAGATTTACCCCCTTTGGTCGTGAGGCTCTCGCCATGGTCGGCGCGGCCCCGGAGAAGGGAATGGGCCTTGCATTAAGGCTTGGCTGGGCGCTGCGTCATCCTACTCTCTTCAAAGCTTATCCAGAGCTATATAATTTCCGCTGTGTACTCTATGCCGACGATCAGACTTCCCCTCACTTTACCGGACCGCGCAAAAACTTGAGGCAGGGAAGCTGTGACAGAGAACAAGTGATTGTTCACGTAAAACTTGGCTTGACTGAGAACTTGCTTCTGCGCACCACGCTGCACGAAATCCAGCATCGCATTCAGCGCATTGAGCGGTTTACAGGCGGGAGCAACGTCACAGCTGAGTTCAAAAAGATCATGGAGGAACGGCACAGCCGCATCCGGATTGATAACAGTTACTTGCGCGGCCCTCGGCTGAAGGCACATTTGGAACTGCTCAAACTCAGCCGAAAAGATGACGCAACTTTACGCGAATTGATCTATGGAAATACTGAAATTCCACACAATCTGTCCCCCACCACCGCGCCGCTGTTTTATCGCGTCCGCGACTATGCCCGCGCCCGCTACCGGCAAACTCCCGGCGAGTTGGAGGCGCGGCAGGTGGAGCATGAATTTACCTTAACCGGCGAGCTGCAGCGCGAGCACATCACCATCTCCCCGCGCGGCCTCAAAACCAACAATCGGCAAAGCGCCCGCTTGCAATTCCTGCCGCGTCTTTTATACCCTTAGGCCACGGTGCCCGCATGGCGGAACTGGTAGACGCACAGGACTTAAAATCCTGAGGCCGAAAGGCCGTGCCGGTTCGATTCCGGCTGCGGGCACCATCCAGAAGGTCAGCTCGACTCGCTATACATCTGCGGTAACCGGTTGACTTCCTTTACATCTATGTAAAAGTCTTGTGCAGGATCACCCTGCAGCCACAGGACTTACCATGCCGCTGACCACCACCGCCCGCGCATCGCGCCGCTCCTTCCTCAAGCATTCCCTTACGGTTGCAGCCGTGGTGCCGCTGGCCAGCCGCATGGCGTGGGCCGCCGAGCGCAAGCTTAACATCTATAACTTTGATACCTATATCGGCCCCACCACGCTGGAGAGCTTCAGCAAGGCAACGGGTATCACCACCCGCTATGATCTTTATGCCGATAACGCCGAGCTATTTGCCCGCCTGCGTGAAGGTAATCCCGGTTATGATGTCATCTGCCCGACCAACGACACGGTTGAGCGCATGATTCTGGCCGATCTGCTGGTACCGCTTGACCACAGCAAGATTCCCAATCTCGCCAATCTGGAGCCGCGGTTCATGGACGCCGCCTATGACAAGGGGCGCAAATACTCGGCTACCTATTTCTGGGGCACATTGGGTATAGGCTACCGTAGCGATGCCGTGAAAGCTGTACTGGGCGAGGCCCCGCTGGATAGCTGGCAATATGTCTATGGCGCTGACAGTGCCAAGTTTGCGGGCAAGATCGCATGGGCATCCGATGTGTCGGCCCTGATCGGCTGTGGCCTCAAGATGCTAGGCCACTCCCTGAACAGCACGGATGAGGCGGCACTGAAGCAACTCGAAGAAACCCTGATCGCCAACAAGAAAAATGTCCGCACCATTGCCGGCGATAATGGACAGGAGCTGTTGCTGGCCGGTGAGGTGGATCTGGCAATCGACTTTAACGGCGACATCAAACAGGTCAGCACCGAAGAACCAAAGATCACCTATGTTGTGCCCAAGGAAGGCGGCCAGTTGTGGGAAGACAGCTGGTGCATCGCCAAGGGCGCGGCCAACATTGCCGAGGCGCATGAGTTCATCAACTACATCCTCACACCGGAGGTGCATGCCGATATTGCCAAGGAAGTCGGCTATGCCCTGCCCAACGCCAAGGCCAAAGCCCTGATGGACGCCGCTTATCTGGCCGATCCGATCATCTTCCCGAGTGACGAGGTGGTGAAGGTCAGCGAATACGCCAAGTATCTGAGCGAGGAGATGAGCCAGAAATATACGGATATCATCACCCGCGTCCGCGCGGCGTAAGAAAGCTGTATCCTGAGCGACTGGCGGCGTCATTCCTTCTTTTTTGCCCTGCTGATTGCCCCGGCGGCGATCTGGCTGGGGCTGTTTTTTCTGGCACCGCTCGCCTCCATCTTCCTACTCAGTTTTTCACAGCAGGTCACTCTGACAGATACCGTACTGACATGGGACTTTGCCAACTATGCCAAGGCGCTGGATCCCATCTATCTGCAAGTCATGGGCTATTCGCTGTGGATCGCCCTGCTCACCACCTTGATCTGCCTGGTCATTGCCTATCCGGTAGCACTGGTGGTGGCGTTCGCAGCGCCAAAGTGGCGCCCTCTGCTGCTGCTTTTGGTTATCCTGCCATTCTGGACCAACCTGCTGGTACGCACCTATGCGCTGAAGTCGGTACTGGGCAGCAGTAGTCCACTCAGCCAACTAGCTGAGGGCATCTACAAGAGTGTGACGGGCAGCGAGACCTTTCCCGGTCTTATTCTCAATGATCTGGGCGTCATCATTGGTCTGGTTTATGTCCACCTGCCCTTCATGGTGCTGCCACTCTATACCGCACTCGAAAAGCTGGACCGTTCCTATCTGGAAGCCAGTCTTGATCTCGGTGCCAGCCAGTGGCGCACGTTCTTTCAGGTTATGGTACCGCTGACCCTGCCCGCCATTATTGCAGGCTGTATCATCACCTTCATTCCCGCCTTTGGGGCGCTGGTCACCCCTGCGCTGCTGGGTGGCACCGATAGCCTGATGATCGGCAGCCTGATTGAAGACCAGATCAAGCGAGCCAACAACTGGCCGCTGGGCTCGGCCCTGTCGATGCTGCTGGTGTATGCCACCTTCCTGATTCTAGCGCTGCAAAGCTGGCTGAGCGAGCGTCGCGCCCGCCGCACGGAGCTGCGCGCATGAGTACGCCCGCCGGCCCGCTTGATTACACCCGCCGTTGGAGCTTGCGCCTCACGGTGGCGGCGGCATTGCTTTTCCTCTATGTGCCGCTGTTGGTAATGATGGCCTTCAGCTTCAACGACAGCACCCGCATCATCCGCTGGGAGGGCTTTTCCACCCGCTGGTATGAAAGTGTCTGGCAGAATACCGCCCTGATTGAGGCGTTTACCAACAGTATGGTCATTGCCTTTAGTGCAACCCTGCTCGCCACCGCGATTGGCACGGGTCTGGCCATTTGCCTGTGGCGATTTCGCTTTCCCGGCAAGACACTGGTGGAAGCCGTAAATGGCCTGCCCATCGTAATCCCGGAGATTTCACTGGGCGTGGCGATGATGATCTTCTTCAAGCAGATCAACTGGCCGAGTGATCTGGCGTGGCCACTCAACCTGCTCCCCATTATCATCGCCCATGTCGCTTTTGCCTTTCCGTTCGTCACGCTGGTGGTACGTGCGCGGTTGACCGGGTTTGACCGCTCACTGGAAGAGGCCGCGTTTGACCTTGGCGCAGGCATGGGGCTGTTCCTACGCGATATCCTGCTACCCTATCTGAAGCCCGCCCTCATCGCCGGGGCGCTGCTGGCGTTCACCCTGTCGCTGGATGACTTTGTCATTACCTACTTTGTCTCCGAAGTCGGCAGCACCACCCTGCCGGTCAAAATCTATTCCCAGCTGCGCTTTAAAGTGCAGCCTGACATCAACGCCGCCTTCACGGTGCTGATTGTCCTGACCGCCAGCATTGCCATTGCTGCCGCCTTCATCCTCAACACCATGCAGAAGAAAAACAAGTCATGACCGAGCCACCTTTCATCAGCTTCAAGAACATCGTCAAGGAGTTCCCGAACGGCACCCGCGCGGTAGACAATGTCAGTCTTGATATCGGCAATAACGAGTTTTTTGCCCTGCTCGGCCCCTCGGGCTGTGGCAAAACCACCTTGCTGCGTATGCTCTCGGGCCTTGAAATTCCTACCTCCGGGGCCATTTGGCTGGGTGGGCAGGATATTACCGACTGGCCCGCCCAGCAGCGCCCACTCAACATGGTGTTCCAGAGCTACGCCGTGTTTCCGCATATGAGCGTGGGCGACAACGTTGCCTATGGCCTGAAGATTGAAGGGTGCCCGCAGGCCGAGCGCAAAGCGCGGGTTGAGCAGGCGCTTGCGCAGGTGCAATTGGCCGACAAGATTGACCGCATGCCGCATCAGCTGAGCGGAGGTCAGCGCCAGCGGGTGGCCCTCGCCCGCGCCCTGATCCTGCGCCCCAAAGTCCTGCTACTTGATGAACCGCTCTCGGCACTCGACAAGCGCCTGCGCGAAGACATGCAACTGGGTCTTATCCACCTGCGCAACGAGGTGGGTATCACCTTCATCATGGTCACCCACGATCAGGAAGAAGCGATGAGCATGGCCAGCCGGCTGGCCGTGATGGACAAGGGTCGCATCGCTCAGATCGGCACCCCCAAACAGCTTTATGAATATCCGGGCAGCCGCTTTGTGGCTGACTTTCTCGGCTCCATCAATTTCTTCCCCGGCAAAGTCGTGAGCACCGAAGGCAAGACTGTGACGGTCGATACCGATGTCGGCCGCTTCATCAACGAGGCCGATTTTGCTGCTACCGCGGGGCAGAGCGTGACAGTTGGCGTTCGCCCGGAAATGCTGGATCTCGACGATGCCACCCCCGATGTGAACCGCCTTGAAGGCACCGCGCAGGAAACCGCCTATTTCGGCGATTATAATCTTTGCCTGGTGCGCTTGGCCAACGGCCAGTCGATTAAGGTATTTGTCGAAAATGACAGTGAAGGCCGCGCCCGCCTGCCGCAAATAGGGCAAGCGGTAAAAATCAGCTGGTCAGCTACTTGCGGGATATTGTTGCCGGATTAATTCACGCTTGCCTGATTGCGAATCAGGCAATAAGTGAAGGCTATAATGTGTAATTTTGCGAGGATTTATGTTTTTGTTTTGCTGTTGATCGCTGTCGTTAGCACGAAAGTAGTGTGTGCGGCCGAGCAAACGGTGACAGCTAATGTTGCATTTGACCTACCACTAACACTCAGCTATTTTGCTTCAGCCGCTGTCGGCACTGTACGGGCAGGCGTTGCCGATGTGTATACGGTTATACCCAACTCAGGCACATATGCCCAAAATGACCAAAACAATATCCTGTACGGAGCTGCAGGTAGTTTTATCGATATGTTTGTTTCTGGTTCCGCAACGCAGACCATAGCATTCTCGGTTGGAAATTACTCTGGAAATAACGGTGTAACCCCCTCTGCGGCAACATGCTCATACGATGATGCTCCGGCTGTGTCATGCAATTCTCTTTCAGCTCAAAGCCCGCCAAGTCTTGGAAAATCTTTATTTATTGGATACACTTTAACTGTTGACGGGAGTCAATCAGCTGGGGATTCCGTTGACACGACATTTGACGTGACGGTTGCTTACGAATAACCGTAAAATCGTGGCAGAGGATGAGACGACAACAGATGGGCTAAACGGCGAAAATCAGCTAGTCGCCACCTGCGGGATATTGTTGCCGGATTAAATGCGGGGCACTGTATTCTGCCGCAATCCACTTTGTCTCATTTCACGATGCACGGCGTGCAAGGCAAGGCGACGTTGCCGCAAAGTTGGATGTGAATCATAAAACGGCAGCGGCGCTTTTATCATGGTGACAAAACGCAATCCCGGCAACTTCCCCAGAATTTCTTTGTTTTTCTTCTCCATTTTCTTAAGGGCACGGCAGAGAGGCAGCCCGGACTTTAATGCCAGTGCCGATCCCCTATCACAGCCAAACTCCACCTTGCGGACGTGACGGTTATAAAGCGCAGACAACGCCGACGGAAACGCTACCGCACCAGCCGCCAGCGCTCCGGCGATCAGCGGGGACCCGCCACTAAAAATAACCCCCGAATAGGCGAGAGCAAGGGGAAACCAAGGCCGAATCCCGTCTTTTACCGCGAGGGTGTGCTCATATGCCTTCTCACGCTCATGCATATATTCGTGAGCAACCACAGCAATAACTTCATCGTGATTCAGATGATCCAGCAGCGGCGAACTGACAATAATATGTTTCGGGTCAAGGACATCATGGGGCACCTTACATAGGCTCGCACCAAGAAGAACAGATGGCTTAACCCGCAAGGGCTTCGGGCTTACTTTAAAGAAACGCCTAGCCAACTGAATGTTCCGGCTAAAGAGCGCGTTATCAATAGCCGTATCATCCATTGGTTTACGCCCCAGATTCTGCTGGTGCGTGGAGCGGTTCGTGAGTTGCTTAATACTGACATCAATAAGCTTCATGCCGACATAGCCCGCAACCGCCGTGCTAAACATCGCCAATAGAGCTGACGTGCCATACGCAATCCCCACAGTAGGTAGGGAGAGCCAAGCCAAACCATTCGACCAGATAATCGCCTTGGCCGCATACTGATTGAATTGCGGGATTATCGGCGGCGAGGAATACGCGTTATCCATGTGCATAGCGAGGTTTCTACGATTTTCGAGAGCTTAATTTCAAGGTTAATATGGAAAATTAATTAAGGCCTTGGCTGGCCCGGCCATGTCTCCGGCGGCAGCCTCCACCACAGCTCAGGCTTATACTCAATCATCGCCGGTGGCTTATTGCGAAAATAGGCATCGAGCTGGCACAGCACATAGGCCTGCTCCAGTACAGAGAGTGCCTGTGTATCCAATTCTTCCTGCACCAGCGTGCGTAAGCGCGGCGTACGGAAGATACTCACAGCTATAGCATCGTGGCGGCGAATGGCCTCATGTTGGGCCTGCCACGCCTCCCATTGCGCGGGAGACTGATCGCAGATCGGGCGCGACGGCGTATTCACGTGAGCGGGTATGGCTCCGAAGTTTAGGGACTCCTGATAGAGAGCACGACGCTGCCCGTTGAACTCACGCGCTGATGACACGCCAACCCACTGGGCAAATGACTGCGTGGCTGTCAGCTGGGGCGGTGGCTGGGACGGGATAAGCCAATAGGTCAGCCCGGCCCCAAGCGTGGCCCCTAATGCCAGCAGATCAAAAGGCCGTCGCGGGCTGTGATACATGGCCAGCAGGCTAGCAATCCCTCACCGCCAATGCCAGAAAAATCGCGCCCGCTACGTTAACCTTGATTTACAAGAGTGCTTTCTGTTAGTTTGCGCCGCCCTAGGAGCCACCCATGCCAGTTTATCCGCGTCCCCGCACTCTAATGACAACCGCAGCCGCCATGGCTGTGGCTGCACTGGCATTTAATCTGCTCTCCGATGACCCACGAGCCGAGGCGCGCCTGACTGCGGAAGATCGGGCCGCCGCACTCGATCCAGAGCAGCGCGAGCAATGGCTGGCCCGCCAGTTTGTGATACTCACCCGGCTCACACCGCTCTTCGAAGGCATGGCCGCACGCGGCCAAACTCTGTCTGCGCTAGAGTGTCTGGAGAAACAGGAGCATTCACTTGTCCTGTATCAGACAACGGTCACCGAGACTCTCGCGCAGATGGATCAGCGAATCCGGGCTTTGGCAGGCGAACCGACCACTGGCGTATCCGCCGCCCAGCAATCGGCCCTCACCCGCGGTCGCCTGCACGACATTAAAGTTTACAGTAATCTGCTCAACAAGCTCTGTCCCTAGCCTACTGCCCGGCTCCGGCACTAAAGCCCGGTGCGCCATCAAAGGTGCACAGAGTTTCCATCTTGATGAAGTCAAGGCCGACGGTTTGCAAGGCGGTGAGTACCCCCACCACATCGCTGTGCTTCACCACACCACTTTTGTTGATGAAACGCAGACACCAGTGATCAATCCCGCCCGGTGGGGTCTGGCCCTGTGGCCACATCTTCAAGCCACGGGCCGAAATAGTTTGCAGTTCCATGCCGCCAACAGCGGCGGGCTTGACCTTGGCAGCTAACGCGTCGAGGTCTTCGCCCTTCCAGTCAACCCAGACATCAACACCGACCAGTTCTTTCTTCACAGGCTTGGCCGGGCGCACCGCAATCTCGCGCATCCCCGTGCCTGCGCCATAACTCGCAGCCTTGAAGTTGCTTGGCTTCTTACCCAGATGCGCAATCACGTTATCGGCGAACTCCGCCGTACCCACGCGCTTCTTGCTCTGGCCTTCGCGATAGATATCACCGGTGTGGATGCCGCTTTCCAGTGCAGCTAACCAGGCATTGTGGATTTTCTCGGCTACATCAGGCTGACCGATATGCACCAGCATCATCACCGCACTGAGCAGCAGACCGGACGGGTTGGCAATGCCCTTGCCCGCGATATCCGGCGCGCTGCCATGAATCGCCTCGAACATGGCGCACTGGGTACCGATATTGGAGGAGCCGGCCAAACCAACCGAACCCGTGATTTCAGCCGCGATATCCGACACGATATCACCATACAGATTGAGCGTGACCACCACATCAAAGCGCTCCGGCTTGGCCGCAATACGCGCCGCACCGATATCGACAATAATGCTGTCTTTCTCGATGTCCGGGTATTCCGCGCCGATTTCGTCGAAGATGCGATGGAACAGGCCATCGGTCATCTTCATGATGTTGTCCTTCACCATGGCCGTCACCTTCTTGCGGCCGTTGGCTCGCGCATACTCGAACGCATAGCGTACAATACGCTCACAGCCCGGTCGGCTGATGAGCTTGAGGCACTGCACCACATCGGCGGTCTGGCGATGCTCGATACCCGAATAGCAGTCCTCCTCATTTTCACGCACAATCACCATATCCAGCACCGGGTGTTTGGTGGCGACGATGGGATGGTAAGACACACACGGACGCACATTGGCATACAGCCCCAGCGCCTTGCGCACTGTTACATTCAGGCTCTTGAAACCACCACCCTGCGGCGTGGTGATGGGCGCCTTGAGGAAAACCTTGGTACGCTTGAGGCTTTCCCATGCGCTGTCTTCAATACCGGTATTGATGCCCTGCTTGTACTTGGCTTCACCGATGGCGATTTCCTCAATCGCCAGATCCGCGCCTGCTGCTTTCAGAATTTTGAGCGTCGCCTCCATGATCTCGGGGCCGATGCCGTCGCCGCGCGCAATAGTAATAGGTGTCGCCATATTGGAATCTCCTTCAGGCTGTCAGCTTGCCGGAGACTGGTTAACCCGCACTTAATTAAGTTTTTATTGACTTTTTGGGTAACCGCAGAGACACACCTTTGGCATCTAGGACACGGTAAAGCAGCAAAAACGCCACGATCGCGCCGTACACCAGCGGTTCGGTCGTCAGGTTCTTGCTGCTCTGGAGCCAGTAAAAATGCACAACCCCCAACGGTGCGATGAGATAAATCAGCTTGTGCAGGCGACGCCAGCTTGCACCACCCAAGCGCTTGATCATGGCATTGGTGGAGGTCAGCGCCAGCGGGAGTAGCAAAACAAAAGCCGCCATGCCAATGGCAATATACGGCCGCTTTATGATTTCACGCCCCAAGGCACTGAAGCTGAAGATCAGATCCGCCCCCCAGAAGCAGAGCAGATGCAGCGCTGCATACGCAAACGCCCACAGACCAAGCCGACGCCGCAGGGTCATGAGATGCGCCCACCCCGTCAGCTTGCGCAGCGGTGTGATCGCCAGAGTCACAATCAGCAGTTTCAGCGACCAGTCGCCGAGAAAGCGGATGGCATATTCCACCGGATTGACACTCGCCTGATGGGTCACTACCGCAAGGACGAGCCAAGCCAGTGGTAGCGCGCAAAATGTGTGAGACAGGGGTTTAAGGAGACGCATCAGAAATTCGCCGTTAAATCCATCCCCGTATACATATGCGCCACCTGCTCGGCGTAACCATTGAACAGCAGGGTGTCACGCCGGAAAAACTCGCCAATGCGTCGCTCGGTGGCCTGACTCCAGCGCGGATGATCGACCTGTGGATTCACATTCGAATAAAACCCGTATTCATTCGGCGCACTGAGGTTCCAACTGGTGGGCGGCTGAGTCTCGGTCAAAGTGATCTTCACGATCGACTTGATGCTCTTGAAACCATATTTCCACGGCACCACCAAGCGCAGCGGCGCACCATTTTGCGGCAGCAGTTCCTCGCCATAGAGACCGGTGGCCAGCAACGTGAGCGGGTGCATGGCTTCATCCAGCCGCAATCCCTCAACATAAGGCCATTGCAACACATCCGATTTCTGCCCCGGCATCTGCGCAGGGTCATAGAGGGTTTGAAACGCAACGTATTTGGCACTGCTCAGCGGCTCGGCCGCTTTGAGCAGATCCGCCAGCGGAAAGCCTAGCCATGGGATCACCATCGACCAGCCCTCGACACAGCGCATCCGGTACACATGTTCCCCGCGCGGATGGCGCCTAAGTATATCGTCCAGCGCCAGTGTGCCTGATTTGGCGCATAGCCCACCAATCTCTACGCTCCATGGCGCGGTGCGCAGACTGCCGGCCGTCCGCGCCGGATCGCTCTTCCCGGTACCAAACTCATAGAAATTATTATAGCTGATGATGGCGTCTTTCGGTGTTGGCGCATCGCTTGCTTGAGCCAAGGCGGGGGTTGCCGCCAGCGCCCCCGCGGTTGCCAGCCACTGCCGACGGTTCAGAAACAGGGATTTCGGGGTGATGTCGCGCTCGTTCATGCTTGAAGTCTAGCACGCTTTGGCCTAGCCTTCAGCCATAAAACAGGGACATAACCATGGGCAGTACGACCGAAGACGTCATCACGCTTGAGCCGACCTTACGCAGCCTGCATGGGGACTACCGCCTGTTGCGCGACCGGCTGGCAACGGGATTTGGAATTGCCGGACGCGAGGAATATGCCCGCATGGTGTGGGAGCGCCACCTGCTCTTCGCCCATATCAGCCATTACACGCCAGAAAGCAAATTTCTTGCCTTGGCGGATTCACGCCGTTTTGACAGTGCCTTGGCCATGCTGGCCCCTCAGGCGCATACGGGGCTTATGAAACAGAGCGCTCTTTTTATCCGCTGGCTTGTTAATGCGCAGACGGCGCTGCGTGATGTCCCGCGCAGTATCGCTCTGGCCCGCCGCCCAACCGGCGAAACCGGCCTGCATATTGCGGCCCGCTATGGCTGTGAACCGCTGGGAGCCAAACTACTGGCCCTTGGCGCCAACCCGAAAGAAACCACTGTTCTGGGCTGGAATACATTACATGTTGCTGCCCGTTACGGGCAAACGTGGTTTGTGCAGCGCCTGCTGGCTGCTGGTGTACCAGCCCGGCGACGCTGCTATGCCGGACGTACGCCCCTTTCTCTGGCGGCTGAGCATGGCCATAGCGCGTGTATGCTCCACCTTATCACCGCCCCTCGCGCCGAGATCAATAGCGCCGATATTCTGGGCTATACACCTCTCACTTACGCACTGCTCGGTAATCATACCGCAGCGCTGGTGCTGCTACTGACTGCGGGGGCCGACCTTACTGTACGCGATAAACAGGGCCGTGATCTGCCTGCCGTCTTGCACGCTCACCGGGTTCGGCTGACCTCCGAAAACCAGAACCTGCTTGAAACTGCACAGTTAACCACAGCCCTGCGCCGCGCACTGAAACAGCCGACCGAGGGGGTAAATCTGCTTCGGCCAACCTTTTCACCGCTCGTTCTTCAGCTCTACGCGCTGGCGCAACCATTTGGCAGTGCGCAGCGCGAGACGGCTCAGGCCTATCTCGCCAAAGCGCTGCAGCGACCCCGGCTTGCGTCCGGCAGCGCGGAGGGACGTATGTTCGCGGCATTCCAGCGCGGCGCCTATGATGAGGTCCGCCAGATCATCCATCAGGAGCAGCCTGATCTTGGTGCACGCGATTGCCAAGGCCTGACACTGCTGCATCGCGCTGTCAGTCGCCGTCAAGGTTCCCTGATCTATTTTCTGAGCCGGCGCGGTGTCAAGCCGGACGTGCCTGACCTGCTCGGGCAGACCCCACTTATGTGGGCCTGCCAGCTGGGAGACGTGTCAATCTCGCGTCAGCTGCTTGAGGATCTACACGCCAATCCAGCTTGCCGCGACAGCGCAGACGAAACAGCCCTTGAATATGCCCACCGCAACGGCAATTCCTCCCTCATCCGGTTTATGCAGTCGGCGTCAGTGCGGCAGCCCGGCTAAGAAGTCAAAGATTCCGGCTTGCGCACCCTGGGTATAGAGATCGGTGTGTTCTGCCTGTGCAAGCCACAGCGCCTGTTTTGGCTCCAGCGCAGCCGCAAACAATGCACGTCCCATTGATAGGGGGACAGTCGCGTCACGCTCGCCATGGATAATCAGCACAGGCTGATGGACTTGACCGATTTTGCTAAGGCTGTCAAAGCGGTCCCGCACCAGCCACCGCGCCGGGACATACCAGTAGTGATACTGCGCGGCGGCGGGTATGCTGGTATAAGGTGCCTCCAGAATGACCGCCTTGGCGTGCGGGTACTCCAGCGCCATTTGCACAGCGATTCCGGTACCAAGGGACTCCCCATGCAAAACAAACGGGAGGCCCTGCCGCACCAGCCAGTCTAGGTTGGCCCGCGCATCGGCATACAGACCCTGCTCGCTGGGGTGGCCGGGGTTCCCGTTATACCCGCGATACCCAACCAGCAAGGCACCATAGCCCTGCTGCGCCAAAGCCACCGCAACATAAGCACGGCCCCCGAGCGAGCTGGCATTGCCATGAAACTGCACCAGCACAGGCTGTCCCGGCTGCGGCGCGACGTACCAGCTCTTGAGTTTCAGCCCGTCGGCGGTTTCAAGGGTAAGCACCTCCGCCGTGGGCAGCTCATAAGCGGTAGGTGCACCGGGGTCTGGCTGCGGATGGAAGAGCAGTTGACGCTGCAGAACCACCAGCAGACACAACAGCACCAAATAGCCGGCGACAAGCCCCTTCACCAAGGTTAGCATCACGCCGCCTCACCCGCCTGCAAGCGCCACAGCCGGGCATAAAGGCCGCCCTTGGCCAACAGGTCCTCATGGCGGCCTTGCTCCACGATCTCGCCCTTATCCATAACGCAGATAATGTCGGCGTCGCTAATGGTCGACAGCCGATGCGCGATAATAATGCTGGTTCGGCCTTTTTGCAGTTTGGCCAGCGCGGCCTGCACTGCCCGCTCGGATTCACTGTCCAGCGCTGAGGTCGCCTCATCCAGCAGCAAGATGGGCGCGTTGCGTAGCATGGCCCGAGCAATCGAAATGCGCTGGCGCTGCCCGCCGGACAAGCGGGTGCCATGCTCGCCCAGTATCGTCTCATAGCCCTGCGGCAGAGCCATGATAAAGTCATGCGCGTAGGCGGCGCGGGCGGCCCGCTCAATATCAGCGTCACTCGCCTCGGGCGACCCATAGCGGATATTGTTGCGCACCGTATCATCAAAAATGGCGACTTCCTGACTGACCAGCGCGAAATTGCGACGTAGGCTGGCTTGCGTTACCTGCCGCACATCCTGCCCACTCACGCGCACAGCGCCCTCTTGCACATCATAAAAACGCAGCACCAGATTGAGGATGGACGACTTTCCCGCACCAGAGGCACCCACCAGCGCCACGCTGTTACCCGCCGGAACCTCAAGGTTGAAGTGGCGCAGGACCGGGCCATCCTCAGGTTTGTAGGCAAATGTCACCTTCTCAAACCGCACCGACGGCTCGCGCAGTTCCAGCGCCTTGGCCTCTGGCGCATCGGTAATGGCGGAGGGCGTATCCAGCACGGCAAACATCCGCTCGGCAGCGGCCAGCCCGGTCTGCAGATGGCCATTGAGTTTGCTGATTTTCTTGAGCGGCTCATAAGCCAGCAGAAACGCCGTAATAAAGGAGAACAGCTCGCCCGCAGTACCCTGCCCCGCCATCACCTGCAGCCCGCCATAGGCAATGACCGTCACAATGGCCAGACCGCTGAGTATTTCATTGACGGGCGTGGTGGTATTGGCCACGCGATAGGCCTTGACCGAGAGCTGATAGATGCGGTCGATCATGCCGCCGATGCGCTGCTCTTCAAAGTGTTCGGTGCCATAGGCCTTGACCTGCCGCGCGGCGGTAAAACTTTGCCCCATCACCGCGCTGATCTGGCCGACCGCCTCCTGCGTTTGCGTTCCTACCCGGCGCAGGCGCTTGGCCACGCGCGAGACAAACACAGCCGCCAAGGGAAACGCGGTAAAGGCAATACTGGCCAACACCCAGTCACGCCAGAACATGACCCCGATCAGGATCACCAGCGTCACGGCGCTGGCCCCGATCCCGGCCAGACACTCGCCCACCGCATAACGCAAAACCTGCACGTCATTAATCACGCGGCTGAGCAAGGCCCCCGAAGCGTTGGCGTGCAGATACGATAGATCTGCGCGGATCAGGTGGCTGTAAAGCTGACGCTGGGTAGCGGCCACAATCCGCTGGCCGATATCATTGACCAATATGGTCTGCATATAGCTGCCAAAGCCGCGCAGGATAAAGGCCACAAATACCGCCGCTGTTACCTCAAACAGGCGGGCCTTGTCCCGGGCATTAAACACATCATCAATGACCGGCTGCATCAGGGTTGCCAGCGCACCGGTCATGGCGGCCGCCAGTGCCATGAATGCAAAGGCCCGCACGAGCAGCGGCAGGTGCGGCCGTACATAGTCGCGCAGAAGCCGCCCCAGCAAAATCCGGGCTGGCTGGCTGGGTTTGGTCGGAGAAGGCTTGCTGCTTTGCATCAATTCGGCATCCTGCGTTAAAACTTGAAACATTTATTAACCACACCAGCGCAAACTGGGCAAATGGGGTTATTTGACCGAAAAAAACCGGCGGTTGGCGATGCGCCACCGCCACCGCCGCCAGAACCACCCGTCAGCACCCGCCCGAAAGTGGGGTTGGCGCTAGGCAGCGGCGTGGCGCGTGGCTGGGGACATATAGGCGTTCTCAAGGCTTTACACAACCTCGGGTTGAAGCCGGATGTCATTGCCGGCAGCTCGGTTGGCGCACTGGTAGCTGGCGCATACCTCGTCTCGCGGCTTGATGTACTGGAGGAATGGTGCCGCGATCTGAATAAACTGCGCATTGTCCGCCTGCTCGACTTCAAAATCCGCTCGGGTGGACTGGTCGGCGGTAATAAACTGGTCGATGAGATGCTGGAGCACTTCGGTGATGTAAACATCGAAGACCTGCCCATTCCGTTTGTGGCCGTAGCGACCGACCTGCTCACCGGACACGAGGTGTGGCTGCGCAAAGGCTCGATGATCGATGCCATCCGCGCCTCTTTCTCCATTCCCGGTATCTTCAAGCCCATTCAGTCAGAGGGCCGTTGGCTGGTCGATGGTGCGTTGACTAATCCCCTGCCTGTTTCGGTGTGCCGGGCGCTGGACTGCCAATGTGTCATAGCCGTGAACCTGACCGGCGACACCATGGGCAAGAACAAGGCGCCGGGGGCTAATATCCCCACCGCGGCCGGGTTTGACCTGATCCCCTTCATGGCCGAGGCGGGAATGGATGAGCGGATTTCACTGCTCGACCCCTTCACCAAACGCATCTTCCGCCGCGACAGCGACAAGGAGCCCTCCATGTTCGGTGTGATGACAGCGTCGCTGGGCATCATTCTCGATCGGATCACCCGTTCGCGCATCGCGGGCGACCCGCCGGATGTGCATATTGCCCCGCGCCTTGGACATATCGGCCTGCTGGAGTTTGACCGCGCCGCAGAGTCGATTGCCGAAGGTGAAGCCGCGGTCGAGCGGGCCAAGCCCTGGCTGCTCGACGCCATGCAGCTCTACAACATCAAGCCACGCTGATTTTAAGCCTTTTCAGCTACTGCAGCACAGGCCAAACTAAAATTGGCGCTGCCGAAATTTTTTCTTGAAATCGTCGTCTCACTTCTATAAAGAATTTCGCGAGCGCAAAGCTGCACCGCAGAGCCAGGCTCGACTGTAACTCATCTGTTTTGTTAAGGGTTGGTCGCACCATGAGCATACGTAAGAGGTCGGCAGCTGCCGCCACATCCCCTGCCCGCGTTAAGACACTGCCGACCGAGACACTGGCGGCTTGGGTGCCCAATTTTGAAGCCAAATTTGCCTCAATGGACGATTGGCTGGCCATGTTCAGCCGCATTACCGCACAGGCCGCCGCCGCGGGCGCTGAACTGTTCCTGCTTCCGGAATACCTGTCCGAGTGTTGGCTGAGCTGGTGCCCCAAGGCGCGCTTCAAACCTTCAACCGATGCGTTTCTGGCCGAGCAGGCCACCATCGCCTATGCCCACATGGCCAAGCTGGCCAAGCAGCACAAGATGATGATCGTGGGTGGCACCGCCATCCTGACAGATAAGCAGGGCAAGCGCCGCAACCGCTGCACTGTCATCACACCGGACGGTAAGATTGGTTTTCAGGACAAAATGGCGATGATGCCCGATGAGCGCGACCGCAAAGCTGGCCCACTCACCTCGGGCGAAGGTGTGCGCCTGTTCAACTGGAAAGGCTATAAAGTTGCGGTCGTGATCTGTCTGGATATCCAGATCCCGCGTCTAGCACTCACCATGCTGGAGCAGGGCCACCCCGACCTGATCGTGATCCCATCCATGACCACCTATCGCTCCGGCTTTACCCGGGTGTTCTCGGGCGCGGCAGCCCGCTCGATCGAGCTGCATTGCCCGGTGCTGGTCACCGGCGGCGTTGGCACCATCACCGCCCGCGGCGAGGCCGAGCCGAACACGTCGGGTGCGGGTATTTTCCTGCCCTGTGAGGCCCAATATGGCTACACCGGACGGCGCGAGGTGATCGGCCCGTTCGAGCATCTCTATCTGGCCGAGGGCGAGCTGTTTGTGGCCAAGAACGTTCCCATTGCCAACTGCAAAGCTGACCGCCAATTGGGCCGCTGCGAAGCCTGGCACCCCTCCAACCATACCCGCAAACTGAAGGTGCTGACATGAGCAAAACACGCGATCAGGGCTATCTTGCCCGCCTGCAGTTCGGCGAATTGGCCAGCATCCATCACCCGATGTTTGACGGCACGCATGCCTTGTTCGGCAAGTTCTTTTTTCATGACAACAACCTGTTGCTCGACCGGCCCGAGCCGCTGGTCAGCCGCGACGGCTTTGACCGCCTGTTCAGCTTCAATGACAACGCTGACGTGCAACAGCGCTGGGGGCCGATGCGCCTGCAATTCACCTACGCCTACGATCCTCATGAAGACCGCGTTGTCGGCGGTAGCACCTACGTTGCCATGATCCTGCCTGCGGCCATCGCGCAGGAGTCGGGTCTGGATGTCATCTATATGGGGGCCACCCTGTTTGTGGACACCGACCAGCGCGGGCGCGGACTCGCCCTCACTGTAGTCGATCGTCGCGAGGATGCGGTGGCCCGTTATGCCGCCGGCATCACCGGCAAACCGGCAGAGCAAATCAACCTGCTGGCTATCCATGAGCAGAATGATCCGCGTAAAATGACGCTGGAAGAAATTGAGGCCGATATTGAAGCTACCGGGACTCATCCGTGCGTGCGCATGATCGGCTCGCGTCGCGAGGGCTGGCGAACGCTGGATGCCCGTTTTCACTACCGGGAGATCGATAGCCCGGGCGATGAGGGCATCGACTATATGAGCCTGTGTGTCAAAGGCCGCGGCATCAACCCGCCTCCGGTCACTCTGCCGCCCAGTGTCATCGCCCATTTCCTTACCACCTATGCGGCCCGGCGCCATCTCGGGCGGGACCCGTCCGGCGACCCTAAGTTGATTGAGCAGCTGGACAGTCTGCGCCGTCTACAGGTGCTCACGCCAGTCGATGACTCCGCCACCCTGATGAACCTCAAGCCACTGGTGGATGCGGCGCTGGAGCGGGAGGCCGCCTTGCGACGTGGCTTTAACGCACAGGCCGACATCGCCCCTGTGCCGTATCGGGGCAATGGCGCACACAAGCCCAACGGGCACGCGCCCGTGCTGTAAAGGCGGCCCCGTCTAGTGGCTTGCCGATCCGCGCAACGCAGCGCATAAAGAACGCATGTTCGTGTTCACACGCCCTGTTTTTTACATCGCCGGGCTGATGCAGCTCATCGTCGCCGCGCTGATGATGATTCCCTGCATGCTTGAGCTGCTCACGGGCGGGCCGGATGCCGGTGCCTTTCTTGATGCGGCCCTGATCACCTGCGGCATGGCACTGCTGGCCATAGCAGCCAACCGGGGGGCCGCGCTCACCCTCAACATCCGGCAAGCCTTTGCCTTGGTGGTCTATACGTGGGTCTTGATCTGTTTTACCTGCGCTCTGCCCTTTCTCACCAGCCAGATCAATCTAAGCATTACCGATGCCGTATTCGAAGCTGTCTCAGGCCTGACCACCACTGGCGGCACAGTAATTACGGGCTTGAACGATCAACCGGGCGGCATTCTGCTGTGGCGCTCACTCACCCAGTGGCTCGGCGGTATTGGTATCGTCGGTATTTCCATTGTCCTGTTTCCGTTTATGCGCATTGGTGGCCTGCAGCTGTTCAAAACGGAATCCTCCGAGAAGGGCAGCAAGATCTTTGCGCAGGCTAAAACCTTCTCCTCTTCCCTCATTACCATTTATCTGGCTATTTCCCTGATTACCGCCTTTGCCTTTCATGCCGCCGGAATGAACTGGTTTGACTCGATCAACCACATGATGTCCGCCGTTTCGACCGGGGGCTTTTCCACCAAGGACAGCTCGCTGGGCTATTTTGCCGACCTGGGTACGGGCGTATTCTGGGCGGCCATTCTGGGTATGCTGCTGGGGGCGCTGCCCTTCACCTGGTTCATGCTGCTGGCGGTAGACTGGCGGCGGGCGCTGCGCGACGAGCAGGTGCGTAATTTCCTGCTGGTGGTAGGACTAGCTTGCCTGCTTATGTTCATCTGGGTGGCTGGCAGCAGCCTTTACACCCCGTGGCTGGGCTTTTCTCACACCGCTTTGAATGTCATTTCCATCATGACTACAACGGGTTATGCCTCCACCGACTACAGCCAGTGGGGCAGCTTCGCCGTTATGCTGTTTGTGCTGCTATACTTTATTGGCGGTTGCACGGGCAGCACAACCGGATCGATCAAAATTTTCCGCTGGAGTATTGTCTTTATTGCCCTGCGCCAGCAACTTCTGCGCATGATGATGCCGCATCGGGTCAGCCGTCTGGTGTATAATGGCAGGCCGTTTAACGATGATGTGCGCGAAGCCGTCGGCAACTTCATCATTCTGTTTTTACTGACGTGGCTGGCGTGCAGTCTCGCCTTGTCTCTCACCGGGCTGGATCTGGTGACCAGCTTGACCGGCGCGCTCAGCTCCATCTCCAACGTTGGCCCGGCCTTTGGTAACATTATCGGCCCGGCGGGCACCTTTGCCCCCCTCAACGACATTGCCAAATGGATCCTGTCCCTGACCATGCTGCTCGGCCGCCTTGAGATTCTGGGCGTTATTCTGGTCTGCATGCCGTCGTTCTGGCGGGAATAGTTCGCCTTTAGGACGGGCGTGCCACCTGATAGACTCTCACCTTAGTCGTACCTACCGCGTATTCTCGCAGCGCCGTATCAATCTCTGGCAGGTTGACCTCGGGCAGCTTCTGTCCAGCCAGCTGACGAAAGTCAGGACAAATGTTTTGCAGACGGCGACCATAGTCCGGATAAGGCTGGATAAGATCAAGCAGTCCGATCCGGCTATGTTTGGGCAGCCATTCAGGGCGAATGACACCTTCATGTAGGCGAGCCTTGGGATGATGCGCCACCATATAAAAATGCGCTGCCGCCAGAGGCCTCTGACTCAAAGCAGCACCGACACGGTCAGCGCGTGCCTCCTGCACACGAGACGCGAAGGCAAATCCGAGATAAGACGAGACACCCGCCGCGGCCAGAAACGCTACCGACGCCAAGGCCGACGGCCCGGTGAGGGCCAGCAGCGGCAAGGCGACATTAAAGGGTGACACAGCGGCGGCTACACCGCACAAAACCAGTCCCGTCTTGAATATAGCTGACACCGACTGCTTGACCCGTTCACGCAACTGCCCCTGTAGTCCGAAATCGTGTTTCAAATGGGCCATCTCATGCCCAACGATAAAAGCGAGCTCATCTGGATGCAGTTTATTCTGCCGATCCAGCTTACCCGAGTTGTAATACACCGCCGTAGGCGGCACTTGAAGATAGTGGCTTGATCCTGCTCCGAAATCATAGGCGACCTGCCGTCGCATGGGATCATTGCGGTCACGCCGATAGGAATTAATCATGATTTTTTTGAGCCAGCGTGGGAAATTGTTGATATCTGCCAACAATAGCTTGTTCGCCTCGCGCACGACCACCATGGGTGGCCATAGCCCAAGTTTAGCGGCATACTCCCCGGCGAGGACACTCACAGGCTCGCACGGCAGGACAGGAAATCCAATTTCCGCGAAGTTCTGGAATGTGGCACGCCATGGGCCATGCTTTTTCTCATAATGCCAGTGCCGAGCGCCAACATATGCAATTCTTACCCCACACCACGCGGCCATCCCGGCGAGTAGAAGCGGGTTAATCGCAAGGCTGGCAAACAAAAAGAAGCTACCTACGGCAAGCCCTTCGCCTGCGGCGATCAGGGCAGTATCCATCCAAGGGGCACGCGATTTGCTCATGCGCCGCAAGCTAGCGGAGTGGCCAGTGCAAAAGCAAGCGCCCAATGGTTAATTTAACCATTCATCAGGCCAGTGACGTGGCCCTGTGCATCCACATCAATCCGGCTGGCGGCGGGCACTTTGGGCAGGCCCGGCATCAGCAGGATATCGCCCGCGATGGCCACCACAAAGCCTGCCCCGGCGGACAGGCGTAGCTCGCGCACATGGAATGTATGCTCGCGCGGAGCACCGAGCTTGGTGGGATCATCGCTAAAGCTGTACTGCGTTTTGGCAATGCACACCGGCAGCTTGCCATAACCCGCCGCAGTAAACCGTGCGGCAGCTGCCCGTGCCGCACCCGAAAATTCCACTGCCCCGGCATGATAAATCCTGTGCGCGACTGTGCTGATTTTCTCGAGCAAGGGCATGTCATCCGGGTAAATCAGCCGTAAGGGTCCCGCCTCGCGTGCGGCCTGCATCACGGCCTGAGCCAGCGCGGTAGCCCCCGACCCGCCATCGACATAATGGGTAGCCGGAACCATCGGCAGGAAATTGCGCTTGCACCAGGTCTGCACGGTGGCCACTTCCTCCTCACTGTCACTGGCAAAGCGGTTGAGTGCCACCACCACCGGCAGACCGTACTGTTGCAGGTTAGTGCAATGGCGCAGCAGGTTCGGCATCCCGCGATCCACCGCGGCCGGATCAGGCGCAGACAGATCGGCCACCGCAAGTCCACCGTTATATTTGAGCGCACGCACCGTCGCGACCACCACCGCACACACCGGATTGAGGCCCGCACTACGGCACTTGATATCCAGAAACTTTTCGGCGCCCAGATCGGCCCCGAAGCCCGCCTCGGTCACCACCCAGTCGGCTAGCGCCAGTGCCGCCTTGGTAGCGATCACCGAATTACAGCCATGCGCGATATTACCAAACGGCCCCCCATGAATGAGTGCCGGTGTCCCTTCGGCACTTTGCACCAGATTGGGCCGCACCGCATCCTTGAGCAGCGCCATCAGCGCCCCTGTCGCGTTCAACTCACGCACACATACCGGCTCATCGTTCCGGAAGCCCAGCACCATGCGGTCGAGCCGAGCGCGCACGTCGGCGGCATCTTCGGCCAGACATAGTGCCGCCATCACCTCGGAAGCCGTGGTAATATCAAAACCGCTTTCACGCGGCACACTCTGTCCGCTGCCCCCCAAACCGATCACGATCTGGCGCAGGGCGCGATCATTCATATCCATCACCCGCCGCCACACCACCTTGCGCGGATCAAGCCCCAAGGGATTCCCCTGCTGGAACTGGTTATCGAGCAGTGCGGCGATCAGATTGTGCGCGCTGGTAATGGCGTGAAAATCGCCCGTAAAATGCAGGTTGATGTCGTCGGCAGGCTCAACGCGGGCTTTGCCGCCCCCTGTAGCGCCACCCTTTTGACCAAAACAGGGGCCTAGGCTGGGCTCGCGCAACGCCAGCGCCACTTTTTCGCCCAGCAATGACAAGCCATCGGCCAGGCCAATGCTGGTGGTGGTCTTGCCCTCGCCTGCGGGTGTGGGATTAATCGCCGTCACCAATACCAGCTTGCCCGATGGCTTACCCTTCAGGCTGGCCAAGGTATCGCGGGTGAGTTTGGCTTTGGCCTGACCATAAGGCTCAATCGCCTCGGCAGACAAAGAGAGTTTGGCGGCAACGTCGTTCAGCGGCAACATGATGGCCGCAAGAGTAACGCAGTTTTTGAGGTTTGCCTACGCCCGGCGGGCCTGCGGCTGCGGTGCGTAGGGTGTAAACAGGTTTTGCAGCAGCCAATCCAGCTCACTATCGTCAATCGGCGTGCAATCCTCAAACACCGCGGCAATCACCTGCGCCTGATAGGCTGCGCGGCCCACCGCCTCGCCATTATAGCCGCTTTCGCGCCAGACATGCATGGCCGCTTTAAAGGCGGGCAGCATGGCCATGGGAATTTCACAGCGGCGCAGCAAGGCGGGCAGACCCAGTGGGCCGCGGTCACGCAACAGCTCGTCAATCGCCATCATCGGCAAGCGGCCGCGCGCCGACAGGGATAACCGGAACAGCTGGATATCGCCTGCGCACAAGGCACGGAAGATAAAGCCGGGTGTCAGCTGCTTGGCCTCATCCAGACGGCGCACAAACGCGTCGAGTTGGCCCGCCAGATCAGCTAGCGGTTCAAGCATCTGCACCAGCGCGGCTTCGCGGCCATGCTGCACAAGCTGATCGACCTGCGCGGGAGGAATCTTGTGGGTTTCGATCAGGAAGTTGCGGACCCCTGTGCTCACCAGCCCCACCAGCCGCTCGACCACCGCCGCGCCCAGCTCCGGACGGCGCGCCATCGGTCCCGTCACCGCAGTAATCAGGCCATAGCGGTCCAGCACTGTCGTCAACGCCTGATCGCTCAGCTTGGCAGAGGAGTTGCCCATCAGAACGGCAATCGCCTTGATATTCTCGGTTTCAATCACCGCATTCGCGACGGTCTCGGATAAGCCGTTACGTCCGGCCACCGCGAGGGCTTTGCGTGGCTGGCGCTCGGTCAGCACATCCACCAGCACCGCATCGTCAAGCGCGGCATAGCGCAAAATGGGGAACGCCACCGAGGCAACATCCTTGGCCAGCTTGGTGGCCATGTCTTTGGTCAGCAGCGGGCTGTGCGCTACCTGCCAGGCAATCGCCTGGCGAACCGCGACTTCAGTATCCGCCGCCAGGCGGGAAATAATCTGCGCAGCCAGCTCCAGCTCGGCCGGACTGTCCTGCATGTCCGGCACCTCGGCCAAAATCTTGGCTGCTGTTTCGATCTTGGCCTGCGGCGATGGCTGCGCCAATAACCGATCGACATCAGCAAGGGAAAGACGCGCTTTCTTCATTCGGTCCCAATTCTGGTCACTAAAGTTGTGGAGCTGACAGTCCCGATCTTAATCCCGCAGCGATACCGTCAGTACCAACTAAAGCCATTCTAGGGCGGGATTCCTTTCTTTATCGTTACATGGTTAACTTGACTGTCACTCCGGTTTTTAAGACTTTGTTAATCTGGGACGCTCTTTTTAGTGTGCTTATGCAACAGATGAGCCCCCTAACATCGCCCGAGTCGCCTGATCCGGCGAATAAAGGTTTGCAGGCGGCTTGAATCTGGTACATTTCGCAAGGAGTTAGCAGGAGTTTCCCATGGCCACACGCAAGTCCCCTTTTCTCGCCACTACGGTCAGTGTTCTGGCCCTTCTTACCGTGAGTGGCTGCGCCACCTCGCAGGATGGCAATCCCGGCTATGAGTCAGCCATGACTGTTGGCGCCCAATCGCAGCAAAAGGGCGATCTGAGCAACGCCGTCACCTTCTATTCCCGCGCTGCCAAGGTGGACCCCTCACGCCCCGAGCCGCTGCTGGCGCTGGGCGATACCTTCTGGCAGATGAACAATCCGGCAGAATCTGCCAAGGCGTTTGAAGCAGCGCGCCAGCTTGATCCGCAAAACGTCATGGCCCTGCGTGGCCTTGGCCGTGCCTATGTTGGCCTCAACCAGCCCAAGCGGGCGCAGGAAGCCTATCTGGCAGCTCTCTCCATTGATCCGAGTAACGCCAAGATCCTGAGCGGCCTTGGTATTGCCTATGATCTGGAAGGCGATCACGCCACGGCGCAAAGCCATTTCAAGGCCGGCCTCACCCTTGCGCCGGATGATGCCGATCTCAAGAATAATCTGGCTTACTCGCTGATCACCTCGCGCCAGTACATTCAGGCTGTCGAACTGCTTGAACCGCTGGTCAACAGTGGCAACGCCACCAAGCGCCAACGCATGAATCTGGCTCTCGCTTATGGCCTGCTGGGCCGCGATGATGAAGCCCGCTCGGTTGTACGCCACGACCTTAGCCCGGCCGAAATCGAGCGTAATATGGGCGTTTATCGCCAGCTGCGCAACGAGCCGAGCCACGCCCGTACCATGGCCGATATCGGTAAACCAATCTACACCGCACCCACCACGCCGCGCGACCCCAATGCCGTTATGGCCTCGACTCCGGTTGTCGCCAAGGGCGACCCGGTCCCGCCCCCACCGCCATCATCCGAGGTGATGCTCGGTCGCGTCGAGGCTCCGATTGAAGCTCCACCACCCGCGCGTGACCACATCGTCGACAAGGCGCCGGCCCAAGTCGCCGCTCCGGTCGTCGCTCCTGTTGTTGCGCCTGTAGCACCCGTTGCAACGCCTACGGTCGCAGCAGCTCCGACGGCGCCAGCAAGCTCTCTGCCTGCGCCGATGAACTCTGGCCTTGGCAGCGGCAAAATCTTCCTTGGCAAATTCACCAGCGAGGCGGCCGCGCGTGAGGCTTGGATCCGCGTCTGGACCAACAACAGCACGACTCTGAGTAGTCTGGTTGCCAGTATTGAGCCGAATGCCGGGGAAGTTGCCTTGTTTGCGGTTGGCTCGGCCAGCGCCGCGCAGGCCGATAGCGTGTGTGCCCAGCTTCGCCAGAATGGCGTTAGCTGTGGCGTAACCAACTAAGCATTTGTTTCGCTTTTGCGATTAGCCCCCGCCGCTCCGTGCGCGGGGGCTTTTTGTTACGCGCTGATCAAATGGACTGAATTTGATTATCTTTTGAGGCAGTTTTTACTGACGATTTCACCAAAAAACGATATACTTCCAAGCAGTCCGTTCTCTGGGGAGTTCTGTGCGATGGTCGATCAACTCAAAATTCGTGCGGGTATTCTTTCGCTCTCCCTTCTGACCAGCTTAAGCTGCGCACTGCTGTCTCACACAGCCCATGCCACCGAGATTGATGACTATGGCGCCCCCTTCTCCGATCGCGGCATTGACGGCAACATGGGCCGCAACATCGGCGCGTCCAACGGAATTAGCAGCCCGGCCGCACTCAACAATCCGCCCCCGGCGGATGGAAAGTGCTGGATTGGCGGTATTGAATCCTACAAGCTCAACGCACCGGGCGATTATGTTGATATCTACCTGCCCGGCACCGGCGCGGTAGATGCTGCCTGTGTCACTAATCCGGCTACGGCCACCAAAACCAAAACCTCGTCACCCGGCTGGGGGCAGAGCCTGTGTGCCACTACGACCTGGACGCTGGCAGCCCCCGTCAAGTTCATGGTGAAGAGCGGAGACCCGGCTCTGGTTGGCAGCCCCTTCATGCTGTATTCACAGGCTGTCAATCTACCTCGCTGGACATCTCTCAATGGTGGGCCCGTTTACGATGGGTTTAGCACCTATGCAGCTCCAGCCACCACGCTTGTCCCTGCGGCGGTACCTCTCAATACCTGGATAGCAGCCGGTAATTACCCTTACATCCGCCTCAGTGCCGATTTTCCGGCCTCACTGCAGAATAACGCTGCCCTTCACGCCAAGCGCTATCAGTCGGGTCAGGTCATCGTGACCGTCGATCGGGGTCCCGAGCAACAAGTCCCCTGCAATTACCCGAACGGGGTACCCCCGCAGGTCTATCTCAAGGAATGCGAGCCAGGTCTTCTGGGTAGCATTATGACCTCGCCAGCCTGTATCCAAGGTGGCGGCACTCTCACGGCTGGCGGGCCGGGGTCAGAGTGCGTCCCCAATGGCGGCTGCGCAACCGATGCCTACCCCGTCGAAGTCACGCAGAATTATGGCCAGATGGAAAACGTTCCCTTTCAATACTCGGATCCCAAATTCACGAACAAAAAAGATGCACTCCCGGATCAGGGATTTATTACGGGTCAGTTTGAAGCTGGTGAAGTCAAGCTCTGTAAAGACGCCTTCCAGAGTGCTCGCTATGGCTTCTATACTTACATAAATTACGACTATAATAATATCACTCAGTTTGCTTTCGATAACTTCGTTGTCAATCCAAAGATTGCCACACCTGACGCGCTGATCAAATGTCTGACCAAGTACAGCCCTGGGCCTAATGTTGTGAATGCCTTCAATCTCCCCGCATTTGAGGATCATACTCCAACCACTTGCTCCAATCTGGTGCCACAGGTCAGCGATGGATTCTATAATTCCTACATTGCTTATTGGGAACCAGAAACGGAATCCTATTTTTCATATCCCGTTTATGACTACAGCAGTGTACAGCCCATCTGGTTACGTCATTGCTTAATCAAGCAAATTTTCTACCCGCCCGAAACGGATGGCGAACTGCCTAAAAGCAAGGTCATGAAGCCGCCGAAGCCGAAAACGCCGTAGGCCGTCCTGAATCTAGCGCAGGTAGTTCATCAAGGTGAGGTCACTTGAGCGCGAAATAACCGCATAGGACGCCTGCAGGATGGTCTGGCGCTGGGTGAGTTGCACCATTGCGGCGGCAATATCCACATCACGCAAACTGCCAAGCTGGGTCTCTACCGTTGCCTTGGTGGCATCATTGCGGGCCGAGGCACTTTCGACCACTTTCATCTGATGGCCTAACTCGGCTTGTAACTGTGTCAGATCATCCAGCGCGGTGTTGAGATCATCCAGTGCGGTCTCCAGCTCGCTCAGACTGGCCGAGCCGGACGACACGCGCTGCACCGAAGCAATCAGGTCCTTGAATCCTTGCCGGTCCGCAGTTGTCCCCATCCGCAACAGGGTGTTGCCATCAATACGGGCCTGCATCAGCTCGGCGGCACCGGAATAATAGGTACCATTGCTGTTAGCAATCGGATCGGACAGATCTACGGGTGGCGTATCGTTGCGGGTGCCCCCAAACAGGTAAACACCACCGAGGTCAGCATTCAGCGCACCCTTAATTTCCTGCAGCGCACCATCGGCCACCACGTCAATTCGCCCGTCATCCGCCTGCTCGGCGGTCATCGCCTGTAGCAGCTGGGCCCGGAATTTGGTCGCCACATCCAGCAGGGTTGCCACCGAGTTGCTCATGCCCGACAGACGAGAGTTGGTGACATTACCCGACTTGATATATTGATCGAGCATGGCTTCGCTGTTGGCCAGATTGATGGTCTGTGCCGTATCGTCCGGCATGCCATCAAAGCGCTGGGTTTTCTCGCCGGTAGTGATCTGACTTTGCAGGTCGACATAACGGGCGGTGCCGCGCATGATCTGCTCGACAACAAAGCTCTGCGACTGCAAGGTTCCAACGCGGGTAGCGATAGGCATAGGCTCTCTCCTTATATGTCTCGCTAGAGCTATGCGAAGGTCATGCCAGTTCCTGCTCAGGCTGCAAAAGCTGCCGCCGCCACGCCGCAGATTCCAGAAAAAACTGTAAAATCAAGCTGTTAAAAAACTGGCCCGGCTCTTGCTGATACAGCTGTGGCCAAGTCGTTTCGGAGATGCGCCATGCAGATTTTACCGATCTCATCCCCCACGCCCGCACAAGGTGCGGCGTCCCCGCTCGCGGGTCTGTTCGGGCAAACCCCGCCCACCGGCACGACCCCAGCTGGCGGTCTGTTTGCCGCGCTGATGGCTATGCTGGCTCCTGCCGCCACGGTCGCCCCCCTCAACCAGCAGCAGATGGCTACACTGACCGGGCAGCCCTCACCTGTCCCAACGGTGACTGACCAAACTATAGCTCTGGCTGAGTTCCCACTGCAAATCCCGGCGGCCACCGCGCCAACGGCAGCCACTAGCCCTCTCGCCAGCGTTGCGAGTACACCCGACATGAGTGCACAGGATATTCTTGATGCGCTCCGTCAGCTGATTGCAAGTCAACCAACCTCGCCCGAGCTCAAGAGCGTGATGGCGGGCGATACACTTACGGTTGAGGAACTGGAGACACGGCTAGCCGCGCTGGATGAGGACACCCGCACCGAGCTACTTGGTGAACTGAGCCAGATGCTGCAGCCGCTTCTCATCGCGGTGCCGGTCGCCCTGCCAGCGGCGCAGATCGCCGATACCCCCCGGCAGATAACCGATGCCCAGCCCGTCACCGCTGC
>DDSC01000033.1:31789-50696 GCA_002343265.1 Micavibrio sp. UBA2400
GCTCCTCAACAGAACTCTCACGATACGCAGCCTCCACCGGCGCAGGGTACCCCCACAGCCAAGTCTGATACGTCGATACAAACGAATGACGCGCCTGATGCCTTAACCGCAGCCTTGGCGGACTTGGCCCCGGTCGAAAAACCAAAACAGAGTGCCGCACCGCTGCCCCCTTCGGCCAAGCCGCATAACAGTGAGGCAGCCCCCGTAACGTCGGCAGTAGCGCCTGGCTCCACCGCAGCCCCCGTTGATGTAACCAGTAAGAAGCCCACTAAAAATGCTGAAGGTACGGCATCGGTACAAGCAACGCCGGACCGGGCCATAGTGGATCCGAACGCGGCCCGCATCGCCGCAGCTGGCACGGAGCACGTGAACGATACCAGCACATTAGGTGAGACACCCGTCAGCTCTGAGAGCGGCAAGCTACGCTTTGCCGACCATCTGGACGCGATCAAGCTCAATCGTACAGGCGCGCATATGCCGGTGTCCGATCAGATTGCCGTGCATCTGAGCAAAGCTGCCCAGCGCGGGCAGGACCAGATGACGATCCGTCTGCAGCCGCCAGAACTTGGGCGGATTGACATCAAGCTGGATGTTGCTGCCGACGGTATGGTCAAGGCCACGTTCCAGATTGATCAGCCCGCCACGCTGGATCTGATGCTGCGCGACCACAAAGGCTTGGAGCGCGCGCTCAGTGATGCTGGCCTGAAGACGGACGGCTCGTCGCTCAACTTCAACCTGCGTGGCGATAACCTGCCCCAGCGCCAGCCCGGTGGGGATACCAGCGGCGGCCAGCAACAGGCGGGGGCCGGTACAGGTGATTTTGCGACCACAGGTGAGGACGATAGCTCCCTGCTCGCTGGTGTCATGGAGATGACCTGGTATGTCGGCCCGGATCGGGTTGACGTACGGATTTAAAGGAGAACACAACGCATGGCCACCGCCACAGCCACCACGACCAACGGCAACGGCACAACCGCCGCCGCCACGGTCGCGCAAAGTCGCACCAAACTGAATGCCAACTTTGACACCTTTGTCAAATTGCTGACGACCCAGCTGCAGTATCAGGATCCGCTCAAGCCGATGGATACCAACGAGTTTACCAACCAGCTCGTGATGTACAGTCAGGTTGAGCAGCAATTGGCTGGAAACGACAAGCTTGATCAACTCATCAAGCTGTCTCAGGGTCAGGGAGCCAATGCGGCACTCGGGTATCTGGGCTGGGAAGTTTCTGCCCAGAACAGCAACCTGCCCCTGCAAGGAAGCGCGGCGCGCTTCCGCGTCACCGCCGACAAACCTGCCGCGCAGGTAGCCATCAGCATTACCGACAGCAGCGGCAAGATCGTGCGTGGCATCACCGCCGCGGGCAATAGCCAGACCGAGTTCAATTTTACCTGGGACGGCAAAGACAATAACGGCAATCAGCTTAGTGACGGGGCCTACAAAGTGACCTTGACCGTCTCGGATGCGAGTGGGGCCAAGATCAACGCTCAGACCTTCACCAGTGGTGTGGTCACCGGAATTAATGTCGATAGTAGCGGCAATACCGTGCTCGAGATGGGTAGCGTCAAGATTGCGCCAGCGGATGTGCGCAGTGTGCGTGCCCCCTCAATCAGTGAAACAACGTCATAAATTGGTACGGTGATTGCATAGCCAGTTTCGGCCCAACAGAGTTTAAGCCAAGGAGGACCATATGAGTTTGTTCGGATCCCTGTTTACCGGTGTGTCAGCGCTGACGGCGCAAAGTCAGGCGCTCAGCATGATTTCCAACAACATCGCCAATATCAGCACTGTGGGCTACAAGGGCGACAACGCGTCCTTCTCCAGTCTCGTGACGGTGTCCGAGCGCGGCGTCAGCTACAACCCCGGTGGTGTGCGCGTCAAGGCGCTGGCCTCCATCAAACAGCAGGGTCTGGTACAGGGGACCTCCTCCGGTACCGATGTGGCCATTTCCGGCGATGGCTTCTTTGTGGTCAAAGATACCAACGATGTCACGGTGTCGCGCGATCCGCTCTACACCCGCGCTGGCAACTTCTCGGAAGACAGCCTTGGTAATCTGCGCAACGCCGCCGGTTTCTATCTGTACGGCTGGCGTCTGGACGTGGATGGTCAAATCCCGGCTGCGAATGCCGATATCAGCTCGACCGAGCCGGTCAACGTCGCCTTCCTCAATGGCGTTGCGACCGGTACCACCCGCGTCGACCTCGGCCTCAACCTCAATTCCGAACAAGGACTGGGTGCCTCGTCTATTTCGTTCACCGATCCAACCAGCGCGACCGAACTGACTACCGTCCTGGGTGGTACGCCGCCCTTCTCGATGGATTTCGACGTCACACTGACGCCCGGTAATGGCAGTGCCGCGACGACGACGAACATTTCGGTAACCGATGCCAACAACCTCAACGACGTGGCCGCCGCGATTGACGCGCTCACCGGTGTCTCGGCTGCGGTCATCAACAACCAGCTGGTTGTTAACGCCGAGAATGTGAACGACAGCGTAACCATCGAGAATGGCACGGTCGGTAGCATCGTCACCCAGTTGTTCGGCACCAGCGTGGTCAACCAGCTCGGCTATGACTTCCGCCGCACTGTCCGTATTTTTGACAGCCTTGGCGCACCGCGTGACGTCGTCGTCAACTACAAGAAACAAGCCGTTAACCAGTGGCTGGTCGAAGTCCGCGCCGCTGATCCGACCTACGTTCTGCCGGTCAACCGCACCACCGGTTTGGTGGACACCGTCACCGGTGACGATGGCTTTATTGCCTCCGGTGTGGTCAACTTTGCCACCAACGGTGCCATTCAGAGTGTCACCGGCCAGTTGGCGACGCCGATCACCATTCCGTGGGACCCCTCCATCAGCGGTGCCGGTAACCAGACTGTGGCGTTTGACCTTGGTATCGATCCGTCCGGTAACGCGACCAACGGTGCGGTGACGCAGTTCGCCTCGCCCTACAACGTGGCCTTCGTAAACCAGAACGGTGCCGAGCTGGGTCAGCGTACCGGCATCAGTATCGATGAAGACGGCTATATCATCGCCTCCTTCAGTAACGGTGAATTCCGCAGCCTCTACAAGCTGCCGATTGCCACCTTCGCCAACCCCAACGGTCTGCAGGCACGCTCGGGCAACGTCTATGCCCAAACCACTGACTCCGGCCAGTACAATCTGCGTGAAGCTGGGAACGGTGGTGCGGGTCGTATGCAGGGCGGTGCGCTGGAGCAGTCCAACGTGGACCTCTCCAACGAGTTCACCAAAATGATCGTGACCCAGCGCGCCTACTCGGCCGGAACCAAGGTCATCTCCACCGCCGATGACATGCTGCAGGAGCTGATGAGTATCCGCCGCTAAGCCCATCACTAGCTGATTAAACGCAGGCCTCACCGTTGGGTGGGGCCTGTTTTTTATGACGCCAACACTATGTTTTAAAACGAAAAAAGCTGGATTATTTACCCATTCTCAACCCTCTTTTCAGCCCTTCTTAAAGGTCATGTCGTAGAGTGAGTTTACTAGGACTTTTAAATTCAAAACATTGGAGCAGCGGGAATGACAGATACCGATCGCACATCATCAGGCGTCAAGCGTATGGCGGATATTGTTCGTCTGGGCGGCGCGGGGCGCGAGCTCTTGCCGCATCTGACCCTTGCCGATCTCCCGCCACCCGGTACCCGCCGCTGGGTCATGCGCCGTAAGGCCGAAGTTGTTGCCGCCGTGCGTAACGGCCTGCTCACACTCGAACAGGCGTGCGAGCGCTATACCCTCTCGGTGGAAGAATTCCTCAACTGGCAGGAACTGATTGACCGGCATGGTGTGCGAGCCCTGCGCGCCACCCGTCTGCGCGACTATCGCCCGCCAGCCACACCGGGAGCACGCGACGCAGCCTCCAGCGAGCCAACACCCCGCTTCTTCCGCGGCTAGCTGGTCGCCAGCGCGGCGGAGAGAGTATCGACTAAACGATCAAGATGCACCTGCGCATCCGCTGCCTCGACCATGACACGAATAAGCGGCTCGGTGCCGGACTTGCGCACCACCACCCGTCCGCGCCCTTGCAGCGCCGTTTGCACTCTTTCAATCTCCTGCTGGACCTCAGGGTAATCCAGCGGCGATACCCCGCCGACATAACGGATATTGGCCAGCCGCTGCGGCACGGGCGTAAACACCCGGCATAGTGCACTGGCAGGTTTGCCCTGCCGTACCAGTTCGCCCAGCACCTGCAGGGCTGCGGCCAGACCGTCGCCAGTTGTCGCATGGTCTGCCAGCACCAGATGGCCTGAGGATTCCCCGCCCAGCGAAGCCTGACAGGCCCGCATCCGCTCAACCACATAGCGATCACCCACTGCGGTGCGCTCCAGCTCCACGCCCTGCTCAGCCAGATAGGTTTCCAACCCGAGGTTAGACATGATGGTCGCCACCACCGGCCCGCGCAGTGCGCCGTCGCGGTGACTGGCCATGGCCAGCAGGGCCAGCAGCTGGTCGCCATCCACCACCTGCCCTTGCTCATCCACCACGATCAGGCGATCGGCATCCCCATCCAGAGCCAGGCCGATATGCGCTTGCCGCAACAGGACTTCGGCCCGCAGGTGATCCGGGTGGACAGCTCCGCAGTCGCGGTTGATGTTGGTGCCATCCGGTGTTACGGCCAGAGGGATGACCTCCGCCCCCAGCTCCCACAACACGCGGGGCGCCACTTTATAGGCAGCGCCATTGGCACAATCAATCACGACACGCAGGCCATCCAGCCGCAATCCGCGCGGGAAGCTGCGTTTGACGTGTTCGATATAGCGGCCCACCGCATCATCCAGACGCTGGGCGCGACCCAGCTCGCGGGCGGCCGCCAGATCCGGCACAAAGCTTTGCGCCATCCGCTGCTCAATGGCCAGCTCGGTCGCATCGGACAGCTTATAGCCATCCGGGCCGAACAGCTTGATCCCGTTATCCTCGTACGGATTATGCGAAGCCGAGATCATGACACCCAGATCCGCGCGCAGACTGCGGGTGAGCATGGCTACCGCCGGTGTCGGCACCGGGCCCAGCAGAATGACATCCATCCCCATGCCGATAAACCCGGCAGTAAGCGCTGGCTCCAGCAGATAACCGGACAAGCGCGTGTCCTTGCCGATTACTGCGGTATGGCGGTGCGTGCCGCGCTTGAACTGCAAGGCAGTCGCCTGTGCCAGCTTCAGGCACAGCTCGGCCGTCATCGGCTCGGTATTGGCGGTGCCACGCACTCCATCGGTGCCAAACAAACGACGTGTCATTGGTCTTGCTCGTCCTGTTGCTGCTGTTCAAACGACTTCGGCTTTTGTGTGCGGGCAATATGCTGCCGCACCAGCCGCTCCAGCGCCGCGTGCAGGCGTGGCGTAAACTGGCGCACCTCAATCGGCTTGGGATGATTGAAATTATAGGTGACCGTAATTCCGTACCCATCGCCCACCGCATCGGCCATCGTTGCTTTGGGGTTATGCACCAGCCGGACCTTGGACAGCAGCCGGTCCACCGCCACCCGTGAGCGGTTGTCCCGGCAAATATCGGCAAAGCTGGCCGGCAGGACCTTGGCGTAGATCGGTAGTTTCTCCTGCGCTTTGGGGTCGGCCAGAAAGGCATCCGGTTGCACTTCAATTATCACGCGGGTCGTTTGGCAGGAGGTGTGAATCGCCATCGTCAGTTCGGCCTCAAGTGCGCGGCGATCGCGAAACAGAAACAGACGGCGCGCCTGTTGTGGGTCCACCAGCTCTGTTGGGGCCGTCTGCACTGGCGCTGGTGCATAAGGTGAGGGCACGACCGGATTGCCGGAGGGCGGCGGTGGTGGCGGTGTGGTTTTAGCGGCTTCATACTCCGCCCAGCTCTGACGAAAGCCGGTTGCTGGATCAATCGCACGCGGATCATTCGGTAGGATTGAGGTCACCGGCGGTGGCGGCGCAGCCGGCGTTGGTGTAGCCGACACCATTTGTGCGCACACAACAGAGGAACTACAGGCGAGCGCAAGTCCGATAACCGGAAAGACCTTATTCATAGGACAATCCTAAAGGGATTGCCCCGCCACGACCAGTCAAAAGAATTTACCGGACTTTACAGAAAATCCTACGGTGCATCCGGGCTGTTGGGAGTTGGTGGCCGCGGCTTTTTCGCCTCTTCCTTCAGCCATCCCCAGGCTTTACCGATACCGTCCGTCGCCTTATCGACCAGTTCACCGCCGGCCTTCTTGACACCAGACAGATCAACCCCGCTGGCCGCCGAAGCAGCGGGCTGAGCGGGAGCCGATGTCGATGCCGGAGCTGGCGCTTGGGCCGGTGCTTGAGCGGGCGCGGCCGGTTTTTCCCCCGGTGCGCTCCAGGTACCGGCGGGCCGTGCAGGCTGCGACGGTAACGCATCCGGATTGGGGCGTGGAACACCGATGTAGTTCAGATCGATCAGCTCGGCATCCTTCACTGGCGTGCTGACCATGGTTTTCAGATCAAGTGGCAGGCCAACCCAGCGCGGATCAAACAGCTGCAAGGATTTGACCTTTTGTTCATCCGTTTTTGGCTTACCCTCAATGTCAACAGGGGTCCAGTACGCATAAGGATCTATTGTATTGACGAGGTGCCGATCACCCAGTTTCTGGATGGCGATGGCATTGGTCATGTATTTACCCTGACCCTGAAACGGCATTCCACGAATACGATTATGAGCCGGATTCGGGTCTTTCTGACGGCGATCAAACTCAGCCTGATCGAGATGCTGCCGCTGCAGAATAACCAGCTGTCCAGTGCCCGCTCCGGCGATATCCCGATAGGAGAAAATCAGCTCAGATGCGGGAACGCGCTGCCCACGTGCATCTTGTCCGGCCTGTGCAATAAGAATGGCATTATAGCCCTCAAGCTGGCTGCGTTTACCGGAACGTATCTCGGCATCCATCCGGCTTTGCCAGTCCAGTATCCCGGCCGTGAGCTTGTTCACATCGGTGCCCAGAGATCGCGCCAATCCGCCTAAGTGATTTTGTACCTGCGGATCGCGCAGGTTGGGAAAGCTGCCCGGATCATAGGCCTGAGCCTGGACGGGACGAGACTGGGCGGACTGGGGTAGCTGGCCGTTGCGGACAGCGTCCAGCATCCTGAAAAGCTCATTTGCCGCATTCCGTGGGGTTTCTTCAGCCATCACGCGATCTCCTTGTGCTTGTGACGCTCCAGCATGGCACAGAAGTACTGACGAAACCCCTAATACAGCAAATTGTCTTTTCATTTCCTCAGGTTATCACGCTACGTAGCGATTCACCAGCCCCATCAGATCGGCCCGGGCGAAGGGCTTGAGCAAAATGGCGTCCGCCTTGTCGCGCGCCTCGCGCAGGGCCTGATCGGCGGTCGACTGAGCGCCGCCCCCACTCATGGCAATCACTTTAGGCCGCTGCGGCTGGGCCATCAGGCGGTTAATCACTTCGCCGCCATCGACATGCGGCATCAGGATATCGGTTAGGACCAGATCAAAGCTGCCCTCTTTCAGCCGCTCGATGGCTTGTGCGCCATCCTCGGCCTCGACCACCTCATAGCCTTCCTGCCGCAGCAGATAGGCGACCGAACGGCGAATGCCGCCCATATCATCAACCAATAGAACGCGCTTGCTCATGCTTTCCTCCGTGCTGTTGTCCTGCCCCCACCATGGGGATCAGGAGTGTAAATGTTGTCCCTTGACCGGGCGCTGAGCGCACATCGATGCTGCCGCCCCAGCCCTGTACCAACCCGAACACCACCGCCAGACCAAGCCCGGTCCCCTCGCCCACAGGCTTGGTCGTAAAAAACGGCTCGAACACGCGCGCCAGTACCGCCTCACTCATGCCGCAGCCGGTATCGCTTAGCTCAAGGTGCAGATAGGTCCCCAGTGGCAGTCCGTGCGGACGAAGCCGCACACCATCCACCTCCACCCGCCGCGCCCGGATCATGAGTGTGCCATGGCCCTTCATGGCGTGGGCCGCGTTGGTGGCCAGGTTGGTGAGCACTTGTGTCAGCTCGGTAGTGTTCAAACTGATCTCGCCGCGCACCGTCTCGATCCCTTCGCGGACAATCTCCACAGTGGCGGGCAGCAGCGCCCGGATATAATCAAGCCGCTCGGTCAGCAGCGTGCAGACCGGCACCGGGGGGGCAATCTCAGGGCCTTTGTCCTTGCGCGAAAACTGCAGGGTATTGCGGACAATAAAACTAATCTGCTCGAGCGAGCTGGTGATGTCGTGCAGCAAAGGCCCATCGTCGGGATGCAGATCACCCATGATCTCGGCATTGAGCTGCGCCGGCTGTAGCAGATTATTGATCTCATGCGCCATCCCGCCTGCGACGCGCCCGAGCGCTTCAAGGCGGGTGCGCTGCTCCTGCGCCTGCTCGTAAGCCCGCTCGGCGGTAATATCACGCACCATCAGGATCATGATGCAATGGCCATGGCAGGAGCAGCCGGGAACCAGCGTCACCCGCGCCCAGAAGGTACTGCCATCCCGCCGCGCCCAGCGCACTTCGGCCGAGGCTTCCAGCCGGTTGTCGGCAGCCGCGTGTAGTCGGCGGGCGGCGGGGGACTCCGGCTCGGCCAGCCCGGCAAACATGCCGCGATCCTGCACTTCATGAATGCCGTAGCCTGTCACCGACTGCACGGCCGGGTTGACATAAACAACAGGCCAGCCGAGTTGGCCCAGATCCGCCATCATGATGAGGGTTGAGCTGGCTTCAATTGCCGCCAGCAAATTCTGGTTTTGTGCGGCCAGACGATTCATCCGCCGCTCGGACAGCATCTGGCCGGAAATGTTGACCGCCGCCCCCCGATAGCCCAAAAACTCACCGGTTGCCGAGTAAAAAGGCAGACCACTGATGCGTAGCCAGCCCTGCACCCCGGCATGCGGCAACAGGCAAGCAACGCGAACACAGCGCAGCGGCTCACGCCGTTTTACATGACGCAGCAGCTCGGCCAGCCCGCTGCGTAACATCTGGTCCGCCCGCAGAAAGCTGCTCCACAGCTGACCGTTAGTGGTGGGCGGCTCATGCTGATGCAGCCGCGCCTGCGCACTCGGGGTCCATTGCGTCAACACACCTTGGGCGTTGACCTCCCACAGCCAGTCGCTGTTCAGGCATAACAGATCATGCGCGACACCCGGCCAATAGTCCACGGCAGTCTCTCCCGAGAGCACTATGCCGTCTTGGGCTTAGGTTGCGCTTAAACCGCGCGTTACAATGGTGTGCTGAAGGGCTGTTACGCCGCCTGATTGACCGGATATTGAGCGGTCAGGACCGAGGTGAGCGCCGCTTCGCTGTCCGAGCCGCGCAGCTTGGCACAGGTGGGGCCATCGCGAAGTAAGCGGCTAATGCGGGCCAGTGCCTTCAGGTGATCGGCCCCGGCGTCAGCGGGCGCCAGCAGCAGGTAGACCAAATCCACCGGACGGTTATCCAGCGCTTCATAGTCAACCGCGGTGGTCACGCGGGCGAACAGCTCATACACCCTAGTCAGGCCGGGAATGCGGCCATGCGGAATGGCAATGCCATTACCAAGGCCGGTACTGCCCAGCCGCTCACGCTCGACCAGCACATCAAAAATCTGGCGTTCATGCAAACCGGTGACATCCGCTGCGGCGCGGGCCAGATCGGCCAGCAGCTGCTTTTTGCTGCCGGCGCGCAGGTCGGCGAGCACGCGGTCGGGGTGCGCAAGAGTCATGGTGGTTTCCTTGTCTGACATAATGACTTACGCCTTGGCTTTCAGGGCGTTGGCGGGGTCCACCCAGCCGATATTGCCGTCCGGGCGGCGATAAACCATGTTAATGCCGCCATGGCCGCTGTGCTTGAACAGCAGCGCGGGCAGATCGGCCAGATCCATATGCATGACCGCCTCACTCACGCTCAAAGTCAGGATGCTGGTCTGCATCTCGGCAATAATCAGCGGCTCATCCTTGGCGATATGCGCATCATCCTTGGTGTCGAGCACATAGGTCGCGCCCATCTGCATGGCATCCGCCACAGACTCCTTGCGGTGATGCTCGTCCTGCAGCCGCTTTTTATAGCGCTGCAGCTGGCGCGAGATTTTCTCAAGGCTGGCATCAAAGGCCGGGTACGGCTCACCGGCGCTGCCATGGCTTTGCACCACCAGACCGCGCCCGACATGCAACTGGATATCGGTGGTGTAGCTGTGCGCATCGCGCGAAATGACCACATGACCATCAATCGGATTGGCAAAGTACTTTTTGACCACCTGAGCCAGATTGTCGTTCACATAGGTGCGCAGGGCATCGCCCACATCAATCTGCTTGCCTTTAACGGTAACGTTCATGGTGTCTCCTTAAAACTTGGCGGGAAAATAGGCGGCGTTCGCGCCCCCGTCAATTCACAACCCCAATATAGTACGATTATCTTCTTAAGAAAGGTTACGAATACGGCATTAACCATAAGGAAATCCACAGGAAAACATTGACTTTGCCGGTTCCGTTTTGTTACTTTGCGCCATTCTTTCAAACCTCTTTTGAACAAGGTCATTCACATGTCCCTGATAGCTCTGCCCACCCTCGCCCTCATTACACAGGAAGTTGTCCCGCCGCCTGCCAGCGAGCCGGAGCGCGGCTTTGAAACCCGCTATGGCGTGAGCGGCAACAAGGACGCCCTGACACCCGAGCTGCAGTATCAGAGCGTGCGCCATATGTTCCGGATTATGTCCTTTCGTGATCCGGCGGCTCTGCCCATTGTCAGCGGCGCCTTTCTGATGACGTCGGTCAACCAGCAGCGCGCGCACGAGCTGCTACTGGTCCAGTGCGACCCCACACTGACGCACGAGACCGGCGGTCAGCGCAGCCAATATCTGCTGGTACACTACCCGGCTGGGGCCAAAGCTCTTGGCGATCTGGTTGAGATTTACCGTCAGCCACTACCCCGTCCGGAGTGGTAAGCATGGCAACGCCTTTGGCGAACACGGCTCTGGTTGTCATTGATGTGCAGGATCTCTATGCACGGCAAAATCCCGGCACGGTCCAGCGCATTTTTGAGGCCACCAGTGCCCAACGCGGGCAAATGCCCATTCTGTGGGTGTATTGGGACCCGTTCCCGCGCAGCTTCCGGCATCTCAATGCCTCCTACGCGGATCGGTTACCGCAAGTCTTTGGTGCAGGTGATGCCCAGACCTTTACGAACGCCTTAGCCTATGACCAAAAGTATCCGGAGCGCCCGGCCCTGTTGCCCCAGCACGGCGACTGGATGACTGCCAAGTCGGGCCTGAGCTTGATGAGCAATCCCTTTGCGCAGCGCTTTCTGCAGCGGCAGGGTATCGGGCACCTTGTGCTGGCGGGCTTTGCGGCATCACAATGCGTGCATCGCTCGGCCAAGGCGGCTCTACAGGCCGGCCTACAAGTCAGCCTTGATCCGACCCTGACCGCCGACACGGCCGATCAGATCCATGCGCAGAAGGACCCGCTGCGCCTGCCGGGTGTACGCGTGCTTGAGCCGTACTGGTGGCAGCCGCGCGCTACCGCGCCAGCACCGTGAGTGCGGCAGAAAAAGTCTCCCGGCGCAGCGCCTTCCTGCTGGTTGATGCCCAGCCCATGTTTGCGTCAAGCAGCCCGGCTACCCTCACCCGGATAGAACAGAATCTACATCGCATTCGTCAACGCATGCCGGTGATTCATATCTGGTTCGGTTTTGGCCCTGGTACACCCCAAGTCTGGCCCATACGCTGGGCGGGGCCACGCTTGGTTTTCTGCCACCTGGATCGTCCGGGGCTTGTTCCTCTGATCCTCCCCGACGCGGGCGATCTGTGCCTGAAGAAAGGTTACGCCGATGCGTTCAGCAACCGTGCCTTGGCCCCCGCCTTGCGCTCCCGCGGGATTGACCATGTTCTGGTCGGCGGTTTTCGCAGTGGGGCATGTGTACTGGCAACCTTGGCAGGAGCCAAAGAACATGGCCTGCGCAGTAGCTTTGTTCCATCATTAAGTGCTGATTGGCATGACCGGCAGGAATTGCATCCAGAATATGTGGCCCGGTTTCGTCAATATCCTAGGCTCAGCTAGCCAATCCCCGCTTTTTCGCGGCGGCGCTGCACCGACGAACCGATATTCATGGCCTCGCGATATTTGGCCACGGTGCGCCGCGCAATATCAATGCCATCTTTTTTGAGCAGTTCAACCAAGGTGTCGTCCGACAAAATGGCTTTGGGGTCCTCTGCTGCAATCAGCTCTTTCAGGCGGTGCCGCACGGCCTCGGCCGAGTGACTATCCTCGCCGCTGGCACCGCCACCCACCGCCGTAGTGAAAAAGTACTTCAGCTCGTAAAGGCCGCGCGGGGTGGCAATGTATTTGCCCGCCGTTACCCGGCTGACCGTCGATTCATGCATCTCGATCACCTCAGCGATGTCGCGCAGGATCAGCGGCTTGAGGTGATGAATACCCTTTACAAAAAACTCATGCTGGCGGCGCACAATCTCGGTCGAGACTTTGAGAATGGTTTGCGCGCGCTGGTGCAGCGCCTTAACCAGCCAATTAGCTTGGGCAAAGCGCTCGGCCAGATAGTCCTTATCAATTTTCACCTTGGCTTCGCCGCTCACACGGGCGTAATACTGCTCATTGACCAGCACGCGCGGCAACGTGGCCGGGTTCAGCTCCACCACCCAGCCGCCTTGCGGGTTGGGCCGCATCAGCACATCGGGCAACACCGTGACACTCGGCCCGGTGCCAAAGCCGGTGGCCGGGCGCGGGTTCAGTTCCTGAATTTCGGCAATCATGTCTTTCAGGTCGTCGGCATCCACGCCGCACAACTTCATCAGCTGCTTGTAATCACGCGCACCCAGCAGCGGCAGGTTGTCGAGCAACACCTGCATGGCCGGATCAAGGCGGTTTTTTTCGCCCAGTTGCACGGCCAGACACTCGGCCAGATTGCGTGCGCCAATGCCCAACGGGTCAAAGCGCACAAACTTGGCGCGGACGCGCTCCACCTGTTCGAGTGTGCACCCCAGCAAGGTGGCGACCGCCGCGCTGTCTTCCTTCAGATAGCCCGCTTCATCAAGCTGATCGATCAGGAACAGGCCGATGAGATGCTCGGTCGGATCGTCAATTTCTTCATTGAGCTGCGCCACCAGATGCTCGCGCAGGGTGGTTTCCTTGGTCAACACATTCTCAAGGCTTAGGGCATCATCACTGAAACTGCCGCCGCTTTTGCCCCAATCGGCAAACTGCTCGGCGGGGGCACCGGGGGCCGGGTCCCAATTCTCCTGCGTTTGCGGGGCTTCCTGCTCATTCTTAGTCGCCTCGGGCGCTTCCTCACGCGGCGCATCGCCCCGCTCAAGCAGCGGGTTCTGCTCGATCTCGTGATCGACAAACTCGGCCAGCTCGAGATTGCTCAGTTGCAGCAGCTTGATGGCTTGCTGCAACTGCGGGGTCATCACTAGTGACTGGCCCTGCTTGAGCTGAAGACTTTGCGACACAGACATGTGCTCAGGCTAACAGAGTCGCTCTGTTTTTGACAGCCGGATTAAGCCAGACGGACTGGCCGCGCATCCAGTTCGCGAGCGAAGGCCTGAGGGGTTAGAATCCGGGTTGGCCCGAACCGGTGCAGATCGAGCAGCGCCATGTCGCGCGTCAGCAGTACATCCGCCTGCACCGCTTTCGCCAGCTCCAGCCACTTATTGTCACTGGGGTCGCGGCACACCGTTACCCGCTCGCGGGGCTGCTCGTGCTGACAGAAAAACACCATGCGCGCCATGGTTGCCCAAGTCTGCAGGGCGGTAAAGCTGGCGTGAGGATTGAGAAGCTGGCGCGCGGTGCCGAGCCACTCGCGCTGCGTGGCGGGGGAGATAAACAGCTGCCCGCTGTGACAGAGATAACTGAAGCACAGCGCAGCCGCCTCAGCATTGGCGCTGGCAGCCCCGTGAAACGCGTCAATCAACACACAGGTATCCACCACGGCGCGGATGGATCTTGGCTGTGTATTCTCGATGGATTTACGCTTGCGCCGCGTCATTGCCCTCTGCCCCCTGCTCAACTGGCCGGGCTCTGTGCAAGCCCCGGCGGCCCTATACCCGGTTAGTCCGGGTGATGTATTTGCCCCTGTCCAACTGGCCTTGTTTTGTATTTATGGCCTGAGGCTACAAACGCGCCCGCGCGGTGGCAAGGAAAAGATTCTTAACAGACCCCAAATTTTTCCTTTGACAGGAATCTGGGCCGTGAGCCGAGTCACCGTGGCTCGGGGTCACCCCGGCGCTGTAGGTCAGCGAGTTGCTCGCGCAAGGTTTTGCCAGCTTTACCGCTCACCGTGCCATCACCAGAAGCACCGCTGGCCTGTGTCCCCGGCTTTTTTGCCTTCGGTCCCCACGATTTAGGCTCGGAGAACAGGAACGGTCCGGCAGCTGCCTGCGCCGGGCCTGACTCAATCAAGCGGCCATCCTGGGTGCGGGTGCGGCGTTTCGGTTCGCTGAACAAGCCATATCCCGCGAGAGCTGGTGACGCTGTTGTTCCGAGTGCCGGTCCAACAGTGCCCTCTTTCACGCGCCGCTCCACACGCACCTGAGCTGCCTGGACAGCGGCCAGACTGCGACGCAGCGCGTCTTCCTTCGCTTTCAGCCCGCCCAGCTCCGGCGGGCCATCAAGAGTCATCACCGCACGGGCAAAGTCGCGCGGGTGCAGAACATCCAACCAGGTCGATTTTCCAGCCAGATTGAGCAAATGTGCATCCCGGCTCAGCAAAATATGGGCTTGGGCACCATAACAGGCATCCAGAAATTTCTGATCCTGTACATCTTCCTTACAGCGCAGCGGCGAAGTTGCCTCAGCATAAGGCCGCAGCCCGCGCCGCCAGTCGTTCAACAGCGCGAGGCGCTCGCGGGCCTGCGTATGCGCATTGAGCTGTGTACATTGCTGCTCACCGTTAAGCACCATGATCCCGAGTTCGTCCATGGTGCGGTGCGTAAAGACAATATCAAAATGCGTGCGGGCATAGGCAACAATGGCCGCATCACACTGCTCATCCGCACTGGCCCGCTCGGGCATCAGGGTGGCCACCATGGCGCCAATCCAGATATTGGTGTCGAGAACGATTTTGGGGTTGGCGCTGTCGGTCATGCTTGCTGTTGTAGCCACCCAAGCCGGGCGAGAGCAACAACAGAATTGTTAATACTGGAGCCTTAATGCCAGTGCATCAGCATCGGGGTTCCCTTACGGGCGGTGCGCTGCAACAGCGCGCGGGTTGCGCCCGCTTTGGTATCAAAATTCTGTTCCAGCAAAAAGGACACGCCGGCATCGAAGGACATCCCCCACCGTACACCGGCCCGCCGTATCCCGTAAATCCACAGTGGCGTCGCGCCGAGCAGGATCTCCAGCGGACGCGGGTTATTTCGGGCCAATAACTCGGTACCGATATTCAGAGCCCAACCATAGCTCGCCAGCATGGCAACCGGGATCAGGGAATTGGCGACAAAGCGCTTGGCATACATACGGGAGCGAGCCACCTCAGTTGGCTGGGTTTCAGCCTGTGTGAGCAACCAGCGCGCCTCTTCGGCCGCTGGCTCAAGCGTCAGAACAAATCGGGCGGTACGGGCAAAGGCACGAAGCGGGCGCATGAGTATCTCCGCCGTCGTGATGCCGTGTTGGCGCATCAAAATCAAGAGTAAAGTCACGCGTGGCCCGCGCGTTTAGCAGCCTCTATCGCGTCTGCCGCAGTGCCTCGCCCAGCACCAGCGCGGCGGCGGTTGCCACATTCAGCGAGCGGCAGCCACCCGCCATCGGGATCGTCACCCGCGCGGCCACCGCGTCATGCACAGCCTCAGGCACGCCTGCACTCTCGCGCCCGACCATCAACACATCAGCGGGCTGAAAAGCAAAATCGAGATAGCTCTGCGTAGTCTTGGTGGTGAGCAGTACCACCCGCCCGCTGGGCGCAAACGCCGCCCAGTCGCGATGTCGTGTCAACGCCAAATGATCGATATAATCCATCCCGGCGCGGCGGATTTTGGCCTCGTCCCAGATGAATCCGCACGGCTCGATGATATCCAGACCCACGCCAAGGCAGGCGCACAGGCGCATCATGGCGCCCACATTTTGCGGGATATCCGGTTCGTACAAAGCCAAGCGCATGGGCGCGGTTTAACCAATTAACCCCCGCGCGACAAGCGCGAAATTTTAACGAGCGACAAGCGCGAAATATGAACCGGTGGCAAGCATTAACCATGGAATCCGGTTGCGCTTCTGCTAAGGGCCTGTCTATAGTAAGCCCCATCAGGGAGACAGCAATGACTACAGCAACCGAAACCAAGCCTGTTATAAAGAGCAGCCTGCTGCGCGAGACCTCTGTTGGATTTCTGCATGGGAATTTATACGCAGTCGGTGGATTTTTCAGCCTATTATCGCTAGCAGCGGCTGGTATCGGCGCACTTGCCCTCGGCCCGATTATCGGCCTTGGCATTGCAAGCCTTGGCCTTGCGGCAGCAACAGTGGTGGCCTGTGGATACAGTGTCTATAAGACCCTAAAATACTTGGACAAAAAAATCAGCCAAAAAATCAATCCGGCTCTCTACAGCGAGACGCCGCCGGTGCGCGGGCGACTTGCAAAACTGACCTACTGCACGGCCCTTGCCGCTGGAGCCGTTTTTTCTGCTTCACCACTTTACTACGCGGCCACCTACGACAGTAGTTCATCCCCGGCCACAAGCTTTAAGCATACAGAGAAGAAACGCGAGCGCCCGGCCCATGCTGCCCCGCTGAAAGACGGCTGGGACAAACTCCAGAAATACAGCAACCCGGGTCATGGCTACCGCCTGTAGGATTTTCCTTTATGAAAGAATTCATCATCCCGCTGTCGGAGCGTGCGCTGGTAGCCCCGCATGGCGTAGCGTTTCAGGCGACGGTCGCCTATGTCGCCAACCGCCTCCTGCATCACAGGCTCAAACCCGATGCCGTTCGGGGTGTAAGCCACCAGAAGGGCGGCGTGCAGGTTGTCTTTCGTAATATCGTGATTGATGACAACGCCGTGTACGATCTGTACGATCCCACCATGGACGCCACCCCGCCGGAGATCGCGACCGTGGATGCCCTGACATCCGTGATCGGTGCCTTCAAAACCCTGGGCACCAAGGCTTTCATCGATCCGCCGATCAATCTGCTCCTCGGTGACCGTCTCAAGCAGTTTTTCCGGCATGTCCCCGGTGCCATGCCGTAGTTAACCTTTTTTCTTTTGCCAAAGCCTTTGACGGGCGTTATCCCTAGGGCAAGTACCACAGGGGGACGTCCATGTTTACGCTCATCGGTCTGACGCAGGCCTTTACCAAGCTGGCCAAAAAAGGATGGCAAAGCCGAGCTGAGGTTACGTACACAACAGGAGCCGCCACGAATGCGCTCAATACCGCATTCGGCCTTGGTATTACCGGCATTTATATCAGCCAGCAAAACCCCATAGCTCTGCTTGCCTTGATCTCTTCCGGAACGACCTATACGCTGTGCCACGCCTTTAATACCCAACGCATGTTACGCCGGGCAGAACGGCATCAGAATACGCTGGCTTTGCCCGCCCTGCAAAGAAAAGCAGATCAAAGCAGAGAGTGGATGAGTGAGGAAATGTGTCTGGCAACCGCTACGATACTTCCCATCGCCTTCTTTGCTGAAACAGGCCTGAACACTGGAGCCACCCTTGCTCCTGCCCTTACCTATATCGGCCTTAATTTCGTATTCAATATGTGCAGCTATGTGGCGGCCCTAAACGCCAAGCGGACCAGCACTGCGAAGGCCAACCCACCTGCCTCAGCGCCCTGAAAACGTCATTTTTCAAGCTGATAGCTACCGCAAACCCGCTTGTCGCCTAAAAGGTTAAGCGGTATACCAAAGCGGTGCGGATTCGCCGGAAGGCGATGATATGTCATGAATTTTTGGCAGGAGAAGCCCGGTATGAGCGGCAATCACGGTGAATGTTGTGGTGGTGGACAGTGCCACGGTGAAACCCCAGCCCCCAAAACAGACGGGCAATGCTGTGGCGGGGACGAGGCCTCGCGCCGCGACTTCATCTATCTGGCCGGTGCGGGCATGGGTGCCGTTGGCGCGGCGGCGGTGGCGTGGCCCCTGATTAACAGCATGAACCCGGCCGCCGATACACTGGCGCTGGCCACCATTGAGGTGGATGTCAGCAAGATTGAGGCCGGTCAGGCCATTACCGTGATGTGGCGCGGCGCGCCGGTGTTCATCCGCCGCCGCACGGCCGACGAGATCGCCAAGGCCAAGGAAGTTGACGCACAGGTCGAGACGCTGCGCGACAAGCAGCTTGATGCCGACCGCGTCAAGAAGGATGACCTGCTGATCGTGAAAGGCGTATGCACCCATCTGGGCTGTGTGCCGCAGGGCCAGAAGCCGACGGACATGCGCGGTGAGTGGGGCGGCTGGTTCTGCCCCTGTCATGGCTCGGCCTACGATACCTCGGGCCGCATCATGGCCGGTCCCGCGCCAACCAATCTGGAAGTGCCGCCCTACAGCTTCATTTCCGACACCATCGTCCGCATCGGTTAAGCAGGAGTTTCCATGTCTGGTCCCCGTCCCGCCCCCGGCTTCAAGAACCCGATTGTCAACTGGATCGACTATCGCCTGCCGCTCTTCACCATGATGAGCAAGGAATATGGCCAGTTCCCCATGCCGAAGAACCTGAATTATTTCTGGAACTTCGGGGCGATTGCCATGTTCATGCTGGTGACCATGATTGTCACCGGCATTGTGCTGGCCATGAACTACACGCCGCACGCGGCCATGGCGTTTGACAGCGTTGAGCGCATCACCCGCGACGTCAACAGCGGCTGGCTGCTGCGCAACCTGCACATGAACGGGGCCAGCTTCTTCTTCATTGCCGTGTATATCCATATTTTCCGCGGTCTTTATTACGGGTCCTACAAGCAGCCGCGCGAGCTGTTGTGGATGCTCGGGGTGCTGATCCTGCTGCTGATGATGGCGACCGCCTTCATGGGCTA
>DDSC01000027.1 GCA_002343265.1 Micavibrio sp. UBA2400
CGGTGATGTTCTTGACCACGCCCTGCATGATCTGGCCTTCCTTGAGGCCCTGCACCAGCTCGCTGCGGGCTTCGGCGCGGCTCTCTTCGAGCACGGCGCGACGCGACACCACAATGTTGGCGCGCTGACGGTCCATCTTGAGGATCTGGAACGGCTGCGGGGTGCCCATCAGCGGGGCGGCATCACGCACGGGGCGAATGTCCACCTGCGAACCGGGCAGGAAGGCTACGGCACCGCCGAGCGACACGTTAAAGCCACCCTTGGTCTTGGCAAAAATTACGCCGGTAACGCGCTCGCCCTTGTTGAAGGACACTTCGAGCACGGTCCAAGCTTCCTCGCGGCGGGCCTTCTCACGGCTCAGGGTCACCTCGCCATGGCGGTCTTCCATGCGCTCCACGAAAACTTCGACAACGTCGCCCGCTTTGACATCGATCTTGCCATCAGCTCCGACAAATTCCTTGAGCGGTACGCGGCCTTCCGACTTCAGACCCACATCGATGATGGCAAAGTCATCGGTGGTGTAGAGAACACGACCCTTGATGACCGATCCTTCAAGATTGTCGGCGGTGCCAAAGCTCTCTTCGAGCAGGGCGGCAAATGATTCCATGTTGCTGTTATTTTTGGTAGCGGTAGCTGAACGCGCCATTGTGTGGTCCTTACGCTGCACGATATAGGGCTGTGAAGTATTGCTGCACAGCCGGTTGATTTGGTGGCGAGAGGTGCCGCCGGCAGCACGGGTTGGTGCGGACAGCTCTCGTGCCGCTGCACCTGCAGCGACCGGGCGGTTTTAGCGATTCTGGACCATGAAAGCAACCTAAAATTGGCTACAGCCCCTTTAAATAGACGAGACTAACTAAGTTCCTGTATTTTAAAGAAACTACATCCCCTTAGATTCAACAAGTTTTTTGCTCAGGATGCGTTTCCGGGCGGGTCCTTCCGCGCCAGACGCCGCAGCACCTAACGCTGCATTATAGACACCAACATTAGCCTCAACAACTTTCTTCACAGCCGCATTTAACTCTTCATCAATAGTGAAAACAGATGCCTTCTGCGCAGTCTCGAGAGTAAGTGCGTGCGCTAGAAGATACCCATTCGCCTGAGATAAAAGTGTGGATGCACTAACCATGCGACGAGCGCTCACTGCGCTGGCAAAGGCATACGCAACCCCGATGCCTATGGCTGCAGGCTTAGTGAATTTACCGTCTAGGACATAGCTACCTAAACCAAGCAGTAGTGCGGCAGTTCCGAGCCGAACAACAGTAGAGTCAAAGTTCTTTTGCTTAACATCCACAAGCCAACGGTGCGGAAAAAGCTGATAGTTAGCCAAATGGGCCATTTCGGCCATGAAGCGCGATGGAGATGGATAGTCGGTATCGAGCATAATATTTTCTCCTAATTCACCGTTAATGCTTGCTTTTCTTGCATATTTAGGCGATCAAAATCAATAAGTTTCAACCTCGTCATTTCTAAACCACACGGCATATTCCTATCGCTTTGAAAAGCCTTGCGAATCATGCCAATTAAAGGGGATGACTTTTACGCGCCGCGCTCTTCTTACCGCTTTAGCTGCTTTTTCAGCCGTGCCAGCCAGTGCCGAAGCCTTGGAAAGTGAGGTTCTGTACCCGGCCACCTCGCACAACTTTGGGGATCTGGTGATTGCAGCGCAGGAGCCGGTGCTGCTCTATGTCTGGGCGCCATGGTGTAGCGTATGTCGGCGGACCACGCCGCAGCTTCAAAAGACCGCGCTGGCCCTGCGCGAACAGGTAACCTTTGCCACCCTGAATTATGATGACGCCCCCGCCCTCGCCCGGCAGATGAATGTGCGGGGTGTGCCCACCCTGTTGTTATTCCGGCAAGGTAACATCCGCGGTAGCCGTAGTGGATTTATCAGTGCAGACAGGTTGGAAAACTGGATACTGGCGCGATTGTAATCAGGGCGTGGTTACAGACAACCGCTCGCGCACCAGTGCCAAAGCCACATCAAAAGCCTTGTTTGGATCCATGGCTGTGGTGTCCAGAATAACAGCATCAGCTGCAGGTTTCAGAGGCGCAACAGCACGGTTCATATCGCGATCATCGCGCACCTTGATATCCGCCAGCACTTCGTCAAAGGTTTTGGCCTCGCCGCGGCTGAGCAGCTCCTTGTAGCGGCGCTCGGCCCGTGCCTCAGCGCTGGCGGTAATATACAGCTTGACCAGTGCGTCCGGGCATACCACGGTGCCAATATCCCGCCCATCAAGCACTGCGCCGGCCTGCCCGCCCGGCGGATGCGCCGCAAAGTTACGCTGAAACTCGAGCAGCGCCTGCCGCACGGCCGGAATAGCCGACACCTGCGAAGCCAGCTGACCGGCCTCAGCGCTGCGTAGTTCGTCATGATCCATAATGTCGGTGGCATCAAGCGAGCGGGCGTGCTGCGTTGCCTGTTCCTGATCTTCAGGCGTATAGCCAGCCCGCTTGAGAGCTACCCCCACCGCCCGGTACAGCAACCCGGTATCCAGCAAGGCAAACCCCATGGCTTCGGCCAGCTTTTTGGCCAGCGTCCCCTTGCCCCCGGCCGTCGGGCCGTCGATCGCGATAATAATGCTCATGAGCCCTTTAGGTAACCGCCTACGGCACAGGGGTCAAGCGAGGCTCGCCGATTCAGCATAAAAAGTTAACGATTGGCAGCGAATTCCGCAGCGGTGATTGACATTCGGCGTTTGGCATGGCACTCACAGCCGCCTTAACAGTTTTTATCAGGAGGACGCGATGTCCAAAGCGGAATGGGGTCTCAAGCGGCTGTGCCATGCCTGTGGCGCTCTGTACTATGATATGAAAAAGAGCCCGCCCGTCTGCCCGAAGTGCAGCACGGCCTTTGATCCGGAAGCGCTGCTAAAGTCGCGCCGCCGCATCACTCCGGACGAAACCGCCAAGAAGAAAGTGGCCGAGACTCCCGAGGAGATTGAAGAAGTCGAAGTTGAGGAGGGCGTCGAAGTGGAAGCCGATGACGCCATCCCGGCGGATGATGACGACGAGGCAGTTGAACTCGACGTTGATGCAGCCGACGAGAAGTAATTTTTTCGCACGAGCCTCTTGCCCACCGGGCCCATCTGGTGGTAAAGCTCGCGCCGTTCAGATTGGGGCCATAGCTCAGCTGGGAGAGCGCGACAATGGCATTGTCGAGGTCAGGGGTTCGATCCCCCTTGGCTCCACCAACATCCAAAAGGCCAACCTGCGGGTTGGCCTTTTTGCTTGTCCCATAAGCATACGGCATAACACAAGCTCAGTCGGCATTGGCCAAAACAGGGGTTGGTTTGTCACTCTCCGGTCATACCCAAAGGAGAGAACATGAACATCCGTACTGAAGCTGGCTTAACCCTCTATTTCAATGCGCTGGCTTTTTCCAGCGCAGCGCACAAACGCCAGCGCCGCAAAAACAAAGACGCCACGCCGTACATTAATCACCCGGTGCAGGTGTCAACCATTCTGTTCAACGCTGGCGAGCGCGATGCCATCTTGCTGGCCTCCGCCTTATTGCATGATGTGACGGAAGATTGCGGCGTCAGCAAGGCCCAACTGGCCAAGCTGTTTGGGGCGGAAGTGGCGGACCTAGTGGAAGAAGTTTCAGACGATAAGAGCCTTGATAAGGCTGTGCGCAAACAATTGCAAATCGAGCATGCGGCCACCTTGAGTCCTCGGGCCAAAAAACTGAAACTGGCAGACAAGATTGCCAACGTGATCGATGTGCTACGTGAGGCCCCTGAAGGCTGGTCACTTGATCGGCGGCTGGACTATACCGACCATGCCCATGCTGTGTTCAACAAAATCAAAGGGCAAAACCGCAAGCTGGATCGTCAATTTAGCGAACTCTACACCCGGCGACATGAACTGATAATGTGATTTTTCTGTTGAAATTAACCAGTAGGGTTCGCCATAAGATGCCTGTGGAGGCAAGCACCATGACTCACACCAGCATTTGCAAGGTAGCCCGATCTCAGATGCAGCGCTGTTTTCAGCAGATTGCCGCGCTCGGCAGCGAAGTGCCCGCAACCGTATTTCGTCAACAGGCATTCCTGCGTGCGATAGAGGCTGGGGATATCATTTCACAGGCCACGCGCCGCAGTCAGGACCCGATTGATTTTTCGGCTCCCTTGATTGATCTGGCACTATCTCCGGTGATCGCTCCGCCAGCCAACACACCCCATGATTACGATGCCCTTAAGCGCTACCTTGGCGGGACGTATGTACTGGACCCTGTCCTTGAGGATGGGCTTTCCATTCTGGATACGCGGGCCGAACGACTGGGATTCAACAGCGTGTTTGGTGCCAACAAAGCTCGGCAGGCGAGCGAGTTACTTACCCTCAGCCGCAACTGGTTCCGCCGCGCCTGTAAACTCTAACGGCAGACTGCTTTGTAATTCGGCTTTTTCTTTGGGCGCGTATGGGCCATTATGTGCCTGTCATGTCATCCGTTTGGCTATCCTATCTCACTGCGCTCAGCCTTGGTCTGCTGATCGGCATTGAGCGCGAGCGGCGCAAAGGCCAAGGCCCCATGCGCGAGGCGGCCGGTGTACGCACGTTTACGGTTGCTGCCTTACTCGGCTGCCTGAGCTGGCAGCTTGGCGAGGCTCCCCTCCTCATCGGTGCGTTGCTGATCCTTGGTGCCCTGACCGCAATGAGCTATCGCTACACCGCTCCGCGCGATCCGGGACTGACTACGGAAATTGCACTGCTGGTGACGACCCTGCTCGGCGCCTTGGCACAGGTCCATGCACCGATGGCGGCCGGGTTGGGTGTCGCCGTGGCGGTTTTACTGTCGGTCCGCACGCGGCTGCACAAATTTATCCGCACCACTCTGACCGATGCCGAATTGCATGATGGCTTGCTGTTGGCGGGTGCGGTTCTGGTTATTCTGCCTTTGCTACCGGATCAGACGATTGACCCACTGCACACTCTCAATCCGCATACACTCTGGCTTATTGTAGTAGTGCTGCTGTCCATTAGTGCCTTTGGCCATATTGCCAGTCGCGCACT
>DDSC01000005.1:0-15901 GCA_002343265.1 Micavibrio sp. UBA2400
TACTCTGCTCTCGGCGGCCGACTTCATCTGGACCTGAGCTAGTTAATCTTTAGAAAAACAACCCCGCCCTCACCGGCGGGGTTGTTGTTTTTGGGGGGCAATCCGGCTAGAGTGCGCTATCTGGGAGCCCACTTATGTCCACTGCTGAATTAACCCGCCCGGCATTCTCATCTGCTGATACCAGTCTGTTGCACGAGGCAGGCTTCGTGCGCACGCGCCGCTGCCGCACCGGTCTCATGACGTACATCACCCACGACAGCTATATTGGCCGCTCGCTTGACCTCTATGGCGAGTTTTCGCCCGGTGAAGCGCACCTGTTCCGCCAGATCATCAAGCCGGGTATGACCGTTCTGGATGTGGGCGCGAATATCGGAGCGCACACCGTTCTGTTCGGCGAGCTGGTCGGCTCGACCGGTAAGGTCTATGCCTATGAACCGCAGCGGGTACTATTTCAGATCCTGTGCGCCAATGTTGCCCAGAACGGCCTGTTTAATGTTTTTCCGCGCCAGGAAGCCGCAGGTAGCGCCGTTTCAGAAATTACCGTGCCCCCGGTTCGCTATGACGTAGAAGGAAATTATGGTTGCCTTTCTCTAGGCCAGTATGATTTTGGCGAGCAGGTGCCAGTGAGAACGATAGACGGGTTGAGCCTGAAGAGCTGCCACTTCATCAAGATTGACGTTGAAGGAATGGAAGCTGACGTCATTCGCGGTGCGCGGGACACTCTCGCCCGCTTGCGCCCGCTCGTATATATGGAGAATGATCGGGAGGACAACTCCCGAGCTTTAATCGAGCTCATGTTTTCTCAAGACTACAGATTGTTTTGGCATATGACACCGTATTACAAGCCGGACAACTACTTGGGGTGCCCGGACAATGTCTTTAAAGGCATTGTCTCGATCAACATGCTGGCCGTGCCGCGTGAGAGCGGGATGAATATCGTTGGCTTGCGCGAAGTGCAGAGCGCTGATGAAGTCTGGACTCAATTTGCTCGCCAAAAGAGTGACTGATGCAGGACGAAGATAGTGGCGCCACTCTGGGGTCCCTTCCAGCCACATCCGCCATAACGCAGCAGAAGTTGGCCGCCGCTTTTGTGGCGCATCAGCAGGGCCAGTATGAGCAGGCCGAAGCCGGCTATTTTGACGTCTTGCAGGATATGCCGGACCACCCCGACGCCCTGCATTTGCTGGGGCTTTTAGGCAAGGCGCGTAGAAATTATGAGACAGCGGAAAAGCTGATTCGGCGTGCTATCGCGGTTCGTCCCAATTTTTCTTCCCAGTATTATAATCTTGGCAATCTACTGGCGGAGCGTGGCCGGGTGGAGGAGGCGCTACAGGCCTATCGTGATGCCGCGCGCTGTCAGCCCAATTACGCCGAAGCCTATTATGCCATCGGCAACTTGCAGCGCGAGGCGGGGCGGCTGGGCCTGGCCGAGCAGGCCTTTACCAAAGCGGTAGAGCTGAAGCCGGATTATTATGAAGCGCGGCATAACCTCGCCAACGTTCTGCGCGATCAGGGTCGGGCTAACGAGTCGGTGATTGAGCTGCGCCGCGTACTCGAACAAGTGCCGGATTTGCCTGAGGCGCATTACAATCTGGCCCTCAGCCTCTTTACGCTCGGGCGCTATACTGAAGGTGGCCCGCATTATGAGTGGCGCTGGAGAGCCAAGGGATTTACCTCGCCTGCCCGCCATTTCAGTCAGCCGAAATGGAATGGTGCACCACTCCCGCATGGCACTTTGCTGCTGTATGCCGAGCAGGGACTCGGTGATACGCTGCAATTCATCCGTTATCTGCCGCTGGTCAAGTCACGTGTGCGGCAGGTAATCGTGGAGGTACCGGCGTCATTGCGCCAGTTACTTACGGATTCCTTTGGCGATCAGGCGAGCTTTATCGCTCTCGGCTCGCCACTTCCCCCGTTTGATGTGCAGTGTGCGATGCTCAGTCTTCATGGCCTGCTGGCGACGGATCTTGAGGCTGTTCCTAATCAGACACCTTATCTGAAAGCGCAGCCCGCCCGTGTGGCGGCGTGGCGCTCAGCCTTGGGCTCTTTTGAGGGTCTGAGTATTGGCATCAACTGGCAGGGTAACCCGGCGGCCAAGGTCGATCAGGGCCGCTCACTGCCGTTGGCCTTGCTTGCCCCCATTGCGGCCCTGCCCAAGGTGCGACTGATCAGCTTACAGAAAAATTCTGGCACCGAGCAACTGGCCAATTTGCCGAAGGGAATGGCCGTGGTCACCCTTGGCGCGGGCTATGACAGCGGACCAGACGCGTTTTTAGATGCGGCTGCGGTCATGCCGTCTCTGGATGCTGTGATTACGACTGATACGGCTCTGGCCCACTTGGCGGGGGCGCTGGCGGTGCCGACCTACCTGCTCCTCAAGGCAGTGCCGGATTGGCGCTGGGGACGGACTGGTGAGTTAACCCCTTGGTATCCAAAGACAAAGCTGATCCGCCAACCCAGGTCTGGCGATTGGGCCGCGGTCATTTCAAAGCTCGCGAATCATCTGCAAACATGGCACAACAGCCCCATCGTTTAAAACCAGCTCAGGGAGTTTTTCATGCTCGTTCTTACACCCGTGTCTTGGGGCGAACTGCTCGACAAAATTACCATCCTGCAAATCAAGTCCGAGCGCATGAGCGACGCGGCGAAGCTGGCGAATGTTCGCCGCGAGCTGGATGAGCTGAATGTAACCGTTGCCAAGACCACCACCCTCAGCTCGGCCGTAGTCTCGCTGGTGAAAGAGCTCAGGGCCGTGAACGAGAAGTTGTGGGTGATTGAAGACGATATCCGCGAGTGTGAACGCCGGAAAGATTTCGGTGCTAAGTTTGTCGAGCTGGCGCGCAGCGTATATTTTACGAATGATGAACGTGCGCGTTTGAAGCGCGAGATCAACGATGCGCTGGGCAGTACTCTGGTTGAAGAAAAAAGTTACGCCGCCTACTAGGAGCCGCCGTGAGTGTTGCTGACTTGAGCGTGCCTGCGCAAAGCCTTCTCAAGCTGGCCAAGGAGGCGCAGCGTAAGGGTAAGGTGCCACAGGCAACCGAGCTGTATTCCGAGCTGCTGACCTATGATCCCGACCAGCCGGACGCGTTGCACTTTCTGGGTGTGGTGGACTATCAGGACGGCCGTCTTGCTCAAGGCTGCGCACGCATTGAAGCGGCCGTACGGGCCCGCCCGGAGGCCGCAGACTTTCTCAACAATCTCGGTACGGTCTATCTGGGCCTCAATCGCACCGCCGATGCCCTGAAAGTCTACACTCGCTCGGTCGAGTTGGCCCCAAAGAATGCCAGCTTTGCCGCCAATCTGGCGGTGGCGCTCAGCAAACTGGGGCAGCCCGCCGCAGCTATTGCTCTGGCGCGAAAAATTCTGGCCGACCATCCGGGCTACCCGGCGGCGTTAAATGTTATTGGCAACGCCTCGCGACTGCTGGGCGAGTATCAGCAGGCACTCACAGCCTATACCGAGCTGGTGGCGCGCACGCCAAACGACCCTGATGCCTATTATAATCTCGGCGTTGCCCAGCAGGATCTCTGGGACATGGCCGGCGCGCGCGCTTCCTATGAAAAGGCCATCAGCATGAAGGCCGATGTGGCCCGCTATTATGTCAACCACGGCGCAGCCCTGATGAAGCTGCATGAGGTTGCGCTCGCCGGGCAGAGCTACGCCAAAGCGCTCGCACTTGACCCCACTTTGGCCGAAGCGCATTACAATTACGCTATTTGCCTGTTTCTGCTTGGTGATCTGAAGGCAGGAGCGACGGAGTATGAATGGCGTCTGAAGGTGGATGAAACCTCGCTGAGCAAGCCGCGCAGTATGGATGTGCCCGTCTGGGATGGGACTCCCTCGCCCGGAAAAACCGTACTTCTGCACAGCGAGCAGGGGTTGGGCGACATGCTCCAGTTCATTCGCTTTGCGCCAGCCGTGGCGGCGATGGTGGGTCAAGTGGTGGTAGAAGTACCCAAGCCCATCCGCCAGCTCTTGCAAGATGCCCTGCCAGACGTGGTGGTGATTGCCAAGGGCGATCCGCCGCCACCTGTTGATTTCCAGTGCCCGCTAATGAGCCTGTTGCACAAGCTACAGGTACAGCTTGATGATCTACCGGCGTGCGTCATGCCGTATTTGAAGGCACAACCCGAGCGGGTGGAAAAATGGCGCTCTCGGTTGGAGGGCAAGCCCGGCAAGCGGATTGCGTTTGTCTGGCAGGGTAATCCCAAAGCCAAAGTCGACCGTGGCCGCTCACTACCGCTGGCCCAGTTGGCTCCTCTGCTGGCACTGGAGGGCGTGCGTTTTATCAGCTTGCAGAAGAATGAGGGCAGCGAGCAGCTTGATGTGCTTCCGCCCGCTCTGCGGGCCCGTGTTGAAACCCTAGGCGATGACTTTGATGCCGGGCCGGATGGATTTCTAGACACCGCCGCCGTGATGATGAATTGCGATCTGGTTCTGACAACCGATACGGCTATTGCCCATGTCGCGGGCGGTTTGGGTCGCCCGACGTTTCTGATGCTCAAGAAAACCCCGGATTGGCGATGGTTGTTGGGTCGCACCGATAGTCCGTGGTATCCGTCGATGCGGCTCTTCCGGCAGCGTGAGGATGGGAATTGGGCGCAGGTGATCCAAGCAATACAGCATGACTTACAGCCAGCCTCTGCCCAGCTGACGCAGGCGCTGGAGCTGCACCGCCAGGGCCAACTGAGCGCGGCCGAGCAGATCTATAACGATATTTTGGCTAACACCCCGCAGGAGCCGACCGCGCTCCATCATCTTGGGCTTATCGCCTATCAGCGCGGCCATCATAACAATGCCGAAACCTGTATTCGTGCTGCACTGGCCCTTCGACCGGATGATACAGATGCATTAGCGAATCTGGCCTTGGTACAGAAGGCACTAGGCCGCCCGGAGGAGGCGGAGGCCACGTGCCGTCAGGTGCTGACCTTGGCGCCGCACCATCGCTCCACCCATAACAATCTTGCCAATCTCCTCAAGGCGGCAGGCCGGTTTGAGGAGGCGATCACTCATTACCGTCAGGCCATCGCTCTGTCGCCGGGGCAGGCTGATCTTATCCATAATCTGGGCCTAGCTCTGCTCGAGTCAGGCCATCTGACCGAGGCCGAAAGTGCGCTGCGCCAGTCGTTGCGGCAGTTGCCCAATAATCCGGATTACCATTTTGATCTGGCGCGCTGCCTATTGATGCAAGGCAACTGGAGCGAAGGCTTTGCTGAATATGAATGGCGCCGCAAGATGGGTGAGTTCGGTGCGGTGAGTGAGCCCAATGGTCCGCGTTGGACCGGGCAGCCACATCCGGAATTGGTTTTGTTGGTGCACGCCGAACAGGGTCTCGGTGATGCCATACAATTTGTGCGCTATATTGCGGATGCACGGGCGCGGGTGGGCAAGCTTCTGCTGGTGGTGCCGCCGCAACTCAAGCTGCTGTTGGCCAGCGCACCGGGCGTTGATGAGATGTATGGCTATGGCGAAGCTATTCCGCCATGTCACGCCCATGTGCCGCTGCTGTCATTACCACACGTGCTAGGCCTTGCCCCGAGTGAGAGTCGCTCCCGTTTCCCCTATCTCGCTAGTGATGCCGTACGTCTGCTGCGCTGGAAAACATGGCGCGCCCAGTTCAAAGGTCGGGTGATCGGCCTCTGCTGGCAGGGCAATCCCAAAGCGCGGGCTGATGCTGGGCGCTCCCTCGCACTGGCGCAATTACTGCCCCTGGCCAAGCTTACCCACATCACTTTTGTCGCTTTGCAGAAGGGCATGGCGCTGGAGCAGGTCGCGGACCTGCCCAAAGATTTTCCGTTGGTGATTCCCCCCGCGCCGTTTGATGACGGCGGCGATGCGTTCCTCGATACTGCTGCGCTGATGCAAGCCTGTGATGGCGTGGTGACCGTCGATACCTCGGTGGCACATCTGGCAGGCGCACTGAATATCCCGACCATTGTACTGCTCAAGCACTGTCCGGATTGGCGCTGGATGACCACCCGTACGGACAGCCCGTGGTATCCGTCGATGCGGTTGCTGCGCCAGCACAAGCCCGGAGATTGGGGTAGTGTCATCACACAGCTTAAGTCCAATTTACAGGGTGGTGCCGTGCAGTCTTTCACAACACGACCGACATTGGAGCAGGCTTTAACCTTGCATCAGGCTGGCAAGGTTAGCGAGGCGCAAGCGCTCTATGAACAGATTTTGCAGTACGATCCGGGCAGTGTCATTACCCGGCACTATCTAGGCGTCTCGCACTATCAGCAAGGTCGCCCGGTGCAGGCCGAACAGGAAATACGCCACAGTCTCCAGCAGAAGCCCGACTATGCTGAGGCCTGGGGTAATCTGGCGCTGGCCCTTAAAACCCAGCAGAAGCTGAACGAGGCTGAAGCCGCATTTGAACATTCAATCCGGCTTAATCCGCATAGCGCTGAGGTGCGCAATAATTTCGGGAATCTGCTCATCGCGCTCAAGCGCTATCCTGAGGGTATGGCGCAGTATGAGGCAGCGATCAAATTGCAGCCGGAGCGGGCCGATGGTTACCATAATATGGGTAACGCGCTTGGTGATCTTGAGCGCTACGACGAAGCGGTAGACAAGTTTCAGCGTGCGCTCGCCCTGCGCCCCGGTTATGTGAGCGCGCTAAATGGGCTCGGTAAGGCCCTGCGCGTGCAGGAGAAGATCGACGCGGCAATTGCCGTGTTCAAGCAGGCGATTGCCGCCGATCCAAAGAACGCCGATTGCTGGAGTAATCTGGGCGTCTGTTATCGCGAGCAGTCGCGCTATGACGAAGCGCTAACATGCTATGATGAGGCGGTGCGCCTGAAACCCGATCACGCCGAGTGCTGGAGCAATCGCGCGATTGCCTTGCACTATACCGCGCAGTTTACCGCTGCCGAACAGGCGTATGCGCACTCCCTGCGTCTCAAGCCGGATCGCGCCGACGCCCATTTCGGGCTAGCCTCTGTATTACTGACCCAAGGAAAGTGGGCCGAGGGGTGGAAGGAATATGAGTGGCGCCGCCGCATGAAAGACTCTGGCCCGCTGCGCAGCTTCCCGCAGCCGCTTTGGGATGGCTCGGTCCAACCCGAAAAGACGCTGCTCTTATTTGTGGAGCAGGGCCTCGGTGATACACTGCAATCGCTACGCTTCTTGCCGCTGGCGCGTGCGAAAGTCGCCAAAGTCATTCTTGAGGTGCAGCCGAGCCTCTATCGTCTTGTTAGAGACGCCGTTGGCGATACAGTGCTGGTGCGTCAGGGCGAGTCTTTACCCACCTTTGATATCTATGCTCCGCTCATGAGTTTGCCAGCGGTGCTCGGCATGACCGTGGCAAGCTTACCTGCGCCAGAATCATATCTGCAGCCGGAGCCGGAGCGCGTGGCCTTCTGGCGCGCGCGGCTACCGCAATCTGGCATAAGGGTGGGGTTGAACTGGCAGGGCAATCCCAAGGCAACGGTGGACAAAGGTCGCTCGGTACCGTTGCGTCTGCTCGAGCCGCTGCTGCAGGTACCGGATATTACGTTTATAAGTCTGCAGAAGAATGCCGGGGCTGAGCAGATTGACGCGCTGCCGGAGGAGCTGAGAACCCGCATCACCACTCTGGGCAACGAATGGGATAGCGGCAAGGATGCGTTTATTGATACGGCCGCCGTTATGGCCTCGCTTGATCTGGTCATCACCACGGACACCGCCATGGCGCATCTGGCCGGGGCGCTCGGGGTGCCCTGCTGGACAATGCTTAAATTCATGCCGGACTGGCGCTGGCTTTATGGCCGGGCCGACAGCCCGTGGTATCCAGCTATGCGCCTGTTCCGCCAACTCCGCGAGGGCGACTGGTCGGCTGTGGCGCAGGATGTGGCCGCGGCCTTGAAACAGGTCGCTGCCACAGGGCGTGTTCGCCAGAGAGCGGAAGAAACGGCCTAGACCTGAACCACCGGACCCAGGCTAGGGCGGTGCCCAGCTTTGAGATGGCGCAGCCAGTACCGCGGCGGCTCATAATGTTCGGCCGCGGTGAAGGGCGCGTGGAATTTATCGCCAAGCAGATCGTTCCGGACGAAGAAGGCATTAGCACCGGAGAAATTACAACCCACCAGAGAATAGCCTTTCTTGGCGCTGATCTTGGTCAGGGCCTCCAGCGAGCAGCCAAAGTAATTGGTGCCGCGCCAGTGGATGGAGGGGTCGGCCGGCTGCGCGATTGAGAGCGGCGGCGCCCAGGTGGCGTTGTACTCGCAGACAAAAATTGCTGGTTTGACGACGGAAACCGCCTCCCACACCCAGATATCATTGCCATCAATATCGACGCTAAGCAGACCAATCTCACCGCTCAGGCCATGGCGGGCGAACAGGTCATTTACATTCTCGGTGGTGACGAAGGCATGGCCGACTTTCAGAGTGCCGGGGGTTACATAGTGCGCAAGGTTGCTCTTGATCTGCGCAACAAAATTGGCATCGCCCTCCAGCCACAGGCCGCTCCAGCCCTCCAGCAGCAGGCGCAGCGTGTTGCACTCAAGGCCATTCTCAACGCCAAATTCAATAAATGTTTTCGGGACATCGCCGATCCGCTTGAGGATCTCGGCAATCAGGCCGTCTTCATCCTGCTGGGAATAGACCTTGTAGCCATGGCGGGTCAGGCGCTTGGCTTGCTGGTAACGTGGGGCTTGCAATGCGTCCTGCCAGTGGCGGCGGGCCTCCATCTGCAGGACTTCGTTATTCACGGCGGCTTGGTTGGCCAGAAAGGCGGGGAGGGTCAGTTCGTTACTCATGGCGCGAGTATAGGGGCAGTTGCACTGGCTGCAAGCCATCGATCGTGCTACAGAGACGCCTATGTCTGCAGAAATTCTAGTTGGCCCGGTTCCGCTGTCATTTGTCTTGTTTGCCCTGACTTTGCTGGGCGTTGCGCTCCTGCACCGGCACGTCTTGGTAGTTGCGCTCACGGGCTTGGCCGTCATTGCGGGGTATCAAGTGCTCGTCACAGGTTTTGCCGAGGGTGCAGGGCTGGCGGGGTTCGTGGCCCATGTGCATCATGAGTGGGTAACCCTTGCCAACCTGTTCGCACTACTCACCGGCTTCGCGCTGCTGTCGCGTCATTTCGAAAAAACGCGCATCCCGGTCATTTTGCCCAAATGGCTGGCCGATGACTGGACCGGTGGCTTTCAGCTTCTGGTGCTGGTATTTATCCTCTCCGGCTTTCTTGATAACATTGCCGCGGCCCTGATTGGTGGGGCTATGGCCCATGCGCTCTATCAGGGCCGGGTGCATGTCGGGTTCCTTGCGGCGATCGTCGCGGCCGCCAACGGCGGCGGGGCTGGGAGTGTGATTGGTGATACCACCACCACGATGATCTGGCTGCACGGCATCAGTCCGCTGGCGGTTGTCGAGGCCTATCTTGCCGCCGCGGTGGCCTTGGTTATCTTTGGTATTCCGGCTGCCCGGTTACAACAGGCGCATAGTCCGATCGTTAAAGACGCCCATGCTCATACGCATGTCGACAAGCCACGCGTTCTAATCGTTTTCGCGCTCCTGCTGGCTGTGGTCGGTACGAATGTGGCTGTCAATCTCACACAGCCCGAACGGGCGAGCCAGTTTCCATGGATTGGAGCAGCGCTATGGTGCGTGCTGCTACTCAGCGCCAAGGTTCGTCGCCCGGACTGGGAAGTACTACCCGAAGCCGCCAAAGGGTCGGTATTTCTCCTCTCGCTGGTGCTCGCCGCCTCCCTCATGCCGGTGGGCGCGCTGCCCACACCATCGCCTGCAGTAACGCTGGGGCTGGGATTCTTTTCGGCCGTGTTTGATAACATCCCTTTGACGGCATTGGCGCTGACACAGGGTGGCTATGACTGGGGCTTTCTCGCCTTTGCCGTTGGGTTTGGTGGTTCCATGCTGTGGTTTGGCTCCTCAGCCGGTGTCGCGCTATCCAATCTGTTTCCACACGCCAGATCCGTCGGGGCGTGGCTGCGCTATGGCTGGCCAATTATTGTCGGCTATCTGGGCGGCTATGCCACACTGTACATCCTACGTGGATGGTCGCCGTCATGAGGCGCCTTGGCCGCGGGTTGATTTTTGGTCTGCTGGCGTTCGTGCTGCTGTCTGTGCTGTATGGCCGCTCGCAAGACTTCACCCGGCGCGATCAGACCCTGTCCGGCATCCAGCAACTGACACTTGTAACCCACCAAAACTGGCGCAGTATAAAACTGTCTGACGCAAGCCGTGATGTAACGGCCGACGTATTGGCCCGGGCGCTGTTGCCATCGCTGTGGGATGCAGCGGGGCGGCGCCATCCGTTTGGCGGTGCCGTGCAGGTGCGGCTCGAGCGCCAGTCCGATGGTCGGCGCGTATTAATTGTGCTCGACCAGCTGTCGCCAAACGCCTGTCAGGCGGTACTCGCTGGATTGCAGCAGATGGTCCAGTCATCCGGCATTTGGCAGCAGATTGTGGTCAATGATGATATTGTCCGCCCGCCGCAGTCGGTGGCTGTGTGTCGGCATGCGGAGAATCGCCTCGCCGTTCACCGCGAGTACTAGTTAGAACGCGCCACGCCCGCCGATGACAACACCTAGGGTCCGATAGAGTATGTCCAGATCCATCCAGATCGACCAGTACCGCACATAGGCGAGGTCGTAGCGCACCTTGTCGCTGTTGGTGCCATGGCTGCGGATGGTGACCTGCCACAACCCGGTTAGTCCGGGGGGGACGCTTTGCCGGAGCGCCAGTTCGTTCGCTGTATAAATAGCCAGATCATAGTCGAGAAATACACGCGGTCCGACAAGCGAGAGTTCGCCAGTCACTACAGCCCAAAGCTGAGGCAATTCATCAATGGAATGGCGGCGGATAAAGTGACCGATATAGGGCAGAACCCGAGGGTCCCGGCTCAGTTTATGTTTTTCGGCCCATTCACTGGCTGCGAGTGGATCCTGTGTCAGCAGACGGGTCAGGCGTGTTTCGCTGTCCAGATACATGCTGCGTAACTTCCAGATACGCACCGGTTTGCCGTACTGGCCACGCCGGTAGTGGCTGAACAAGACCGGACCCGGATCGGCGAGGTAGATCGCTCCGGCTGTCAGCAGAGCCAGCGGCAGACTGAGTAGAAGAGCCAGCAGGCCAACACTCAGGTCAATCATCCGCTTCATTTGCCGCTGCACGGGCGTGATGAGGGTATGCAGGCGCGGGTGAACCCACCCCACAGGTGTCGGTTCTGGCCTGACGCGATGAATATGCCCACCCTCACCGAGGAGATAGATCTCACGAACGCGCGGTGTTTCGGGCGACACCAGCACACCCGGTGTCAGGACAAGAGCGCGCGCCAGCGTATCACTTTGCTCCGGACTCAACGGAGTCAGGCCCAGCGGCCAGTTTTGTGTCAGGGTGCGGATACTCTCATTCAGTTGCCTGTCGGCGGCCATAATGCGGACCGGTTTGCCCCAGCGCTTTCCTTGGGCCAGGAGCAAGCGGGCGAGGTCTTCAGTCAAGGGGGTGAGAGCTAGGCTGAGACAACCAGTTAGGGCAAGGCCGGGAAGCCACTGTGGCTGACTATGGCAGGCCAAAGCCAATAGGACGAGCGCCGCCCCACCCAAAAGCCAGCGGCGCCGCAACCGGGTTGCCCCCATCAGGCCAAAGCCGGGATACAAGCCAGAGATAGCGTTTGTGGCCAGCAGCACGGGCAGAACCAGCAGGCCGGAGAAGAGCAGACCAAGAGTTAAAATGACAATTGCATCCACACCCGCGAGACCCCAGCCTGCGACCCGGCTGTGGTCGCGCACATCCGCAAGCGGATGTGCGGCAACCGGCACGGTGTGCGCGGCTGGTGAGTAGAGCGACGATGCTGCCAATTCAGTCATACTGAAAAGAGATAAATAGACGAGTCGCGCATCGTCGCAACCGATTCGCCGCCGCTGGGCCTGTGGATAACCGGTATAGATCAGCGGCGTTCAGACTCTGAAGACGTATTAAATCGGGGGGATAGTGGCTGGAACGGAGGAAAGCGACAAACTGGCCAGCAGGCCGGTTGGGGGACAAGATAAATGGTGCACCAAGCAGGAATTGACCTTGGCGATCTAACGGTCATTTTTTGACGAGAGACGCAGTCTAGATGTCATATAATGGCAAAAATGCCATTAGTTACAATCATTATCTACGTTTTAGAGTTTGGGTGGTCGAGGGTTTTATCGCGCCGCTTGGTGAGCGGACGTGCAATTTGAACTGCCGACCACTTTATTCATTGTTTCGTTCGCAATACGCCTCTTGCCGTTTGTAGCATAAAATGCTACATTAAGCCATGATCCGGACGTTCGCAGACAAAGCCACCGCGCTGTTGGCCCTGGGTGGCAAGGTCAAGCGGGTGCCGCCAGACGTACAAAAGCGAGCTTACCGCAAGCTACGAGATATTGATGCTGCCGAGGTTGTGGATGACCTGCGCGTACCACCCGGTAACCGGCTAGAGCAGCTCAAGGGTGATCGGGTTGGGCAGTGGAGTATCCGGGTCAATGATCAGTGGCGTCTGTGTTTTAAGTGGAAGGGTACTGACGCTTGGGATGTGGAGCTCGTGGATTACCACGATTAGGAGGATGCTATGGCTATCAATCGCGAAGATATCGAGTCCGGCAAAGTCAGCCTGAAGAGTGCTGCGGCTGGAGGTATTCTGCCCGCCGAGCATCCGGGTGTGAGCTTGCTTGAAGATTATTTGCAGCCACTCGGTATTAGTCAGGCGGCGGCGGCGCGCGCCATGGGCGTGCAACGCGATTATCTGAGCAAGCTGATTGCGGGTAAGGTGCCGGTGAGTGCCGAGATGTCAATTCGCCTAGGCAACTTTTTAGGCCAATCCAGCGGGTTCTGGCTACGCCTGCAGATGCACTATGATCAGCGCGTCGCAGCCAAGGCTATGGCCAAGGAGCTGCCACGTCTGAAGAGCTGGCGGGAAATCAGCACCGGGCGCATTCGCTCGCGTAAGGTAGTTTCGGCTGGTCATCAAAGCGTGGCATAGTTAGGTGCTAAAAAATTCGTACAAAAGAGATGGTGGGATTCATGACAGGCACCATATATTTTCTGACTGGCAATAAGGGCAAGCTTGCGATTGCTAAAGATGTGTTTTCTAAATACGGGCTTGGCCTTGAGCAGGCAGATCTTGATGTTCCAGAAATACAAAGTTTGAATGTATCTGAAGTTGCTTGTGCCTCTACCGAATTTGCATCGAAACATCTGAATGGCGTTATCATAAAATCAGACGTGGGTTACTATTTTGACGCACTGCAAGGTTTCCCCGGCCCCTTGATCAAATGGATAAACCAGACTCTTTCTGCATCCGATTTGATTGCCCTGATGCAGGGAAAGACTAACCGACGCGTTATTCTGAGGGAGTGTCTGGCGTGTCGCATGGATACGGGAGAGGTGCATCTGTTTGAGCATTCATATGCTGCCCATGTTGTACATTCTCCAGTTGGGGTAGGTAGTGCAGCCAACCAAGTTCTCATAATAGATGGTTTTGACAAAACGATCGGCCAATGTTCCCCTGAAGAGCTTCATCAGTTTTGGATTAAGAATCTCGACGTGTATCATCAAGCAGCGAAGTTTCTGTCGTCTCGGAATCCTATACTTAAATTAGGCGAAGTCTGACATTTTCATAACGACACGCCCAATCTGGCCGTAGAGAGAACCGGTCGAATATCGAAGAAACATCATAAAGGGGTCGGTATCCCGTGTCGTTGTCCCGACGGCTATGCCCGTTTTGGCGGGTAAAAAGCGGTAAATTATTATTCTATATCAATGACTTAGAATAATGGTGCTGCAGGTGGGAATTGAACCTACGACCTACTGATTACGAATCAGTTGCTCTACCCCTGAGCTACTGCAGCACAGCCAGTGTCTGGCCCGCGCAAACTAGCGAAACTGGGCCGCGGATGCAAGAGCGGGATTTGCTTGAAAATCGCCAATTTTCTTAAGAGAGGAGCCGCCCACGCTGGAGCGTTAGGCGATGTGTAATGCCAAATCGGTCGGCCAGCTCCGGCTGATGGGTAATCAGCAGGACTGTTTTTCCGTGGCTGCGCGCGGCGAGAGTGGCCATCACGGATTGTGCCGTTGCTGCATCCAGACCCTCGGTCGGCTCATCCAGCAGCCAGATCGGAGCATCACGCAGCAGCATCTGCGCGATTGCCAGTCGGCGCGCCTGCCCGCCCGAGACTTGTGCGCCACTTTCGCCCGTCCAACACTCCAGTCCATCGGGCAGACTTCGGACAAAATCGTCCAGCCCGGCTGCCTTCAGGGCATCCCAGAGAGCTGCATCGCTCGCCTGAGGATACGCCAGCAGAAGATTCTCGCGCACGCTGCCAGCCATCAGAGCCGTCTGCTGCGTCAGGCACGCCAGCTGCGTGCGCCAGATATCGCCGTCCAGTGTCTGCAGGTCGACGCCATCAATCAGAATGCGCCCCTGAGTGGGGGTGGCAAACTTGAGCAGCAGATTGAGGAGTGATGTTTTGCCAGCTCCACTCGGTCCACTGATCAGTACACGTGCGCCTTGCGGGATTTCAACGGAGACGGCATCAAGCGCGGCCTTCGCCCGGCCATAGTGTAGATGAACATGCTCAAAGCAGATGCTGCGCCTAGTCGGTAAGGAGGCTGACTGCACTGGCTCACGCAGAGTTACTGGTGTATCTGCGAGGTCAAAAATCCGCGCAGCTGCGGTCTGCATAAGCGGCCAGTGTGCGCCCGCTAAGGCCAGCGCCGGAAGCAGCTCCAGTGCGCCTAGCGTGATCAAAGAGGCGGAGAGGGCAAGCCCGGTATCCATACGGGCAAACGCCGGTAGCAGGAGCAGCAGGATCAGGGCGCATGCCAGCTGGCTGCTTAGCAGCGCCCCCAGACGCAGCCGGACGTGGGCCAGCTGCGCGCGGTTCAGGGCCGCGCTGGCCTGGGTGATGCGATGCAGCTGCCGGTCCGCTGCGTCGCTGGCCAGCAAATCTGCCAAGCCCTCGCAGCCATCCAGCACGTGTACGCGCAGATCCGACTGACGTTCGGGAAGCGTAATGACTTGGGCCCGTCCCCGCATGATCCAGAGAGCTAATATGAGGAATAAGCCGAGCAGTATCGTTGCTACCAGCGTGGCCGGACCGTGGATATAAACTAACGCTCCGACAGCTAGAGTCGCCGCGCTGACACCAAGGGCGACAGGCAGCAACAGGCGTAAGACAAAACCGTCAAGCGTTTCAATATCAGTCAGCAGCCGGGCCAGCACATCTCCGGCCCGACGTGTCCCCAGATGCTGTGGGGCGAGCGGCACCAGCTGTGCAAACAGCCATAGGCGTAGCCGGGCCAGTACCCGAAACGTTGCGCTATGGGTGAGCAGGCGCTCGGCATAGCGCAGCATCGGTCGCGCACTTCCTGCCAGCTTGAGCCAGCCAATCATACCCGTCCCCACCAGCACGGCCTGACCCGCACTGCCCAGCGTCAGGAGTTGGCTCGCGAGCGCGAGTAGAGCCAGTAGCAGACCCGTGAGGAGCCAGGGGGCGCAGGGAGCGAACAGGCGCAGCAGGCGGGTAAACTCACGCATGAGACACCTCGCCCATACGCATAATGCGCTGCGCCATCTTCAGAGCCTCTTCATCATGGCTAACCATCAGCACGGTGCGCTCGCGCGCTAGTGCGCGAATGGCTAGTAACAATTCGTACGCAGTCTCGCGATCCAGCCCGGCAGTCGGCTCATCCAGCAAGAGGATTGGCGCGTTGCGCAAAAAAGCACGTGCGAGGGCCACGCGCTGGGCCTGCCCGCCGGACAGACCATACCCGCGCTCGCCAACGATTGTTTCCAATCCATCGGGGAGCTGTTCCAGCACGTCATCCAGTCGGGCGGCATGGGCGGCCGCGCGCACCTCCTCATCCGTGGCGGTGGGTCGCCCCAGACGGATATTTTCAGCCAGCGAGCCGGCGAACAGGCGGG